>NZ_CP014282.1:1902500-2597500 GCF_001595725.1 Bacillus thuringiensis
GGGGAATCAGCTGCGGAAACTGCAATCCGAGAAATAAAAGAAGAAACCGGGTATGATGTAGAAATAAATGAGCTTATTGGAGTGTATACAAAATATTTTCAATCATATCCAAATGGAGACAAGGCCCAGTCAATTGTGATGTTCTTTTCATTCTCAATAGTTGGAGGTGACAAAAAAGTAGATGGTGATGAAACGTTGGATTTGAAGTTTTTCCCGTTAGACGACATGCCACCGTTATTTTGTAAACAACATGAAGATTGCCTGCAAGATTTATTGGAGAAAAGAGTAGGGGTATATCGTTAACATATAAAAAAGAAGCTAAATGAAGATTAGCTTCTTTTTTATGTTTAATTTATTTCCACCAATCATCAAACATTGACGCTGGTACTTGTCTTTTATGCTCACTCACTGTGTAACGTTTTTCAATTTTCTCTGCAACGTCAGCTGGAACTGCTTTACCTTCTAAATAATCATCTAATTGATCATAAGTAATACCTAACTCTGTTTCATCAGCTTGACCTGGTTTTTCATCTAATAAATCAGCTGTTGGCATTTTTAAGTACAGTCGCTCGTCTGCACCTAACTCTTGTAATAATGCACGTCCTTGGCGCTTCGTTAATCCCGTTAATGGTAATAAATCTGCACCACCATCTCCGAATTTTGTAAAGAACCCTGTTACAGCTTCTGCAGCGTGATCTGTTCCGATAACAAGTAGCCCTTTTTGTCCACCAATTGCATATTGAGTAACCATACGGATACGTGCTTTCACGTTACCCTTATTGAAATCTGTTAATGATTCACCCAATAAGTTTTCATATTGATTTGAAAAAGCATCAACAGTTGAAGCAATATCAAATGCAACAGATTGATCTGCTTGAATGAATTGTAATGCTAATTGTGCATCATCTTCATCTTTTTGTACTTTATAAGGAAGACGCACGGCGATAAACGTTGCATTACCACCTTCGTTACGAATTTCTTCAACTGCAAGTTGTGCTAAGCGTCCTGCTAATGTAGAGTCTTGTCCGCCGCTAATACCAAGTACAAATCCTTTTGCACCTGTTTTTTTTACATAATCCTTTAAGAAATCAACTCGTTTACGAATTTCAATTTTTGGATCAATTACAGGCTGAACATGTAATGCTTTCATAATCTGTTCTTGTAATGTCATTATGTTTCCTCCTATTCATATTAAAGCGGTAATTAAGTTTATATGTATAATGGTACATACTTCTATCCTTTATTATTTCGCAAAATTAACGAATATACAATAGGATGTGTGTATGAATATGAATGTAGTCATTATAAATAAAGTACTACGTATAAGCAATTTTTTTAAACCTTTCAAAAATGTAAGGTTTTTGTCATTTGAATCGATGGAAGGTATTTCCGCACTTTACTAATATAAAAACATAGATAGTAGAAGGGCGGAGAAGTAATATGAACATTAGAGAACTAGCATATCGGAATGTAACCCGAAATAGACGGACATACTCAGCCTATTTTTTGAGTAGTGCATTTGCAATTATGGCCTTTTTTGTGTATTCATTTTTTGCGTTTCATCCGGCATTAAGTGCAGGAGAATTAGGTCAGTACGTATTCGTAAGTATGTCTTTTGCACAGTCTATTATTTACTTATTTACATTCTTCTTTATTTTATATTCGATGGGAATGTTTTTAAAAACGAGAAAGCATGAACTAGGAATTTTAATGATGCTAGGTATGACGAAATATCAATTAAAGCGTCTGATCTTTTTTGAAAATATTATGATTGGAATAGGGGCAATTATTTTTGGTATTCTTTCAGGTATGTTATTTTCAGGGGTATTACTATTTGTCGCCCCGATGATATTAAAACTAGATATCTCCTTATCTTATTACATACCGATGAAAGCAATTGTTGTAACAAGTATTATGTTTTTCATATTATTTATGATCATATCATTGTTTAGTGCAGGAATGATTCGTAAAAATAAAATTATGAAGTTGTTTAGAGGGTCAGCAGAGGCAAAACCGGAACCGAAAGCATCAATCATTTCTTCAATATTAGCAGTAGTATTGCTTAGTGCTGGCTATGTAGGAGCTCTTCTATCGCATGGCGCAATGGTATTTATTATGATGATTCCTGTTACAACGGTAGTTATTATTGGGACGTATTTGTTGTACAAGCAGCTGAGTGTCTTTATTATTCGATTATGTAAAAAAAGTAAACGTTTCTATTGGACACAGACTAATATTATTACGTTATCAGATTTAGCGTATCGCATGAGAGATAACGCAAGAATGTTCTTTATTGTAACCATTATTTCTACTGTAGCATTTTCCGCAATAGGGACATTAGTTGGCTTCGCATCCATGACGAAAGGGATAATGGAGAGACCGATTTCGTTTCATTACCATTCTAAGCAAGGGAATAGTAACGAATCACAGCATATACAAATGATTGACAAAGGATTAAAGAAACATAGTATAGCAGCTTCAAAAACTAATATTTCGACAAAGAAAACGGAGGAACAGTCGTTAAGAAGCGCCATTTTTATAAAAGAATCAGACTATAAGAAATATGCAAAGTTAACAGAAGAACCATTTAATACTGTAGCAAATAAAGAAGGTGTATTTTTGTCAGCTAATATACCAGGGCCAACGATGAAAGAAAGAAAAGAAATTACTTTACCTAATATGAATGAAAATTTAAAAGTGAAAAAAGTTACTTCATCTTCATTGGGGAAAATATTAAGAGGAAATGTTTATGTAATCTCTAATAATCAATATGATTCATTACAAGATGGGTTTATAGAGACAAAAGATTATATGTATAAAACTGAAAGAACGAAAGATGAGATTGAAATTGGTAAAGAGCTTACGCATCAAATTAAACCGTATCAAGAATATTCAACGTTTAGTGCGGAAGAGTACGAGCAAAACCAAAGTTTACAAATTGCAGGACCGATTTTATTTGTAGGTTTCTTTATTGGTATAGTATTTTTCGTTTGCGCAGGAAGTTTCCTTTACTTCCGTTTATTCTCCGATTTGGAGGATGATGTTCGTTTGTTCGAAATGATTCGTAAAGTTGGATTGACAAGTAGGGAATTATCGAAGGTAGTTACAATTCGATTGGCGCTTTTATTCTTCGTTCCAATTGGTGTTGCAACATTACATGGAGCAGTAGCCTTAACGGCGTTAGGGCAAATGTTTGAGTACTCATTGTTTAAAGAAAATACAGTTGTATTAAGTGTTTTCATAGGTATTCAAGTTGTATACTTCTTACTTATAAGATCCCGTTATGTAAAACAATTGAAAGAGAGATTACGTATGCATTAAATGTGTTTTTTAACTCGAGTACAAAATTTTCTAAAAAGAGGCAAGTATTGTCAAAAAGTGATAAAATGGAAAAAGCGAGGCGAAAAAATTAATAGAGAGTAAGGGGGGAGAAATATGAAAGCAACAGGAGTTATTCGAAAAGTAGACGAATTAGGACGAATTGTTATCCCTAAAGAATTACGCGATGTATTGGGAATACAAATTAAATCACCGCTTGAAATTTTTGTAGAAGCAGATAAAATCATTTTACAAAAATATCAACCTTACAATGCTTGCCAAATCACAGGTGATGTTTCAGGGCAGAATATTACATTAGCAAATGGAAATATTACAGTTGGGATAGAGGGAGCGGAATATTTAGTAAAAGAAATAGAAAAGTTTTTAAACAAGAGTGAGGTTTAGTCTTAATTTATATTATTTTTCAAATACATATCATTCTTTTAAAAGACTGTAAGAGGACCATTAATTGGTCCTCTTATTTTGGTTATTAGTTGAACGACCCGGGTTGTTACTTCCTACAAATCATAGGGAAAATAAAAAAGTATTATAGAGGTAGTAAATGATGTTGAGAAATATTTGAAAAGAAGGAAAACAAAAAGAATAAAACGAATGTTACATTTACACGTATTCAAAAGTGGTCTGAAATGAAAATAATACATTTTCAGGAGGGATTACGATGAGTAGTACAGTGAATAAACAAAAAGGTATACAATTGATTCCGTTTACCGTAAATAAGGTGGTAGAACAAGTAAATGAAATTCCACCAGGTGTACAACTGATGCACGCTCCGCAAGTATGGGAAAAGAGTGTGAAGGGGCAAGATGTAGTCGTTGCCGTATTAGATACAGGGTGTGATACTAATCATATAGATTTAAAGGATCGTATTATCGGCGGAAGAAATTTCACAAAAGATTATGAAGCTGATCCAAATGTGTATCTTGATAATAACGGACATGGTACTCATGTTGCGGGAACGATTGCCGCGACTGAAAATGGTGTCGGTGTATTAGGAGTTGCACCACTTGCTAAAATGTTAGTATTAAAAGTTTTAGCGGGAGATGGTTCTGGAAGTTATGAGCAAATTATTGAGGCAATTCATTATGCTGTAAATTGGAGAGGGCCGAATCAAGAGAAAGTGAGAATTATTTCAATGTCACTTGGTGGTCCGCAAGATGTTCCAGAATTACATGAAGCAATTCAAAATGCGGTAAAGCAAGATGTTCTCGTTGTATGTGCTGCTGGAAATAATGGAGATTGCGATGATGAAACAGAGGAACTAGACTTTCCGGGTGCGTACTCCGAGGTAATTGAAGTTGGTGCTGTTAATTTAGAGCGGAAGATTGCATGTTTTAGTAATTCAAATCAAGAAATTGATCTAGTAGCGCCAGGTGATGAAATATTATCTACGTATCCAGAAGGAAAATATGCTGTGTTAAGTGGAACTTCCATGGCGACGCCGCATGTTGCTGGAGCGCTCGCCTTGCTCATTAAACAGTGTGAGAAAGAATACGGTCGAAAGTTATCGGAGCCGGAAATATATGCACGACTCATTAAAAGAACTGTACCTTTAGGGTACGAACGTACATCTGAAGGGAATGGATTAATAGATTTATTAAAAGAATAGCCATATTAAAAAAACATCTCATATGAATATGAGATGTTTTTTTAATATGGCTCTGTCGCATGTAATACAACTTGTAATAAACCTGGGAATCTAGCATTTAAATCTTCTTCACGAATTGAAATGAAACGTTGTGTTCCTTCAAGGCGCGTGTACATAACACCTGACTCACGTAAAACTTTGAAATGGTGAGATAAAGTTGATTTTGCAACAGGGATGTTTAAAGCACCACAAGATTGTTCATTTTTCTCTAGTAAAATATTTACAATTTGTAAACGAATTTGATCGCTAAGTGCATATAAGACAGAAGAAAATTGAATTTCTTCTCGATTTGGATGATAGAGTGTACGCATATTTCACCTACTTGTATAAGTTAAGATATTTGCACTATAACATATAAAGTGCTATATTTCTATTATTCGAATATATTCGAACAATAGAAATATAGGGGGAGAAAAAATGAAGTATACAAAATTGCAAAAGGCAGGATTAAATATTTCAAAGTTGGGTTTAGGTACAAATGCAGTAGGGGGACATAATTTATATGCTGATGTGAATGAAGAAGAAGGAAAGCGATTAGTAGAAGAAGCTATTCAGCAAGGGATTACATTTTTTGATACAGCAGATTCATATGGTTTCGGTAGATCAGAGGAATTAGTAGGAGAAGTATTAAAGGGAAAACGTCATGAGTTTATACTTGCTACAAAAGGTGGAATTCAACCGTTGTTAAATGGAGAAACTTATATTAACAATGAACCAAGTTATTTAAGGAATGCTGTGGAAAATAGCTTAAGAAGATTACAGACTGATTATATTGATTTATATTATTTACACTTTACAAATCCTGAAACAAGTTACATAGATTCAATCGGAGAGCTTACTCATTTAAAAGAAGAAGGGAAAATTCGTTCAATTGGAATATCGAACGTAAACATAGAACAATTAAAAGAGGCGAATCAACATGGTCATATAGATGTTGTACAATCTCCATACAATATGTTAGAACGTACAGCTGAGGAAGAACTGTTGCCGTATTGTATAGAAGCGGGTATTTCATTTATTCCATATGGGCCTCTTGCTTTTGGAATATTAGGCGGAAAATATACAGAAGATTTTAAATTGAACGAAGTCGATTGGCGCCAAAATGTAAATCTATTTGAAGAAAATACATATAAGAGTAATTTTAAGAAAGTGGAAAAGTTAAAAGGGCTAGCTAAAGAAAATGATATTGAAGTGTCTCATTTAGCGTTAGCATGGTTATTAAATAAAGAAGGAATTGATACTGTTATACCTGGTGGAAAGCGGGCAGAGCAGGTAAGAGAAAGTGTGAAAGCGGTAGACGTTGTATTGAATGAAAGAGTCATGAAAGAAATCCAATCTATTTTAGAAGATTAGTGAAACAGAGGGAGAGTACCCTCTGTTTATATAAGGAGAAGGTCTAAATGAACAGAGCACTAGCTGTATTTTTCACAATAATGTTTATGATCGGTACAGATACTTTCTTAATTTCACCACTGTTGCCGACATTACAACAGGTGTATCATGTTTCAACTGAGTTGTCAGGATGGATGGTGAGTTCCTATGCTTTAGGGTATGCTGGATTTGCACTTATCGCTGGTCCTATATCAGATGGATTAAACAGAAAAAAAGTGATGGTACTAGGTATGAGTTTTTTTGCAATAAGTACGTTTTTGTGTGGAATTGCACCGAGTTTTTTATGGATGCTAACATTTAGATTTTTAGCAGGTGTAAGTGCAGCTTTTGTATCTCCACAAGTGTGGGCATCCATTCCGCTCCTTATAGAGAAAAAGCAAATTGTGAAAGCAATTGGGATTGCAACAGCAGGGTTATCAATCTCTCAAATTTTAGGG
Source organism: Bacillus thuringiensis (assembly GCF_001595725.1). Lineage (GTDB taxonomy): Bacteria > Bacillota > Bacilli > Bacillales > Bacillaceae_G > Bacillus_A > Bacillus_A thuringiensis_K. The sequence goes on from NZ_CP014282.1 coordinate 1,909,314, forward strand.
CTGCCACTGGGAGCTTATTTAGCAACGATACATTATACAATGCCATTCTATTCCATTGGTATATTATCAGCACTACTTGTCATTCTTATTTATGTTGTATTACCAGAAATCCAGTCGGTTCATATAGGTGGAAATAAAAAAGCTATCTTAAAGCGCTATAAACAATTACTTACAGATTCAAAGGTTTCACTTTCTTATTTTGCATACTTTGTTTTTCAAACCGGAAATTTTGCTGCATTTTCATTTTTTGGTGTATGGCTTTCCATTCAATTTGGCTTACAAGTTCATGAAGTAGGTACAGCTATGCTCGTATTAGGATTAGGAAATTTAACTGGTAATATTTTTGGTCCTAGAATCGTAAATAAAATTGGTTATAACCTTTCTTTCTATGGTGGAATTATATTTACAGCAGTGCTATATGTATTACTTCCTCATGTAAAGAACATTGTATTGGTGGAGTTATCGTTCTTTGCTTTGTTTTTTGTGACAGGAATTTTGTTTGTATTAATGATGGGACATTTACAAAACATGTCTAGTATAGCAAGAGGAACAGGAGCCGCGCTTGCAAATGCTTCTATGTATATTGGTCAAATGATTGGAGCGGCAATAGCAGGAATGTTATTTGCAGTATCTCACAATTTTATACTTATAGGTAGTTTTACTGCGTTACTATATATAGGAGCTTTATTTTTGTTTAGAAAAAGTGAAAAACTTACTGAAAATAGTGAAACAGGAATTGTATCATAAAGCTTGTATAAATATTTCGCAAATCAGAATTAATAAGAGTGTGAATACATGAATGTGCTTTTAATTAAAGTGGTTACTAAAAGTATAGAAATAGTAGAAGAAATGTATTGTAACAAAGTTGTGAGGAATCAAAAAATAAAAATCCCTATAAAGATAGGGATTTATATATCGGCATATAGTTCCTTGGAAAAGGATATACTTAGTTTAACATATCGGACTACTTATATTTGTGAAATGGATGTGAAAGTAATGTGAAAAATGCCGAAGGAAAAAACTATTTAAATAGAGGGCAATTTAGATGGGGATATGGATTTTACATAAATGTTGTGTTATATTTCTACTTATCTGTTAATAATTACATATTTTAATTTTATTAGGGATAAAAGGGAGAGGTTTAAATGCAATGGTATTTGAAAGCTCTAAAGAATTATGGGAATTTTAGTGGTAGAGCTACGCGAAAAGAGTACTGGATTTTTAGTTTATCCAATATCGTAATTTTTTGGCTACTGTTATTTTTATCATCATTTTCAGAGGTGTTAGTTGCTATTATTGCGTTGCTATTTATGTTAGTAATGATTATACCAAGCTTTTCGGTTGGTGCACGACGATTACATGATATTGGGAAAACGGGATGGTGGCAACTATTAAATTTTGTACCGTTTGGTAGCGTTGTTTTACTTGTATTTTTTATCATTGAAAGTGAAGAAAATGACAATCAATACGGACCAAATCCGCATTCAGATTTAAAAGAAGCGATTTAATAAACTTGTTTAGTTTGTAGCATTACTAGTTCAATTATTTTATCTATTATTAAAATGGTTTGCGTGGGCTAATATTATTAGGTTGATCTTTAGGTCTAGATGACTTTTGAAACTGTAAAAATGGAAAGATAAAGGCAGAGAGAATATAGCATGGAAAGAAAAAAATTCTAAATAAAAAGCACTGTTTTAGCTAATGTAGCTAAAACAGTGCTTTTCTCTTTGATTGAACAGTTGCAGCATTTTCATCATGTATACCTGCATCTTTAATAATTCGTTGTTTTGCTTTATTTAATAGATGGTTTACTGCTTCGCCAAAATAGTTAGCTTCGCTTTTTGTGCGGGCTTCTCGTAAACATTTATAGTTTTCTAGCAGTTCCTCTTTTTCGGAGTTTGTTAAGAAATCTTCTATTTTCTTTTTTGTCATACGAAACACCCTTTCTCCTGACAAACGACGCAATAGAAAATATTTATTTCTCATTATAACAATAATTTTAAAAGAAAGTATACACTAACGTCGCAATAATTTGTCAATTTCTTGAATCTTCTCATCAGCTTTCCCAATTTGCGTATTTTTAGCCTGTTCGCCACCAAGAGCTTGATGTAGTAAGAAAGTTTGGCCGGAAATAGCAGTTACAATGGATACTTTTATAATTTCTTTTATTGCGGTGACATCGAATAAAACGAGCCCAAGAAGTGCGGCTAGGCTACCAGTAAAAATATCAGTTAAAAATCCAAAATGAAAAAATGTTTTCAAACGGCGTGGAAGCAATAACTTACCTTGGTTATTGATTAGATGGGAAACGAAGCCGGTAATGCCACCAACGAGAACAGCGGTTAGCCATTGATACATTTCCATCGAATCCACTCCTTTTAGTGAATAAGATTCGATTATTTTATATTGATTCCTTTTAATATTTCATATAAGCATATTGAGAAAGTTTGTTTGGGTATATTTTGTATTCAAATTAATTTTAACAGAAAATTTAGATATATTTCAGTCTATTATATGAATCATTTTTACAATAATATGAATGCAGAAAGGGGTGCGTGATATGAATATAGATTATCGAATAAGAAGCGTAGATAGTTATACAAAAAAAATAGGGGAATTAGTAAGCCTGCTTGAGCATACGAGAGCTGTAACATTAGGCGAAGTAAAAAATTTATCAGTTGAGAAATTAGATTTAATTATGCAAAGCAGCGGAAATTCAATTGGCGCCTTATTAAAGCATATAGCAGCTATTGAAAAAGTTCATCAGCTTATTTCATTTCAAGATCGTGACTTTACAAAAGAAGAATTAGAAATATGGGAAGATGCACTGTATTTAGGGGAAGCGGGTAGAGCAATCCGTGGTCATGAAATACAGTATTATGTACAACTTCTACAAAGTGTTCGAGAAGAATCTCTGAAGTATTTAAGTGAACAAGGTGATGAGTGGCTCATGTCAGAAAGAAAGTGGCCTAACGGTGTAGCATATAACCAGCACTATCTATGGTTTCATGTGCTAGAAGATGAAATTAGTCATCGAGGACAAATTAGAATGCTCAAAAACAAGTTATTTGAAAATTACGTAAAGTAATGTAGCTTTTTATAGGAGAATTCCATATAATGAGAATAATTAAAATAAGAACGGGGTGATGTATTATGGCGAAAATAACTTATATGAATAATCAACCAAATACAAAGGTGGATGGAAAGGGCGATATTATATGAGGTAATTCGCAATCCTTCCACTGAATACAAACTAGGGAGGATATTTATTTGAATCAAAATATTTTAGAATCTTTCGGCTGGGATTCATTTTTTGAAGAACAAGTTACAGAGAAAAATTATGAAGTAGGTCGTATTTTACTTGAGCATAAGCATATATATCGCATTATTTGTAATGATGGTGAATATATGGCAGAACTGTCTGGGAAGTTTCGGCATGAAGTGATTACGAAAAGCGATTATCCAGCAGTTGGTGATTGGGTGTATATAAAGAAAATAGAAGATGAAAAGAAAGCGATTATTCATCGTATTTTCCAGCGAAGAAGCTCTTTCTCAAGACAAGAGGCTGGAACAAGAACAGAAGAACAGATTATAGCAGCAAATGTAGATTATTTATTTTTAGTGAATGCACTTAATCATGATTTTAATGTTAGAAGGATGGAACGTTATTTATTATTAGCGTATGAAAGCGGCGCTATGCCAGTTATTGTTTTAACAAAGAGTAGTATATGTAATGATGTGGAAGAGAAAATTGTAGAAACGGAAGCTATAGCAATTGGTGTTCCTATTTTCGTTGTTGATAGTTTAGAGCATACAGGTATTGATTCGTTGAAACAATTCGTTTCTTCAGGGAAAACAATTGCTTTAGTTGGATCATCAGGGGTAGGAAAGTCAACTTTGTTAAATGCTTTAATAGGAATTGATGTAGCAAAAACGGGAGATATACGTGAAGAGGATAGTAGGGGGAGGCATACGACAACGCACCGAGAATTATTCCAATTGCCTAGTGGCGCTCTCGTGATTGATACGCCTGGCATGAGGGAATTGCAACTTTGGGAAGGCAGCGAAGCGATTCAAACAGCATTCTCTGATATTGAAGAACTTGCGACAATATGTCGTTTCCGGGATTGTAAGCATGAGAATGAACCAGGATGCGCGGTGTATAGTGCAATTGAAAACGGACTTATTACGATAGATCGTTTGAAAAGCTATAAAAAATTACAAAGAGAACTGGCGTATTTTATGAGGAAACAAGATGCAATCCTTGCCAGAGCAGAGCGTGATAAATGGAAGAAAATTTCTAAACAACATAAAAAAATGTAAAAACCAAAGGGCCCCTTTGGTTTTTTCTATTTGTAAATTTTATAATAATATTATTCGTATATATAGACAAAGGGAAATTAATTGTTTAAACTTTACAAAGTATTCACCATAATAGGTTATGAAAATAATAATTAGGGAATGGGAAATATTCATAATTAACTCAAATTAACTTTTAAATTTGAAAATTAGGAGGTTCATAATGGGTAAACTATTAAATTTGTTTCGTGATATGAAAGTAGCAAAAAAGCTATTAATTTCATTCTTTGTAATTTTAATTGCGGCTGTGTCTATTATTGGAGGCATGTCTTATCAAACAGCCAAAAAGAATTTTGAATCGCAAATTAAGAGTAGTGCCAACGACAATATAAAAATACTGGATAATTTAATCAATCAAATGATTGATGCAAAATTTAATGATGTGAATAATTTTGCACGGGTGATTCAGGGGAATATGTATCAAGGAGATAATCAGGATGAATTAAGAAAAATGTTATCTCAATATATAAATTTAAATAAAGATGTTGAACAAGTATATGTTGCCGGAAATGATAAAAAATTTGTACAAGAACCAAATATACAAATGGCAGCAGACTATGATCCAACAGAGCGTTCTTGGTATAAAGATGCAGTTGCAAAACAAGGTGGTATTGTTGTTACTGAGCCATATAAGGCAAAAGGAAATGGACATATTGTCGTAACAATCGCAAAACAAACAGAAGATAAAAATGGGGTTGTTGCGCTAGATTTAAGTTTAGATAATTTATTAAAAACATCAAAGTTAATTAATATTGGTAAAAAAGGATATGCCTTCATTTTAGATGGAAAGCAAAAAATAATTGCTCATCCACAAGAAAAACCAGGAGAAAAAGCGGCTGATTCTTGGGCAAAGAAAATTTATGAAGATAATCACGGTGCTTTTTCATATTCTTATGGCGGTAGTGAAAAGAATATGGTATTTGCTACAAATGTAAAAACAGGTTGGAAAATTGGTGGAACTATGTACTCAAGTGAAGTAATTGAAGCTGCTCAACCTGTATTTTATAATATGTTAATTGTTATGCTTATCTCATTAGTAATAGGTGGAGCACTTATTTATTTTGTAACACTTTCAATTACGAAGCCTTTAAAGAGATTAGTTGTTACCTCTAAAGAAATAAGTGAAGGGGATTTAACGCAAACAATTGAAATTCATTCTAATGATGAAATCGGCCAACTTGCTAAAGGCTTTAATGAGATGACGAATTCGTTACGGACGTTAATCGGAAGAATTAACGATTCAGCTGGGCATGTTGCAGCGGCATCAGAAGAGCTAACTGCAAGTGTAAGGCAAGCAAGTGAAGCGACTGAGCAAATCACAATCGCAATGGATGAAATATCAAGTGGGGCAACGACGCAAACAACAAGCGTAGAAAATGGCGCTATGTTACTGTTTGATGTAACGGAAGGTATTCAGCATGTAGCAAATAGTTCATCATCTATTAATACGGCTTCTGCACATACTCGTGAAAAAGCAGAAGATGGTGGGAAACTAGTAGGAAGAACAGTAAACCAGATGCAGTCTATTGCAGAATCTGTGTCACAATCAGATGCAGTTATACAATTACTAAATAATAAATCAAAACAAATTGGTGATATTTTAGAAGTAATTCAAAATATTGCAGATCAAACAAACCTTCTAGCTCTAAATGCGGCGATTGAAGCAGCAAGAGCCGGTGAGCATGGAAGAGGTTTCGCAATTGTTGCAGATGAAGTGCGTAAATTGGCAGAGCAGTCTAGCGTATCTTCTAGTGAAATTAGTAAATTAATATGTGAAATACAAGATGATATGGGTAAGACAGTCAAATCTATGAATCATGTAAATGAGGAAGTTCAATCTGGACTTGTTATCGCAAATGAAACGAAGCAAAACTTTGCTGGAATTTTACAATCTACAAATGAAATAGCTAATCAAATTAAGACGATGGTTGAAACGGCTAATGGAATGTCAAAAGGGGCAAATGAAGTATCTATTTCGGTAGGACAAATTGCAATGACAGCACAAAATAATGCAACAAGCACACAAAATGTTGCGGCTTCAGCTGAAGAACAGCTAGCTTCAATGGAGGAAATTGGATCCGCAGCGGGTACGTTATCTCAAATGGCTGAAGAGTTACAAGGACTAATTGACAGATTTAAAGTTTAATAGAGAACAGACTATCCCCTAGTAGCATTATGCCACTAGAGGGTAGTCTGTTTTATTGTGTAAAATCAAATAGGGATGTAGACTTCCTTTATGACGTTTAAAATGGCATTTTGCATAATGTTTGTCGAAAAATAGAGGTATTTGTTAGCTTTGTGTATAATTATTAACGTATAGAATACAAATAAAAGGAGAGTATTATGGGAGTGTATTGGGGGACAAAAAGACATTCTTGGCTTAGTTACGTCTCATTTTGGCTAAGTATTTCATTTTTTATTGTTTTTCTAATTGAAGTGTTTATATTAAAAACACTTTCGAATAGCTCGGTACAAATTGTTAAATATTTTTATTTTATACTTGTACCGGTAAATATTTTTCTTAGTTTAAAGTTACTATTTAAGAAGAATGAAAAGAAAGCGTTACCTATTTTTAGTTTCATTGTCTCATTATTATTTGCAATTTTAATAATCGTATTAGTTTTAGCAGCTATAGGGAAGTTCTTTTAAGGGGAGTGGTATAAGTCACTCTCCTTTTTTATTTGTGGTAGTCTTACTATATGTAAAAGTATGAATGCTGTGAGCTAATAAAAGCGGAGAGTAGACAATATTTGCATGGATTAAAGTCTGACGTTATTTAAACTTGTAAGAGTGTATGGAGTAATGAGGTAATATACATAATAATGAAGATAGAATTAGTTATTTTATAAGTATCTATGAAGCAAATGAATACGGTAAGAACGGTGATATATGGTACAATAGCTATGGATAGTGATAGAGATAAAGGGTATATAAAATACTCATCGTTTTTTAGTAAGAGAGGGGTTATCTTATGCTATACGAGGATTTGGAGACATTATTTCAAACAGCTCCGAAAGAAGATAGAGGCGGATGGAAATATATAATCCAAGAACAAAATGATACATATAAAATTGGTGATGAAATACTGAAAAATCAAATGAGTGTCGAATTGTATTTTAATGAATACGATGAGGTGAAAATCACTTTATATAAAGATGGAATTCCGATTACGACTATACAAAGAATTGTGATTTCAAAAGTTGAATTAGACGAAGATGAAGAAGGTATTCAATTTGTTTTAGAACGCATGCCTAGTCGAATGATTCGGTTGCAGTTAAAGCCGTATTTAGCATTAGAAATGGGACCGTACTGGGAAGTATGTGATGATTGTGAATGAACATAAAAAAGCATCCAATAACATGGATGCTTTTTTATGTTTTTTGAAGTTGTTTAAACGCAATGATTGGAAGTATAACAATACTTACCCATCCGATGATAGGATATAGAATGTGAAGTAAGTCACTGTAACCGATGTAACTAAAGCAATAACTAATTAGTAAAATGAAGAAAATAATATTGTGATTTTTCCACCCGGTAATAGATTGCATCTGTTTTGTCATCCCGAACACATTACCAACTAAAGTTGTGAAAACTTCACCGAAAATAATGAGAACGAAGAAGAAGTGAAAAGTTGCATTAAATCTTCTTATGACTTCAGCCATTGGGATGTTATATTGATAAAATTGATCGACTGATAAGATTGCTAAATGGCTGCATAATAAAATTAAAGAAAGTCCAGCACCACCTAAAATCCCACCCCAAAAAATGGCTTTTCGATCCTTTACTTCACTGGCTAATGGGACGAGAACACTTTGGGCGAGAGAAAGATTTAAGGCGACATATGTAATAGGGCTAGTAATCCATTTCATATTCCAACTCTCTGCAGGAATAGTGTTATTAATGGAAGGTGTACCGTGAAAAAAGGTTGTAATAGCAAGTCCGATAATAAAAATCATCATAATAGGTACGACAAGTGTATTTACTTCAAAAACACCTTGTAATCCGCGGCTACTTATAATGAGACAAGCGATAACTGTAATGAGAATACCGAGTTGTCTTGGTAAGCGAAGTTGCTCTTCAAATACTGCACCAGCCCCTGATAACATAACGCTCGTTACGCCGAATAAAACGAGTAATAATAATGTGTTTACAACATTCCCAAATACATCCCCAAATAAATATTTGTTAAATTCTTGCGCTGAAAATGCCCCGATTTGTGATGAAAGTAACATCATCTTTGTGCCGAGCCAAATAAAAAAAAATCCACTTACACATATGCCAATTGTCCCGTATAATCCATTCACTGTGAAAAATTCAACAATTTCTCGTCCAGTAGCAAATCCAGCTCCAACGACAGTTCCGATATAAGTAGCAGCTACTTTCTTTGCTACTTGCCATTGTTGATTGTCCATGTTATCCCTCTTTCTACTATGATGAGCTTGATGTACTATTATGCATATGTATGAGCTTGGACAATTAGACGTATGAAGTGTTTGAAAAAATACATGAATTAAATGATATTAGGGAAGTATTAAAGGTGTTAAAACTTTGTTACATATAAGCCGATTGTTCGAAAGGAAAGGGAATGTATGGTAAAATGTAATTAGGTTATTAAAAGATAAACATTACAAAATGATAAGAGGAGTGGACTGTATGAGTACGAAAACAAATGTTGTTGAAGTATTAAACAAGCAGGTAGCAAACTGGAATGTGTTATATGTTAAATTACATAATTATCACTGGTATGTGACAGGGCCACACTTCTTTACATTACATGAGAAATTTGAAGAGTTTTATAATGAGGCTGGAACGTATATTGATGAGTTAGCAGAACGTATTTTAGCTTTAGAAGGTAAACCATTAGCGACAATGAAAGAATATCTCGCAACATCTAGTGTCAGTGAAGGGACAAGCAAAGAATCTGCAGAAGAAATGGTGCAAACATTAGTGAATGATTATTCTGCACTTATTCAAGAATTAAAAGAAGGTATGGAAGTTGCGGGTGAAGCTGGCGATGAAACATCAGCTGACATGCTGTTAGCAATTCATACAACATTAGAACAACATGTATGGATGCTAAGTGCATTCTTAAAATAACGATAAAAAATATATAGAAACCCATTGAAAAATTATTTCAATGGGTTTTTTTATGATTTTTCAGTTTTCTTTTATGCTATAATATAGTAAAAAGGAGGCGATGCGATGTTTCGCTTTTTCAGAACTGGAAAAGAAGAGCGGGAAATTACGAAAGATGAGTTAGAACAAGCGATGGCTCAGTTTTTAGAAACGAATGCTAATATCGTTTATACAGTATTAGTAAATGATGATTATACAGTAAATTATGATCTGTTAAAACCGTATTTACCTGCATTTCCAACAAATGTTTTTCTTATAACGAAGGAAACGCTTGAGGTATTTGAACATACAGAAGAAAATTTAAACCTAGTGAAAGAAATTGATGTCGTACAAAAAGCAGTAGATCAATACGTAACAGAAAAAGAAATGTTCCCAATTGTTGAAGGTAGCGAAGATCGCCTCATATGCGGAATGAAACTAGGACCTTACTTAAATCGTAGCTTAAAAAGAGACTTATATATTTCAGAAAAACATTATTTAGTTTCAAGTAAACCAGATAGAAAAAAACAAAAGAGCGGGTAGACGTAATGAAAACAACAATACATATATTGTTGTCTTTTTTTGTCTGTTAAAATATTGATTTTTCAGTCTATTCTTATTTATACTAAATGCATTGGACAGGGAAGAGTAACTATTAAGCATCATTCTGAGAATAAGATATTGTTAGAGTAGGTTATACAAAGTGGTATAAAGATTCGCAAAAAAATATTATAAAAGGTTTCGGGGGAATTGGTACATGAAAAATAGTATGACTTACATTCAATTATTAAATGAAACGTTACGTTGTTATGCAAATAAAGGAAGTTTTGAAGCGTACAATTATATAATGGAAAATGCTACAGGTGTAATAGGGAATGAGGCGCAAATATATAATTTTAAGTATGCGCTCGCAAGTGCATCGGGACTTGAAAAAGAAGCATTACATTTAATGAGAGAGGCCATTATAGAAAAGGGATTCTGGTATGGAAATGAGTATTTAATTTCGGACGATGATTTAAAATCACTACATAAATTTGAAGAATTTCATACAATGGTTCAATTATGTAAAGAAAGAGAAGCATTAGCACATAAAACGGAAAGACCAGACGTGAAATATATATACAGCAAGAAAGAGGGAAATCTACTACTTACATTACATGGTGACCAAGAAAATATTCAAATAGTAGAGTCATATTGGAAATCAGTTTTGACACAAGATTACACGTTAGCTTTACCACAGTCTTCACAAATTCAGTTTTCAGATGGATTTGTTTGGGGTGATCTAGAGAGAGGGAAAGGGGAATTAAAAGAGCATTACAATAAGTTTATAGAAAATCATACAGTAGAAAATGTAATAATTGGTGGTTTTTCTGCAGGGGCAAGAGTAGCTTTATATACGATTTTACAAAAAGATATAGATGTAGATGGTTTTGTTTTTATGGCACCCTGGCTTCCTGAGATTGAAGAATGGGATGAGTTGCTAAGAGTGCTGAAGGATAAACATATAAAAGGATATATAGTATGCGGGGATCAAGATGAAGACTGTTTCGAATCCACGCAGCAATTCGTACAACTATTAAGAGAGAAGAATATAGAACATAAGTATAAAGTTGTGCCTGACTTAGATCATAATTATCCTATTAACTTTGAAGAGCTATTAAAAGAAGCTATTGAATATATAGGAAATGAAAACAATAAGTAGTAAGAAAAAGAGATGCATCATATGTGATGCATCTCTTTTTAGAATTATAAATTAAAAGCATTTGCTAGTAAGCGATAAGACTTTAATTTATGTTCGAATTGATGAGTAATCGTGACAATCATAAATTCGTCAGTATTGTATGCTTTGCTTAAGTTTATTATTTTTTCTTTTACAGAAGACGGATCACCGACAATCATACGTTGACGATTTTCTTTTATACGGAATAAATCATAAGCGCTGTATGAATAATTTTGAGCAGTTTCAATAGAAGGTGTACCAGTAGTTCGTTTTCCTTGCTCTAATAATAAGATTGATAAATCTAAACTAGAAGCAATTTTTTCCGCTTCTTCATTTGTTTCTCCGCATATAACAAAGATGGCAACGATTGAATTAGGCTTATCTCCTAAAAATGAAGGCTGATATTGTTCTTGGTAAGCCCTCATAACTTCAGGGCCTCCGAAGCCGTTAATAAATTGTGCAAATGCGAAAGAAGCTCCGTTGTTTGCAGCAATTTTAGCGCTCTCTCCGCTAGAACCGAGCATCCACATTTCAGGAGATGTTGGGATAACTGGAGTGGCTCTTAAGTTTGCATAGTGATGGTTTTCTGGTACTTGATCATGTAAGTACATTGCAACGTCTGCAATTTGTTCTGGATATTGATCAAGTGAGACCATTTTCCCTTCTTGAAGTGCGCGAGTTGCTATTGGCATACCACCAGGGGCTCTACCAACACCGAGATCGATACGATTTGGATACAGTGCTTCTAGAACACGGAAATTCTCAGCAACTTTATATGGGCTATAATGCGGTAACATAACACCACCTGAACCGACTCTAATACGGTCCGTTTTTGCGGCAATATGAGAAATAAGTATTTCTGGACTTGAACCAGCTAAGCTTACGGAATTATGATGTTCGGATACCCAAAAACGTGTGAATCCGAGTTTTTCAACTTCTTGTGCAAGCGTAACTGTATGTGAAAAAGCTTGGGCTGCTGTGCTACCATCTGAAATAGGTGATTGGTCTAATACACTTAACTTGATCATAGAATATACCTCTCAATCTTAATGTACATCCTATTATATATTTACTTATGAAAAATGCGTAGTGAAATGCTCAAAATGAAAAGCGGATAATCTTATTTCCGCTTTTAACGAGAAAATCCGCGTTCATAATGATTCATTTCGACTAGATTTAAAATATATTCATAGTTGTCAATTTCACGTTTTAGTTGTTCACGTTCTTTTTCAGATAGTGTCATATTGCTAAGTTTTTTACATAAGTTTTGTTTCTTTAATTCTAAATGTTTTTTTGTAGCATCGTAGTCATAAGTATGTTTCATTTTTAACCACTCCTTCTTTGTAGTTGCTATATTATACGAAGTATAAAGAAAAGTGAGATCTGTCTCTTATGTACTTTTAGTGAATATTCAAATTGCAATGGTGTTATGTTTATGGGGATTTATGAATAAAATGCACTAAACCACTAACGTCCATTTGATGAAGTAAGGGGTGGAATTGTGCAGAAAGATATAATGTATAACACTGAAATGGATGAAGCGTTAAAAGTTATAGATAAAGGATTGAAGAAGACGATAAGCCCAAAACAGATTATTGTAGTGGGAGCTGGTATGGCTGGGTTAGTTTCAGCATCTTTATTAAAGGCTGCAGGACATGATGTGAAAATTTTTGAAGCAAATAACCGGGTAGGTGGCCGTATAGAAACGGTTAGAATGGAAGATACCGGATTATATTTAGATGTTGGAGCAATGAGAATTCCGTATACGCATACATTAACGATGGCATATATAAGAAAATTTGGGCTACAGGTGAGACCTTTTATTAATAGGAATGAGACGGATGTTATATACGTAAATGGACGGAAAACGACGTTAAAACAATATGAAAAAGATCCAAGTATTCTAAGATATCCTGTGGAAATGAATGAAGTTGGAAAAACGTCAGAGGAATTATTATTGTTAGCGGTACAGCCCATTATAAATTTTATAAAAAAGAACCCAGAAAAAAATTGGGACGTTGTAGTAAAGGATTTTGGAAGATACTCTACTGGACAATTTTTAAAGTATCATCCTTATCAGTATAATACTTACTTTTCGCCAGTAACAATTGAGATGATCGGTGTTCTATTAGATTTAGAAGGTTTTTTAGAGCGGTCGTTTGTAGAGACTTTACGATTTTTATACATTATGCAAGAGGAGAGCGGATTTTGTGAAATTATGGGCGGGAATGATAGATTACCAAAGTCGTTTTTACCGCAATTAGAAGAAAATATTATATATAATCAAAAATTAATGAAGTTACATCAACACGATAATGGTGTGACAGCTTTCTATCGGAACGAGGAAACTTTTGAATATAGTAGTATTACAGGAGATTTAGTTATTGTTACTATCCCGTTTTCGACAATGCGTTTTGTAGAAGTAGATCCGTTTGATTCTATATCTCATGAAAAATGGAAAGCAATTCGTGAATTACATTACATGCCTGCGACGAAAATAGGAATTCAATTTAAAAGCAGATTTTGGGAAGAACAAGGGCAATTAGGTGGCAGAATTATAACAGATTTGCCAATCCGTTATGCCTATTATCCAAGTCATGGGATTGGAGAAAAAGGACCTGCTATGATGTTAGGTAGCTATACATGGTCTTACGATGCATTGTTATGGGATGGTTTATCAAAAGGCGATCGTATTTATTACACCTTACACAATTTAGCAACGATATTAGGTGGTCAAGTCTATGATGAGTTCATATCTGGAATTTCAAAAAGCTGGACATTGGATCCGTATGCGCTTGGAGGATTTGCACTTTTTCAAGCAGGTCAAGAAACTGAGCTGCAACCAGCGATTGTCAAACCAGAGGGGAGAATATTCTTCGCTGGAGATCATACAACGCTATATCACGGATGGATTCAAGGTGCGATTGAATCTGGAATTCGTGTAGCGGTGGAAGTGAATGAGTAAAAGGTTTTCAATTCAGAAAATTCTTTACTATATAACTTGAGATGGATATTATTATATATAAAAGAAATATAGGGAGTGTTTACAGTGAATCCGTTATTATTCGATTTTCCTTCTGAATTTTATACTGACAGGCTTTTTATTCGAATGCCGAAACCAGGAGATGGTAAAGTTGTATATGATGCAATTCAGGCTTCAATACAAGAACTAAAACCTTGGATGGTGTTTGCACAAAAAGAGCAAACAGAGCAAGAAGTAGAAGAAAGTATTAGAAAATCACATATTCAATTTTTGCAACGTGAAGATTTAAGATTACTAGTATTTTCGAAAGAAACAGGTGAATTTATTGCTTCAGCCGGATTACATCGTATTAATTGGGATATACCTCAATTTGAAATCGGATATTGGATTGATACAAGGTTTAGTGGAAAAGGCTATATGGTAGAGGCTGCGAAAGGTATAACGGATTACGCTTTTTCTGAATTGAAAGCAAACCGTGTAGAAATTCGTTGTGATTCTTTCAATAAGAAGAGTAGAGCGATACCTGAGAAATTAGGCTTTAAGTTAGAAGGTACGTTAGAAAGTGCGAGCGTTGCGGTAGATGGAAACGGATTAAGGGATATGTGTGTATTTGCTATGACTAGAAATACATATGAAAAAGAAGAGCTGTAAGAAAACAGCTCTTCTTTTTATGCATTATGGTACAGGATGTCCATTAGAGCTTTCGAAAATTGTAAACCATTGTTGACGGTCTAAGTTAACTTTTGTAGCAAGAGCGGCAGTTTTTACGCGATCTAATTTACCAGAGCCAACGATAGGCATCATATTAGCTGGATGAGCAAGTAACCAAGCATACATAACTGTATCGATACTAGAAACACCTAACTCAGTAGCAACTTTTTGCACAGTTTCACGTACACGTACGGCGCGTTCTGATTGACCAGTAAAAATCTCCCCACCAGCAAGAGGTGACCAAATCATTGGATTGATTCGTTTTTCTTGGCATAAATCAATTGTCCCTTTTTCAAAATGCTCAAGCTGCAATGCAGAAACTTCAATCTGGTTCGTAATAAGCGGGAAATCTAAGTACGAACTTAACATATTAAATTGTGAAGGTAAGAAGTTAGATACACCGAAGTGACGAACTTTCCCTTCTTGTTTTAATTGTGAAAATGCTGTTGCCACTTCATTTGGATCCATAAAAGGATCGGGACGATGAATAAGTAATACGTCAATATAATCTGTATGTAAATTTTTAAGTGATGCTTCTACACTTTGCATAATATGCTCTGCACTAGTATTGTAGTGAGCAACATATCGCTCTGGAAATTTCGGTGATGGGGGAGCGATTCCACACTTTGTAATAATTTGCATGTTTTCTCGTAAGGAAGGCTTTAATTGTAAAGCTTCGCCAAATAACCCTTCACACGTATATGCGCCGTAAATATCAGCGTGATCAAAAGTAGTAATTCCCATATCCATACAATCTTCAATGAAAGAAAGTAATTCTTGTTTCGTCATATTCCATTCTGCTAAACGCCAAAATCCTTGAATAATACGAGAAAATTCTAGCGTTTCAGCCATTTGAACTCGATCCATTATAAGTACCCCCTTGATGAATAATAATGTTTTGAAAAGGCTTTCTTACTACATGTTATTATATAGTTAATTAGGTGTAGAGACAATAAATATGTTTTGCTACAAAAACGATTTTCTCTATATGCTATAATGTAGAAACATATAGCTATAAGGAGATGTACGAAATGATTCCAGTAACAATATTAACTGGTTTTCTTGGATCTGGGAAAACGACATTATTAAATCGTATTTTATCAGAAAATCACGGTAAGAAATTAGCGGTGATTGTAAATGAAATAGGGCAAATTGGCATTGATAATCAGTTGATTATGAATGTGGAAGAAGAAATTATGGAAATGACAAATGGCTGTTTATGCTGTACTGTACGTGAAGATTTACTCGTTGCTTTAAAACAGTTACTGGACGTAAAAGCAGAAGGGAAAATGGATTTTGATGGTTTAGTAATTGAAACGACTGGCCTTGCAAATCCAGGCCCAATTATTCAAACATTCTTTTTAGATCCAGTCATTCAATCTGCTTACCAAATTAACGGTGTTGTAACGGTAGTAGATAGTTATCATATACATAAACATTTTGAAAAAGGATTAGAAGCAAAAGAGCAAATTGCGTTTGCTGATGTCGTTTTAGTAAATAAATTAGATTTAATTGAAGAGAATGAGAAAGAAAATCTCTTGCATGAAATTCAAGGAATTAACCCGACTGCAAAGTTAATTGAGGCGACTAACTGTGAGGTAGATATACCATCTTTATTACAAATCCAAACGTTTAAAACGAAAGATACGTTGCAAATTTACCCTCATAAAGAACATAACCACTTAGAAGGTGTGAAATCATTTGTATTACGTGAAGAACGTCCGCTGGATTTACAAAAGCTTAATGAGTGGATGTCAGCTGTCGTTCAAGAGCTAGGGGAATATTTATATCGTTACAAAGGAATTTTATCGATAGATGGAGTAGATAAACGTATCGTTTTCCAAGGTGTACATACGTTATTTGCTGCTTCGTACGATAGAGAGTGGCAAGAGGGCGAAGAGCGAGTAAGTGAAGTAGTTTTTATCGGAAGAGATATTAATAAAGAGTGGTTCCAAGAACATTTCGAGGAGTGTGTGAAATAAGTCTGCGTAAATTGCAGGCTTATTTTTTATGAGCATTCTATTAGATTGCAAAACAGAATTAAATAAGGGAGAGAAACTAAAAATTGATAAATGTATAATAAAAAGCCTGTTTTCACAGGCTTGTATTTTCGTCTATTAGTAACTCCATTACAACACCTACAACTGGACCTTCATCATCAATATCCCCATTTAAGCGGAAACCAAATGATTCATACAGTCCCATTGCAAGTTTGTTGTCTGGATGTAAACTTAAGTAAATTATTTTGCATTCAAATTTTTCTTGTAAGAATTGAATGAGTAAGCGAAGGAAACGTTTTGCGTATCCTTTTCCTTGATATTGTTGGTCAATCATAAAGCGATCGAGCCATACACTTTTATGTTTTACTGAATACCATCCATACATTGCGTATCCTACAAGTGTTTCTCCATCATATAAACCTACTGACGTTCCGTTTCCTTCATATAATGATTCTGCTAAAGAAAACGCGTTACTTTCAATAAATTGTTGCTGATCTTTTGCGACGTCTAAAGCAACTACTGAACGCCAATTTTTTGCTGTTACTTCACAAATGTGAAGATTCATAATTCCAACTCACCTTCTAAATTAATATAGCTTTAAAGCTAATATGGATAATTTTACTTGTTATTTTGGTCAAGTCAAGGATAAATACAAAAAAGGCAGCTGAATAACAAATTCAGCTGCCTAGAAAATATAATGGATTAGTTTGTTGCTTCTTTCAATGTATTTACGTTTTCTTCCATTAAAGTAAAGTAATCTTTATTATTTTTTGCATCATCTTCAGAAATAGTAGCTAAGTGATTTAAGCGTAAAACTTTTGTACCAGTTTCTTTTTGAATTACGGATGCTACTTTTGGAGTAGAGAATGTTTCGAATAAAATATATTTTAGATTATGTTCTTTTACTGTTTTTGTAATGTCAGCAAGCTGCTTTTGAGATGGTTCATCAGAAGCTGAAATTCCAGCGATAGGAATTTGTTTTAGGCCGTATCGTTGTTCCCAGTAACCATAGGCAGCATGAGAAACTAAAATTTCTTTCGTTTTTGCGTTCGCTACAGCTGCCTTAAATCCATCGTCTAAATCAGTAAATTTAGTTTGAAGTGCTGCAAAGTTTTTTTCGAATTCTTGTTTATGTTCAGGTTGTAATTCTACAAGTGCATTTTTAATTTTTTCTGCCTGTTTCATTGCTAGAGTAGGATCTAACCAAACATGCGGGTCTTTATCGTGATGATGTTCATCTTCTTTATGGCCATCTCCATGATCATGATGCTCTTCTTCAGTAGAAGCACGAAGCTCAATACCTTTAGATGCATTTACAATTTTAACATTTTCTTTTTGTAATGTTTTTTCCATTTTTTCAGCAAATGGTTCTAATTCAGCGCCGTTATAAACAAATAAATCGGCTTTTGCAACTTGTACTGTTTGTTTTTGACTTGGTTCAAATGTATGTGAATCTGCACCAGGTGGGTAAATCGCTTCAACATTTACATAGTCGCCACCGATTTTCTTTGCGAAATCAGCAAGTGGGAAAATCGTTGTATAAACTGTTAGCTTTCCATCTTTCTTGGCATTACTTTCTTTTTTATTTGAGCAGCCAGCGAAAATTAAGGTAAAAATAAGTAAGAATGAAAATATAGTCAATCTTTTAGGCATGAAGTTCTCCTCTTTTCTTTTTTACGGATATATTTTCCCCAATTATAGAAGAAAAATATCATTTTAATACAAAACGGAATAATTACGTTTTAGTTTGCGAACTTAGTATAATACATCTTTAATAAAGTTGCAATAAATAATAATCATTCCGATTTGTTTTTGTTATAAAGTTGTCAAATATAGGTGTATTATTTTTGCAAATGCATGCATATGTGACAACGCTGTTTTCATATATTGAAAAGGAGGTAAAGAGGGGGATGAGCGCTTGGGTTACTTAATGGAAGCTATTTTATTAATATTAGCGGTAGTATTGCCATTATCTTTCGTATTAATTTTTTTAAGAAAATTAATAAGTAATTTAGGGGACGCTACAACAATAACGAAATTACAAGAGAGAGATGAGAAAAAAGAGTGAGTAAAGCACTATGCGTACGCATAGTGTTTTACTTGTGGTAAAATAAGAGCAGGAAACTCCTAAAGGTTGTATTTTACTAAAGGAGAGAAAAGTAAAATAAGAGGTATATGCATATATGAATAAGCGAACAGCGTTAATACTTGGTGCAAGTGGTTTAGTTGGACAAGAGATAACGCGTCTATTACTTGGATCAGATTACTACGATTCGGTTACTATTTTTGTAAGAGAGCCAATGCAATTGCAACATGAGAAGTTACAGCAGAAACAAGTTGATTTTTCGGTATTAGAGGAATATAAAGAGTTCTTTGCTGTGGATGATGTTTTTAGTTGCTTAGGAACAACAATAAAAAAAGCAAAAACAAAAGCAAATTTTAAAAAAGTAGATTATGAATATACGTTACGAGCTGCGTGTTTAGCTGAAAAAAAAGGGGTACAAAATTTCCTTGTCGTGTCTTCTATGGGAGCGAATCCTAAATCATTCTTCTTTTATTCACAAGTGAAAGGAAAAATGGAAGAAGAATTGCAAAAGTTAGTGATTGGTGGTATTCACATTTTTAGACCATCATTATTAGTAGGAAATCGACAAGAATTTCGTTTCGGCGAACGAATGGCTGAAAAGTTATCTCGTATTATTCCGTTTATCTTTAAAGGAGCTTTCAAAAAATATAAACCAATTTCAGCTAAAGATGTGGCGAAAGGGATGTATATAACCGCGCTACGAGAAGAATCGGGTATCCATACTTATAATTCAAATGAAATTACAACGATAGAATAAATAAAACCGAGAAGAATGACTTCTCGGTTTTATTTATTCGTATGAATTTTTCCTGGTGCTCGCTTATATTGGTGAGGTTCTTGCAATTCAAAGCCAAGTTCATTGGCCGCTATTCTCGGAAAATACGGATTGCGAAGTAATTCACGTCCGATGAAAATTAAATCTGCTTCGTTATTATTTAAAATTTGCTCTGCTTGTACTCCGGTCGTAATCAATCCAACTGCACCAGTTGCAATGTTAGCATGCTCTTTAATATGTTTGGCATATTGTACTTGATAACCGGGATACACATCAATATGTGCTGGTACAACTGCGCCAGAACTACAATCGATTAAATCTATTCCCTGTTCTTTCATCCACTTTGTATACTGAACGTAATCTTGAACCGTTAGCCCGTCAGGATGATAATCATTTGCTGAAATACGAACGAATATTGGTCCGTCCCAAACTTCATTTATCGAGTCAATGATTTCGCGTAAGAAACGATAGCGGTTTTCAGGTGAACCACCATATTCATCAGTCCGCTTATTGGAAAGCGGAGAAAGAAATTCATTAATAAGATAACCATGAGCACCGTGTATTTCAATAACATCAAATCCAGCTTGTTTTGATCGTACTGCAGCTTGCTGAAAAGCTAATACGGTATCTTTAATTTGGTGTTTGCTCATTTCTATTGGCATTTTCATTGTTTCATTAAATGGAATGGCTGAAGGAGCTAACGCATCTGTTTCTAGTTCTGCTTTTCTTCCGGCGTGAGCGAGTTGAATGGCAGCTTTTGCACCATTATCATGTATAAAAGTAGTCGTTTTATGTAAGCCTTCAATTAAACTGTTATCCCAAATGCCTAAGTCTTTATTTGAAATTCGACCTTCAGGTAACACGGCTGTTGCTTCAATCATAACTAAACCAACTTGACCGGCAGCTCTTGTTCCATAATGAATGAGATGGAAATTCGTTACTTGGCCATCCCCGTTTTCCGATGAATACATGCACATAGGTGACATAACAATCCGGTTTTTTAATGTAACGTCCTTAATTGTATAAGGTGAAAAAAGTTCGGAATTCATCCAATAGCCTCCTAGATTGAATTTTCTTACATTGTATCATTCTCTTTTTTGTTTCTCTAATAAAACGCTTATACGAAAAATTTTGTATATTCGTGTTACAATGACTAATATGAACTGAATTGGAGGATGGCATATGTACCAGGCTTATTATGAAAGCGAAGTAGGTTTGCTTGAAATTACAGCGAATCAAGAAGGAATTACGTCTGTTATATTTGTTGATGAACGACAAGAAGAAAATAAAAATGAAATGATAGAACAATGTATAAATGAGTTAGATGAATATTTTAAAGGGAAAAGAAAAGAGTTTACGGTCCCGCTGTCTGCGGAGGGAACAGCATTTCAAAAAAATGTATGGGATGCACTTTATACTATTCCGTACGGCGTAAGTGCTTCATATTTAGATATTGCAGAGAAAGTTGGAAATACAAAAGCTGTACGGGCAATAGGAGGGGCAAATAGTCGGAATCCAATTTCAATAATTGTTCCATGTCACCGTGTAATAGGGAAGAGTGGAAAGCTTGTTGGATATGCTGGTGGTTTATGGAGGAAAGAGTGGTTATTAAAACACGAAGGTATTTTGAAATGACGTATGGATGGGAAGAGGGATTGTTTTGAAATGTATAAATTGTGGGCAACCTTGCGAGGAGGAACAGTTAAATTGTGCAAGTTGTCAGCGAAACTTGGATAATGAACAAGAGGAAGGTAGCTCGTTAATAGATAAAGAACTAGAAGTATATGTAGGGAGACAATATCCGTATTACAAAAGGAAATGGGAGCTTGAGAATAAGCGGATTGCTAGGTGGAGCTGGAATGGTTGGGCTGCTATTTTCAATATAGGCTGGCTAGGATATCGTAAGTATTATGTACCAGCTGCTTTATTTATGTTGTTATTAGTAGCGTGTGATGCATTTTCGTATTATATGGGGTTTAATGTAGCGTTGCCAATCATTAATATGGTGCCTCTTACGTTTTTATTACTCATTTTTATTCTGTTTGGAATGGGGATTTTTGCAAATGGATTATACTATCAATTTGCGGAAAGACGTATATACCGAATAAAAGCAAGAGAAATAAAAGATAAATCAGTTGAAAACTATCTAATCAATGATAGCGGCGGAACGAGCAAAATGGGAGCGACAATTGTTACTATTTTAGCAGTTGCTAGCATATTTTTTAGTCATTTCTTTTTTCCGACTGATCGAGACGTTATTCAAAAGGTTCGTACAAGCTCGCTTTATGAATATCCTTTCTTTTCAATAGGTGAATCTTTCGAAAATTATTTTCAAAATTCAGGTTGGATATATTATCGTGGAACGGAAGGGTTAGAATTAGTAGAATTCCAAGGATATAACACCGGAACGCCAAGACAAAAGGTGAAGATTCAATTTGTTGTCGATTATAAATTAGGTGAAGTGGAACCATACTCACTTATGGTTAATGGTGAATCTAAAACTGAAGAAGAGTTTTTGAAGCTGATGGAAGAAATATTTAAAGTTCAAAATCCATTTGATATAGAGGATGGATTACAAGTAAATGCTATTCAAGAAAGCGGCTGGAAAGAAATTTCTGATCGCTTTTTTCTATGTTTGTTAAAAATAAATATTTAAAATAATCAGAATCTTTTGTATAATGAAATATATTATATAGGATTTAACTTATACATATAGATTGGGGGAAGGAAGAATGAAGAGAAAGACAACAACAATTGCTGCACTTGCGTTAACGACGAGTGTATTGGTTGCAGGATGTGGGAATGGTGAGGAAGGCTTCGACAACGAAGAAAGA
The DNA here is from genome assembly GCF_001595725.1 of Bacillus thuringiensis. GTDB lineage: Bacteria > Bacillota > Bacilli > Bacillales > Bacillaceae_G > Bacillus_A > Bacillus_A thuringiensis_K. Next base: position 1,931,897 of record NZ_CP014282.1, read on the forward strand.
ATCGAATAAGGGAATGGCCGATAAACAAGTTTTAAATTTGCTAGAAACAGCTGAAATTCCTTCAATGGATACATCTAAATCAACGGATTCTGTATCTTTCCGTGTATTTGTAAATGCAATGGAAGGTTTATATCGTCTAGATAAAGATAATAAACCAACACCAGGTATGGCAAAAGATGTGAAGATTAGTGAAGATAAAAAGACATATACATTTGAATTACGTGATGCGAAATGGTCAAATGGTGATCCAGTTCGAGCACAAGATTTTGTATATGCATGGCAACGTACATTAGATAAAGCAATAGCGGCAGAATATGCATTCATTTTATTTGATGTGAAAAATGCACAGAAAGTAAATAAAGGTGAATTACCAGCAGATCAATTGGGTGTTAAAGCGAAGGATGATAAAACGTTGGTAGTAGAATTAGAGCAACCAGCACCTTATTTTCTTGAGCTTACGTCGTTCCCTACATTTTTCCCATTAAATGAAAAATATGTGAAAGAGCAAGGAGATAAATACGGATTAGAAGCAGATAAATTAGTATATAATGGACCATTTACAATGAGTCAATGGAAACATGAACAAAATTATCAGTTGAAGAAAAATCCTAATTATTGGGATAAAGATACTGTAAAGTTAGACGAAATTAATGTAAGTATTGTGAAGGAAACAAGCACGGGAGTAAATTTATATGATAGTGATCAAGCAGATCGAGTTATTTTAACTTCTGAATTTGTTGATAAATATAAAAAGAATAAGCCAGATGAATTTAAAACGAAGTTAGATCCACGCATATATTTCTTACGTTTTAACCAAAAAAATGCAACATTTAAAAACCAAAAGGTACGTGAAGCGATTGATTTAGCATACGATAAAAAAGGAATTGCTGATGTCATTTTAAATGACGGTTCATTGCCAGCATATTTCTTAGTACCTGAAAAATTCACGACAGGTCCGGATGGAAAAGATTTCCGCTCTGTAAATAAAAACTTCCGTGATAGTAAAGATAATGCAGAGAAAGCAAAAAAATTATGGGAAGAAGCGAAGAAAGAGCTTGGTCAAGATACAATTACGGTTGAATTACTAAACGATGATAACGGTAGCCGTAAAAAAGTGGGCGACTTTATTAAGGAAGAACTAGAGAAAAACTTGCCTGGTATTAAAGTGAATTTGAAACAGCAACCATACAAGCAGAAGCTAGATTTAGAAAAGAAATTCCAATATGAATTCTCATTATCTGCATGGAGCCCTGATTATCCGGATCCAATGACTTATATTGATATGTTTGTTACTGGAAGCTCATTTAATGAAATGGATTATTCTAATCCGAAGTATGATGATTTAGTAGCGAAATCAAAAGGAGAGCTATTAAAAGATGATAAAGCACGCTGGAATGCACTTGCGGAAGCTGAAAAAATCTTAATTGGTCAAGACGCAGCAATTTCTCCTACGTACCAACAAAGTACAGCTTATTTAGAGAAGCCGTTTGTAAAAGACATTGCTAACCATACGTTTGGTGGGGACTTCAGTTATAAATGGGCATATATTACAAAAAAATAGTATAATAAAAGATGAGTGAATTTTCGCTCATCTTTTATTTGTATAAGGAGGAATTATAGTTGTTAAGGGGAATCAATCATATTTGTTTTTCGGTATCTAATTTAGAAAACTCTATTATGTTTTATGAAAAAGTATTAGAAGGAGAATTATTAGTTAAAGGAAGGGAATTGGCTTATTTTAACATATGTGGAGTGTGGATAGCGCTTAATGAAGAGACGCATATTCCGAGAAATGAGATTCATCAATCTTATACGCACATTGCATTTTCTGTTGAACAAGAAGACTTTAAATGTCTAATAAAGCGATTAGAAGAAAATGATGTTCATATTTTACAAGGAAGAGAACGTGATGTAAGAGATTGCGAATCTATATACTTTGTTGATCCTGACGGTCATAAATTTGAATTTCACTCAGGGACACTGCAAGACCGTTTAAATTATTATAGAGATGAGAAACCTCATATGACATTTTATTAGGGAGGGATAGTATTTGCATGCACTTGTAATTGGTGGAACAGGAATGCTAAAGAAAGTTTCTATGTGGCTTTGTGAGAAAGGATTTTATGTTTCTATTATCGGGCGAGACGAAGTGAAATTAGAAAATGTTAAGCAAATGAGTTCTGCACCAGAAAATATTACATGCCTTTCGTTAGATTATCATAATGATGAAGATGTAAAGCTAGCTATTAAAAGTACAATTAAGAAAAATGGCCCGATCACATTAGTTGTTGCATGGGTACACACAAGTGCAAAACATGCACTATCAAATATTTGTAAAGAACTAGATTTGTCGTCTAAAACATATAGTTTATTTCATATTTTAGGTAGTAAAGCATCACGTATGCCTGCACAAAAAATGGGGAGTACGCGATGTATTTATCATAGAATTATTTTAGGTTTTATTTTAGAAGATACATATGGAAAATGGCTTACTCATGAAGAGATAGCTGATGGAGTTATAAAAGGGATTGAAAGTAAACGAGCGGAGTGGATTGTAGGGAGAGTTGAACCGTGGGAATTACGACCAACATGGTGAGGGGGAGTAAGAAATGAAAACAACTATATATGTAACAAGGCATGGTGAAACAGAGTGGAATGTAGCGAAGCGAATGCAGGGACGAAAAAATTCTGCTTTAACTGAAAATGGTATAGTTCAGGCGAAACAATTAGGAAATCGAATGAAAGATTTACCAATCCATGCGATCTATAGTAGTCCGAGCGAAAGAACACTTCATACGGCAGAGTTAATAAAGGGGGAACGTGATATACCCATTATAGCGGATGAGCATTTCTATGAAATCAACATGGGTATATGGGAAGGAGAAACAATCGCGGATATAGAAAAGCAATTTCCAGAAGAAGTACATCTATTTTGGAATGAGCCACATCTTTTTCAGTCAACATCAGGCGAAAATTTTGAGGCCGTTTATGAAAGAGTAATTGAAGGGGTGCATCTTCTTTTAGAGAAGCATAAAGGACAAAACATATTGATTGTTTCTCATGCGGCAGCAGCAAAATTACTTGTAGGGCATTTCGCGCGAATTGAAATAGAAAATGTGTGGGATGATCCATTTATGCATAGTGCCAGTTTGAGCATAATAGAATTTGAAGAGGGTATTGGTAAAGTGAAACAATTTGCAGATATAAGTCACTTTCAATAAATATAAAAAAGGCCGCAAAACGGCCTTTTTTTGGTGGTATAAAAACTAGCAGTTACGTTTTTTATACCAGAAGTGATCGAATTTCTTATTTTTGCAAGATGGGAATTTATGTCCGCCTTTGCAATCATTCCATTTGTGTCCGCTATCGTGACAGTCTTTACCATGATCACATGAATCATCGCAAGAGCCACCGTGTCCGTTAGGGAAGAACTCGCATTTTTTACAGTAACATCGTTTAGTCCAGTAAAATTTCTTTTCAAAGCGTACACATTTTGTAACGAAAGTACAATGTTTTCTACGCGTACGTTTTGTAACTAAAACGCATTCTTTTCTACGTGTTACTTTCGTAACGAACGTCCATTTTTGAACGCGTACGCGAGTACATTTCGTAACAAATGTCCATTTTTTTACATGAGTACATTTTGTAACGAAAGTACAATGTTTCACACGAGTACATCTTGTTCTTGGGCAATTACAATCATCGCTACATTCAACTTTTGAAGAGCAATCATCATCGCATTCAAAAGTACTTGGATCTTGGTGTAAGAAATCCTCCATCCCAGCACTTTTGATTTCTTCAACAGCTTTTCTAATATCACGTTTCATAGAAATCCTCCTTATCATGTATTAAGTTGAAAAGGTATTCTTTTTCCTTAACATGATATGTATATAGGCATCTTTCTGAACAGGACAAGAGTGTAATTTTCTATAAATAGATGATAGCGGATGTATGGACAAGACAAGGCGCATACATTGAATGAAGAGAACTGAGAAGGGATGAGAAAACATGCTGCCTTCATATGATTTTTTTGTTCATCCAATGTACTTAGTGGAATTGAAAAAGGACATTTGGTCAGATAGTCCAGTGCCAGCAAAATTAACTTATGGAAAAAAGAAGTATGATATTGATATCGTATACCGAGGAGCTCATATTCGCGAATTTGAGAAAAAGTCTTATCATGTTATGTTTTATAAGCCTAAAAAATTTCAAGGTGCGAAAGAGTTTCATTTGAATTCGGAGTTTATGGATCCGTCTCTCATACGAAATAAATTATCTTTAGATTTTTTTCATGATATTGGTGTACTTTCGCCAAAATCACAACATGTATTTATAAAAATTAATGGTCAAATTCAAGGTGTGTATTTACAGTTAGAATCCGTTGATGAAAATTTTTTGAAAAATAGAGGATTACCGAGTGGTTCTATTTATTATGCGATAGATGATGATGCGAATTTTTCATTAATGAGTGAACGAGATAAAGATGTTAAGACGGAGCTTTTTGCGGGTTATGAATTTAAATATTCGAATAAAAATAGTGAAGAACAATTGAGTGAATTTGTATTTCAAGCGAATACTTTGACGAGGGAAGCCTATGAAAAAGAAATTGGGAAGTTTCTACATGTAGATAAATATTTACGATGGTTAGCAGGAGTTATTTTTACGCAAAACTTTGATGGTTTTGTTCATAACTATGCACTATATCATAACGATGAAACAAACTTATTTGAAGTTATACCGTGGGATTATGATGCGACTTGGGGGCGAGATGTACAAGGGAGACCACTTAATCATGAATATATTCGCATTCAAGGGTATAATACGTTAAGTGCAAGATTGCTAGACATACCTGTATTTAGAAAGCAGTATCGAAGTATTTTAGAAGAAATATTAGAAAATCAATTTACAGTTTCGGTTATGAGGCCGAAAGTAGAAGGGTTGTGTGAATTGATTCGTCCATATTTACTACAAGATCCATACATGAAAGAAAAATTAGAAACATTTGATCAAGAGGCTGATATGATTTATGAATATATAAATAAAAGAAGAAAATATATACAAGACCACTTACATGAATTGGATTAATTTTGAAAGAGATTGAAACGTTATCAATCTCTTTTTTTTGTATAATAAAGATGTATCAATAAAAATGAAGTAATATATTTCATAGAGAATGGGGATGCGGATATATGAAAATTAAATGGATTGATTGGGTAAAACAAATACAATCTATAGCTCAAGCGGGTTTAACGTATTCTAAGGATGTGTATGATATTGAGCGTTTCCAGCAATTACGAGATATTTCTATTTCAATGATGTCACATTACACGAAAACAGATTGGGAAGTCGTAGAGAAATTATTTGCAAGTGAGACAGGCTATCAAACACCTAAAGTTGATATAAGAGCAGTTATTTTTCAAAATGAAAAGTTATTATTTGTGAAAGAAAAAAGCGATGGGAAATGGGCATTGCCAGGTGGATGGGCTGATGTCGGTTATACGCCAACCGAAGTTGCAGCAAAAGAGGTTTTTGAAGAGACTGGTTATGAGGTAGATCATTTTAAGTTACTAGCTATATTTGATAAAGAAAAACATCAACCATCTCCATCGGCAACGCATGTATATAAGATTTTCATTGGATGCGAGATTATTGGTGGAGAAAAGAAAACTAGCATTGAAACAGAAGAGGTGGAGTTTTTTGGTGAAAATGAATTGCCTAATTTATCATTTGCTAGAAATACAGAAGACCAAATTAAAGAGATGTTTGCCTACATGAAAGACCCGCAGAAAGAGAAATTAATAGATTAATCCTGCTTGAATTGTACATATTGTTAAAATGAAGATATTGGCAGATTGCAGCCTTTATGTAATAATGGGATGGTATGTGAAGAAAAAAGGAGATAAAAAAGAACATGTTAGCAAACATAATAGATCAGTTATTGCAATTTTTCGCAAGCTTAGGTTACTTTGGGGTAGCTCTTGCTTTAATGATTGAAGTAATCCCAAGTGAAATTGTACTTTCGTATGCTGGCTTTTTAGTAGCGAATGGTAAAATTAGTTTTGTTGGTGCAGTTATCGCCGGAACGATTGGTGGTACTTTAGCACAAATCTTTTTATACTGGCTTGGATACTACGGAGGGCGTCCGGTTGTAGAGAAATATGGGAAGTATCTACTTATTAATAAACATCATTTAGACATAGCGGAAGGTTGGTTTAAGCGTTATGGAGCAGGCGTAATATTTTCTGCGCGCTTTATCCCAGTAGTACGTCATGCGATCTCTATTCCAGCAGGACTAGCTAAGATGCCATTAAAACTATTTACACTTTATACGGTTGTAGCGATCATTCCGTGGTCAATTCTATTTATATACTTAGGTGAAAAACTTGGTGGGAATTGGCGACAAATTAAAGAGTATGCATCTGATTACACACATTACATAATTATAGGAGCTGTTCTTTTTATTGCTCTATACTTTGGTTTAAAGTATTTCAAAAAGAAAAAAGCAGCGCGTTAAAGTCAATGATTTTTTCATTGGCTTTTTTTATTTGTTTCGGTTCGGTTCTAAAAAAAAAGAGTTGTCCATAATGTATAATAATAAAGCGTAGCGGAGGAATGTGATGAAAGGGTCACCGTTTATACGTGGAACGATATTTTTAACGATGGCAACGATGATATCAAAAATGTTAGGATTTATATATGTTATACCATTTACAGCAATGGTCGGTACGAGTGGATACGTTTTATATACGTATGCATATCGCCCTTATACAATTATGCTCAGCATTGCGACAATGGGATTACCACTTGCAGTTTCAAAAATGGTATCAAAATATGATCAACTGAATGATTATCATACGGTTAAGAGAGTGTTGAAAAGTGGAATCGTGTTTATGTTTATAATGGGAGTCATTTCGTGTTTTACGTTATATATGCTAGCTCCGCATTTAGCTAAGCTTGTCATCGATGGGAATGATCAAACGGGGAATAGTGTAGGAGCGGTTACTACTAATATTCGAATTGTAAGTTTTGCGTTAATACTTGTGCCAGTAATGAGTTTATTAAGGGGCTTCTTTCAAGGATTCCAATCGATGGGGCCTTCTGCATTAAGTGTAGTTGTAGAGCAATTTTTTCGGGTTTTAACCATTTTAATAGGAAGCTTTGTCGTTTTATATATTTTAAAAGCATCTGTCTCGCTAGCAGTTGGTATTTCAACATTTGGTGCCTTTATGGGAGCGGTAGGTGGATTAACTGTTTTAAGTGCGTATTATATGAGAAGGAGAAGGCACTTAAAGAAAAAAGAAATGGCAAGTATATCACAAACAACGAAATCTTTTTTCTCGCTTTATAAGGAGCTCTTTACATATTCTATTCCTTTTGTTGTGGTGGGCTTAGCAATTCCGTTGTATCAGACGATTGATACATTTACAATTAATAAACTACTTATACAAATAGGGTATATGCAAGGAGAAGCGGAAAAAATTAATGCGATAATTGGTCTTGTTCAAATGGTTGTGCTCATCCCGGTATCCGTTGCCACAGCTTTTAGTATGTCTCTCGTACCAGAGATGACGAAAGCTTACACAGCAGGAAATACGAAGCTATTGTACAAACATTTTACGAGAACAAATGTATTAGTAGTAGCGATTACGGTACCGGCGGCAATTGGAATGATGGTGTTAGCCAAACCTGTATATACTCTTTTATTCGGTGCTGGAAATGATCCAGAGGTGGGGAGAATCATTTTACAGTATTATGCTCCTGCTTGCATACTATTTTCTCTTTTTACAGTAACGGCTGCTATGCTACAAGGAATCAATCAACAGCAGAAGACGGTGCTAGGACTAGTGATTGGAATTATTATGAAGATAGTTCTAAATATTGTATTGCTTCCGTATTTCGATTATGTAAGTTTTATCATTTCAACATACGCGGGCTATACGATTTCAGTCGGGTTTAACTTGTGGATGCTTTCTAAATATGTTATAAAGGCAACATAAGCTTTTAAGGCAGAGAGCACTCTGTCTTTTTCTATGTTTATCCCGCTTTAACGGGCAGTGAGACCCTCACCTCAAAATGCAGCGAAAGAAAAGAAGTTTGGTTGGGGGCGGGCTGCCCGTAAAATCCCGATTTGTGAGGGCTAATAATCAGCGGGGGATAAAGCTACCTACTGATTAAAGTTTCACTTTATAATATTTTTCCTATAAAAACGTTTTCAAAATAATTTTTCTATTGAAATTTAAACGTATGTTTCATATGCTGAGAATGTCGGTTTAAAAACTGTGATTTAAGAGAGGTAGATTCCTACATGTAAAAAGAATCGGGGTGATAGTATGTTAAATATATATTTAACAGACCGAAACGGAAAACTACAAGAGATTGAGGAAATGCAAAAGGGATGCTGGATTAATGTACTTCATCCAACAGAAGAAGAAATTCAATATCTAGTACAAACTTTAAATGTAGACTTAGATTTCATTAAAGATCCTTTGGATGATGAAGAACGCTCTCGTATTGAAAAGGAAGACAATAATACTTTAATTATCGTGGATATTCCGACAGTTAGACATGACGAAGAAGGAAATTCGATTTATGACACGATTCCAATAGGTATGATTGTGATGCCGGATTGTTTTGTTACAATTTGCTTAGAAGAGAATCCAATTTTTGAACGTTTTATTAATCAACGTATTAAAGAATTTTATACGTTTAAGAAGACGCGCTTTGCACTTCAGCTCTTATATACGATTTCTACTTATTATTTAAGATACTTAAAGCAAATAAATCGAAAAACAATTGATTTAGAGCATCAATTAAATAAGTCGATGAAAAATAAAGAGATTTTCACATTGCTAGGCCTTGAGAAAAGTTTAGTATACTTTACGACGTCATTAAAGGCTAATAAAATTGTAATTCAAAAGTTAATGCGTAACAGTACATTTTTAAAAATGTATGAAGACGATCAAGATTTATTAGAAGATGTATTAATTGAAAATAAACAGGCTATTGAAATGGCGGAAATATATAGTCACATTTTAAGTGGAATGATGAATACTTTTAGCTCCGTTATATCAAATAATTTAAATAGTGTTATGAAACTGTTAACGTCAATTACAATCATTTTATCTTTACCGACGATGGTTTCTAGTTTCTTTGGAATGAACGTAAAGGTTCCATTTGAAGGTGAGGCTCAAGGTTTTGTAATTGTACTCATAATATGTGCAACATTATCTTGCGCTTTAGCATTTGTATTTTGGAAGAAACGTTACTTTTAACGATAGGAAAGCTGCTCTAGCATAGTTATACAACTGCGCTAGAGCAGCTTTTTTGCTATGAAATCTCAAATTTTGAATAGAATATAACTTGTACAATGTAATGTATATAAAGGGTATGTATTCCATATAAACCTTGTCCAATTAATGAAATGGGGTTAAAATTACATATTGTTAATGAAAAGTTGGAGGAAATACATCATGGAATTGTTTCAATTACCGAAAGCATTCCTGCAAATGAATACAATTTTTATCTCCATATTAATCGAGGCACTTCCTTTCGTGCTCATTGGTGTATTTATTTCAGGATTCATTCAAATGTTTGTTACAGAAGATATGGTAGCAAAATGGATGCCGAAAAACCGATTTCTGTCTGTTTTAATGGCTACTTTTTTAGGGATGATGTTTCCGGGCTGTGAATGTGGAATCGTTCCGATTGTAAGGCGATTAATCGGAAAAGGGGTTCCGCCATATGCTGGAATTGCATTTATGTTAACTGGGCCAATTATTAATCCAGTTGTTTTATTTGCAACATACGTTGCCTTTGGAAGTAGTATGCACATGGTATGGTATCGTTCTATTGTAGCGATTATTGTAGCCATTATCGTTGGAATTATATTATCATTTATGTTTAAAGAACATCAATTAAGAGATGATCACTTCCCAGAAGTGAATCATAAGCGTCCATTACGTAAAAAAATGTGGGATGTGTGTACGCATGCTGTTGAGGAATTTTTCTCGATGGGAAAATATTTAGTATTAGGTGCGTTAATTGCGGCTGCAGTTCAAACGTTTGTACAAACTTCAACACTTCTTGCTATAGGACAAGGGCCGTTCTCTTCACCAGCTGTTATGATGGGACTTGCTTACATTTTATCACTTTGTTCAGAAGCAGATGCATTTATTGCTTCGTCATTCCAAAGTACATTTTCAACAGCATCACTTGTCGCGTTCCTTGTTTACGGACCAATGGTGGATATTAAAAATATGTTTATGATGCTTGCGACATTTAAAACAAAATTTGTAATTGTCGTTACAGTTACAGTTACACTTGTTGTTTATGCAAGCTCACTACTCATTTATGCGATAGGGTGGTAGGTTATGTTTCGAGCGTATATATTATTAGGTTTTACAATATTAATTGCGCAGCTTCATATTTCAGGCAATATTACGAAGTATATCAATATGAAGTATGCCTATTTATCAACAACAGCAGCTATTATTTTAGGATTCTTAACGATTGTTCAAATTATTATCGTTTTCCAAAAAGAACATCAAAAAGAGAAGGAACAGCACAATTGTGGTTGCGATCATAGCCATTGCGGACATGATCATTCAAAAGATGAGAATACGTGGTGGAAAAAAGCATTTTCGTACACATTGTTTTGTTTTCCGATAGTCACAGGATTGTTTTTCCCGATTGCAACATTAGATTCCGACATTGTTAAGGCGAAGGGATTTCATTTTCCAGTAGCACAAGCAGAAAGTAAAGATCCATTTATGACAAGGCAATTTCTAAGACCTGATACGAGCATTTATTACGGGAAAGAAGGATACCGAGGTGTAATGGAAAAAGGTAAAAAAGAATTTGTTACGAAAGATAGTATTAATTTAAAAGACGAAGATTTTCTAAAAGGGATGGAGACAATTTATAATTATCCTGGTGAGTTTACTGGGAAAAAATTATCCTATAAAGGGTTTGTTTTCAGAGATGATTCATCTAAAAAAGAACAATACTTCTTATTCCGTTTCGGTATTATACATTGCGTAGCAGATTCTGGTGTGTATGGTATGTTAGTGAAAAAACCAGAAGGTGTAGAGTGGAATAATGATGACTGGATTCAAGTAGAAGGAGAGATAACTACTGAGTTTTATCAGCCGTTTCATGCAAATATTCCTGTATTAGAAGTAACAAAATGGAATAAAGTTGAACAGCCGAAAGAACAATATGTATTTAGAGGAGCCGATTGATAAAATCGGTTCTTTTTTGTGGACTAAAAGTTCTGAATGTTGTTAATATTAAATGTGTAGTTCATTTAGTATAGTGACTATTAAAATGTTAGGGATAAATCATTAAAGGGGTGATAACAATGACGGAAGTAAAAGGAAAAACTGCCAATGAGTCAAGAGTTTTCAAAACGAGCCGAGTATTTCCAACAGATTTAAATGATCATAACACGCTATTTGGTGGGAAGATATTAGCGGAGATGGATATGGTTGCTTCTATTTCAGCATCCAGACATTCGAGAAAGGAATGTGTCACAGCATCTATGGACTGGGTTGATTTCTTACATCCTGTTCGTTCTTCAGATTGTGTTAGTTATGAATCTTTCGTAATTTGGACGGGGAGAACTTCGATGGAAGTGTTTGTGAAGGTAGTGGCTGAAGATTTAATCTCAGGTGAGAAGCGTATAGCGGCAACGTCATTTGTTACTTTTGTTGCACTTAGTAAGGAAAATAATCCAGTTCCTGTACCGCGTGTTATCCCTGAAACAGAAGAAGAGAAAGAATTACATCGTATTGCTGTATTACGTGCAGAACAGCGTCATATACGTAAGGCAGAGAGTAAGAAAGTAGCTACATTGTTAACTTTTTGAGATGAATATTTAGCCATTTAAGTTACTATAGCAGGCGGAAATGATTTTAAAATGAAAAGCGGACACCTAAAAAATAGGTGTCCGCTTTTATAATTTTTTCATCCACATATCATATGACAGTAGCTACTTAGCAGAAGCAAGCAGCACCGACGATGATTAAGAGGATAAATAATACGACTAATAGCGCAAATCCATTACCATGTGCGAAGCCCATTGTTATTTCCTCCTTTTATTTTAAGATACAACATACAATATGCAAATGAGCTATTGTTTGATATGGACATATATCATGTAATGACATATTTTCTTGAATGATAATGTAATAAAAAAGGGAAGATATAGAAATAACAGTAAGTGGAGAAAGGAATTTATCCATGAAGTACTTTTTCGCTATAATCCTTTGTTTAATAGGTGTATTCATTTGGATGAATATCGATGTAGAAATGGGGAAGGAAATGGCTAGTGAATATGAATTAGGAAAAGTTCGATTAGGTGAATTTCAACTATATACGAACGGTGAAGAGTTATATAGGAAATTATTTGACGATATAAACGATGCAGAAAAGTATATATATATCCATTTTTATATTGTAGGAAAAGACGAAATAAGCCAAGAGTTTTTACAGTTATTAGAGAAAAAAGCATCTAGCGGAGTAGAAGTGAAATTGTCAGTCGATCGGGTAGGCGGATATAAGCTGAAGAAAAAGGTAATTAGCCGATTAAAAGAGAACGGTGTGAAGTTTACATTTAGTAAAAAACTGAAACTGAAAAATGTGTTCTATTCTTTGCATCAACGGAATCATAGACGTATTGTTACGATTGACGGAAAAGTATCATATATCGGCGGCTTTAACATTGGAAAGGAGTATCTTGGACAAAATCCGAAATTTGGTCCGTGGCGTGATTATCATGTACGAGTCAAGGGGAATGGTGCCACGGATATGGAAAGAAAATTTGCTGCTGATTGGAAAGAAGATACAGGAGAAAAAATGCCTATACATGAAAGTATACCTACATTAGGGAATGTGAAATATCAATATTTATTTTCAGATGGAAAAGGTTTATGGGAAAAATATGGAGCACTATTAAAGCAGGCTAAAAAATCTTTAATTATTGCTACGCCATATTTTGTGCCAAGTAAAGAAATGATGAAAGAGTTAAAAGATGCATTAAACCGGGGTGTCAATGTGAAAATTCTCGTACCGTTTAAAAGTGATGCCATATTGTTAAAACAAGCTGCTTATCCGTATTTGAAAGAGATGAACCATGTTGGAGCTGAGATCTATCAATATCAGAATGGTTTTTTTCACGGGAAAGTAACAATCATTGATGGAGAAATTGTTGATATTGGGACAGCGAATTTTGATAATAGAAGTTTTTATTTAAATTGTGAGTCTAACTGTATCATATATGATAAAACAGCTGTTGATGAAGTATGGAGTCGATTACAGGTAGACTTTCATAAATCAAAAAGATTTTCAGAAGAAGACTTTGAGAAAATTAGTAAATGGGATTGGTTTTTAGCAAGAATAGCAAACGTTATAGCATCATATTTATAACATATAGACAATAGAGAAGGGAGGCACTTTCATGGACTGTATGAAAGAATTAATGAGATATAGTTATATGCTCATATATCAGGTTGGGGAGTATACAGTAGAGGTGAGAGACGAAGAATTAAAGGAGTTATTGCAGCAGCATTTACCATATATGTTACAAGCATATAATGAGCAAGTGAACTTTCAAGAAGGAGAGAATGTACAGCATATTACTTGTGAACCTCTTCCATTTTATTTGCATGAAATAGAAGAGGAAACGGAATATAAAGATACAGGAGATATCTATATTGCTACTGCATATATTTCGCATTTAAAACGATTAGCACTAAAGTTTGCTCAAGTTGCAGTGGAAGTTGCTAATCCGGAGTTTCGCTCATTTTTGGAAAATTGTTTCCTGAAAATGAACCGTTACGCTTATAGTGTGTGGCAATATGTTATGAAGAAGGAATATAAGATTACACATCTATATGAAAATGAAAAGTTTGCATGAGAAACTAAGGCGGAATGGTATGCGCCTTAGTTTTTTACGTCCATTGAGAGAAAATAACTAGTTTTATTGTGTATCGATTGGAAATGGAATATATAAATTAAAATCAAGTTTTGTTATCAGAAAATTTACAATAATTTACCGTATATTTACTGTTTTTCAATCTCTCCTTTAAAAATAGAGAGTAATATGGGATTGTACATATTCTATCACAAGGAGGAAACGCAAATGAACAAATGGGTTAAATCATTGACTGCTATGGCACTTGCAAGTTCTTTATTAATGGTAGGTTGTAGTAAAGGTGAGGATAAGAAGAAAGAAGAAGATACAACTACACAACAAGAGGACAAAAAGGATAAAGAAACAAGTGGAACTGAGAAGTCTACGGATTCTAAAGAAAAGAAATAAAGTAATAATAGAGCTTCCTCTTACATATGAGGAAGCTTTTTTGTTGTAATTTGATTGAGAGTATTGAAAAATAGAGAAAGAAGGAAAGAGGAGGGAAATAAATGAAAGTATGCATATTGGGAGCAACGGGACGAGTAGGTTCAAATATAATAAAATTAGCACTAAAGGATTCAGCTGAAGTGACAGCATTAGCACGTGATTTAAGTAGAATAGAAATACAACATGAAAGGTTGCGAGTGATAGAAGGTAATGTATTAAACGAAAATGATATAAAGAAAGCGATAGAAGGAAGTGATATAGTAATTAGTGCACTTGGAACGGATCAAAATGGAACATTAGCGAAGAGTATGCCACAAATTATAAAGGAAATGGAAGAAAAAGGGGTTCGTAAAATCATTACAATAGGAACAGCTGGTATTTTACAAGCAAGATCAAATCCCAATTTATATCGTTTTCAATCAACGGAATCCAAAAGGAAAACGACAACGGCAGCAGAAGATCATTTGGCTGCATATAAGGTACTAAGTAATAGTAATCATTTATGTTGGACAGTTGTTTGTCCGACACATTTAATAGACGGTGAGGCGATAAAGGTATATCGAACTGAAAAAGATATATTGCCAGAAGGTGGATCAAAAATTACAGTAGGTGATACAGCACACTTTGCATGGGACCTATGCAAGAAAAACATATATGAAAATAGTCGAGTAGGTATTGCATATTAAAAAACCATCCCGAAGTCGGGATGGTTAAAAGATGATATAACATACGAAGATGATAATCATAATGATTTGGAGAATTGCTTTCGCTACTGTACTGCTTAAAAAACCAACTACAGTAGCGACTCCAACTAGAAAGGCATCTTTTGGCGCTTTTTTATGCACTAGTTCTGTTATAAATACTGATAAGAACGGTATGATAATAAGTCCGAATGGGGGGAAGAAGAACGATCCGACAATGATAGAAATCATTCCGACACGTTCGCCCCATTTAGAACTACCGTATTTTTTTAAAAAATATCCATTTGCAATAAAGTCAGCAACGAAAATGAAAAGAGTAAAAATGATTTGAATAATCCAAAAAGAAGTTGTTAATTCTCCTCCATTTATACCGAAATGGTAAATCAAATATCCAGCCCAGACAGCTAGTATGCCAGGGATAATTGGATAAATAAAGGCGAGAAATGAAACAACGAAACAGGCAATGATACAAATTGTTAATAAAACAGTCACTTTATAGCTCCTTTTTAATATCTAGTTTATGTACAGCAACTTTTTTGACTTGATGTCCATCAAGTTCTAATACTTTAAATTGAAAACCAGCATATTCAATGGAATAGCCAGCTTCAATATTTAAGTCAATTGCTTGAGAGAGAAGCCATCCTCCGATTGTATCTAAATCACTATCATCAATATGTAGGCCAAAGATATCATTTACTTCAGAAATAAGCACCTTTCCATCTAAAACAGTAAGCTTAGGCGTACGTTTTTCAATCATAGGTGATTCATCCGCATCGAATTCATCTTGAATTTCTCCAATGATTTCTTCAAGAATATCTTCCATCGTTAAAAGCCCGGCAGTTCCACCATATTCATCCATAACGATTGCCATCTGAACACGATTTTTTTGAAGATGTACTAACGTTTTACGAATTGGAACTGTTTCAAATACAGTTAGAACAGGATGTATATAAGATTCAAGTGGTTTATAAATACCTTTTGTTTGATCATGGAATACTTCTTTCGTATTGATCATCCCGATAATATCATCTTTATCTTTTTCAATGATTGGATAGCGTGTATATTTTTCAGTAGCGACGATATCCATATTTTCTTCTAACGTATTTTCAGTAGATAGGCAAATCATTTCGGTACGAGGAACCATAATTTCTTTTGCAACTCGATCATCAAATTCAAAAATATTATTTACATATTTATATTCGGTTTGGTTTATTTCACCACTTTTAAAACTTTCACCTAATATGAGTCGCAATTCCTCTTCAGAATGAGCCAGTTCATTTTCTTTCGCAGGTTCTAATCCGAGTAGTTTTGTGAAAAATATAGCTGTACTATTGAGCAGCCAAATGAATGGATACATAATTTTATCAAATAAAATAAGCGGTCTTGCAAATTTAAGTGTGATTGCTTCTGCTTTTTGAATTGCGAAAGACTTTGGAACTAACTCACCTAATACAACGTGGAAAAATGTAATAACGCTAAAAGCGATAATAAAAGATAAAGTGTTAGCCATTGTTCCAGTAATATTAATTTTTTCAAAGAGCGGTCGTAGCAAATGTTCTACAGTCGGTTCACCAAGCCAACCAAGCCCTAAAGAAGTGATTGTAATCCCGAGCTGACAAGCTGATAAATAAACATCTAAATTTGATATGACACTTCTTGCAGCTAAAGCTTGTTTATTACCTTCATTTGCAAGTTGGTCAATTCGACTTTTTCGTACTTTTACAACAGCGAATTCTGATGCAACGAAAAAGCCAGAAATAAGAATAAGTACAAAGATGAGAAAAATATTTAATATGTCCAAGTGTATTCTCCATTCCAAGGTTTGGAATAAAGATGTCACCTCCTGCAATTATGTTATACTTTTATAATAAATCCAAATGAAAAGAATAGTCAAAGGAAAAGGGTAAATATTGGTATGTTTCTGTAATAGTTTTTGAATTTGCTGTTATTTTGTCCGCTATACAAAAGGAATAACCCTCTACTTTTAGATTATAGAGGGTTATTTCAAATTAAGGTTTTGGAACACTTCTCGTTAAAGTGTATGACTGTTGCTTGGAGTAATTTGTGGTCCATAGTGTTTGAAGGAAAGAAAGCATGCTATAAGGGATATAGAGTAGTAATAAGCCGATTGTAACAATTATGGGGGAATTTCCGCCAAATTGAACGATAAATTGTAACAGTCCATTTGCATGAAAAACGCATTCCATAAAAACGAATGAAAGAATAATGGAACCTAAAATTGATTTATGATTCGAAGTAAGCGCCAAAAACAATGTATCCACAAGAAAAGAATCATGTTTTATTTCATATTCATTTTTGTTTTTCAAGAAAGGAATCCATTTTTGTACTGCTTGCATAACGATAATCATGGAAGTACTACATACGATAATAAAAGATGAGTAGTAAGGAAGGTTTATAAATTGTGCAACGTATAGAAGTAGTAATAAGACTGAACATTGTAATACTACAGTGCAAAAAGAGTAAGGTATCCAATTTAATACAGTAGTAAACTTTTTAAACGAGTTAGGTAATTTGAAAAATAAATGGCCGATACCCAAACTTATGAAAAATCCGATCGCAAGGGTAAAAGTAAAACGAACAATCGATATAAAATATATTTCCCATATGTAAGGGAATAATGGTGTTGAATGATTAGAAGTATGTATCATTTGGTTTGCTGAGAAAAAGATAGATTCATGCATCCAATCAACCTTTGGAATTGATATAGAAGAAAGCTGTGCGAAGTTTTGAAAAATGCTAATAAATCCATTTTGATAAGAGTAATTGTGTGTAGTAAAAAGAGCTGGAATAGGACTTATGGCAAAAATAACAATAACACCAATTATAAATTTACATATATGTGAGTGTAATAAGGACATATAACCACCTGCTCTTGGAATATTCAGAAAATTCTTATTCTTATTTTAGCTTTTTTTGAAAGAAGTTACAATATATTTTTCATTCAGCAATTCAGAGAGAAGATTTGATAGCAAAAATATGCAAGTGAAGGATTGATGAATAAATTATGACAAGAAAATGAATAATTTTCAGAAAAATAAAATAAATTATTTATTTTTTTCTGAAAATATAATATAGTTATGGCACAGAAAGTATTTTAACATAAGGAGGCTTTTTATGAGGATTAAAGGGAATTACGTGCCGAAAAGGGAAGTTTTACTGTGCTCAAGTTCGATTACGATAGGGGAAGCGTTAGAGCATTTAAATAAAACAGGGTATCGTTGTGTACCAGTTTTAGATGAAAAAAAAGAGAAATTTTTAGGGAATATATATAAAGTAGATATTTTAGAATATAAAGGATCACTTGATGAGAGTGTAATACAATTATTAAACGATAAAGAAGGATTTGTGAGAGAAGATTCATCTTTCTTTAAAGTATTTTTTACAATAAAAAAATTGCCTTATTTATCAGTAGTTGACGAAAAAGGGGTTTTCCTTGGAATTTTAACGCATAAAAAAGTTTTTGAGTTATTAGAGGATGCATGGGGCGTTCACTCTAGTAAATACTCTGTCATGATTGGGACGCAAGACTATAATGGAGCAATCCAAAAGTTATCGACAGTTTTAAAGAAATACACTGGTATTCAAAGTTTGATGACTTTTGATAATGATGCCTTATTAGTTCGTAGAATTATGTTTACATTAGGAGAAGAGTTTAACGACGGTGAATTAGAGACATTATTGAAAGATTTAGAAGATCACGGATTTAGAGTTGTGTATGTGGAAGAGATGAAAAATCCACGTGAAGTTGAAACGATAGAGTAACATAACAAAAGCCATCTAATTATGAAGTGCACCCCAATTGTTAGACACAGTCTAACAATTGGAGGTGCATTTTTTATGGCTAAATTTTCTTCAAAAGAAAAAATCCAAGCGGTGAAACGATATTTAGATGGTACAGAAAGTGGAAAAACAATTGCTAAATCTATAGGAGTTAACCCTAGCGTACTTCGTGAGTGGATTAGACGATATGAGTCTTCAGGTGAAAAGGCCTTTGAAAAGTGCTATACATTCTACCCAGCCCAGTATAAACTAGATGTACTTTATTATATGAATGAACACGGGACATCTATCAGAGAAACAGCGGCACTTTTCAATATACCGTCTTATGAAACACTTCGGAAATGGAAAATAGCTTATGAAACAGGAGGATTGGATGCCCTACAATCAAAGAAAAAGGGGCGTCCAACCATGAAAGATAAAAAATAAAACCAGTAGATGAAGGATCAATCGAAGCCTTACAAGCGGAAAATGAACGTTTACGTATGGAAAATTCATATTTAAAAAAGTTGAATGCCTTAGTTCAAAACAAAGAAAAATCACCAAACAAGACAAAGCAAGTAATCTACGAGTTAAGGCATGAATTTCCTATCAAGGAGTTACTTCAACTCGCAAACATTCCACGTAGTACGTACTATTACTGGATGAAACATTTTAATCGTCCTGATCCAAATGCGGAGGTAAAAGAACTGATTCAAGCTATTTATAATGAACACGATGGTGTTATGGTTATCGTCGTATTCGTGATGAACTTATGAATCGTGGACACAAAGTAAATCATAAAAAAGTGTATCGTCTTATGAAAGAATTAGGGTTAAAATGTCTGGTTCGTATGAAAAAATATCGCTCTTACAAAGAGACAATTGGGAAAATTGCACCAAATATTTTAAATCGCAACTTCCAAGCTGAAAAACCAAATGAAAAGTGGGTTACAGATATTACGGAGTTTAAGTTATTTGGGGAGAAGTTATACCTATCACCAATGTTGGATTTATTTAATGGTGAAATTATCACGTATACAATTGGTTCAAGACCGACCTATTCCCTTGTTTCAACGATGTTGGACCAAGCCCCTTATTGTGTAACCGATCCGGATAAACTCCTCATTCACTCTGATCAAGTTGGCACTATCAAATGAAACAATACCGTCATTCTCTTAAGAATTGTGGCATAACTCAAAGTATGTCTCGCAAAGGAAACTGTTATGACAATGCCGTTATTGAAAATTTCTCCGGTATCATGAAATCGGAATTTCTGTATCGAAAAGAATTTGAAAGTATAACACATTTCAAACAAGAGTTAGCAAAGTATATAGAATACTATAATCATAAAAGAATTAAGGCAAAATTAAAGGGTATGAGCCCAGTACAATACCGGGCTCATACCCTAGAGGCTGCCTAATGAAACGACCTGTCTAACTTTCGGGGGTCACTTCAATTATGGATGGCTTTTGTTATGTTACGTGTGTAAAGTTATTTGAAAATAACGATAGGATAATAGGTGAGATTGTAACAATATTTGTGTAAGAGAATAAAAATGTAGATAATTTTGATTTTCAAAAAAATCAATTTGAAAATATGTTTTTATTTTGCAACTAAATATGTTACTATATGTGTGATAAAAACAAAGAGGTCTGACAACTATACTCCACGTAATAACACTCTAATGATTTAAAAATTCAAAAAAATCAAAATTCAAAACGGCAATTGTAATAATGATTAGAGTAAAAATAAGGGGAATGGAGAAATTATGGAGAAAGACACTGCTTTGTAAGGGGCATATTTTATCATCTTGAGCAGAGAGGAGGATGCATAGCATATTGTAAAATATAGAGATAAACAATGAAAAAGTGCTATGCAAATAAAGAGCATGAAGGGACGTTTAAGGCCAGGTGATACGGTAGCAATTGGTTTAATGCTATTTGCATTATTTTTAGGAGCAGGAAATTTAATTTTTCCGCCAGTTTTAGGTCAACAAGCAGGAGAGAATGTTTGGATTGCTACAATAGGATTCCTTGTAACGGGAGTCGGATTACCCCTACTAGCTGTAACAGCTGTCGCGTTTGTAGAGGGGGACTTGAAAGCGCTATCTTCTAGAGTCCACCCTATATTTGCGTTTATTTTCCCATTGATTAGTTATTTAGCAATTGGACCATTTTTCGC
The DNA here is from genome assembly GCF_001595725.1 of Bacillus thuringiensis. Lineage (GTDB taxonomy): Bacteria > Bacillota > Bacilli > Bacillales > Bacillaceae_G > Bacillus_A > Bacillus_A thuringiensis_K. The sequence goes on from NZ_CP014282.1 coordinate 1,952,917, forward strand.
GATTCCTCGTACTGGAGCTGTTTCGTTTGAAATGGGTATGAAGCCGTTTTTATCAGAGGCAATGGTTTCAGAGTGGTACATGCTATTTCTTTTCACGATAGTTTTCTTCGGAATAACGTGGTATTTATCATTAAATCCATCTAAATTAGTGGATTGGTTTGGAAAGTTTCTTACACCATTATTAGTATTAATTGTCGCTGTTATTGTCGGAAAGGCAATCATTGATCCAATTGGAGAGCCAGCTACGCCGTTAGCTGCTTACAAAGAAAATGCTTTCTTTGGTGGATTTATTCAAGGATATTTAACGATGGATGCAATTAGCGCGCTCGTATTCGGAATTGTCGTCGTCCAAGTTATCCGCTCTAAAGGGATAAAAGAGAGTAGTCAAATTGCAAAAATAACAGTAGTATCAGGTATTATCGCTGTACTTGGTTTAACGTTAATTTATTTATCACTTGCTTATCTTGGTTCAACAAGCACATCACTTGGTATCTCAGAAAACGGTGGTCTTATTTTAACGAATGTTGTAAATGAGCTATATGGGACGAGTGGTAAAATTTTATTAGGGCTTGTTATTATACTCGCTTGTTTAACAACTTCTGTTGGGTTAACATCTGCGTGTGCGGGTTTCTTTACAAACTTATTCCCAAAACTTTCGCATAAAACGATTGTAACAATGGTATGTGTATTTAGTTTAATTGTATCTAACCTAGGTTTAACACAATTAATCGCAGTAACATTACCTGTGTTAATGATTATTTATCCAGTTGCAATTGTATTAATCGTACTTTCGTATTTCCATAAGTGGATTGGGAAGCGTAATACAATTTATATTGGAGCTATTTTAGGTGCATTGTTAATTAGTTTCTTTAACGGTTTAGAAAGTGCGAAAATTAAAATTGACGCGATTTCTAATGTACTACAAATGTTACCGTTATATAACGAAGGAATCGGATGGTTAATTCCATCATGTATTGGCGGGATTCTCGGTTTCTTCTTCTATAAATCAAATGAATCAAGTGAATTACAAAAGAAAGGTGCTTAGGCACCTTTCTTTTTTTAAAGGGGATTTTTGTATTTTGTCTAAGTAATAATTGGGGGGAATGATAAATGGCTAATTTTGAAGATTTTTTAAATTTGGATTTGAGAATTGGAACTGTAATACATGCAGAGGAATTTAAAGAAGCGAGAGTACCAGCGATTAAACTAGCAATAGATTTTGGAGAAATCGGGATAAAGCAGTCAAGTGCTCAAATTACGAAAAGGTATAGTCCAGAAGAGTTAATCGGTCAACAAATCGTTGCTGTTGTAAACTTTCCACCAAAGCGTGTAGCTGGATTCAAATCAGAAGTGCTTGTGCTTGGCGGCGTTCCTGAAGCTGATGATGTAGTGTTGCTTCAGCCTAATATGGAATTGCCAAATGGAACAAAAATTAGCTAGGGTGAAGGTAGGGGCTAATATGGATATCGGACGAGAATATTTACAATGTGCGATTTCGAACTTTAAAGCAATAAAGAAACAAGGAGAACGGGCACTTTCTCAATTATCATATGAACAAATACAATGGTCTTCTCATGAAGAAACAAATAGTATAGCGATTATTATTAAGCATCTGCACGGTAATATGCGTTCTAGATGGACGGATTTTTTTACGTCTGATGGTGAAAAAACAGATCGTAATCGAGATGGTGAATTTGAGGGATGCTATCATTCAAAAGAAGAAGCCATTATAGCTTGGCAAGAAGGATGGAAATATGTTTTTAATACGATAAATACTTTAACGCCGGAACACTTATTGAAGACGGTATACATTCGCGGTGAAGAACATACTGTCATGCAAGCAATTGAAAGGCAAATTTCTCATTATGCATTGCATATTGGTCAGATTATTTACATTGGGAAGATGTTAAAAGAAAATGAGTGGGAATGTTTAAGTATTCCGAGAGATCAGTCTGCGCATTATGTAGAGAAAAAACGTTCAACATAATAATAAGAAAGAAACCGATAAAAAATGGGGAAAAAGAAAGTCAGCCAAATAATAGATGGTTCTGTAATCATAAGAATACTGCCAAAAATAAGTCCATATACAATAAGAAAGAAATTGAAAAGTGTATTCAAAGGGAGAAATCGTGAGATGAACACTTGCTGTCCTTTATAACAATCACTGTGAAATAAATAAAAGCGGAAGTACCATGTGGCTGTAATAAGATCTTTCTTTCTCACAATTCTTTTTTTGCATGTATGACAGATAAATGGTGGTTGCATTTCATTACGCTCCATTTTTTATTTTCATAATAATGTGAGACAAAAGTAGGTACAAAGTGTATGTTCCTATATACGTTCCTGCAATAAGGAAAAATGGATTCAGTAAAATTCCATGAATGCTCGTCATGAAAACTAAATCTTGTATTAAAACATCGTATATATTAATGGAAATAATTATACCGAGTACATAAAGTGCCAAGTACGCAGAAATATGTAGCACAATAGAGATTTTTGGATGCTTAGCGGACAAATAAAAAATGAATGATAGAGCGATTGGTAATATTCCTATTAATAGCTTCAATTCATTTCACCTCATTAACAATATAGCCGAAATTTTAACGGTCTATTCTCTAGGGCTTGTACATAACTTGAAATAGAGAGGTGATAGTATGAATCGGGGCTTTTTTTTTATGAAGTTTACAAGTATGCGTAAGTTAGTTTTATTTGTTATTACTACAGTGCTAGCGACTTTTTTTCTTATTAGTCTGATGGTAACCTCTATGAAAGAGACGAAGTCAACGTATTTATATAATTGGTTAAATGAGTTATCGATGAATGGTTACATGTATGTACTTGGAAAAGAGAATCATTATTTTACACAGGAGTATCGAAATTTGAATCAAGATTTTTCAATTTCTTCTTTTCTCTTTTCTATGGCTACAAATATTCGCTTTAATGATATACGCAGTTTTGTCGGGAAAGAGCTCCCCGGGTTCGGTAAGTACGATACTGAAATTGTTATTGCGGGTGAGGGTACAAATTATTCTAACTTACCGATAGAGTCGAGTGTTCCTCTTGAAGAAGTAGTGAAGGAACGGACTAGTGGAACTGGACAAGCACCTAAACAAGATACGAATAAAGAGAAAAAACAGCCGTCCCAAACGACTGGAAAGAGACAAGTTGCGTTTATTTATCATACACATAGCTGGGAATCTTATTTACCTTTACTTAACTTAACGAATGACCCGAATCCGAATAAAGCAACGAGTTCTGTATCGAATATTTCTATGTTAGGAGACCGTTTCCGTGAACAACTAGAAGGTGAAGGGATTGGAGCTACTAACGATAAGAGTGATGTTGGTCAAAAGTTAATAAGTAAAGGTTTAAATAGTAATAGTTCGTATAAAATGTCACGAGAAATTGTGCAACAAGCTATGGCTGGAAATAAAGATCTTCAATACTTTTTTGATTTGCATCGTGATAGTGCCCGAAAGAATGTAACGACAAAAACAATTGGAGATAAATCATATGCAAAGCTTGCATTTGTAGTAGGGAAAGGAAATAAAAACTATGAAAAAAACTTACAATTAGCGACAGCTTTACATGAGGCGATTAATAAGAAATATCCAGGAGTGAGTCGTGGGGTCATTCAAAAAGGGTTCCAGACAGGAAATGGAATCTATAATCAAGACCTATCAGGACAAGCGATATTAATAGAAGTTGGCGGTGTAGATAATACGGAGGAAGAATTGAATCGATCAATTGATGCACTTGCTAAAGCATTTGGTGAATATTTTTGGCAGGCAGAAAAAGTGAATGGATAAAGTGAAACGTGAATTAGCCAGGACATCTATCGATAATTATTAGCTCACTTCAATTTTGGAAAAACGTAAGTGTAATGCTTGCGTTTTTTCTTTGTAATGGTGAGACGTCACAGAATAGACATAATTTGTCGGTGTTATAGTAATATCGAAATTTGTCAATTTATAGTAGGAGATTTACAAAGGGATTTTCGAGAAAGTAGAGAAAATCTTTTTATAAGGAAAACTTTTTATTATGAAACTGGTAGGGTGATTGAAGTGATTAGGGAGATCGAAATAGAAGATGCAGCATCATTTTTACAATTAAGTAAGCAATTAGATGAAGAAACGAAGTTTATGTTATATGAACCAGGAGAAAGAAAAACTACAGCTGAGCAACAAGAAAAAATAATCCATCGCTTTATAGAAAATGAATATGCAACAATATTTGTAGCAGTTGAAGATGAGAGGATAGTAGGTTTTATATTAGTGAATGGAAATAACATTCAAAGAAAGAGACATGTGGCAACCATTGTAATTGGTATTTTGCAAGAGTATAACGGGCGAGGTATTGGGACGAGATTGTTTAAAGAGGTTGAGAAGTGGGCAAAATTACATGATGTATGGCGTTTAGAATTAACAGTAATGGCCCACAATACAAGAGCTCAGACACTATATAAAAAAGCTGGATTTGAGAAAGAAGGTGTCAAAAAAGCTGCTCTTATTATCGATGGAAAGGAAATCGATGAGTATGAAATGGCCAAATTATTAAAATAAGAGGTCGTTATATGAAAAAAAGATGGGCACTACTCGGTATCGTAGCTGCAATAATTATTGTTGGAGTAGCAGGAATCAATTATAAAATGTATAAGGATAAGCAAGCGCGGGAAGTAAGTGTAAATAGCATATTTCCGAAAGCGAAAGAAACGATTGCTAATATGGATGGGGATATTGCGGTAATTAATAATCCGAATTCAATGCTTGTACTTGTGAATAAAAGTAGGCGTTTACCAGATGGTTATAGACCGCCAGATTTAGTTATTCCGAAAGTGCGCTACTCTAGTGAAGGTGATCAAGAAAAGAAAAAGATGAGAAAAGAGGCAGCGAGGGCGCTTGAGGAAATGTTCCAGCAAGCTAACAACGAGCGTATTTTTCTTTTTGCAGTTTCTGGATTTAGATCCTTTGATCGACAAAAAGCATTAAATACGATGTATAAAAAACAAGATGGGGAAGCAAAAACAGCAATGTCTAGCGCGGTTCCTGGCACAAGTGAGCATCAAACTGGATTAGCTATGGATATTACGTCTCAATCTGCTAAATTTCAGTTAGAGACGGTTTTTGGGGAAACGAAAGAAGGTCAGTGGCTTTCTGAAAATGCCCATAAATTTGGTTTTGTGATTCGATACACAAAAGCGAAAGAAACGATTACGGGCTATCGGTATGAACCATGGCACGTAAGGTATGTGGGAAATCCACAAGCTACATATTTGTATGATAATCAACTGACGCTTGAAGAAGTAACAGAGTAAATGATTGAGGGGAGAGACGTATAATGACGATGTTATATAAGAAAAAAGTACATGCATATATTACAAGAGAAAAAGAGGGGGTTATGCAATTACTTGTTTTTAAACATCGTGATATACATGAAGCTGGTATTCAAGTGCCAGGAGGAACGGTTGATGAAGGTGAAACGTTAGAAGCGGCTATATTGCGTGAAGTACAGGAAGAATCCGGATTGCGTCATTTATGCATAGAACGTTTTTTAGCAGATTACATCATACATATGAAAGAAAAACAGGAATATGAAAAACGCCACTTTTTCCATGTTACTTTACTAACAGATGTAAAGGATACTTGGGAACATATTGTAAGTGCTGGTGAGGAAGATAAAGGATTAGTATTTTGCTACGAATGGGTTGATATTGCAAAATGCCCTGAATTAGCTGGGAAACAAGGTGAGTTTTTACATTTATTAGATGAAATATACACACAGTAACGTTAGAGTCTGAAACGAAGGTTAATCCGTTTCAGACTTTTTTTATTTTTCGGGAAATTAAAGGTGTTTAAATAAGGAAATTGAATTTCTTTAAAGGAATATTAATTTAGGATGTGTTGAGGTGAAAAAAATGAAAAAGTAAGGGGTATACGCTAAAAAATTTCATATAAGGGAGAATATAAATGGAAATTCAGTTTAATCCAATCTTAAAAAAGGAATTAACAATTCAAGATATTCAAAATGAAATGGAATCAGGAAAGTTAACTTCAAAAGAGCTAGTGATGTATTATCTTTATAGAATCGCAAAGTATGATCAAGACGGACCGAAAATCAATTCAATTTTAGAAATCAATCCAGATGCAATTTTTATTGCAGAAGCGTTAGATTATGAAAGAAAGACAAAAGGTATAAGGGGTCCATTACATGGAATACCTGTTTTGCTTAAGGATAATATTGAAACGAATGACTCCATGCATACAAGTGCAGGTACAATAGCTCTAGAACAAAATATAAGCAGTGAAGATGCATTTCTCGTTACTCAACTGCGAGAAGCAGGAGCGGTGATAATAGGAAAAACAAATATGACAGAATTAGCAAATGCAATGTCTTTTGAAATGTGGGCTGGATATAGTGCAAGAGGTGGTCAAACAATCAATCCATACGGAACGGGCAAGGACCCTATGTTTGTTGGCGGATCTAGTACAGGATCTGCGATAGCAGTTGCTGCTAACTTTACAGTAGTATCTGTTGGGACAGAAACCGATGCTTCTATTTTGAGCCCCGCTGTTCAAAATTCTGTAGTAGGTATTAAACCGACTGTCGGTTTAATTAGTCGTAGAGGAATTATTCCATTTACTTATTCGCAAGATACAGCTGGACCATTTGCTAGAACGGTAACCGATGCTTCTATTTTGCTAGGGAGTTTAATTGGGGTAGATGAGAAAGATGTTGCTACTCATAGAAGTGAAGGTAGGGGAGAGCATGATTATACAAAATATCTTGATGTTAATGGCTTAAATGGAGCGAAGATTGGTGTGTTTAACGCTGCACCAAAAGATTATTACGAAAATGGTGAGTATGATGAAAACTTGTTTAAGGAAACGATCCAAGTATTACGTAATGAAGGAGCGACAGTAGTAGAAAATATTGATATTCCTTCTTTTCATAGAAAATGGAGTTGGGGAGTTCCGCTTTATGAACTGAAGCATAGTTTAGATAACTATCTTTCTAAATTACCTTCTACTATTCCGATACATTCTATTTCGGAGTTAATGGAGTTTAATAAAAACATAGCAGAAAGAGCTTTAAAATATGGACAAACTAAGTTAGAGGGAAGAAAAGACTTTCCAAATACGTTACGAAATCCAGAATATTTAAATGCGAGATTAGAAGATATATATTTTTCTCAAGAACAAGGCATTGATTTTGCATTGGAAAAATATAATCTTGATGCGATACTGTTTCCTTCCTATATAGGTTCTACTATATGTGCGAAAGCGGGTTATCCGTCTATAGCAATACCAGCTGGGTATATGGAAAGCGGGAGACCTTTTGGAATTACGATTGCAAGTACTGCCTTTAGTGAAGGGATATTAATTAAGCTAGGTTATGCTTTTGAACAAGCGACAAAGCATAGAAAAATCCCCAACTTATCATGAATAGAATAAACAAAGAGGACAGGAATCCCTGTCCTCTTTGTTTTAGTGATTAAAGTGAAATATCGTTCTGCTCTGTCTTATGATATTTTAATAAACTAAAAGATAAACAAGCGGAACATAAAATAAGAATAGAAGCGATGATATAAATTGTACGAACACCGAACATATCAGTAATAATGCCAATGCTAAGCATAGATAGTCCAGAGGCTGTTGAAAGAAGTGCACCATGTGCTGTATACATTTTGGATAATAAAGCAGGGGCGACACTTGATTGTAAAACAGTCGTTTGGGAAATATCTCTAATTTGATAACATGGTCCCATTAGAACACATAGAAAAAGCGCAATAAATCCGCTGCTCGTCATACCGTATAAAAATGTAAGAATGCTAAATATAAGAGAGCCAATCGACATAGATCGTATTAAATTGTTTTGAATATAGGAACTCATTTTCCATGCTAATAGACCACCGATTAACGTGCCAACATAATAACTTGTATTAATATATCCCCACCATTCTTCGCCTTTATGAAGGATAGTCGTAACGTATGCCATCGTAATAGCACCAATCCATATTGTCCCTGCGAAAGTTTCGATTAAGTCCATATATGTAACGGTACGGAGAGAAGGATTTTGAAATAGGAGTTTCCAACCTTCCAATAAAATAGTACTTTTGGAAGAGGGAGAATCTGCTATTCTTTCAGTATGTATGGAACGTAATGAAAAATGTAATGCAATACATCCGAAAATCATTAAAATGTTATTAATCATGAGTGTAGAAGTAGCACCAATGAGAAGAACGACAATACTCGTAAATGAATAAGCAACGGCTTGCACAATTTGTGTTGAAAAGGAAAAGATACTATTTACTTTTACTAATTTTTCTTTCGGTGTAAGGCGCGGAAGAATACCATATAATAATGGAGCACTCCACCCACTACATAATGAAATGACAAAAATAAAAGTTAATAGAGCTATAATGTTTGTGGATAAGACCGGGAACAAAATCATTAATAATAGTAAAAAGACTGTTTTCAGCCATTGGAGCGTATATAACAACGTATAAGATGGAAAACGTTTTATTATAAGTGGTGCAGAGATGTTAGCAATTAGATTTGTGATAACTTGTAATAATGGAAAAAGAGCAGTAATAGTAGCTGATTTAGTTGCTATATAAATATGAGTTGTAATAATCATTACATATACGATGTCAGCGAGAGTAATGCATATTTTTGAACCTAAATAGTAGATTAGTGACAGGTTTCTCAATAAGAATATCACCTCTATAAAAAATAGTATTTAGTAATTAGAATAATTGTAATTTAAAAATTAAAATTTTTAAAGAATTTAATTTTTTGTCACTTTTTGAAAGGGATTTTCATGTATAATGAAGAATATATTGATATAGTATTATATTAATGATCATTGTAACAGTGAATATGTACAATAGCTTGTAGCGAACGCCCGAGTGTAAGAAAGGGCGGATAAACCATTCTTTTCTTCATATACATATAGAAAATGAGAAAGAAAGCGAGGGTTGCATATGGCTGCTTGGGTAATTTGGTTTATAATAGCTGGTATTTTATTTATCGCAGAAATGTTGTCGATTACATTTTACATGCTTTGGCTTGGAATTGGAGCTGTTGTCGGAGGTCTTATTGCTTTGTTTGCTCCTGATGCACTACTGTTACAAGTTACTGTTGGTGCAATTGTAAGTTTAACTTTGACATTCTTTACGAAAAGAATTTCAAAAAACTTTCGAGAAGCAAAAGGATTTACTGATACAGTAGATATGCTTGTTGGTAAAAAAGGGATCGTTATGCAAGCGATTACAAATGAAGCGAATGGTATTGTGAAAGTGGATGGAGATACTTGGACAGCTATTGCAGATTCTTCAATTGATGCTGGAGAAAAAGTCGTTGTTATAAAGAGACATAGTACTATATTACAAGTGAAAAAGGAGAGTGAATAAATATGGTAGCATTAACGTTAACGATTATATTCGCACTAATTGTAGTTACATTTATCGCATTAACAATTAAAATTATTCCTCAGCAAAAAGTTGGGGTTGTTGAAAGATTTGGTAAGTTTCAACGTATCATGCACCCAGGGTTAAATATTTTAATACCAATTGTAGATCGTGTTCGTGTATATCATGACTTACGCATTCAACAAACGAATGTACCACCGCAAAAGGTAATTACGAAAGATAATGTTCAAGTAGAAATTGATACAATTATTTTCTATCAAATTGTTGAACCAGAACTTGCGACATATGGTATTTCAAACTATGAATATGGTGTTCGTAATATTACTTCAGCAACGATGCGTCAAATCATCGGTAAAATGGAACTAGATGAAACGTTATCTGGTCGTGAAAAAATTTCAACAGAAATCCGCTTAGCGCTTGATGAAGCAACAGAAAAATGGGGCGTACGTATTGAACGTGTCGAAGTTGTTGATATTAACCCGCCAAAAGATGTGCAAGCATCAATGGAAAAACAAATGAAGGCTGAGCGTAATAAACGTGCGATTATTTTAGAAGCTGAAGCAGCAAAACAAGATAAAGTCCTTCGCGCTGAAGGGGAAAAGCAAAGTAAAATCTTGATGGCTGAAGGGGATAAAGAAGCGCGTATTCGCGAAGCTGAAGGTATAAAAGAAGCAAAAGAATTAGAAGCACAAGGGGAAGCACGAGCAATTGAAGAAATCGCAAAAGCAGAACAAAATCGTATTGAATTGCTTCGTGAAGCGAATTTGGATGAGCGTATACTTGCTTACAAATCATTTGAATCATTAGCTGAAGTTGCAAAAGGACCAGCAAATAAAGTCTTTATTCCGTCTAATGCAATTGAAACACTTGGTACTCTTGGGGCAATTGGAGAAATATTTAAAGAAAAACAAGCGAAGAAACTACCTTCAAATGATACAGGAAAAGAACAATAAAAGTGAGGAAGAGAAATGGGATACCATTTCTCTTTTTTTTGCGTATATTCCGAAAAGCTTGTACATATCCATGTATAAAGAAGGTGATGCAGTGAAAAAGTATGCAACTCGAATACATGGGAAGAAACTGATTTCGTTACTCCTTTTATATGCGCTAATAGTAATTATGATAGCGTCGATTTTGACGTCATTTTTACATACAATGAAATCGAATTATGCAAATCAATGGTTTGGAAAAGTATCGATGCAAGGTTTTGTTCAAATGATAGAAAGTGAGAATCGCTATTACGGATTTGATTATTTTAAGAAGAATAAAAGAGAGTCAGTTGGGAATTTAATGTTCTCTATCGCGACAGATTTGAAAATTAAAGATTTAAGAACATTCGTCGGTAAAGAAGTACCAGGTATGTCAAAGTATTATTCTAATATTATCGTAGCTGGGGAAGGGACAAACTTGACGAATATCCCAAATGAATCTAGTGTACCGATTGAAGAAGTAACGAAAGAACGTGAAATAGCAAAAGATAAAGTTACAGAAGCGGAAAAGAATAATCCGGTTCAGAAAAAGAACGGAGCGAAAAAAGGTGAAAGTGCAGTATATATTTATCATACACATAGCTGGGAATCCTTCTTTCCATTATTACCAGGGGCAACTGATCCATCTAGCCCAGATGTAAATGTGTCTTTACTAGGGAAACGTATGAAAGAGCAACTTGAAGGACAAGGAATTCCGGTAGTTCATGATAAAACGAATATGGGTGATTTATTAGCGAGTAAAAAGTGGGTATGGTATCAGTCATATAAAGCGTCTCATGAATATGTAAAAGAGGCATTAGCACAAAATAATAAAATTGCGTTTCCGATTGATATACACCGTGACGATCAGCGTAAGAAAGTAACAACAAAAGTAATTAACGGAAAATCGTATGCAAGATTATATTTTATAATTGGGATGGAAAATGAAGGCCGTGCTGAAAATGAAAAAATTGCAAGAGCGATCAATAGTTATTTAGATGAAAACTATTACGGATTAAGTAGAGGGATTTTTCCAAAGTATAAAAAAGATGGAAATGGCGTTTATAATCAAGATTTATCGAAAAATGCGATGTTAATTGAAGTTGGTGGTGTTGATAATACGTTAGATGAATTATATAACACAATTGATGTGTTAACAGAAGCGTTTAGTAAATATTATTGGAATGATGCGGAAAAAGTGAATGGATGAGGGACGGGAGACCGTTCCTTTTTTATTTTGGAATCTTAAAATGTGATATAATGGAATTTTATGAATGTTAAATAAAGGGGGAGAGAAACATGCAAATACTACTAATACGCCACGGAGAATCAGAAGCTGATATTTTACATGTGCATGAAGGACGAGCTGATTTTGAGTTAACTGAAAAAGGGAGACAACAAGTACAAAAACTTGTACAGAAAGTGAAAAAAGATTTTGCACCAGATTTCATTTGGGCAAGCACATTAAAACGCGCTCGTGAAACGGGTGAAACATTAGCAGAAGCAATTGGTTGTCCAATTCAATTAGAAGAGGAATTAATGGAGTTTAATAATGGAGTGCAAGCAGGCTTATCATTTGAAGAAGCAAAGAAATATCCAGAACCAAAGTTTCTTCATGATCGTTTTGAAAACGGGGAATCGTTTATTGAGTTTCGAATGAGAATAGAAGGAATCTTTTCTAAAATCGTGACAGAGAATACATATGACCGAATTGCAATTGTTGCCCATGGAGGCGTAATTAATAGTCTATTACGTGCATTTTTCAAAATGCCAATTTCAATGGACTACTATTTCAAAATGGGAGATACGGGAATAAGTTTAATTGAAATTGAGGGTGAACAAAAAACGGTGCATTTCATTAATGATACGAATCATTTGGACGGGATGTAAAGACTTATGTACAAAGTTGTATTTTTAAATCGTTTTCACTATATTGGTTAAGCATATAAATAGAAGTATCAATAGCAACTTTTAGTTGATGCAATGCAGATTGAACAAACATTGTAATTCTCCTCGTCTCCGTATATAATAGTTTCTTGAGGATATTATATCATACTCAAAATTCCGAAAATTCTAGTAGTTTGACTAGCATAATGAAAAGTATTATATTGTAAAAGGTCATATGAAACGTGAAATAGAATGGAATGCAATTATTGAGTTAGGAGTTAGACCAATGAGTTTGAAATATGGAAGAGATACAATTGTAGAAATTGACTTAAATGCTGTAAAACATAATGTAAAAGAATTTAAAAAACATGTAAATGATGAAGAAATTAAGATGATGGCTGCTGTAAAAGCGAATGGGTATGGCCATGGGGCAGTTGAAGTTGCCAAAGCTGCAATTGAAGCGGGAATACATCAACTTGCAGTTGCATTTGTAGATGAAGCAATAGAATTAAGAGAAGCAGGAATTACTGTACCAATTTTAATTTTAGGATACACACCAGTAGCGGCTGTAGAAGATGTAATTCAATATGACGTTATGATGACTGTTTATAGAGTGGAAGATTTACATGGTATAAATGAAATTGCAAACCGTCTTCAAAAGAAAGTACAAATTCAAGTGAAAATTGATACAGGAATGAGTCGTATCGGTTTACAAGAAGAAGAAGTTAAACCATTTTTAGAAGAATTAAACCGTATGGAGTATGTAGAGGTAGTAGGGATATTTACGCATTACTCTACAGCAGATGAAATCGATAAATCATATACGAATATGCAAACAAGTTTATTTGAAAAGGCTGTTAATACAGCGAAAGAATTAGGAATTCAAATACCATATATTCATAGTTCAAATAGTGCGGGATCAATGGAATTAAGTAACACATTTCAAAATATGGTACGCGTTGGAATAGGAGTGTACGGTATGTATCCATCAAAAGAAGTGGATCATTCAGTCGTTTCTTTACAGCCTGCGTTGTCGTTAAAATCAAAAGTAGCTCATATTAAACATGCGAAGAAGAATCGTGGTGTAAGTTATGGGAATACGTATGTAACAACTGGTGAAGAATGGATTGCGACTGTACCAATTGGTTATGCTGATGGTTATAATCGTCAATTATCTAATAAAGGCTATGCGTTAATTAATGGGGTTCGAGTACCTGTTATTGGCCGTGTTTGTATGGATCAGTTAATGTTGGATGTTTCAAAAGCGATGCCAGTACAAGTAGGAGACGAAGTAGTATTCTACGGTAAACAAGGTGAAGAAAATATCGCAGTAGAAGAAATAGCGGATATGTTAGGTACAATAAACTATGAAGTTACATGTATGCTAGATAGAAGAATTCCGCGTGTCTATAAAGAAAATGACGAAACAACTGCAGTTGTAAATATATTAAGAAAAAACTGAATCATTTCGATTCAGTTTTTTTATTTTTTTATTCATATCAAATGCGAATATACCCTCGTTATGTAATACGGAGTAAACTTTGTGAAACACACTTTTTAGTTCAACTAAATTAAACTATCACCGGCAGAGATGACCAGTCCCGCAACAAAGATCTAATATACGAGAGTAGGGAAGAGCATCTTGTAAAACGAGGCTGGATAGGAGTATTCAACAAAATGTCCCCAATGTTTATTATAGATGTCTGCTAAAATATCATAATTAGAATAAATTGTTTTTTTAACATATGTATTCACCTAAAAATTAATTAAATTATAATAGTCATGCCTCGTGTTAATTTCAAAACCACATTGTGTATATAGTTTTAAAGCGTGGATATTTTTCGTTTCGACGTCTAACTCAATTGTTGAAACTCCTTCTGTAATAAGAGTATGTACTATATTACAAAGAATATCTTTTCCGTATCCTTTACCTTGATAAGAAGGATGAACGGCGAATCCTGATAGTGTAGTAGATTGCTCTTGTTTAGAAACTGTAATTGTTCCTATCACTTTTCCAGCAATAAGGGCACTGTAAACTTGATGGGAAGATGAATTCATCATTTTTTGTAACCATGTAGCCGTATTTTCTACTGAATCACCAAAAGCTTTACTAGAAATTTCAATAAGATCAAGAAGTGATTCTGAAGGTGTAAGAGTAAGCTGTATATTATTATCTGTTGTTTTTTGAATTTCGTTTGTTTTGAACTCCATACTATATTCACTATATAAATATGGTAACTTCATATGTTTTACAAATTCATTCCCAGAAATAGAATCCCCATTAATAATAAGAAGAGCTTCATCTGTCTCTCTATTTTGTATTTCTTTCATTGCAGTTTGTAAAAGGATAGTTCCGAAACGTTGTTTTCTAAAATGAGGATGTACAAAGCCTATTAGTTCAAGCTTTGTTGGTCTTTCGAAATCATACATATTTAAAGCACCAATTAATTGAGTACCGTTATAAAGAAGAAAATCGTTTATATAATCTTCATTTCGATTTTTTAAAAAGTTGATATGTAAATCTGAAGAGTAATCAAGATTGTCTTGTTGCCCACAAATATAAGCCAAATCCTTCATTTGCTGTATTTCACTTTCTGTTACAGAACGCTTTTTCTGAATATCCATTGTATACTCCCTCTCATTTGTATTTAAAAATAGGATGGGTGACTTAACCATTTCTTTAATTCCACATTACCTTGCACAGATAACAGTCGGTATAAATAACGATAAGGCTGTCTATATTCTTCTAAGTGAGGAATAGACATAATTGTTTCGTAACCACTTTTAAAGGCATGCGCTTCTTTTTCTGTAAATTCTATAAATTCATTATATAGCAGATGATGAGTTATGAGGATAAAGATAAAAAGATTGAAAGCATACTTACATTTATAGTGAAAACTCATTAAAAATATTATATTTCTCTATTTTTGTATGAATTGTCTAAAAATAATGGTGGTAATACTTGAATGTAAGACTCGTATCTTTAAATCTATGAAGAGTAAAAGTAAAATTAAGCATTCATTTATAAGATTGTGAATCACAATAATGTAGACTATAGAAAATATTTCTCAATAATAAAATGAAGAGAAAAGCATGAAGAAGTAGAATGCATTCATTTATAATAGACTTAAATTAATTAATATAATTAATTGTTAATTTTATTATATTAATTGGATAGGAGAGAATGTTATGGCAAATGTACTCGTAATAAATTTTCCTGGGGAAGGTCATATTAATCCGACTTTAGCTATTGTAAGTGAGTTAATTCAGCGAGGGGAAACAGTTGTTTCTTATTGTATTGAAGATTATAGAAAGAAGGTTGAAGCAACAGGTGTGGAATTCCGAGTGTTTGAGAATTTTCTCTCTCAAATTAATATTATGGAACGAGTAAATGAAGGTGGGAGCCCTTTGACGATGCTATCTC
This sequence comes from Bacillus thuringiensis, assembly GCF_001595725.1. Classification (GTDB taxonomy): domain Bacteria; phylum Bacillota; class Bacilli; order Bacillales; family Bacillaceae_G; genus Bacillus_A; species Bacillus_A thuringiensis_K. Next base: position 1,968,626 of record NZ_CP014282.1, read on the forward strand.
ATATGATTGAAGCATCAGAGCGTATTGTTACTCAAATTGTAGAAGAAACAAAAGAGGAAAAATACGATTATTTAATATATGATAATCATTTTCCAGTAGGACGTATTATAGCGAATATTTTACAATTACCAAGCGTTTCATCCTGTACAACGTTTGCTGTTAATCAGTACATTAATTTTCATGATGAGCAAGAATCGAGACAAGTAGATGAAATGGATCCATTATATCAATCTTGTTTAGCGGGAATGGAAAGATGGAATAAGCAGTATGGAATGAAATGTAATAGTATGTATGATATTATGAACCATCCTGGTGATATTACGATTGTATATACTTCAAAAGAATATCAGCCACGTTCAGATGTATTTGATGAATCGTATAAATTTGTAGGTCCATCAATTGCTACTCGAAAAGAAGTGGGGAATTTTCCTACCGAAGATTTAAAAAATGAAAAAGTGATTTTCATTTCTATGGGAACAGTTTTTAATGAACAACCTGGTCTATATGAAAAATGTTTTGAAGCGTTTAAAGATGTTGATGCGACAGTCGTATTAGTCGTTGGTAAGAAGATAAATATAAGTCAATTTGAAAATATCCCGAAAAACTTTAAATTGTATAATTATGTCTCCCAATTAGAAGTTTTACAGCATGCTGATGTATTCGTGACACATGGTGGTATGAATAGTTCGAGTGAAGCGTTATATTATGGTGTTCCATTAGTTGTAATTCCGGTAACAGGGGATCAGCCATTCGTTGCAAAACGATTGGCTGAAGTAGGGGCAGGCATAACACTTAATCGTAACGAGTTAACTTCTGAATTGTTACGTGAGACTGTAAAGAAAGTAATGGATGATGTGACGTTTAAGGAAAATAGTCGTAAAGTGGGAGAGTCGCTTAGAAATGCTGGTGGATACCAAAGGGCAGTTGAGGAAATATTCAAATTAAAAATGAAGCCGTACGTAAAGATTAAATAGATGTTAAAAACACACTTACTTTTAATTGGTAAGTGTGTTTTTAGTATTACGCGTTACATGTAGTACATAAAAATAGCGATAAAGGTGAAACTTTTCTGTATATAAATCGATACCTTTGAATTAGTAGTAAATTTACGTTAAAATAATACTAAGAAAATATATAAGTTTTGGGGGTAATGAATGAAGAAAGTATTTGAATACGTATTATTAACAATTGGCTCAATTATAGTAGCAGGTTCATTAGAGCTTATTTTAGCACCTAATGGATTAGTAGATGGCGGGGTAACGGCTATTGCTATTATGGCAAATAAAGTCGCAGGATTACCGCTTTATGGTGTGTTCTTAGGAATTAATATCCCAATTTTATTATTTACTGCAAAAGTAATGGGAAAGAAATTTTTTATCCGTACATCTTATGCGAATGTAGTTACAACACTCGGATTAATTTATTTAAAACCATTTCCAGCAATTACGACTTCTGAGTTATTAATTGTACTTTATGGTGGAGTACTGTTTGGAATTGGTGTTGGGATTGTTGTTAAAATGGGTGGAGCAATTGACGGTTCAGAAATGTTAGCAGTTTGGATGAATAAACACTTTAATGTACCGATTAGTACATTTTTACTTGCAGTAAATGCAGTTATTTTCATCTTTGTTGCCATTTTATTTTCAATCGAACAAGCGATGTTCTCGTTAGCAATTTTCTATATTGTTACGAAGATGATTGATTTTATACTAGATGGTATTAATCAAGGTAAGAGCGTTATGATTATTTCTGGTAAGAATAAAGAAATAGGCGATTTACTTATGAAAGAATTGCAACTATCTGTTACGTATCTACATGGAGAAGGTGGTTTTTTAGGGGAGCATAAGAGAATCATTTATTGCATTACAAACCGATTCATTTATCCGAAAATGAAAGATCTCGTTCTCTCTGTAGATCCAACCGCTATAATTGAAGCTTCCTATTCAACAGAAACGACTGGTGTGAAACGTCCGGGAAGGAAAGCTAGGTCAGGTGAATAACTAGAAGAAGGCTGTCCAAAAAGTTATTTTGGAACAGCCTTCTTTTTTATTTTGTTGAGTTGTTAACATGTTACAAGTTAAACCCACTGTTAACAAGTTTCCTTGCAACTAGGGAACCAAGCGTCTTTCAATAATATAGCCAACGTTTCAATTTTATTTTCCGGAATACTACCAAAGCCGAGTAATACGTATGATTCCTCACGTAAATCATTCACGAAATCATATGGAGAAAGTGGGTATAATTTAACGCTTTGTTTTTTAGCGGATTCAATCAGTTCATTTTCATTCATACTGTTATTTACACATAAGACAATATGAAGTCCGGACTGTTCGCCAAGAATTTGAACATTAGCCCCCATTTCTTTCGTAATGGATTTTACTAACGTATGATGTTTTCTTTTATATAGTGTACGACTCCGATTAAGGTGACGTTCCCAATTCCTGTTTTGTATAAAGTTAGCAAAAGCAAGTTGTTGTATTGTAGCGACTGTTTGTTTGAAAATTCCATGCAGTTCTTGATATATCTTTAAAAGGTGTGGTGGTAAAACAACATATCCCATTCGTAAAGAAGGTAAAAAAGATTTTGAGAAAGTCCCCATATAAATAACGCGTTCATTTGAATCAAGACTTTGTAAAGAAGGAATTGGCTTACCAGCGTAGCGAAACTCTCCGTCATAGTCATCTTCAATAATGTATCCATTGCAATCATTAGCCCACTTTAACAATTCTAATCTTCTAGATAAAGGCATAATAATCCCGAGTGGAAATTGGTGTGATGGTGTAACGTATGCGACATTGGAATTTGTATTGTATAAACTAGAAATATCAATCCCTTTTTCATCCAATGGTATGGGATGAATTTGTCTATCACAGCTTTTAATAATTGCGTGTATACGATGAAATCCAGGGTTTTCAATGCCGTATTCTTTTGTAGGGCCAAGCAGTTGAAGTAGTAGCCAGAGAAGTGGCTGTGTACCGGCGCCGATCACAATTTGATCAGGTGAAGAATGTACACCGCGAGAATGATATAAATATGTTGATATATGCTCTCGAAGAGCGAATTCACCTTGAGGATCTTCTTTGGCAAATAGTGCATTTTCGTATGTAAGTATGGATTCTTGTAATGCTCGTTTCCAATTTGTAATCGGAAATGTATTTTGATCAATAAGCCCTTGGCTACAATCATATTCAAATTTTTCTTCTATCAAATTGTTCGTCTTCTTTGCTGCATTTCGTTTGTTATTTGGGATAACGTCAATATCGAAATTTGCTACAAAAATACCACGTTTCGGTTTACTTTCTGCATAACCTTCAGCTAATAACTGTTGATAAGCTGATTCAACAGTAATGCGGCTAATATTAAGTTGTGATGCTAAATTTCTGTGTGAGGGTAGACGTGTGCCAACAGAAATAGTCCCTTGTATAATTTCAGCTTTTATATATTCGTAAATTTGCAAGTAAATAGGTGTGTTACTTTGTAATTGCAATGGGATAGTAAAATCCATATAAAACTCTCCTTTAAAACTGGCCTTATAAAAAACACTTAAACTGTCACTTAAGTTAAGGGCAGTTACTTTCTATAATAATGATATAACATTTAGAAAATTAAATAAATAGTTAGAGGAGAGTTAAAAATGAATGTTAAAGAAGTAGTAACAGAAGAGCAATTACATGAAGTATTACCTGTTTTACAGCAATTACGAATGAAACTTTCAAAAGAGGAAACAAGCTCTTTATTTCGAAATATGAAAGAAGAAAATTATAAACTATTTTCGCTGCGTAATGAGAATGATGAAGTTGTTAGCCTTGCAGGTGTAGCGATTTGTACGAACTTTTATAATAAGAAACACGTTTTCGTATATGACCTTGTAACAGCAGAAGCACATCGTTCAAAAGGACATGGGAAAGTATTACTTTCGTATATAGAGAACTGGGGAAAGGAAAACGGATGTGAGTCTATCGTCCTCACGTCAGCATTTTCAAGAATTGATGCTCATCGTTTTTATGAAAGAGAAGGGTATGATAAGGTGAGTTATTCTTTTTATAAAGAATTATAAAAAAATAAGAAGAAGCTGTCCTGCAAAAGTTGGGAACAGCTTCTTCTTATTTTTTAAGTTATTATTGAACCGTAAATAGGTTGTAAGTTATGGTATATGTATTTGAAAAGGTTATATAGTGTATTTTGTCGAATTGTTTTAATTTAATAAAGAGGATGATTGGAGCGCTTATATTTGAAAAAAATAAAGAAACTATCAATCCCTAATGATGCTAGAGTTATCGTCATATCTGATATTCATGGAGAATTAAATCTTTTAAAAGAAGCACTACATAAAGTTAACTTTAAAGATGAAGATTATTTAATTATTAATGGAGATCTTTGCGAGAAAGGACGAGATAGCGTAGGCGTAGTAAACTACGTTATGAATCTTGTAAAGAACAATTCAAAGGTTCACGTTGTTGAAGGGAATTGTGAAGTTTTAGTTGATGCTCTTCTAAATGAAAATCCTGGTCTTATTAATTATTTATGTACGAGGAAGCATTCAATTTTTAATGAATGGCTAGAGCAATTGGGTTTTTCAGTTCATGAGGGCACTTCAATTCGTGAAGTGAAAGAAGCATTGTTAAGTGAATTTTCACAAGAACTATATTGGCTAACAGAGTTGCCAACAGCGATTGAAACAGAAGATTATATTTTTGTGCATGCCGGTCTAGAAGATAGAGTAGATTGGAAAGAAACTGAGCGCAAAAATGCGATAGCAATGCCGGAGTTTTTCAATCAATCACATAAAGCAAATAAGTATGTAATAGTCGGTCATTGGCCTGTCGTGAACTATTCTGAAGAAGCGCCGTCTAATAATCCAGTTATTGATAAGGAGAAAAAAATTATTGCAATTGATGGAGGAAATGCAATTAAAGAAGCAGGGCAATTAAACGTATTTATTATTCAGAGGAAACAAACGGGCGATACGTTTTCTTATACATATGTAGACTATTTTCCAGAGTACGAAGTAATAGCGGATTTTAATGCGAATTCAGAAATGCAGGGCGGAGTGACATATCCGTATTATTACATAGAGCCTATCGAGAAGATGCAAGATTACACCGTATGTAAACAAAAGGAAACGAATAATGTGCTCACTGTAAAAAATGAATATATGAAACAACTTAAGTCAGGTGAATATACAGTGAAAACCGATATTTCTTGTGCGCAAATAAGCGTTAGGAAGGGAGATATCGTTTCTCTCATTGATGATAGCTGTTCAGGATATGATTTAATTAAAAAGATGGCGTAGAGGGTTGGATAGAGAAAGGGATTTTAGTTGAGATAGAAAAAGTGAAAAATAAAACATTAAGCTGAAATAGGAGGGATATAACCTCCTATTTTTTTAAAGGAGTAGATTGCTTGCTGTCTTTAATAAGTAAATAAATCGTACTCGGCAGAATGATAAGCTTCATTCCTAAAAGAATTGCTAGTATAGCATAACCTCTATAGGGAGCAGAAACGATAAAAGGAAGTATCGCTAAAAAAATACCTGCTATCATCATTGAAATACTACTAATATTTGAAGCTCTTTTTTCAAGGTGCTTATCATTCCATTCTAATGAAACGGTTGATTTAGTCGTATCAATTTTGGAACTGAAATAACCTATTAATATAAATAAAAGCCCTAATGCTAAAAATATGAAATGATCAAGAGGAAGTGAAAAGCCAAGAGCGATGAGGGCGATGACAATATCGACAAAAAATAAGAATAGTAACATTGTGTTGCCGATCCAATGGAGAAATTTCTGGTTACTCGCTGCTTTAGATAAAGCTAAAAATACAAAGAATAAGAAGGAACATATAATTATATTTACGATTACAAAAGTGCTTTTATCCATTGTTGATGTAGGCGTTCCATTAAAGTCCCATTTCGTAACAATATTTGATGGTAAGAAGAAATATAGAATAATATTTGTCGTAACAATAGTGAGAAATAAAGCAATACTAAATCGATTCTTCACTGAATCACCAGCTTTCTAAATCAATAATTGGTATCTAATAACAAAATTATACAATATAATAAATGATATTAGTTTTGATTTTTCTGAAAAAATATTATAATTATATATGAAATAAAGAGGAATGCAGGAGGGAATTATGCAAAACGTTGTATTAAAGGGGAAGAAAGTTACAATTCGTACAATAGAAGAATCGGATATAAAAACATTATGGAATATCATATTTAAAGAAGAAAGCCCAGAATGGAAGAAATGGGATGCGCCATATTTCCCGTTCTCAATGCAAGAATACTCTTCCTATAAAGAGAAGATGCAAACTCGTTTGCAAGAAGAACCACTGTCAAATTTAATTATAGAAAATAACGGTCAAATTATAGGGACGGTCGGATTTTATTGGGAGCATAAACCGACGCGTTGGTTGGAGATGGGAATTGTTATTTATAATCCAACTTACTGGAATGGTGGCTACGGTACAGAAGTGTTAACGTTATATCGAGATTTATTATTTGAAAAGATGGAAATTGGTAGAGTAGGGCTCACGACTTGGTCTGGTAATGAACGAATGATGAAAGTAGCGGAGAAAATAGGAATGAGCTTAGAAGGTAGAATGCGAAAGTGTCGTTATTATAACGGAACATACTATGATTCTATTCGAATGGGCATGATTCGTGAAGAATGGGAAGCGCTATGTGTAACGAAGGGGTGAGAAAGATTGTACGCTATTATTGCTACATTTGATCGTGTGTTTACTAATAAAATTACAGAATTGCAAAATGAATTAACAAATGTAATTGGAACAAATCAATTAGCTGGAGTAGAACCTCATATAACGATTGCGGATTATAATGAGTTAGATGTTAATTTATATATTGAAAAATTAAAGGGATTTGTAGCTATTCAAGAAAACATGTCTACAGTCACTTTTCCTTCTGTTGGAATTTTTCCTACTAATGGAACGGTCTTTCTAGCGCCGACCGTTACCGATGAATTGTTAAAACTTTATTATTCTTATCATGATTATTTTAAAACTTTTCATGACAACCCAAATTCATATTACGTACCGGGAAAATGGGTTCCGCATTGTACAATTGCAAATAAATTACATACAAAGCAGTTTTTAAGTGTAATGGAATATATTTATGGAAAGTTTGATTTTGCAACAGCTTCAATTGAGAAATTAAAATTAATTAAGGTGAATTATGAAAATGGTTTTGCCGTTTCTTCTAGTATATTAGCAGAATATAATTTAAAGAGAATGGAGACATCGAGATGACATATATAATTAGAGAAATGAAGCAAGAAGATATTCATGCTGTACAATCAGTAGCAAAAATAGCTTGGCATGATACATATGAAGGCATTATTCCAAGAGAAATTCAAGACAGTTTTTTAGACGAGGCATATTCTGATGAAAAAATGAAATATCGTCTTAAAAATACGCATTTATTCGTTGCGGAAGAAGAAGGAGAAGTAATAGGGTTTGCGAACTTTTCACCTGTTAGACTACAAAATGAAGCGGAATTAGGTGCGATTTATTTGTTACCAGATCAGCAAGGAAAAGGGATCGGAAGTGCTTTATTACAAAAAGGAATTAAAGCATTAAATGGGATACGGAAATTGTACATACATGTAGAAGCAGCAAATGAAAAAGGAAAACGCTTTTATGAAGCGAAAGGTTTTGCTGAATTAGAGCAATTTGAAGAAGACTTTGAAGGACATATGATGCAGACAGTAAGGATGGTTTTATACGTATAAGGAGGACTAGTAATGAAAATTTTTGATTTTAGTGAAAAAGTAGGAAAGCACCTATCAGTATTTCAATCTAATTTCATCATGTCGAAAATATTAAACCATCGAGGAAATATACATATCGGTGCTATGCATTTACACGAGAATGGAATCATCGGTTATCCCGCATTAACGGGCAGTAAGAACCCTGCCTCAAAATTCAGCGAAAGCAAACAAGTTAGGTGGGGGATCAACTGCCCGTAAAAGCCCGATTGGTTTAACTAATAATCAGTGGGGGATGAATAAAACCCCCACTGATTAAAGTTTCACTTTATCACGAAGCAGTTGTATCTCAACTGCTTCTTATTGTGGATGGAGCAGGATATGTATGTGGGGTAAATAAAGAAAAGATAAAGATAGAGGCGGGACAAGCTGTGTTTTGGGAAAAGGGAGAGCTCCATGAAACAAGTACAGAACACGGATTAACAGCAATTGTTATGGAAGCGGAGAATCTTGAACAAGCGATAGTAATGCCTATTATTCAAGGGGAGTTGTGAAAAATGATTGTTAAGGCGAATCAAGAAGATACCAATGAAATATTAAAATATTCGGCTCAATCGCTTTTTGAAGGGACGAGAGGGAATTGTCAATTAAGTACCGAGAAAGCAATTGAGATTACAAAGCCGATTGTAGAAAAAGGAGCATACTATTTAATCGTTAAAGAAAAAAATAAAGTAATGGGATGGATATTAATAGGGGAAAATACAGACTATTTTTCTCGTGAAAAACTTGGATTTATATATGAATTGTACGTTTTCCCAGAATATCGCGGGAGAGGATTATCGCGAGAACTGATGGAAGCTGGTATTAAGGAATTAAAGGAGAAGTATTCAGAAATTCGGTTGAATGTATTTGCTGGGAATTTTGCAAAAGAGATGTACGAAGAGTTTGGGTTTGTTGAAAGGCAGGTAATTATGACTTTGAAGTGAGTAGAATAGTCTGAATGAGAGAAGAGAAAATAATGATTTAGTGGCTACTTTATCGCTGGAATTTAAAGCGAATAAGTATAAAATAGATGGTTTGCCTTTATTTTATAGTAGATTTATAGAGTGTGCTTAAAAAACAAATAAATTATTATTATATAATATATCGTTATTATAGTAAAAGAGAAATTTTGGAAAAATATCATTTTTTTGTTTAGAAATTTTTAAATTATTGATATAATCAATTTGTAGAATTGATTATTGGTTAATTTTACTATTTTTTAATTTTAAGGGGGATTTAATAATGGCAGGACAAATTCGTATGTCACCAGAGGAGCTTAAATCGAAAGCGACTCGATATGGACAAGGTGCAAATCAAATTGAGGACATTTTACGTCAACTACAAAACTTACAAAATGAATTAAGAGGAGAATGGGAAGGTCGTGCTTTCGAAGGTTTTGACCAACAGTTCAATCAATTAAAGCCAAAAGTACAAAACTTCGCACAGCTATTACAAGAAATTAATATGCAGCTTAATAAAACTGCAGAAGCTGTTGCTAGACATGACGAAGATCTTTCTCGTAATTTCGGTCTACAATAAGACAGATAAAAAGAAATATATAATTTAGCCATGCAACCATACGTTGTATGGCTAAATTACTTTAAAACTAGAGTAAGATACGAAGTCTTTCATCAGATAGACTCGCAGTCGCAGGAGTGATAAGTAGTGAAAAAGTTCAAATGGAGCATCTTGTTGTTTATTATTTTAGCTCTTGTACTATCAACAGGGGTCTCCTATTTAGCATTAAATCAAAATGTTAAGAAAGCTAATGAGAATACTACACCAAAAATGACAGTTGCGTTGGTAAATGAAGATCAGGGCACTGTATTTGAGGGCAATAAAATAGCGTTTGGAGATCAATTTGTTAAAAATGTAAATAAAAATACGAAACAAGAATGGTACGTAGTTAGTCGCGGGGTAGCAGAAAATGGATTGAAAAATAATAATTACAATATGATGATTGTTATTCCAAATGATTTTTCTAGGAAAGCAGTTGCGATTGATTCAGAGATTCCGGAGAAATTAACTTTAAACTACAAAGTAAATGCAACTGGGAATAAGGATTTGAAAGCTGAGGCAGAAAATACAGCTTCTGTTATTTTAGAAGATTTCAATAAGCAAATAATCGACGTTTATTTTGCGAGTATTATCGGTAAGCTACAAGGTGCACAAGATAATATAGGTAAAATAATTGAAAAAGGAAACGTTCAAACAACTATGTATAAAAAAGATATACATAGTCCGTTAGCAAATTACACAAATCAATTTAAAACAGTACAAGATTATACAGGTGTTTCTGTTAATAGTTTCAAAGGATTTCAGGATGTTTTAAAAGGTTTCGGTCAAGCGTTAGATGAAGGGAATAAATCTAACAGTACGTACTTAGATGGTTTTAATAACTTTCAAAAAATGCAAACTGATAACAATTTATTAGCGAATAATTTCACAAATCAATTTAATCAATATATGAATGATATGAATACAGGCGATGCTTTAAAGCAATTAAGTGCATTGGAATCCGCTAATAAAATTATTTCAAATCAATTTACGTTTTCAGAGAAAGAACCGAATATTTTAACTGATGCTTCAGCGATTCAAAAATATTTAGCAGATGTAAAAAAACAAGTGTCTGAATATGATACAGAACTTGCAGGAAAGTTAGAAAGTGATATTCAAGATACGGTAATTAAGAAATTAAAGCAATCAATGTCGAATGATGGAAAGCAAGAAATCTTCATAAATACATTAATGAAACAACCAGATGTTCGAATAAAGAAACAAATCGAGAATTTAATTGCGAAATTACCTAGTTTAAACATGGAAGAAATCGGTCAAAGTGATTTACCAGATACAACGAAATTACAACTGCAAAATGTAATTCAATTTACAAAAAAATATAATAAAGAAAATAATTTTTATTATGATCCTGTAAATAAAATATCTTTAGGAAACGCCATTAAAGAAGTGAAGGATAGACTTTATACAGAGGGAATTACATTTAGTGATACTGCGAAAGTAATTAAAATGGAATCTCCGCAAATTTTGAAGATAAGTATTCCAGAAGAGTTTAAACTAGATGGAAGTACAGAAGCTTTATATATTGATGATGTGGATCGTACAAGTGACTTTCTACAAAGCGAAGCAGGAGAAATTACAATAGCTCCTCGTAATGAAGGGGATATAAAGATTAGCTTGCATGTGAAGCTAAAAGATCCAAACATCAATATAGATGTTTTCTCTCCTGTAACATGGCAGTGGGAATTGAGCGGGACTCATAAAAAAGAAACTAGTCCTGAAAAAGAAGAACCTAATAAAGAGGATAAAGGAACACAAACTGAAAATAGCAAGGTGGAAAATGTGGTTCATAAATCACAGTATGGCATAATGCCGTTAGTACACAATGCTAAAACGCCTATTATCAAAAAAATGGAAAACACAACAGGCAATAATGAAGGAAGCCAAGGAGGCGGAACAGGGAAAGACAACGGAACCGGAGGAAACCCAGGAGGCGGAACGGGAACAGATAACGGAACTGGAGGAAACCCAGGAGGAACGGAACAGATAACGGAACTGGAGGAAACCAGGAGGCGGAACGGGAACAGATAACGGAACTGGAGGAAACCCAGGAGGCGGAACGGGAACAGATAACGGAACTGGAGGAAAGGAACGGGAACAGACAACGGAACCGGAGGAAACCCAGGAGGCGGAACGGGAACAGATAACGGAACTGGAGGAAACCCAGGAGGCGGAACGGGAACAGACAACGGAACTGGAGGAAACCCAGGAGGCGGAACGGGAACAGACAACGGAACCGGAGGAAATCCAGGAGGCGGAACGGGGACAGACAACGGAACCGGAGGAAATCCAGGAGGCGAAACGGGGACAGACAACGGAACCGGAGGAAATCCAGGAGGCGAAACGGGAACAGATAACGGTAAAGTTATTGAAAGTACAACGAATCAAGTTGTACATCAAAAAGCAGAAGTATTAACAAAAAATATATCTAGTGCATTAATAAAAGAAGCAGTAGATACAGTCGAAAGTTATCAAGGTTTAATGAGCCTTTACGAAATGTATTATGGGATTGATTTAAGAACGAAAGATGTAGGTCCTAAGTTAGAAGAGGGAAGTTTAGATGCAATTGCGACGAATCAATCTTTGTACTACGTATTAAATAAACAAAGCTTAATTGATTTAATTTCAAATCTTGTTTCATCAAGTATTACTACAGAAATAAAGCAAGATATGTCAGGTTTAAAACAAAAAATAAACTCTTATCAACAATCTATTACTAGTGCGGATCAAAATTCTATGCTACTAGCGGAGAAATTAAATGGAACGACGCAACAAGCAACTAGTATGAATGAAAATTTAGGAGAGTATTTAAAAGGTTTAGCGAAATGGCGTGAGAATAGCTTAAAGCTAGTTGAAGAGCAGCAAGTATTAACAACAAATCATGCTGGTGAGCAAACAGCTATTTTATCGTTAGATTCTGGTATTAAATCATTAATGATGCAAAGTCAGTCATTGGTCGAAAGTTCGAAGCATAGTTTAGCAACTTCAGACGATGTATATAAAACATTTGATCAAATTAATGGACAAGCAAAAGAAATTCAAGACAGCGGAACGACAATTGTTTCAAAAGCTGATTTATTATTAAATGACTTTACGAAGAAAATGGAAGATGATAAATCATTCTCCAAAAACTTTACGAAAATTTTAGCCAATAGCCGTATTGGAGATCGTCAAAATGAGATGCTATATGACTTTTTAGCTAGTCCAGTTCAAAAGCAAAATGATGGAGTAATTGTAGCAGGAAATGCTTTTACACCATACTTAATTGTATTAACTTGTTTCATTGTTGCATTATTTACAGCATACGCAATTGCGAATCAAGAAAAGAAAAGAATGCAATCAGATCATTTTGAAGAGAAATTCTCATTAATTGATATGAATGTACCAACTACAGTAGTAGCTTTCGGTATATCAATTGTGGAAGGGATTAGTATAGGTATCATTTCTGGGCGTCTTTTAAAGTTTGGTCAGGATCAAAGTTTACTATGGATTGCGTTCATCACATTTATTATGATGGCGTTTGTATTAGTCTCAACCTACTTATTACGACAAATAAAAATGGTAGGAATGTTTATACTATTAGTATTTTTAAGCATGTACCTGTTTTTAACTGAGGCAGTTGGAAGTAAAGTAGATCAAATGTCGTCTGTCGGAAAGATACGTCAATTCTCACCGCTTCAGTATATAGAAAGTTTTCTAAATGATTTTATTAGTGGTAAAGATACTGGGAAAGTTATTTTTGTCGTATTGTTTGTAATTGCCATTATTGGATTGGTTAGTAATCTATTTGTATGGCATAAGAAATGGGAGGAAAAAGAAGTAAATGATCAAACAATGGAGCATAGTGGCTAAGTTATCATTTCTCTCTATCCTTTTACTGTTTGTCGCGCTACCGATAAGGAGCGCGGCTGACAGTTATCTTGGTGATGATGGGAAGATTAAGTTTAAAGTGGATCGACTTGAAGAAAGCGACCAAGAAAAAAATAAAAAGGAACATAAGGAAACAGAATTAGATAAAGCATCGATTGAGTTATTTAACAAAGATATAGAAGAAGAAATTGAGAAAAAGAAAAAGAAAGAACAAAAAGATATGGAAGCTTTGCGAGATTCTCTTTTTACAAAACCAAAAGAGAATAATAGTGTTAAAGATACGAAAAATAGTTTGTTTAGCAGTGAATACATTGTCAGAAAAAGTGCAGATGAAGTAGCGAGTAATGAAACAATGAATGAAGAGCCAATTAGTATAACAATAATATTATTATTTGGCGGCGGCATTCTACTTATTTGCATCGGTATTTATACGGTTCTTCGTAAAAGTTGGAGGTAAAGCGATGGCAATACAAACACATATCAATGTGACAGTAGATTTTAGTAAATGGAATGGAAATACATATGATTTGCGTATTCCGAATCATCAATCTATTAAATATTTATTAAAAAACTTATTAGATACGCTAAAGATTGATAATCATGAAGGTTCACATTTTGTAATTAAAGTGAAAAATAAGTCAATTGTTTTAACAGATAATGATCGTTTAATTGATCACCAAATAACAGATGGAGATATTTTGCAAGTTTTATAAAGAATATTTTTTACTTTTAGTTATTTGAAAATAAGTTATTACGGGTTATAAAGAAAAGGAGAAGAGGATAAACATGACGGAAAAAATAATTCAAATTGATGCAATGAACTATCAATTTCAAATAGAAAAAGAAAATTGGAAATTGGAGATGACCAAATCTCAAACACGTATAAAAGACTTCCGTCAATTCGATATAATTACGGGCGAATCATCTGAATTTGTACCATTAACAATAGAAGAAACGGATGATATGTTTACGTTTCTATATCAAGTAGATAAAAAATTACATAAGTGGGACGATCTTAGCCGTTTTGGAAGAAATGAGAAATTAAGACTACTTCGGAATGTTGCGCAGTTTCGTAAATATTTAAATAAACGAATCACGTTCTTTTTACATCCAGACAATATAGTTTTTAATGCTAATTTAATACCAAGTATTATACATAGAGGAATTCGAGATATTGTTCCGCCAACCCCGTTATTAGAAGAGCAATTTTTAACACAATATAAGTGTCTAATTATTGCTTTATTCTCCCAAAAACATAACTTTGATGATTTGTATGCTGGGTTACTAAAAGATGCAAAAGAAACAACATTTGAACAGACCGTTGCTCAAATGGAAAGCTTAGATGCATTACTGCAGTTTCTTGATGACAGCTTTGAGAAGGAACAAACAAAAACAGAAAAAAATATGCAGTTAGTACCTAAAAAAAGCTACAAATCATTTAAATACTTAGCTTTTTCCTTCATAGCGGCGACAGTTATTTTAGCTGCTCCTTTAATATATTTCACTTTTATAAAATTTCCTTATCAAAATAAATTGTTAGAAGCAAATGCAAGTTTCATAGCAACTGATTATGACAAAGTCATTACGCAATTGAATGAAGAGGAGTTTGAATCATTGCCGATTGCATCTAAATATGAGTTAGCATTTGCATACATTACAGCTGAAAAACTAGGTGAAGCTCAAAAGAAATCGATTATGAAAAACATTAGTTTGAAAAGTGATGAAAAGTATTTGCTGTATTGGATGTATAACGGAAAAGGTAATTTTGATAAATCATTAGATTTAGCTAAGACACTTGATGATCCTCAGCTTATTATGTACGGCCTTGTTAAACAAATTGAATCACTGAAAAATAATCCTGATTTATCAGGGGAAGAACGTGATCAAAAGTTAAAAACATATGAGCAACAATTAGATGAATATAAAAAGAAATATGGCAATTCATCAAGCGATAAAAATTTGTCGGACACAGAGAAAAAAGAGTAAGCAGTTGAAAAGGAGCAGTGAACACGGATGGAGCAACTATTAGTATTGACTTATGGAGACAAAATATATAAGTGCACATTACATCCAAATGAGCAATCAATAGTGTCGATTGGAAAAGAGTGGACAAATGATATTACGAATCCAAGTTTAGAACAAGAAATAGAGTTAAAGTGGAATAATGAAGTAAATGCTTGGATGGTACAGGATCAATTAATAGAATTTAATAAGGAAATTGAGATTGGGAAAACAAGAGATGTGAGCTTGAAAATCTTTATATCTATTGTTGGCACAACTAAAGTGTTTGATATCGGAACGAAACATTCTCTTACAGTGAGTCAAAACGATTACGATGATATTTCTATTACCGGGACTATTGTAGATTTAATGCTATCTCGCGAAACGTTGTACGATTCTTTTAAAGTGAACGTGTATGGCGGGGATGTATTTCATAATTATACGAAGTTAAAAGATAGCGTTATGTTGGAATCAGGAGACGTATTATATTTTGATGGTATTTTATTGGAGATTGGTAGTGAAGACATTCAAGTACTTTCTTCAGAAGATAAAGTGAAATCTGCGTTACCTATTTTAGTAGAATCAGAAACAAATTATCAAAGTGGTTATCCAGACTATCATCGTTCACCACGTATTATTTACCGTGAACCAGAAGAGAAAATGACAATTGCAAAGCCTTCAAGTATGCCATCAAAACCAACGGAGCATTTAGCAAGAATCATTGCACCTTCACTTGTCATGATTGTCGTAACTGTATTACTTGCTATTTTCATGAAATATGGAATGTTTATTATCGCATCGATTGCGATGACATTAGTAACAATCATTGTTTCTGTCACATCGTATATTAAAAATTTGAAGCAATATAAAGTCGACATTGTTGAACGAGATAAAAGCTATAGAGAGTATATAAAACAAAAAACGAAAGATTTACATGCAGAAAGTGAAAAACAGCGTCACGCATTACATTATCACAATCCAAATGTAGAAGTAATACGTAATATGGCAGTTCAAGTAAATCCTAGAATTTATGAAAAAACAATGTTACATCATGATTTCTTAACATTTAGCGTTGGAACAGGACAAGCTAATACGAGTTTTGAAATTCAATTTAATGAAGAAGAATTTAGTCAAACGAAAGATGAATTAATCGATATAGCACGTGAACTAAGACAGCGTTATCTATCATTGGAAGATGTACCAGTTGTAACAGATTTAATGAATGGACCAGTCGGTTATATTGGCCAACGCTCTTTAGTGTTAGAGCAATTACAATTATTAGTTGCACAAACGGCTTTATTCCATAGTTATTATGACTTGCAGTTTATTACTATTTTTCCGGAAGAAGAAAAAGAAAAATGGGATTGGATGCGCTGGTTACCTCATGGAAGTGTTCGCGATATAAATGTACGTGGATTTGTATACCATGATCGTAGCCGTGATCAAGTGTTAAATAGTTTGTATCAAATATTGAAAGAACGAAAATTAAAACTAGATGAAAAAAGTTCTACTAATGAAAAAATGTACTTTGCACCGCACTATGTCGTTCTCATTACAGATGAAAAACTAATATTAGACCATGTTGTTATGGAATTCTTTAATGATGATCCGAGTCAATTAGGTGTATCACTTGTATTTGTACAAGATGTTATGCAAAGTTTACCGGAGCATGTGAAAACGGTAATAGATATAAGAGATGCAAAACAAGGGAACATCATCTTAGAGCAAGGAGAGCTTGTTAACCGTCAATTTAAACTAAATCACGTACCGAAAGGGTTTAATTTAGAAGATATTTCACGGGCATTAGCACCATTAAATCATTTGCAAAACTTAAAAAATAGTATTCCAGAAAGCGTAACATTTTTAGAAATGTACGGCGTTGAAAAAGTAAAAGAACTGAATATCACAAGTCGTTGGGAGAAAAATGCAGCGCATAAATCTTTAGCTGTACCACTTGGATTACGTGGTAAAGAAGATATCGTAAACTTAAATTTACACGAAAAAGCACACGGACCACACGGATTAATAGCAGGTACAACAGGTTCAGGTAAATCGGAAATTATACAATCGTACATTTTATCTCTAGCAGTTAATTTCCATCCGTACGAAGTAGCCTTTTTACTAATTGACTATAAAGGCGGCGGTATGGCGAATTTATTCAAAAACTTACCGCATTTATTAGGAACAATTACGAACTTAGATGGAGCACAAAGTATGAGAGCGCTCGCATCAATTAAAGCTGAGTTACAAAAAAGACAACGATTATTTGGGGAAAATGATGTAAACCATATTAATCAGTATCAAAAACTGTATAAAGAAGGCTTAGTAAGTGAACCGATGCCACATCTATTTTTAATTAGTGATGAATTCGCGGAACTGAAGTCAGAACAACCAGAGTTTATGAAAGAGTTAGTTTCAACAGCGCGTATCGGTCGTTCGCTCGGAATCCATTTAATATTAGCTACGCAAAAACCGAGTGGTGTTGTAGATGATCAAATTTGGAGTAACTCGAAATTCAAACTAGCATTAAAAGTTCAAAATACGTCAGATAGTAATGAAATTTTAAAAACACCGGATGCTGCTGAAATTACATTACCAGGACGTGCTTACTTACAAGTTGGGAATAATGAAATTTATGAACTATTCCAATCAGCTTGGAGCGGAGCAGACTATGTAGAAAATAAAGAGGATAAAGAACATTTAGATGCAACAATCTATGCAATAAATGATCTAGGACAATATGAAATATTAAGTGAAGACTTAAGTGGACTTGGTAGCAGTAAAGAAGTAATAAGCGTACCATCTGAACTGGATGCTGTTATTGACTACATTCACGATTACGCAGAAATAAATGAAATTGAAGCATTAGCAAGACCGTGGTTACCACCACTTCCAGAAAGCGTATATTTACAAGACTTACATGCTATTCAGTTCAAAGAAGCATGGACGAAAGAAAAGAAACCATTACAAGCAACAATTGGTCTACTAGATCAGCCTGAATTACAATCACAAACACCATTAACACTAGATATTAGTAAAGACGGACACGTAGCGGTCTTCTCAAGTCCAGGCTACGGAAAATCAACATTCTTACAATCAGTCATTATGGATGTAGCTCGTCAGCATAGTCCGGAGCATTTGCATGTGTATTTATTAGACTTCGGAACAAATGGCTTAATGCCATTAAAATCTTTACCGCATGTGGCAGACATCATTACATTAGACCAAGTTGAAAAATGCGAGAAATTTCTTCGTCGCATAGAAGACCTATTAAAAGATAGAAAGCAATTGCTAAGTAAATATGGTGTTGCGAGTCTTGAAATGTATGAGAGAGCTAGTAAAGAAGTATTACCAACAATATTAATTACGTTAGATAACTATGATGCTGTTAGAGAAGCTGGATTTGTCGAAGACTTTGAACGCATTATTGCACAAATTGTACGTGAAGGGGCAGCAGTAGGAATTCATTTAATGCTTACGGCTACACGTCAAAATGCATTGAGAGTACAAGTAAATACAAATATTAAACTACAAATTGCTCTATATATGATAGATGAGGCAGAATCTAGAGCTATTGTAGGAAGAACAGAGTTAAAAATTGAAGAATTAGCAGGCCGTGGTTTAGTTAAAATTGACGAACCAACAATCTTCCAAACAGCTTTACCGACAAATGGAGAAGATGTCCTTACTCGAATTGAAAATATACAAGCTGAAGGAAAAGAGATGGATTCCTTCTGGGATGGAGAAAGACCGAAAGCAATTCCTATGGTACCTGAAGTTCTGGAATACAAGGAATTCATTGCATGGCCAGAAACAAGAAAAATTATTGAAGCAGGCAAACTAACATTTGGTGTAGAGACAGAAAACGTTACGCCTCTCGAATTAGATTTAACGGAAGCGTCTAATATTGTTGTAGGGGGAATTAAGAAAGATGAAGTTGAAAATGTAGTTCATCAATTCCTTCAACAGTTAGCAGACAGTGGACACTTTGACCTAGGTTTAATTGATACAAGAACACGAAATTTCTCAAACTATAGAGAGAGCGCTGCTTTATATGTAGCTGAAAAAACAGGAATTGAGAAAACGATTAAACAAGTTACAAACGCTTATAAATCGAGAGAAGCGGCGTTTAAAGAGGAGCAGGAAGCATCAAGTGAAACAGTGAACCCGGCAGAATTTATTAAGAAATTTAAGCCGATTGTAATCGTAATTGCAGATGTAAATGATATTTTAAGTAATTTAGAGGATAGCGATATATATAGTTTAGCGGAATTAATAACAAATGGTGCATTTATGGGCATCCACTTCGTAATTGGCTGTGATGTTGATTCAATTGACAGTCGATACGACTTAGTTTCAAAAACAATAAAAACGCAATCTCATGTTATTTTACTTAGAAAATCATCAGGCCAAATGGTCTTCGATGTATCTAATAAAGATTTAAGTAGTACAAAATTAAATCCATTTGAAGGGTATTTCGTTGAAAATCGTTTTGCTACTAGAATTAAAGTGCCAACTATTTAAGGGGGGATTTGCATGGGGATAGAGGAATTAAATAGTCAAAAATCTGGTTTATTAAGTAGTATAAGTCATCAACAAGGGCAATTGGCTGAACTACAAATGAAACTAAGAAGGCTAATAACTGCTAAAGGGAAATTTGTAAATAATCTTGAAGCAATTAAACAAAATCAAGAGCAGTTTAAGTCCTTAGAAATAAACGAGAGTAGTTGGAAAGGGCAAAGAGCAACTACTTTTAAAGAAACATATGAACAACAAGTCATTTCGAATTTAGGGAAGTTTATCGGAGAACTAGGGAGAGTGCAAGAAGACATCGATCAAGCTATACGGCGGCTTGAAAGAGAAATCGCTACATGTGAGTCTAGTATTCTTTCTCTAAGTAGAAGTGTTTCAATGGTTGACGCTAGTATTCAAGTAGAAGTACAGAAGGCGGGGAAATGATAAATGGGGGAAATTAAATTAAATAAAGGGGTATTTGATGCGAAAGTAAGTGATTTGAAAAGTGGTGCTAGTGATTTAGGTAAGACTAAATTTAATGGTATGCAGTTACATCGTACGAATTTAAGTAAACTGAAAAAATATTGTGAAGCGATTGAAAAGTTATCGGAAAAAGTGCAGCAATATGAACAAATACTACAAAAGGATATTAGTAGAATTCAGCAAACAGGACAAGAAATGGTTCAGCAAGATGAAAAGCTTGGAAAAGATTTGAAAGACAGTTCAGCTCACCGTGCTATGTAAAGGGATAGGAGGGGGAAAATATGAGCAAAATCATAGAGTTACAAGAAGTAAAAGAACTGCAAGAGCGGTTTAATTCAAGTGCTGAAGAGTTAAATCAACATTTGGAAACATTGCAGCAAAAAATAGAGGACTTTACACAAATTAACTCTTTTCAAGGGAAAGCTGCTGATACTATTAAGAATCATTTATCTACAGTTCATGGAGCTGTTATCACTGGATTTACAGTTACAACGGAGATGTTAAAAAGTCAATTTCAAAAAGCAATAGAGGAGTTTAACAGTGAGGTTGACAGTGATGCAGATGCAAAAATTCATGGAAGTTATTTGGATGATGTAAAGAAAAAAGTTAATGGATATAGTGAGGGATTTAGCCACTCTAATGAAGAGGCGAAAAAAACAGTAGGTACGATTAGTGACATCGTCGCAATTCAATATCCATCATCATCAAGCATCACTGAAGGCGCTGTAAAAAGCCAAAAAGAAATCAGTGAGACATTAGAAAAATTAGAGACTTATAACAGTAAGCAAAGTGACCTGCAAGAGTTTGATGAATTAATGCGTAAGATAGATGAGGGAATGCAACAAATAAAAGTGAATAATGGAAATTTGTCTATCGCTGCAATAGGGAAGCTTATATCTAGCGTGGCAATTGGAAATATCATTAAGGTAATGGCAGATACAATGACCAAATTTGACATTAGTGTTAAGGGAACTAAGGCTCTTTTAGCTTCCTATATACGCATGCATTATGTTAAAAAGAATTATGCTTTAGACGTCCTTTTTGATCCTAAAGGTCGAAAAGGGAAAGGAGTATATGAACTATCGACATTAAAGAAAGAAGATTTGGTTAAAGTAGCAAAAATCCTTACAATGGATAATAATGATGATGTTTTAGTTCGATTTATCAAGAATAAATTAGAATTTGAATTTGGTGATTTAAAAACAACAAATGCACAAATAAAAAAAGCAAGAAAAACCATTTTAAAATTACCAGAGTTTCAAAGTTATCAAGATTTCCACGTTGATTGGGAGAAGAAAGGATTGCCTACTGCAATTGGGGAGAGAGGATTGAGTGCATTTAAGACTGCTTATGCAGACGGTTTAAAGGATTTACATCCTGGAAAATGGAAAGAAATGTTTAAAGGTATGGGGAAACCGGCCACAGTATTGAAAGGAGCAGGTATTTTTGGGGCTGTTGTGTCAGTCGGAGGGAATGTTGTAGACGCTACTAAAGATGATGGTTGGCAGTTACATGATGTAGCTGATATAGCAACAGATTCAGCTGTAGATATTGGAGCAAATGCTGGAGCGATGGCCGCTGGTGCTGTAGCAGGGTCGTTTTTCCTTCCGCCGCTTGGAACTGTGGTTGGAGCTGGTGTTGCCGTAGGACTTACATGGGCAATTAATAAAAAATGGTCTTTTTTAGGAGGAGAAGACAATGCAATTGATCTTGCTAAAAAAGGAGTTAAAAAAGTAACACACAAACTTGGATCTATATTTTGGTAATAAGACTACAAGAAAGGTGCATATAGGTAATGTGGAATATAAAAGAAGAAGATTTAGATAAATTTCGGATGACATGTAAACGTCGATTAAGTCCTGAAGGTGCTTTTGGATTTATGATAGGAACAATAGTGTTTGTTTCAGTAATGATGTTTTTTCTTATTGGTACTTTAGTAACGTTTGGTTGGGACTATTATACTACTTTCTTTGAGAAAACAATCGTTAGAATGGAACTTGTGTTATATAGCTTACAAATAATTTTTTTAATTCTATATTCATTTCCAAAAGCTCGATTTAAATTTCAAAAGTTACAAACATTTGTTGTATTATTATATGCATTTCAATTAGGTACGATATTATTCACGGCTCTAATTCTTCCTGGAATGTCTGATTATACAATTGATCGAATTACATTAGTATATGTAGGTTTCTTATTTTTTGGAGCAGTGATTGTTCATATTGTGACAACGATTGATACGTTTAAACAGGCAAGTGAAGGTGCGTTTAGTATGAATGAAAGATCCGCTTCCTTTTTTAGTAAAACAAAAGGAACTATGATGAAAGTTGCTTCAATATACGCATTAATCCTACTTATTTTGATTTATTTTCATAATGATTATGCGTTTGATACTTTTATTGGGTATGTAATAGGTACTGTTTTAATGTATACGATAGCCATTGGTGCAGCTGAATTTCAGCTATTAGCGTATTGTAGATTTAAATTCCCTTCATTTAACATATCGTGGGAGCAACATAAAAGAGAGACTCCAAGATATCAAAAGAAAAATAAAAAAGGTAAATCAAAACGTAAGGCGTAAAGGAAATGAGTATAGTAGGTTTAAATGTTCGCCATTTACTATAATGTGGAAGGAATATGAAAGAGAGCGTAAGTGACATTTGAAGAAACAAAAGAATATATAGCCAAGAGAAAGAATAGTAAAAGGAGTAGGTATTATGAAAATTCAATATAAAGCATTATCACTTTTAAATTTAATTAGTATTACTCAAATTGTAAAAAAAGAAGATTGGTTATTACCTGCTATCGCACTGAGAAATCAAGTTGTTCATAATGGAATATATGCTGTAGGTCCTGTTCTTTTTAAATATCAGCCATTGGAAAATGAACCAGAGTACGGTGAATATACGTATTCTGTTCCAGTAAATGAGCGTGTTAAATTGGGAGAGAATTCTGCATATGAATACGTTGATGGATTAATTATTGAAGAGGCATTAAGTGTTCGATTTACTGATGAAGATGGTGATATTGAGGAGGCTTATAATTTAATACATGAGTTTGCAGAACAGCATCATATCAAGTTAGATAATGGTTTTTATCACGTATGTTTAGACGTATACGGTGACATGTGGCTAGATATTTATGCTCCTATTAGAGAAGTAGGTGAAACAATAAAATGATAATTGAAGGACAAAGTATTGCATATACAAATGTTGTTTCGAAAGAGTACTATTTTCATTACGAAGATATGGAAGAAGCAATTGAACATTTTATGTCAGAAATTGCAACAGAGAATTTAACAGTAAAAGGTCCGATGTTTTATGCTTTGAAAAATATACCATCTGATGAAAATATGTACGTTGAATTATTCATGCCAGTGAATGAAGATAAAATTCCAGCATCAGAAACACTTCAATTTAGGAGCTATTATTATGTTGATGAGATGCTCATGAAACGATATACGGGAGATTATGAAAAATTAACAGAGCAGGTATATGGTGAAATGCTTCTGTATATGGAGGATAATAATCTGAATTTAGCCTCGCCAATTTATCATGTGTTTAGCGGTGATGAGTCTTTACAGTATGTTGAAGTGAAGATTGCTGTATTTAATGAAGAATAATATTTTAAGCTTGTGGCTTTTAACATATGGAAACATCATGAAATATCATAAAAGAGATAGTTTTGAATAGGGTTTGGGGAAATATCATAAATAAAACCTTCTCTTCTCGTTAGAATGAGGAGGTTTTTCGTTCTCAAATTTATATGTAATTAACTTAATATTTCGACATGCGATTTTCAACGGGCTCATTCTGTATTGGTAGTAGTTACGTGCTATAGTTCGCTTTGTTGCTAGTTTGAAGGGGAAAGTTTATTCAAAAGTCAATTTGTAAAGAGGGGAAGGTGTTATTTTGATTAAGGATCGGAATGTTTCAGAAACAGAGCAAAGTTTTTTTCAAAGGACAATAGTATCTATCTATCAAGCGTTAGAATTTATAATGAAATATACAATGATTCTAATAATAATAATGTCAATATTTGTGATAATTGCTGCTGTTTATTTTAAAATATATGAGGGTATAGGGGCGGGTGTATTCCTCTTAATTTCGTCATTATTTGCATATTTGGTGTTTTTTAAGAAAAGTAAAAATGCCTAAATTAATAGCAAAAATAAAATTCCAAAGATTAACAACTATAATACGTTATTTGAAGAGGGAAAGTTTTGAATATGGCATGAATGTATAACAGTAAGAAAACCTTCTCTTTTCGTTAAAATGAGAAGGTTTTTATTTTTAATCTATATGATTTAAGTAAAGGTAGTTAAAGGTGGAAAACTTGGATATGGAATATAAAAAAAGAAGATTTAGATAAATTTCGGATGATATGTAAACATCGTTGGAGTCCTGAGGATGCTTTAGGATTTATGATAGGAACAATAAGGGAACGTAATGAAACTAAAAATGCCTAGAGTAACTGGTGACAGTATGAAGTTAAAGAGGAAAGCGAAGCAAGATTATGTGAATTATGAAAAGTCTTTTCATAATAATAAATCATTCTAAGGGAGCTGATTTGTTTTGAAGAATGGAAGATCAATTTGCAGCTAAGTTTAAAATGTGGCGGAGTAAGTTGGGGGAATCATAGACGCAAGAAAAAGAAACCGAAACAAATAAGAAAAGAAGCTGTTCAGATAAAACCGATAGTAGAAGAAAAACCACTAAAGAAGAGTAGCAACAAGTTGGTTGATATTCTCCTAGGTATTCTTCTTTTCCCAATTTTTATATGGGCTGTCTTGGAAGGTTCTACAACACAAGTAAGCAAAGGGAAGACTTTCCTTATTATCGTTTTCTTTCTCTTAATTACAATAGGGTTATCTATGATAGGAAACAAATAAGGGGGAGTTCAGATGTTTAAGAAGAAGGAGAAAAAAACATTTACGTTAGATTGGTAAACACACAAGGGGAAATCATTCGAGAGTTTAATTGTACAGAAAAAGACTTGCGAAAAGTAAAAGAAAATCGTACTGAAATTCGTTTGGTTGGAGATAACTCATATGAGATGGTAGCAACCGATGAACAACTAGAAAAATTAGCAAGAGCTGAAGCAGAAATTGAAGCGGAAATTAAGGCATGGGAAGACGCTTTAAATGAGAGTTTGGATGAACGCGAAGAAAGAGAAGCGAGACAGAAGGAATTGAAAGAAAAGAATAAATGGAGTACAAAGAAGAAAGTAATCGTATTTGGACTCATATTCTTTGTATTTATTGGATTACCTATTATCGAAGGGTATCAAAATAGTAAATTAGTTGAAGAAGGTACATCATTAAATGCAGAAATTGTAGGTAGGCATGTAGAGAAGGAATTCATGTTTACACACCCCACATTAGTAGTTGAGGTAGATGGTAAAAAGCATAATGTATGGGTAAGTGAAGAGACATATAACGGAGCAGAGTGGTTAGGTAGACTAAAAGTCATCAAAACAAAAGATGGTAAAGTTGAGAAAGACCCTAGATATGAGGGGGAAGACTTAATTACGAGTTATTAAGCAGTATGTTTTTAATATTCGCTTCTCTCAAATTAAATAACATTATTATTTGCAAAAATCGAATCCATTAAAATAAAAACAAATTTAAAATAACTGTAATAACCTCCTAGCATATTGTTGATGGGAGGTTATCACCTTTCTGAAGATAAAATTAAAGAGCTTTATTATCTCGATATAATTGTGATGACAGTAATGTTTTTACTAAGTGAGTGCAGTTTCGGGGGAAACAAAAATAGAGTATGAGGGATATGCTTAAGTGAAAGAGAGAGAAGAATATTTAGAGCTTTTGAGGAGAAAGAAGGCTATTTGAACTATCAAAAGTATTCTGATTATGTACGGTAATTAATATAGAGATAATATTATCTGAATATAGTTACACAAAGATGAATGTACTTAAAAAGTTAGGAATGTAATGGGATTTTAGTGAATGAAAATTATTTAAACTGTATAGAAGGTGAAAAGTCAGGATGTGGAATATAAAAGAGGAAGATTTAGAAGCATTTCGGATGACATGCAGAAGGCGTTTAAGTCTTGAAGGTGCGACGGGATTTATGCTCGGAACGATATTTTATACTTCATTATTTATGGTTATTATTTTTATAGGAGGAATAGATTATTATACTACCTTGTTTGATAAGGTAATTGTTAGGATTGAATTAGTGTTATATGGTTTGCAAGTAATGTTTTTAATTCTATATTTATTCCCTAAAGCTCGTTATAAATTTCAAAAATTACAAACGCTCGTTATATTATTATATGCATTTCAACTTGGAACTATCGGATGCACGTTATTTGTTCTTTCTGGAATGATTGAGCATTCAATTGATCTCAATACACGTGTTTATGAAGGTCTATTAGTATTAGGTGGAATTATTGTTCATATTGTGACAACAGTTGATACATTTAAACAAGCAAGCGAAGGTGCATTAAGTAGTGGGGACAAATCAGATTCGTTTTTTAGTAAAACAAAGGGACATGTTATACAAGGTGCTGTAATTTATGTGTTAATTCTTCTTGTTTTGATTTATATAAATAATAATTACTCATTAAACACAATGTTTGGTTATGTTATGTGTAATGTTGTTATGTATGCAGTAGCCATTGGAGCGGCAGAATTCCAACTATTGGCGTACTGTAGATTTAAATTCAAGTCATTTAATATGTCATGGGAAGAGAATGAGAGAATGCGAAAGCGAAATACAAAATCTAAAACGAAAAGTAAATAAGGGTGAAATGTATTACTTTCCAAAAAGGAACATAATGAACTTAAAAATGCCTAGAGAAATCAACGGGGTGTCAGTATGAAGTTAAAGAAGAAAGCCAAGATGATGATAGTTCTGTCAATAGTATCAAGTTTATTAAGTGGATGTGGTTTTGGGGAGACGAAGATAGAGTATGAGAGATTAGTAAAGGCATTGGATGAAGGTGATATGAAGACGGTTATGTCTGCGAGTGATGATGGATATGCATATGTGAAAGAAGAGGTTAGGGATAGCACGTTTGGGGCGGAAAATGATAATCGCATTAGCGTTGTATATCAAACAACAGGAGGAGTATACAATATTAAAGAAAAAAAGTTCTATGGAACAACTTTGCAAGAAATTGCTAGTTCATTAAATAGTGAGCAAAAAAAAGAAGAGATTGTATATAGAACTAGTATTAAATATGAAGATAATCAATCAAAAAGTCCAGATCAAAATTTGGATGTTTCGAATGTTCGATTTATATTTAATAGATTAAAGGGAATAGATAGTTTAAGACCAAAAAAAGATAAAAAAAGATTTAGTGAGTCATCCAAGGTAACATATTACTTAACTGAATCGGAATTTCAAGAAATAATTAATAATAAGTTAAAGGTGGACTACGATAAATTTGATGAAGCAATATTATTAATGGAATTTAGTTCGGCGAAAGATTCAAAAGAAAATCCAATGGAATTCACTACAATAAGCATCACAATGGGATATGAAAAAAAGAATAAAGAAGGCCGATTAATAAGGCATGATCAAAAAATAGCAATCTATTTAAATACTAAAGAAGATAACGATAAAGCTTCTAAAACCCGATATGAGGAGTATAAAAAACAATATTTGAATAATAAGTAATGTATAAAATAAGGGGAAAGGTGTAGTTATGGCATGAGTAAAAGGTTAGTTAAAAAAATAGTTATTGTAATGACAGTAACGTTTTTACTAAGCGCGTGCAGTTTCGGGGAAAAAATAGAGTATGAGAGATTAGTAAAGGCATTGGATGAAGGTGATATGAAAACGGTTATGTCTGCGAGTGATGATGGATATGCATATGTGAAAGAAGAGACTAGCGACAGTACTTATGAAGAAAAAGAAGATGGTGAACATAGCAGGATAATATATCAAACAACCCATGGAGTATATAATGTGAAAGAAGACGACTTATATGGGAAAACAACTCAAAAGGTTGTTACTGATATAAAAAATGATAAAAACGTTGGTAGTAATCAAAATTACAAAAAAGAAACGGTCTATAGTACAAATTTAAAAAATGAAAAATCCCGTTCAGTAGCCCAGGATCAAGCTATGAATGTTTCATATGTAAAATTAATGTTTAGAGGATTAAATGAACTTAGTAAATTGAAACCGAGTGAAGATACAAAAAGATCTAGTGAACCGAGCATAATAAGCTATGATTTAACTGAATTGCAGTTTAAAAACATCATGAATGATAAGTTAAATTTAAAATATGATAAATTTGATTCTGCAATATTGATGATTGAATTTAATACGCCTAATAATACAAAAGAAAATCAAATGAGAATAACACAAATAACAATATCCGTAAATTATGAAGAAAAAAAAGAAGATAAGCTTATAAAACGCAATCAAGAGATTTCAACATATTATCATACCAGGGAAGATAATAATCAAAGTTCCAAAAAAGAATATGTAAATTATGAAAAAGAGTATATAAATCAAAAATAATATATTTTAATTGAATTTTGAGAACGATAAATGTTGTGAAGATATGAGTAAAGGGGTAGTGAAAAATAGTTATTGTGATAACAGTTATGTTTTACTGAGCGCGTATAGTTTTGGTAAATCAAAATAGAGTATGAGAGATTAGTAAAGGCATTGGATGAAGGTGACAAGAAGACGGTTATACTTAATTGAAAGAAGAATATTTGGAACTTTTGAGGAAAAAGAACACTACTTGAACCATCAAAAGGCATTCTGATTAGATGATTATGGTAAGAAATATGGTAATAATATACCTAAAAGATTATGTGAATTTAGTTGTACAAAGATTTATGTACTTAAAAATGTTAAGAATGTAATGGGATTTTAGTGAATGAAAATTATTTAAACTGTATAGAAGGTGAAAAACTGAATGTGGAACATAAAAGAAGAAGATTTAGACAAGTTTCGAATGACATGTCAAGGTCGTTTAAGTTCTGAAGGTGCTGCGGGTTTTATGTTTGGAACAATATTTTATATTTCAATATTTATGTTTATTATTTTTGTAGGGGATTTGAATTACTACAATATTTTTTTGACAGAACTATTGTTAAAACTGAAATTGTGTTATTTAGTATTCAAATTATATTTTTAATTATATATCTATTTCCGAAAGCATGTTTTAAATTTCAAAAGTTACAAACGCTCGTTATATTATTATATGCGTTTCAGCTTGGAACGATATTATTTGTAGTTTCGATTGTCTCTGAAATGGCTGACAATTCAACTGGTAGGATGTATACTGGGCTACTATTTGTAGGGGCAGTTATTATTCATATTGTAGCAACGCTAGATACATTTAAACAAGCAAGTGAAGGTGCGTTTAGTAGTGGTGAAAGATCCACCTCTTTTTTTAGTAAGACAAAAGGAGCTATGATTAAGGGGGCTATAATATATGTATTAATACTACTTATTTTGATGTATTTTCAAAATGATTATTCAATTGATTTTTTTGTTATGTATGGAGTAGGAACTGTTTTAATGTATGCGGTTGCAATTGGAGCGGCAGAATTCCAACTATTGGCGTACTGTAGATTTAAATTCAAGTCATTTAATATGTCATGGGCAGAGAATGAGAGAATGCGTGGGAGAATTTGAAAACAAAATAAGAAATTCAAAATGAAAAATAAATAATATATTAATAGAATTTTAGTGTTTGAAAAATAATTGAAACGTATAGAAGGTGAAGAGCCAGGATGTGGAATATAAAAGAAGAAGATTTAGATAAGTTTAGGATGACATGTAATGATCGTTTAAGTCCTGAGGGTGCTATGGTTTTCTTTATTGGAGGGATAGTTTATACTTCAGTATTTATGTTTTTTATTTTTATGGGGGGGGTGGATTATTATCATACTTATTTTGATAAAACAATTGTTAAAACTGAAATTGTTTTATATAGCTTACAATTCATCTTTTTAATTCTATATTCATTTCCAAAAGCACGTTATAAATTTCAAAAGTTCCAAACGCTCGTTGTATTATTATATGCATTTCAATTAGGTACAATAACATTTACAGCGTTAGTTCTTCCTGGGATATCTGATTATTCAATTGACCGAATGACTTTAATTTGTGTAGGGTTATTATTTGTAGGAGCAGCTATCGTTCATATTGTGACAACAATTGATACATTTAAACAAGCGAGTGAAGGTGCGTTTAGTAAGGATGAAAGATCCATCTCATTTTTTAGTAAAAGAAAAGGAGATGTGATGAAGTGGGCTACAATATATGCGCTAATCCTGTTTATTTTGATATATTTTCATAATGGTTATGGAATTGATGTTTTAGTTCTTTATGTGGTAGGTATTGTTTTACTGTATACA
This sequence comes from Bacillus thuringiensis, assembly GCF_001595725.1. Taxonomy (GTDB): domain Bacteria; phylum Bacillota; class Bacilli; order Bacillales; family Bacillaceae_G; genus Bacillus_A; species Bacillus_A thuringiensis_K. The sequence goes on from NZ_CP014282.1 coordinate 1,999,199, forward strand.
GTAGCCATTGGAGCGGCAGAATTCCAACTATTGGTGTACTGTAGATTTAAATTCAAGTCATTTAATATGTCATGGGAAGAGAATGAGAGAATGCGAGGGAGAATTCGGAAGCGAAATACAAAATCCAAATCGAAAAGTAAATAAGAGTGAAATAGAATTGAAGTAAATGGAAATTATTTAAACTGTATAGAAGGTGAAATGTCAAGGTGTGGAATATAAAAGAAGAAGATTTAGATAAGTTTCGAATGACATGTAATGATCGTTTAAGTCCTGAAGGGGCTACGGGTTTTATGTTTGGAGGAATACTTTATAGTTCAATAGCCGTTTTTTCTATTATTGTATCAGGTGGTTGGGAGTACTGTATGGTTCTCCTTAACATAGGGGTTGTTAAGCTAGAGGTGTTGGCATATGCTCTGCAAGTAATTTTTTTCGTGCTATATTTATTTCCAAAAGCACAATTTAAATTTCAAAAGCTACAAACAATTGTTGTAATATTAAATGCATTTCAAATGGCACTATATTACTTACAGTTTTAGTTGTTTCTGAAATAGCTAATAATTCAATGGATCGTATTACGTTGAATTATGTATGTTTGCTATATTTAGGAGCGGTAATTTTCCATATTGTAACAACAATAGATACATTTAAATTGGCAAGTGAAGGTGCGTTTAGTATGGATGAGAGGTCTGCTTCTTTCTTTAGTAAAACAAAAGGAAAGATGATGAAGTGGGCTACACTATACGCATTAATCCTTCTTATTTTGATTTATTTTCATAATGATTATGCGTTTGATACTTTTATTGGATATGTAATAGGTACTGTTTTAATGTATACGATAGCAATCGGAGCAGCTGAATTTCAGCTATTAGCATATTGCAGGTTTAAATTTCCGTCATTTAATAAAACGTGGGAGCAACATAAAAGAGAAACTCCAAGATATCAAAAGAAAAATAAAAAAAGTAAATCGAAACGTAAGGCATAAAGAAAGTGTGTATTGTAAGTTTTGATGATAGAAAAGTAATTATTTACAGGAGAGTATTTTAACTTTTAAAAGAAAATTTAATTATGTAAGGTGATTAAAGTGATTAGAAGGTTATCTGATCGAAAGTGTAGAGAGAGTAGTGTGATGATGAAATGAAAAAAAAAAGGGTTTTTAAAATGATTAGTATCATAATAACAATCAGCTTACTACAAGCATGTAGTTTTTTTGAAAAAAAGATAGAGTATGAGCCATTTGTCAAAGCTTTGGATGAAGGTGACATGAAAAAGGTTATGTCCGCTAGTGATGATGGATATGCGTATGTGAAACAAAGAGGTATATATAGTACATATGAGCAAAAGGAAGATGGAGAGCACAGTAAAACAATTTATCAAACTTCGAAAGGTATATATAATACGAAAGATAAAAGTTTATATGGAAATACAACACAAGAAATTACCTCGAAAGTAGATAATAAAAATTATAGAGAAGAAGTTAATTATAGTACAAATATTAGTTATGAGAATGGACAGGTACAAAGTACGGATTCAAGTCTGGATGTTTCATACGTGAACTTAATTGTAGATCGTTTAAAAGGGATTGGGAAACTAAAGATGAAGCCAGGAGATGATATAAAAAAGTTTGGTCAGCCTAGTACTGTTGGATATAAACTAACTGAATCAGAGTTTCAAAGTATTATTAATGATAAGTTGAAAATACAATATGATGAATATGGTGGTGGATCGATCGCACTGCATATTGAGTTTACAAAGGGTTCAGAGCAGATATTGGAAGTAAGTATTGTAATAAATTATAAGAAAAGAAATGATGAAGGCAAGTTAGTAAAATACATATCACAAATACATACATCTTTTGATAGTCACCAAGGTAATAACCAAGATGCGAAACAGGAATATATTGATTTTAAAGCAAAGTATAATAAGACGCAGTAATATTTAGAAGGGCATTTGTACGGAAAGATAATAGCGACATAATTGTGATAAATGTTTCATAAATATAGTGGAAAGAATTTGAGGATAAACGCCCCAATTGCTGGAGTAGATGCAACAATTGGGGCGTTTATCCCGCTTTAATGGGCAGTAAGACCCCCACCTCAAAATGCAGCGAAAGCAAAGAAGTTAGGTGGGGGATCAACTGCCCATAAAAGTCCGATTGGTTCAACTAATAATCAGTGGGGATGGAGAAAACCCCCCACTGATTAAAGTTTCACTTTATCTGTCTAAATTTAGTTTGAATGCATACCATTTTTTAGTTAGAGTCCTCGCTCCTCAAGTAGTTTCTTCATAATAACGGTGTGAAGTTTTTGTGTAATCGGCTTTTATTGCTAAGTTACAACTATTTTCGTTTATAGAGTATCTCTTATTATCGATACATCGTCCACATACCAATATCTTTAAACCCTAGTCGTTTATAAATTCGTCCAGCAGCTGGATTGTTATAAAATAAACAAAGTGTTCGGCCTTCTTTCGTAAAGTCTTGGATCATTTTTTGTAATATGAGTGAAGCGTAGCCATTTCCGCGATAATTCGGGTGTGTACATACACCAACTACCATAGCGGATAATGAATTTTCAGCGGAAGTAGAGGCGGATGCGATGATCACGCCATCTTTTTCAATATAGTATGTGCGTCCTGTATTTGTTTCGATAGCCTGCCTTAATATTTTCTCTGATTCATTAGTAGTCGGAAATTCAGCGATGTCACTTCGTAATTTCATAATTCGTTCTATATCATCGAGTGAGGCAAGTTTAATTGTTTCATAAATTGGTGTGTTAGGTAAGTTGTTGTCATTTAGACATTCGCAAAAATACATTTCATTTTTGGCGCCTAGTTGTACACTTGGAGCAGTTTCAAATCTTTCTACAATAGTTGACTTGCCAGAGAGTTTAAGTGGCTTATATGCGGAAAGAAGTGCCTCATAATCAGTGGTAACAAAGTCTTCTTTACTATATGGTATAAATGAATCGTGGAATCGGAGTAAAATTGATTTTAATGTTCCATTCTCTTTAAATACTCCCCATAGTTCTTGAAAATCTGTGTCATAACCGAAAGCTTCAATATCTCCAATAATAAACAAGTTAAGGGCTGCTTCTTCTTTTAGGTAAGCGAATACTTGTTCATGATCTTTCTTTGTTAATTTTCGCATCATAATGAATCGACCTCTTTTTTATTTTTCTAAATATTACAACTTAAGTTTTTTGAAATCAATATAAAATTTTATGTTTAGTTCACAAACTTTCGGAAAAACTAGGAAAGATATGACAAAGGAGGTTATGAACGGTGGATCATCCAATTCAAGGGTTAATGAAAGCAGCAATGGAAAATTTAAAAGAAATGGTTGATGTAAATACGATTGTTGGAGAGCCTGTTCAAACGGCTGACGGTGGTGTGGTGTTAACGGTTTCTAAAGTAGCGTTCGGTTTTGGAGCAGGAGGTTCTGATTTCCAAACGAATGATGGACAAAGAGCGAACGGTAACGCTGCATTTGGTGGCGGTAGCGCGGGTGGTGTTTCTATTACACCAGTAGCATTTCTTGTGGTGAATAAAGATGGAGTAAATATTCTTCATCTACAAAATGCGACACATTTAGCAGAAAAAATGATTGAATTAGCTCCACAAACAATTGATAAAATTCAATCGATGTTCCAAAAAGAAGAAAAGAAAGAGGGAAATCATCATCCTCAAAACCCTGATGAAATCCTTTAAAAACGCCTGCTTATGAGCAGGCGTTTTTTCTTGTAATCACTATGTAATAAAACACATGAAATTGTAAATAGTTTTTGAAGTTTTTTCTATGTTTCTAAAATTTTTCATGTTAAAATATGCTATAGAATTGAAACATATAAAACGAAGGTGGCTAGGTGCTTTGTCTGGAGGATCTGACCAAGTAAAGAATATGATATATATTAATGGTAATCGTCGAGGTCATTGTTTTATTACATCAGGAATTACGTTTAAAGAGTTTGCGAGTAACATCCCTTCACCGCTTCATCAAGTGTTGCTTTTGAAGCACAACTTCGAATGGACGGATTTTCATTATCATACTTTATTTGAATATGTTGAGGAAGAAAATATACATAAGTTAATTCAAGCAGAGATTGATGAATTTGATGAATTTTGTTGGGTAGATTTTGATGATGCAAGCGATTTAGATGAATTAGAGCCGAAAGAAATTGCAGAATTATTATATTTGGCTCACAAAAAAGAACCACTTGCAAGAACATTCTTTCCGCTGTTGAAAAATAGATTTGTTTATTTTTCACATGATGACGGATGGTACAACAAAGTGTATTATCGTAGAATTGCTGATTTTGTAGGAATGTTAAGTAAAGTCATTCCGTATAAACTCGGTGCTTTCGGTAAGAAACGTTTTTCTTTCTTCCAAAAATCAAAAATTTTCCCAGCGATTTCAAAAGAATTGATTATGGGACTTATTCCACTAATGGAAGATGGTCTTTACATAGATCTAGCAGGGAAGATTGAGTCAAGAAGAGGTCTTGAAATTCCGGTATATGTAGTTGGTTCGTATGAAAGTACGGATGAGGTGTTAGATAATATCGATGAATTGAAAGAGGAAGCAACAGAAACAGGTTGGCTCATTTTTGATAAGAAAGAACAAGAGTGGCAATGGGTTGTTGACTAAGAAAACTTGGCGTATGAAGTCAAGTTTTCTTGTCATTTGAAAGGAGTACAAATGAAGAAATATTATACAATTGTGGGTATTATAAGTATTATTCTCGTGGCAATATTACTTATAACTTGTCCGAAAGAATCAGATTTTAAAGTGTATGTACAGGATAAGTATGCATTGAATTGTAACGAGAGTAGTTTTGAATGCACGCAAAATGTAGATGGTAAAAAAGAAAAACTACAATTTGAAAGTACAGATGCACGAAATGGTGTATTCTTTATGACTGTAAAGCAAACATTTAAAACAGAAGCTGGTGTTTCAAAAGAATATAGCGGAGTAGGAATGTTTGGTACATTTCTTTTTGTTTCAGAGAAGACTTTCTAGTAATAGAAGGTCTTTTTTTTATGCTTATGTTCATATAGATGAAGTAAGACAAGCATAGGAGGGATAGCGATGAAGAATACATGTATCGTTTGCGGTGGTGAGGAGTTTTTTTCCTCAACGTTATATGCACGTACGAAACAAGATTGGGCATATGCGCCAAACATGTACCGTTTTGAAAAGGTTTTTATTGAGCATAGGGATGAAGAAAATTATCCAGTGTTTCAAGAAATTACAGCGAAACATTGCTGTGGATGCGGTCATATTATGTTGTATCACGAATGAACACACCAAGTATAACTTGGTGTGTTTTTTTAAAACGCTGACAAAGCAAGGGGATAAAGTAAAGTAAATAAAACAGAAAAACTACCAAAACCAATTGCTGTATATCCAAGTGTTCTTGCTCCGAAATTGACAGCTAATAGGCCAACTAAAATTGCTAGGGAGCCGAGCGTAACTGGATAAAAAGCAATGGAGAATAACGAAAGAAATAAAGCGACATAGCCTACCATTGCGCCGGTATTTGTACCTTCTATTTCATTTGCAATTTCTTTACGCTTATGTCTAATTGGAATGCCAGCTGGTGATATTTCAGCAGCATACTCTTCGTTTTTTTCACCACTTTTAAAATGATGATTTCTCTTTCTTCGCATGTACATCCCTCTCTTTCAATTGGGTGTATCTATAGTATCTTTCAAAATGAGAAGAGCATGAGTATGAGTTAAACCCAAGTAAAGCAAAAAATGGAGAATACGTATTCCATCGTTAACATATCCATCTCCTATTGAAGATAGAGTGTGGGATTTTTTTCACTAGGACTGATTATCAGCCAGCAACAATTGGATTTTTATTAGCAGTTCTCTCCCATTAACTGGTCCGCATCCATTGAATTTTGAGGTAGGTGTCTTACTACAAGCGGGATAAAACAGGAATTTTGGAAAATGATGTAGAATGAAATGAGTGATAAAGCGTGAAGGTAGGGGAATGTATGACGAAATTTAATTGGCATGAATCAGCAGAAAAGAAATGGGATAGTAGTGCAGAGTTTTGGAATCAAAATAGTCAAGAGATGTGGGACAGCGGGAGTAGGAGCACAATTATTCCGTTTTTTGAACAATACGTGAAGAAAGAAGCACTAGTGCTCGATGTTGGTTGTGGTGATGGGTACGGTACATATAAATTAAGTCGCGCAGGCTATAAAGCAGTGGGAGTAGATTTATCGGAAGTGATGATTCAAAAAGGTAAGGAGCGCGGGGAAGGACCAAATTTATCTTTTATAAAAGGAGATCTTTCTGCATTACCATTTGAAAATGAGCAATTTGAATCAATTATGGCAATTAATTCTTTAGAATGGACGGAAGAGCCATTACGAGCGTTAAATGAAATAAAGCGTGTGTTAAAGAAAGATGGATATGCATGTATTGCAATTTTAGGACCGACAGCAAAGCCACGAGAGAATAGTTATCCTCGCTTGTACGGAAAAGACGTTGTTTGTAATACAATGATGCCTTGGGAATTTGAACAGTTAGCGAAAGAACAAGGTTTTAAAGTTGTAGATGGCATCGGCGTATATAAGCGCGGAGTAAATGAGAAGATGTTAGGTCAACTACCTACAGAGTTGCAACAATCGTTAACATTCTTATGGGTATTTATGTTAAAAAACGTATAAAGAAATGAAAGAATTTTTAGGAGGTAAATAAGTGCAGAAAATACAAAAAACTGATACAATATCATCAGAACCAATTAAAGGGGGACTAGGGTATATGACAACTACTACAACAGTGAAATCCGATATTGAAATCGCACAAGAAGCGAGTATGAAGAAGATTCAAGAAATTGCAGCTGATTTAAATATTTTAGAAGATGAATTAGAGCCATACGGGCATTATAAAGGTAAGTTATCTCTTGATATTTTTAAGCGCTTACAAGATGAGAAAGACGGTAAAGTTGTTTTAGTAACAGCAATTAACCCAACTCCAGCTGGAGAAGGTAAATCAACAGTAACAGTTGGTTTAGGTCAAGCTTTTAACAAAATTGGTAAGAAAACAGTAATTGCACTTCGTGAACCATCTCTTGGACCGACGATGGGATTAAAAGGTGGAGCAGCAGGTGGCGGTTTTTCACAAGTCGTACCAATGGAAGACATTAACCTTCACTTTACTGGAGATATCCATGCGATCACAACTGCCAATAACGCATTAGCAGCGTTTATTGATAATCATATCCAACAAGGAAACCCACTTGGAATTGATACACGTAAAATTGTTTGGAAACGCTGTGTTGACTTAAATGATCGTGCCCTTCGTAACGTAGTAATTGGTCTTGGTGGACCTGTACAAGGTGTACCACGTGAAGACGGTTTTGACATTACAGTAGCATCTGAAATTATGGCCGTGTTCTGCCTTGCAACAGATATTCAAGACTTAAAAGCACGTCTATCTCGCATCGTAGTTGCTTATAACTTTGCAAATCAACCTGTAACGGTTAAAGATTTAGGTGTAGAAGGTGCGTTAACACTATTATTAAAAGACGCATTAAAGCCGAACTTAGTACAAACGTTAGAAAATACACCAGCTATCATTCATGGCGGACCATTTGCGAATATCGCTCACGGTTGTAACAGTGTTATCGCTACAACAATGGCAGCAAAATTAGGTGATTATGTTATTACAGAAGCTGGATTCGGTGCTGATTTAGGCGCTGAGAAGTTTTTAGATATTAAAGCTCGTGCAGCTGGCATTAAACCAGAAGCAGTTGTTATTGTTGCGACGATTCGTGCGCTTAAAATGCATGGTGGCGTTGCAAAAGATCAATTAAAAGAAGAAAATGTAGATGCATTAGCAAAAGGTATGGAAAACTTACAGAAGCATGTTGAAACAATTCAAAGCTTCGGTGTGCCTTTCGTAATTGCAATTAATAAATTCATTACAGATACAGATGCAGAAGTTACATACTTACAAGAGTGGTGTAATGAGCGTGGCTATGCAGTATCCTTAACAGAAGTTTGGGAGAAAGGTGGCCAAGGCGGAGTTGACCTTGCTGAAAAAGTACTAAAAGAAATCGAAAAAGGTGAAAACAACTACGCACCACTTTATGAATTAGAATTACCATTAGAAGAAAAAATTCGTACAATTGCTCAAAAGGTATATGGCGCAAAAGATATTGAATTTGCTCCGAAAGCACGTAAGCAATTAGCTCAATATGAAGGAGAAGGTTGGAGTAACCTACCAGTTTGTATGGCGAAAACACAATACTCTCTTTCTGACGATGCAACAAAATTAGGTCGTCCATCTGACTTTATCGTTACAATTCGTGAGTTAAAACCATCTATCGGTGCAGGCTTTATCGTTGCGTTAACAGGTACAATGTTAACAATGCCAGGTCTTCCAAAACAGCCAGCAGCACTTCAAATGGATGTAAATGAAGATGGAAAAGCAGTAGGTTTATTCTAAAAGGTTGTAATTCATCTCGTTTATCTGTAAACTATATATACATCAAGTGGCGCCTTTCCATCGAAAGGCGCCTGTTTTTTGGAGGAAATTATGTTTGATCCAACTGCTTTTGACAATTTAAAAGTAATCGTAGAAGGTGCTGTGTATGATTTTGATCTACATGGAGATATTCTTGTAACAGATCGAAAAGATATGATGGATCTTGCTTCATTAAGTCGTATATATCATATCTCATTTCAATTAACAGAACCGTTTGAACCATTAGTAGAAGCAACATTTTCATTATCTGTGGATGCAAAGAACTTGTCTGGTGAAATACTAGAAGTGCCTCAGTTTACACCAGGTTGTGAGATGAAGCTAGCATTTTCATTCCCGTTAGAACAACCAGAAGTAAAATGTGAAGAAATTGAAACATTAATGCGTTCTATATGGGGAAAAGAAAGAATGATTATGCAGAAAGTTTCATACGAATATAATAAGCAAGCGATTTCATATCATAATAAGGTAGAGGTTCTATTTCAAAAAGCGATTACAGAAGACCATGTTGATGATTTAATAGCTGTTATTTCACACATGATAGAAACGGTGCGAACAATACAGCATTTTCTTCAAAAATAGAGATAAAGGAGAAAAACAAATGATAAAAGATATGCAACCATTTTTACAACAAGCTTGGGAGAAGGCTGGTTTTAAAGAGTTAACTGAAATTCAAAAACAAGCGATCCCAACTATTTTAGAAGGACAAGACGTTATAGCTGAATCTCCAACTGGAACAGGAAAAACATTAGCGTACTTATTACCCCTTTTACATAAAATTAATCCTGAAGTAAAACAGCCACAAGTTGTTGTTTTAGCGCCAACACGTGAACTTGTAATGCAAATTCATGAAGAGGTTCAAAAGTTTACAGCAGGAACTGAAATTTCAGGTGCATCTTTAATTGGTGGTGCAGATATTAAGCGCCAAGTTGAAAAATTAAAGAAACACCCAAGAGTAATTGTCGGTTCACCAGGCCGTATTTTAGAATTAATTCGTATGAAAAAGCTAAAAATGCATGAAGTAAAAACAATTGTATTTGATGAGTTTGATCAAATTGTAAAGCAAAAAATGATGGGCGCAGTGCAAGATGTAATTAAATCAACGATGCGCGATCGTCAATTAGTATTCTTCTCGGCGACAATGACAAAAGCGGCAGAAGATGCGGCACGTGATTTAGCAGTGGAACCACAATTAGTACGTGTAACACGTGCAGAATCAAAAAGCTTAGTTGAGCATACGTATATCATTTGTGAGCGACGCGAAAAAAATGATTACGTAAGAAGAATTATGCATATGGGCGATGTAAAAGCAGTTGCGTTCTTAAACGACCCATTCCGTTTAGATGAAATTACTGAGAAATTGAAATTCCGTAAAATGAAAGCAGCAGCTCTTCATGCAGAAGCAAGTAAACAAGAGCGTGAAGCGACAATGCGTGCTTTCCGCGGAGGGAAAGTAGAAATTCTACTTGCTACTGATATTGCAGCACGTGGTATCGACATTGACGATTTAACACATGTAATTCACTTAGAATTACCAGACACAGTAGACCAATATATTCACCGCTCAGGACGTACTGGACGTATGGGTAAAGAAGGAACTGTCGTGTCTCTTGTAACACCACAAGAAGAGCGTAAATTACTGCAATTTGCGAAAAAACTAGGCATTGTATTTACGAAGCAAGAAATGTTCAAGGGATCATTCGTAGAAACGAAACCGAAAGCACCAAAGAAAAAGAAACCAGCATTTACTGGGAAGAAAAAGCCTAGATAAATGATGGAGAAGGCGTAACTATTTGTAGTTACGTCTTTTTTGTTTGTAAACAAGTGATAATGGGAATTGTATTAGTGTTTTTAATGTGCCTATCATATATATGCTTCTACTGGGAGTATCGAAAAAAGGGTAGTTTATTTATTTGGTTTATACGAGGAAATAATATAAAAAAGTCGAATATTAAAATGATGCGAAATAATAAAAAGAAGGTACATATATGGATAGGAAATTAGGAATGTTTTTGAATACGAAATATATTGAAGTAAACGAAGGAATACAAAAAGCAAGGGAATGGGATTTAGAATATATTCAATTATATGCTATGAATCCGACTTTCAACTTAGCTAACATCTCAAAGATACAATGGAATACATTAAAAGAAAACTTATCTTTTAATGAGATTCAAGTCCCGTCATTAGCAATTAGCTTCGGAGAAAATGGAATAATAGGAACTGAAGCTGAATGTGTAATAGAGAGTTTTAAATATATTACTGATAAAGGGTTAAGGTTAGGAGCTAACATAGTAACAGCCCATATTGGGAAAATCCCTGAGGATGAAAATAGTGAGTACTATGATAAAATGCTACGTGTTTGTAATGAAATAGGGGACTTAGCGTTCAGATTTGGAGGATTCTTCGCCATTGAGACGGGATCTGAAAAAGCAATAGTATTAAAACGATTTTTAGAAACTGCAAACTCGAAAGGACTAGCTGTTAACTTTGACCCAGCAAATTTAATAAGTGATGTAAATGAAAATCCGGGAGAAGGTTTATTACTATTAAAAGATTATATAGTACAAACTCATATTAAAGATTGTAAAGAAGTGAAAAGTGATCGTTCAACTAAGTATATAGAAGTCGCAGCAGGGAATGGTGAAGTAGATTTCGATATATTCTTCAAAGTATTAGATAAAATTGGATTCGACGGATATAACATGATTGAAAGAAATGATTATTTTGATGAACTGGATGGGATGAGTCAGTCGATAAATTTTGCAAAGAAGTACATACCAACTCAAAAGGAATAACGATAGTATTTGTAGAAAGCTACATAGAATATAAAAACCATTAGGGGGAAATGTAATGATCCATAAAGTAGGACAAATTATGTTATATGTAAATAATCAAGATGAGGCAGTAAATTTTTGGACGGAAAAGGTAGGGCTTCATGTAGTTGCAGAGGAAGATAATAAGCAAGGAATGAGATGGATTGAAATCGCTCCGAAAAGCGGTGCAGAAACGAGCATTATATTACATAATAAAGAAGTTATTTCTAAAATGAGCCCAGAATTGAATCTTGGTACACCGTCCCTAATGTTCTTCTCAGAAAATCTTGATCAATTATATACAGATTTAACAAATAAAAATGTTACTGTTGGAGAAATGGTAACTATGCCTTCTGGTAAAGTGTTTAACTTTGCTGATAGTGAAGGGAATTATTTTGCGGTTATGGAGAAGAACCAATAATAATATTGCTATGTGAAAATCCCCCTCAAATATATTTGAGGGGGATTAAATTTTTGAAGTGGATTTTTCATTAGAGAGTTGTTTAATAAAAAATACTCCTTTTTCAATAGCTGTCTCAATATAGCCAACGATTTGGTCAAACGTAAATACTTGTAAGTCTTCATGCAAATGTTGCTTTGGATATAACATATCTTCAAAAAGATACTTTCGAAATTCTAAAACGTTTTCTTTAGAAACCTCTTCAATATCCACAATGTGAGCCTTTTGATTGAGAAGAGAGAAAAGCTGTTGTTCTTGATCGTAATGATGAAGCAACTTTGCATTTAACAATTTAAAATCGTTATAGTACAGGGGTGCGATAGTTTCGTCATTCTCTATTCTATTTTTTAGCCAAGGTAGAAAAAATCCACTTAGCCAATTATCATCGGCAATGAGGTGGGTATAATAGCCTAAAATAAATGGGGAATCTATATGTGATTCATATTTATGAAAAAATGAATCATAATCTATTCTTCTCGTATAGTTCTTCGTTGTACCGGCATAAAAATGTGAGGTTCCTTTTTCTTTTTTTGAATGAACAGCATCAGGGGCTACAGCTCCAAGTAAGAAAGAAGTCTTATCGTGAATTGATAGTTTCTCAGCAATACCACTAGCGATAATAACATGCATAATTCGTGATCCCATGAATGCCACCTCTGTTTCCAGTATTCATTTCAGGAAGAGGACTAAACAGTTAGTATTACTTTCCCTGTACTTTTTCTACTTTCGACCCATTCATGTGCTTTCCCTGCATTTTGAAGTGGAAAAGATTTCGTAGCCTTAATTTGTAAACGTCCGTCACGCAAATAACGGAAAACTTCATTTGCAGTTTCTTGGAGCAGTTCAGGACGCTTTTTTCGTGTGGTTCCAAAGCTAAAACCGAGTATAGAGCGGCAACTTGCATGTAAATCTTTCGTTTGAAAGTTACCAATTTCACCGCTAGCATTACCGAAATGAACGAGGCGACCGTAATAAGCAAGGCAGTTTAAACTTCTTTCAGAAACCGTTCCAGAAATAGAGTCTAAAATTACATCAACCCCTTTACCATTTGTCAGTTCATTGACTTTCTCTACAAAATCTTCAGCTTGATGACAAATAACATAATCAGCTCCAGCATCTAAAGCAATTTCTTTTTTTGCTTCACTTCCGACAATGCCTATAACTGTTCCAGCCTCTAATAGTTTAGCAAGTTGAATAGCAGTAGTGCCAATTCCGCCAGCAGCCGCATGAATGAGTACAGATTCACCTTGTTGAAGCCTTGCAACATTAGCGAGTAAATTATAGCTTGTAAAAGATACAATTGGACAAGCAGCTGCAGTTTGAAAATCGACTTCATGAGGTAAAGAAAAAGTAAGATTTTCGTTTGCGACAACGTATTCTGCGTAAGATCCATTTTGAGGAAAAGCGATGACTCGCTGTCCAGGATAAATATTTTTCACATGAGAACCGATTCGTTCTACAACACCAGCGACATCTATCCCTGGTATAAAAGGTAGTGCTTTATTTCCTTTTTTACCATAACGGGATTTAATATCGGCGAAATTTACACTAGTAGCAACAACGCGAATTAAAACTTGGTCTTCTGAAATAGTCGGCACATCCACATCTGTATATTTCATCACTTCAGGACCACCGAACGACGTTACAACGATAGCTTTCATCATATATCCTCCTAAATTTGACTATATAAATCATTTTAAATGTTCATTAGAAATTGGAAAATTATATAATAGTTATGTTTGATTATAAGTGAAGCTTATGAACTCAATGAATCATAATATTAATTTATATAAAAAAACTTTTAAAAAATCGAACGAAATATGAATTACCTGCCAATATATAGTGTAAGACAAAGGAGGGCTGGAATATGAAGGGTGAAATAGATTACGCACATTTAATTCAATTAACTTTATCAGGCAATAAAGAAGCGTATAGCGAATTGTATGATGTAACGATTCAAGAAGTATATAAAACAGCACATTTTTTAATTGAAGATAAAACGGATGTAGATGATGTCGTTCAAGAAGTATACATACAGCTATATGAATCGCTTCGTAAATATGATAGGAAGAAGCCATTTCGTCCTTGGCTAATTGGGCTTGCGATTAAACAAATTCATTCTTATAGAAGAAAGAGGTGGATGCGACTACGAATTATAAAAAAAGCAGAAGAGCAAAGAAAGCCAGTGCAAATTGATTTTTCTAACGATGTTGTAAGTAAAATATCAAACCAAAAACTAATCGAACTCATTCATAAATTACCGTATAAATTGAAACAAGTTATTATCTTAAGATACTTACATGATTATTCACAAGAAGAAGTAGCACAAATATTACATATTCCAATTGGTACAGTGAAATCTAGAATTCATGCGGCATTAAAGAAACTACGTCAAAAAGAGCAAGTAGAAGAAATTTTTTTAGGAGAGGTAGGGAATGTGAAATGAGTTTAGATTGTAGAGTTAGAGAATCTATACGAGAAGAAGCGAAGGGAATTGTTGCCCCGCCGGAGTTAAAAGAAAAAATAATTGTTCAAATCAAAATGAATCGCGGGGGAAGTAAGGTGAAGAGACGCCTGATCGCCGGAGTGCTTGCAGCAGCACTTTTAATCCCTACGACCGGTTTTGCATATCAATCTATTATGGCGGATGGTATATACGGTTCTTTTGAGAATTTAAAAAAACATGCTGGAGCGATGACATTAGAGGCGTACATGCGTTTTAGTGCAAAATTATTAGAAGCGAAAGATGAAATGGGTGCGAAGGAATATGAAGAGTTTACAAAAGAATTAAAAAAATTAACAGATGCAAAGCTTGCGTACGGAGATTCAAACGGTAATATTGATTACGATCAATTATCATCAGCTAAAAAAGAAGAAATGAAAAGAATAGAGATGGAGCTTCAGCCGTATTTTGATAAATTAAATGGCCATAAATCTAGTAAAGAAGTATTAACTCCTGAAGAGTATGAACAATATATGGAAGCATTAATGTCATATCAAACCGTATTAGTAAAAACGAAATCGAGTGGGGGGATAACAGTAGAAGAAGTACCTGAAGCGTACAAAGAAAGGTTTATTAAAGCGGAGCAGTTTATGGAGTATGTAAATGAAAAGGTGAGATAAGTAAAAAAGCTCAAAGCTTTAGCTTCGAGCTTTTTTTATTGAAAGAAAATAAAGCATTCAATTATATTTTTTCATCGCTGCATGATCCTTTTGTATAAAACAATCTAAAAGGGAATAACCAGCTATTAAACTAATAATCGTAACAAAAGTTGTATTTATTAGAATAATATTAACTAAATAAGGTAGGTATTCGCCAAGTGGTGAAAAGAGGAGTGCTGGGGAAAAGGAAATGAATAGTGTAGGCACTGTAATAGCGATAAATTTATCCGGTTGAAAGCTCCAATTTTGTTTACTCGTTTCGCGATTAATAGATTGAAGGAATCGTAATAAAATGCCGACTATAAGAGGGAAGAGTGTAAAGTAGAATAATTTTGGATAAACGTTAAAGTTCACTTGCGTGTCTGTATCTAAATAAAATTGAATTTTTACTCCTACAAATAATAATAAGACGATAAATAATGTGAAGCAGAGGTATAGCATTACTTTTTGCATTATATTCCACCATCCTTTACTCAAAATATATTCAAAAAAAGAAGAGATATACAATAACTACTGTTGTATATCTCTTCTTTTACTGTTAGTTAATAGTGGAGTTTGCTTTTTCTTGCTTCGTGAAATAATCAATAATGCCCATTGCGCTAATTTCTATATCTAAATGTAAAATATTATAAACGGAATGATCAGCTGGAACGTTTAACGTTGTAAGATGAGAAGAGATTTTATCCATTAACACAGTTTGTAAAGCTTTAGTTGCTTCATCGAAATCATTATACTGTTCAAAGACTTCCTTACCAGTCTGAATGAAAATAGGTAACCAATGTTCCAATTGATTGTATACTTCTGTAACATGAGAGGATGCGCCGTAATGACCGAAATAAATAGTATCTACATTCATGCTTTGAATGTGATTTTTAGAAGCAATCATCGCATCTGGTTGGAATTGTGAAGGGGACGTTGATGGTAGATATAACTCTACATCAACGTCTGCGAGTTCTCTATAATAAATTCCAATTGTATCGCCAGTAAAAATCCCGTTTGTTAATGAATCGTGAATGCTAATATGGTGCTTCGCATGTCCTGGTGTATCGTAAAATGTAAGTTTACGGTCTTCTGCAATTTGTAATGTATCACCATGTTGTACAATACGAACACGTTCTTCTTCTATAGGAAGAATGGGATCGAAAAGTTTGTCGAAATCTTCTTTGTATACAGCTTTTGCACCTAAAATAAGTTTTGTTGGATCAATCATATGACGAGCACCACGAGAATGCACATATAACGTAGCATTTGGGCACTTTTCCATCATTAAACCAGCTGCGCCAGCGTGATCTAAATGCACATGTGTAACGATAATGTTTTTAACATCGTTTAAATCAATATGTAATTGTTGTAAGCCGTCTAAAATATACGGAAGAGAAGGGGCTGCACAAGTTTCAATTAAAGTAATATCGTCACCTAATAAAACGTACGTACCTGTTCGTTCATTATGCTGTAAATCGAAATCATCAATAAGATATAGGTGAGAAGATAATTGCTCTACTTTTTTCATATTTACCACTCCTTATATACTGCATGTTTCTATTATACGCTAAAATAGAAAAAAGGCAGAAAACGAAAGCTCGTCTTCTGCCTTTTTGTAATATTATTATTTCGTTTGTTGTTTATTAATAGACATAATGAACAGTCCAACAATCCCGCCTACTAATGGAAGCATAATCTCTCCTGCTAAATTAAAGTAGGAGCTTAAGAATAAACCATTTACATCGATTACCCAGCCAGTAACATACAATAACATCATATATAGTACGAAATAAAACTCGCGATTTGAAATCGTTTCATGTTGTGCAGTTTTCATAATGGACACCATCCTTTTCTTTTATAATGGAATATAAACTGTCACATTTTGTTCACATTTCAATTGTAAAACTTTCCAAAATAAAAGTCTAGTATTTTTTGTCGAATTTTCGAACAAAAATAAAGCGCTATCATTTCAGCGTGTAAGTACGTAATAAGAGCTGTATATTCACGAATGTAGTATAGTATAAACATAGAATGATAGTGAAGAGAGGGGCAAAGACAATGACAGTTTATGATTTTTCAGCTAAAACAATTACAGGTGAAGAAAAGTCGTTAAGAGATTATGAAGGAAAAGCACTTCTTATTGTAAATGTAGCTAGTAAATGTGGTTTCACACCTCAATATAAAGGATTACAAGAGGTGTATGATAAATATAAGGACCAAGGACTAGAAATACTCGGTTTCCCTTGTAACCAATTTGGAGGACAAGAGCCAGGTACAGAAGCAGATATTACTAGTTTTTGTGAGTTAAACTACGGTGTAAACTTCCCGATGTTTGCAAAGGTTGATGTGAAAGGTGATAAGGCTCATCCTTTATATACCTACATGACAGAACAAGCACCAGGTTTACTCGGTATGAAAGCAGTGAAATGGAATTTTACGAAGTTTCTAATTGGAAAAGACGGGAAAGTAGTAGGGCGTTTTGCGCCGCAGACGAAGCCGGTAGATTTAGAGGTTGAGATTGAGAAGGTACTTGGAGAATAATTAGGAGTTTCACTTTATTAAAAAACGTCTCAAAGAACAATGTAGTTCTTTGAGACGTTTTCTTTAAACTCACATTTTCAAGATTAAATAACTGTATCAAAGTCATCTGATTTAGGTAGAGAAGCTGCTTTTTTCATAAGCACTTCCCATAAGTGTACAGATTTCTTCCATTCTTCTGCAGTCTGCCTCTGTTTATACATAGCGTTCTCATAACTGGCAGTAAGTTGTTGCATATCGGCCGAGTTGTAAAGTGTATCGATATGGAGAGCGTATTCTCGGAATGTTTGACTTTCACTCCGTGGTATGCCAATTCTCGCAAATTGTTTTAAAAGTGCACCGTAAGCTTTTTGATAAACACCATCATCTTTTCGGTATTTATAGAAATGAATAATAAGAAATGTCCTCCATATCATTCTAGTGGTGAAGAGAATGTATCCCATAATACTAATTAGTATCGTAGAGAGGAATACGTACCACCAAGAAAAACTAGTTTGAGAATTTGTAACCTTTTTAGTAGAAGCTTCTTCTGTATTTTCTATTAAACTTTTAAGTTTTGCTTCATTATTTCGTTGTTGTATTTGCGTGTTATTAGAATTATTTGCTTCGCTATTTTGTGAAATAGGAGCAGGCGTATTATTTATAAAATTATAGGGATTAGTAAATCCTTTTGTTGGTTCGAATGGAATCCATCCGTATCCTGGGAAATATACTTCGACCCAAGAGTGTGCGTTATCGTTCGTGATTGTATAAACATCCTCACCTTCTGCAGAGGCAAGTGTATTGTCAAGAGTTCCTTCTGTATAGCCTTTTACCCAGCGAGCAGGAATCCCGGCAGAACGAAGTAGTACAATCATAGACGTCGAAAAATTATTACAGTAGTCGCTTTTTGTATCGAAAAGGAATTGATCTACATAATCTTGGCTTTTGGCAGGGAATAAGACATTTGTTGATTCGTATGTAAAAGAGTTGTCTGTAAAGTAATTTTCAATAGCTAATACTTTATCATATCGGTTGTCTTTATCATTTGTAAGATTGACAGCCAAGTCTTTTACGCGCTGTGGTAATGACTTGGGAAGTTGTGTGTACTTTGTCATAAAATAAGGATTTGTTTCTTGACCTTCATTTGTTTTTACAGCTTTCAAGTTTTCTATGGAAAACTCAGGGATCTCATATGTTACTTTATACGAATGTAAAGTAGTAGAAGAGTCTCCATTCATTGTATAAATTTTTTCTGAAAACGGGTCAACACTGTATGATACATCAGAAGCAGCCTCAACTGATACTAATCCTGCTGGATAGGTAAGGTGAGGGTAACTTTTTTGCATGGTAATTGTTGCCTCAGTCGTTTTCGTTTTTGTATTTTGTTCGTACCAGCTTACGACGTCGTTTTTATTTTTAAAAGAAATCTTTTTCGGATTTTCAGAAATTTCCCAGCCTTTTCCTGTATAAAAATCTTTTGTTTCTACTCTCCAATATTGTTTGTTTTGCGTTCGTGCTGTGAAAACAATTGTAGGATCCGCCTTAAAAGGACCGCCTAATCGCGAGTCATCTAAACCATACCCAATTGTAGAAACTTTTTGTTCTTTACTTGCTTCAGATGTGTTGAATTTTAAAAAATCCATTGTGTTTGGCCATTGAGGGCCAAATTTTGGAGCAAAGTATGCAATGGTTGCTAATAATACGATAAATATTGTAAGTGGTCTAAGTAATTTTGAGATTTCTCTAGCATAATTTTGTAAGTGTTCACGTTCTTTTATTCGTTCTACTTGAAGAAGACTAAGCATAAAAAAGCCGATGACAACAGTACGAATAATAGCGTAGTTTGCATTGTATAAATGTAAGTTATGAAAAGTTGCGATATAAATAATAGTCAATACAAGGAATAGAAACCCACGTTTTTTATGAATAATCCAAAATGAAGTGAAAGAACTCAAAAACCAAAATGAGAGAAAAAATAAAACCGTCGGAAAAACTGGAGAAATATCTAGTAAATTCCCTTGGAAAAACAGGGAGGAATTTCGAAACATATCAGAAAAGAATGTTGTTAGCCAAGATGGATTTATAAAAGCATTTTTATAATATAGGGAATGAATGATAAATAAGACTGTGACAATTTTTATAGGAATCTGCCACCTCGTTTGAAAAAAAGAGAGAGCGAAGCAAATTCCTATAAATGTTACGAAAATATCTAATCTACCTACATTTGTAATACCTATAAGAGGTCTTATCCATTCTAGTAAAAGAAGAAATACACATGCATGCATGAAGAATCTGTTTGTATCCCACTTGTATTTTGCTTGTAATATCATCATTTGCTCACCTCAAAAAACACGTTTGTATACCGGTTTTCATAAACCGTGTTTACAAATATTTGTCGTTTTTTTAGAGTTTCTAGTATACTGAGTTCTCGGTGTGAAAGTTGATTCGCTTTTTCTTTCACGACAAAAACCATACATTTTCTATTTCTTATAGCAGCACAATCAGCCGCCTTTTGAATATCGGGAGAAAGATTACTGGTCACGAGTATAACCGTGACGGGTTCATAAATTTTTCTTAGTTCCATGTCTACACTCTGGGAGAGCGGAAATACACTGTCTGCTTGTACTTTTGCTAAATGACAAAGGATTTGTTGTAACTGCGTATCTCCATTGTCTAAAGGGAAAATGGTTTGTTCTTTTCCGATAGACACGAATGATGCTGGTGAATTTTGTTTCAAGACAGCCCTTACGATAGAGGCAGTAAATGTGACGACTGATTCGAATAGAGGAGACTCGGTTCTGTCTATGAATATCATAATATTATGGCTGCGCTGTTGTTCAAACTCTTTTGTCATAATATTGTTTGTTCGTGCAGTTGCTTTCCAATCGATCCATGAAAAGCGATCGCCAGGTTTATAGTCTCTGACACCGACCGAGATTGTAGAGTCTTTTGCTGAATTTATATTTGCTGAAAGCGCTCCTTGTTCGAAATGATTTTCCAATTGTCGATACGCTATATCTACATACTGGGGATAGACTAAAAATGTATCTGGAACTAAAAAAGTTACTTCTTTCTCCATCATGCCGAATAAATCGCCAGTTTTGACACGAACGCTTGAAAAAGTGTGCTCGCCTCTAGGGATTGTGTCAATAACATATTGAAACGAAATATTTCGTTTCAATCCTGGGAAGAGTACTACCTTATTCATCTTTATTTGTTTACAACTTATAAATTGTGGTGGCAGTGCATCTTCTATAACTAAATAAAGTAAGGGAAAAGGAAATTTTCTTTTTATTGTAATCGTGCTTACAAATTGTTCTCCTACTACATATCCATTTTGGTTTGTTATTCGCTTTACTTCAGCGTCCCGTAAAGCGTAGAAGGGGAGTAGTAGCGAATAAAGAGCAATGGGAATTATGCTGTAAAATAAAAACCAACTTACAAACCCTCCTTGAAACATAGCGTACACAAATGTTAAGACTAGGCATAAAGGGAGTAGCAATAACTTCATAACGTGATATAGCGCTCGCAGCATTCGTTTCATCAAGGGTTCATCGTCCTTTGAGTAGGCACGGTAGTTCGTGCAACGATTTTTGCGATAACTTGTTTGCCAGTTATTCCTTCAAATTTTGCTTCCATTTTTAGAATGAGTCTATGTGCTAAAACGTAAGGGGCTAAAAGTTTAACATCGTCTGAAATAACATAATTCCTGCCATGGATAAATGCATAAGCTTGTGAAGCTTTCATTAAAGCAATCGAACCACGTGGACTTGCACCTAACTGTATAGAACTGTACGTACGAGTCTGATTAACAAGCTTTACAATGTAATGCTTAATTGCTTTGTCCATACTTACTACCCGTACGCTTTGTTGTAAATAAAGTAATTCTTGTATTGTAGTAATGGTCTGTAATTGAGAGAGTGGATTTGTTTTTTCCATCCGGTTTAAAATTTCAAATTCTTCCTCTGGTGTAGGATATCCCATTTTTAGTTTCAATAAGAAACGATCGAGCTGAGCTTCTGGTAGAGAATATGTTCCTTCATATTCGACCGGATTTTGTGTAGCCATGACAAAGAACGGCTTTGGTAAAGGTCTTGTAATACCATCTATTGTAATATTGCCTTCTTCCATACATTCAAGTAAAGCAGATTGTGTCTTTGGAGATGTACGATTAATTTCATCAGCAAGTACAAAATTCCCCATAATTGGTCCAGGCTTGAACTCAAATTGGAGCTCTTTCGGATTATAAATAGAAACTCCTGTTACATCTGACGGCAGTAAATCAGGTGTAAATTGAATTCGCTTATAATCAGCATCAATGGATTTAGAAAGAGCACGTACTAGCATTGTTTTCCCGACACCAGGAACATCTTCTAATAGCACATGACCTTCAGCTAAGAGAGCTGTCAAAGCTAAGATTGTTTCTTTTCGTTTTCCGACCATTATTTTTTCAATATTATTGATTATTTTTTCTACAGTGGGATGTAATGAATCAAGCTGGGGCATCGTAATCCTCCTAATGTTATTATCGTTTTCTAATCCATTTAGTTGACATATTTCAATTCTATATATAGATAGTAAAACTTCCACCTTTAATTCTGAGAATATTCAGATTATTTATTTTGATTATATCTAGTATAATTGTTTCCGTAACTAAGGGCAATACAGTAAATAATGATTTGTAGTTTTATGTAAAATGAGACTTGATATTAAAAATGACATTGAAGAAAAAATTCCTTACATACAATTTATATTCTTTTCTTTATGGCATTTTTGAAATAATATCAAAATTCTTTTTCTTTTGCAAAATAGTCGATACCTCAAAATACTATTCTCCTAATAATCACGATTAACCATAACCTTCACAACGGAACAAAAGGTTTTCTCACAAACTTATTTTCTACTGAATTTTTGACAATCTCTTGAACTGTGCGAAATGTCACATCTGTATTTTACAACCTCTCTTATAGTAAGGGTATGTAAGAGAGACGTATTAAAGGAGTGAACAGTATGAAGAAAAAAACTTCAGCACTAATGAGACGTTTAAAATATTTTTCACCAATAGATCGTTATAACGATAATCATACACAAGAAACATATGAAGATCGTGAATGGGAAAATGTGTACAGAAAGCGTTGGCAGCATGATAAAGTAATTCGTTCTACACACGGCGTGAACTGTACTGGTTCATGTAGCTGGAATATATATGTGAAAGATGGAATTGTGACGTGGGAAGGGCAGGAGCTTAACTATCCAACGACAGGTCCTGATATGCCAGATTTTGAACCGCGAGGATGCCCACGTGGAGCAAGTTTTTCTTGGTACATTTATAGTCCACTTCGTGTGAAATATCCGTATGTACGTGGTGTTCTTTGGAGTATGTGGCAAGAGGAACTACAAAATAACGAGTCACCATTAGATGCTTGGAAAAGCATTGTGGAAAACCCTGAAAAAGCACGAAAGTATAAGCAGGCACGTGGTAAAGGAGGATTCATTCGTGCGAATTGGGATGAAGTGTTACAACTCGTTTCAGCTTCATTACTGTATACAGTAATGAAATACGGTCCAGACCGAAATGTTGGTTTCTCACCAATTCCAGCTATGTCGATGTTAAGTCATGCAGCTGGTAGTCGCTTTATGCAACTTATGGGTGGACCGATGCTTAGTTTTTATGATTGGTACGCAGATTTACCACCAGCTTCTCCGCAAATTTGGGGTGATCAAACAGATGTACCAGAAAGTAGTGACTGGTATAACTCTGGTTACATTATGACATGGGGTTCAAATGTACCGATGACGAGAACACCAGATGCACACTTTTTAGCGGAGGTTCGATATAAAGGAACGAAGGTAGTTTCAGTAAGTCCTGATTTCGCTGAGTCAACAAAGTTTGCGGATGATTGGATTAGTGTGAAACAAGGTACAGATGGTGCACTTGCGATGGCAATGGGGCATGTGATCTTACAAGAATTTTACGTAGATAATCAAGTGGAATATTTCACAAAGTATGCGAAGCAATATACTGATTTTCCTTTCTTTGTCACATTGAAACAAAAAGGAGATCAATTCGTTGCTGATCGTTTCTTAAACGCTGCTGATATTGGACGCGAAACGAAGTTAGGAGAATGGAAACCTGTTCTTTGGAACGAGAACACGAATGATTTTGCAACACCTCAAGGCACAATGGGCTCACGTTGGGATAACGAAAAGAAATGGAACTTGCGTTTAGAAGATGAAGAAACAGGTGAAAAGATTGATCCACGTCTTTCTTTACTTGGAATGGAAGAAACGATTGGAACGGTACAAATTCCGTACTTCTCTGATGATGGAAACAAAGTATTAGAACGTACAATTCCAGTGAAAAAGGTTATGACAGAAGAAGGCGAAGTGTTCGTTACAACTGTATACGACTTAACGTTAGCAAATTACGGGGTGAACCGAGGGTTTGGCGGACAAGAGCCGAAAGACTTCAATGATGATGTACCGTTTACACCTGCATGGCAAGAGAAAATGACAGGAGTGAAACGAGAACTAATTATTCAAATCGCTCGTGAGTTCGCACAAAATGCCGCTGATACAAATGGTCGCTCGATGATTATTGTTGGAGCTGGTATTAACCATTGGTTTAACTCTGATACGATTTATCGCGCAGTTTTAAATCTTGTTCTTCTCGTTGGGGCACAAGGTGTAAACGGCGGGGGGTGGGCGCATTATGTTGGTCAAGAAAAATTACGACCTGCAGAAGGATGGCAAACAATCGCGATGGCGAAAGATTGGCAAGGGCCACCGAAATTACAAAACGGTACATCTTTCTTCTATTTCGTAACAGATCAATGGCGCTATGAAGATACACCAGTTGGACATTTAGCATCACCAGTGGAAGGGAACTCCCGTTATCAACATCACGGTGATTACAACGTATTAGCGGCACGACTTGGCTGGTTACCTTCGTATCCGACATTCGAGAAAAATGGAATTGAATTATATAAAGAAGCTGCTGCTGCTGGTGCAACAACGCAAGAAGAAATCGGAAAATACGTTGCGCAAAAACTGAAAGAAAAAGCACTGAAATTCGCAATTGAAGATCCTGATAATAAAAACAACTTCCCGCGCAACTTATTCGTATGGCGTGCGAATTTAATTTCGAGTTCTGGTAAAGGACATGAATATTTCTTAAAACATTTATTAGGTACAACAAACGGGTTAATGAATGACGACAGTGATTCATTACGACCAGAAGAAATTAAGTGGCATGAAGAAGCGCCAGAAGGGAAGCTTGATTTACTCATTAATTTAGATTTCCGTATGGCTGGAACAGCGCTTTATTCTGATATCGTCTTACCTGCTTCAACTTGGTACGAAAAACATGATTTAAGTAGTACAGATATGCATCCATTTGTGCATCCATTTAATCCAGCAATCGGTTCACCGTGGGAAGCACGCTCTGACTGGGATATTTTCACTTCACTTTCTAAAGCTGTGTCAGATTTAGCGAAGAAAATAGATCTTGAGCCAATGAAAGAAGTTGTTGCAACACCACTTCTTCATGATACACCGCAAGAATTAGCGCAACCACTTGGCAAGATTAAAGATTGGAGTAAAGGTGAATGTGAACCAATCCCGGGTAAAACGATGCCACAAATTCATGTTGTTGAAAGGGATTATAAAACGATTTATGACAAAATGACAGCACTTGGACCAAATGCCGGAAAACAACCGATTGGTACGAAAGGGATCTCTTGGTCAGCAGAAAAAGAGTATGAGCAATTAAAGAGCAAATTAGGAGTTGTTCGAACGGATACTATTGCGAAAGGTTGCCCAGACATAAAAGAAGCAATCAATGCTGCTGAAGCGGTATTAACGCTTTCTTCTACAACAAACGGTCATATGGCAGTAAAAGCATGGGAAGCACTTGAAAAACAAACAGATCTAAAATTACGTGATTTAGCAGAAGAACGTGAAGAAGAATGCTTTACATTCGAACAAATTACAGCACAACCGAAAACAGTAATTACTTCTCCGGCCTTTACAGGTTCAGAAAAAGGTGGACGACGTTACTCACCGTTTACAACAAATGTGGAACGTCTTATTCCTTGGAGAACGATAACTGGTCGACAATCTTTCTACTTAGACCATGACATGATGAAAGAATTTGGTGAAATGATGGCAACATTTAAACCAATTCTGCAACATAAACCGTTCCGTAAGTCACGCCCTGAAGTAGAAGGGAAAGAGATTACACTAAACTATTTAACACCGCATAATAAGTGGTCGATTCATAGTATGTATTTCGATTCATTACCGATGTTAACGCTGTTTAGAGGTGGTCCAACTGTTTGGATGAATAAAGAGGACGCTGCAGAAGCTGGCGTTGCTGATAATGATTGGATCGAGTGCTTTAACCGTAACGGTGTTGTCGTAGCGCGTGCTGTTGTAACGCACCGTATACCGAGGGGAATGGCATTTATGCACCATGCGCAAGATCGCCACATTAACGTGCCTGGTACGAAATTAACAAGCACCCGTGGGGGAACGCATAATAGTCCAACCCGTATTCATGTTAAACCAACACATATGATTGGTGGATATGGCCAATTAAGCTATGGATTTAACTATTATGGTCCGACTGGGAACCAGCGTGATTTAAATGTTGTAATCCGTAAACTGAAGGAGGTAGATTGGCTTGAAGATTAAAGCGCAAGTCGGAATGGTAATGAACCTAGATAAGTGCATCGGCTGTCATACTTGTAGTGTAACGTGCAAAAACACCTGGACAAATCGTCCAGGTGCGGAATATATATACTTCAATAACGTAGAAACGAAGCCCGGAATTGGTTATCCGAAACAATGGGAAGATCAGGAGAAATATAAAGGCGGCTGGGAATTGAAAAATGGTGAAATTCAGCTGAAATCTGGTTCGAAAATGAAACGTCTTATGAACATTTTCCACAATCCAGATCAACCAACAATTGATGATTACTTTGAACCTTGGAATTATGATTATGAAACATTAACAAATAGCCCGCAGCGTAAGCATCAACCAGTTGCTCGTCCGAAATCAGCAATTACAGGCGAATTTATCGACAAAATTGAATGGGGTCCGAACTGGGAAGATGATTTAGCTGGTGGACATATAACAGGATTACAAGATCCGAACGTAAAGAAAATGGAAGAAGAAATTAAAACAGATTTTGAAAACGTCTTTATGATGTATTTACCACGCATATGTGAACATTGTATGAATCCGTCTTGCGTATCATCTTGTCCATCTGGTGCGATGTATAAACGTGAAGAAGACGGCATTGTTCTTGTAGATCAAAATGCATGTCGTGCTTGGAGGTTCTGCGTATCATCTTGTCCATATAAAAAAGTGTATTTTAACTGGCAAACGAATAAAGCTGAAAAATGTACAATGTGTTTCCCACGTATTGAGGCTGGTATGCCAACAATTTGTTCAGAAACATGTGTGGGACGTATCAGGTATATTGGGGTAATGCTATATGACGCTGACAAAGTAAAAGAAGCAGCTTCTGTTGAAGACGAAAAAGATTTATATGAATCTCAGCTTACTGTTTTCCTAGATCCAAATGATCCAGAAGTAGCAGCTGAAGCGAAAAAACAAGGCATTCCTGAAGAATGGATTAAAGCAGCACAAGAGTCACCAATCTATAAAATGATTATCGATTGGAAAATTGCTCTGCCTCTTCATCCAGAGTACCGTACAATGCCGATGGTTTGGTATATTCCGCCGCTTAGCCCAATTATGAATATGGTGGAAGGGAAAGGCAGTAACTGGCAAGCAGAAGAGATTTTCCCTGCTATCGATAATATGCGTATTCCAATTCAATATTTAGCGAATTTACTCACTGCAGGAGATGAATCACACATTCGTCTTACATTGAAGAAAATGGCTGTTATGCGAACGCATATGAGAGCGCTGCAAATTAATAAAGAGCCAAATGAAGCTGTATTAAAAGAACTTGGTTTAACGAAACAGGATGTAGAAGATATGTATCGTCTTCTTGCTATTGCGAAATATAAAGATCGCTTCGTCATTCCGGGCACTCATCGTGAACAAGTGGCAGATTTATATAGCGAACAAGGAAGCTGTGGTTTAGCATTCGCAGGTGGTCCAGGCTCTTGTATGACAATTTCTTAAATAAAGGGGGCAGAAAATGATGAAACAAAGTTTACAAACTGCTTTTTCTTGTTCTTCATTTCTTCTCTCCTACCCAGAAATCGGGTGGAGAGAAGCTTTAGCTGAATTACAAGAAGAGATGGAAGCGATTGAACAGGACGATGTTAAAGCTTCACTTACAGCATTTATAAAACAAGCGCTAAATAAAACGAACGATCAACTCATTGATGGTTACGTATATACATTTGATTTTGGTAAAAAGACGAATATGTATTTAACGTATATGAACACTGGTGAACAAAGAGAAAGAGGGATTGAATTACTAGAGTTAAAACAGCATTATAAAAAATCTGGTTTTGAAGTAACAGATAAAGAACTACCTGATTATTTACCACTCTTGCTTGAGTTCTTTGCAAATGCAAATGAGAGAGACAGTGGACCAATTATGAGCAAATACACGGAGAATATACAAGCGTTACACGCTCAATTAAAAGAAGCAGACAGTATGTATGAACCAATTCTTGCGGCTGTTCTACTCGCTATCGAAGCATGGGATGTACAGAAAAATTAGAAAGGAGAGTTGTTAAAATGATGAATCAATTTCTATGGGTATTGTTTCCCTATATCATTTTTGCAATCTTTATCGGTGGACATATTTTTAGATACAACTATGATCAATTTGGATGGACATCAAAATCTAGTGAACTATTAGAAAAGAAAATGCTCCGAATCGGAAGTCTATTATTCCACTTTGGGATTATGTTCGTAATTGGCGGTCATGTTATGGGGATATTAATTCCAGAAGCTGTATACCGTTCGATAGGTATTTCTGAGCATACGTATCACATAATGGCAATTAGTTTCGGGCTTCCGGCAGGTGTTGCTTCTATTATCGGTTTAATTATATTAACGTACCGCCGCGTAACTGTAAAACGTATCATTGCAACGAGCACAAAGGGAGATTATATTGCGCTTATTTTATTACTTATCGTAATGTTAGCAGGACTTTCTGCAACATTTTTAAATATCGATTCAAAAGGATTTGATTATCGTACAACAATTGGCCCTTGGTTCCGAAGTCTCTTTATTTTCCAACCGAAAGTTGAATATATGACGGAAGTACCAGTATGGTTTAAAATTCATATTCTTGCAGGGATGGGTTTATTCGCAGTGTGGCCATTTACAAGACTAGTACATGTATTTAGTGCCCCAATTAAATATGTAAGCCGTAGTTATGTAATTTACAGAAGACGTATTCCTAATGAGTTGAAAAAATAATACTGCTGTAAACGGATAGGAGCTAATGGTTAAAACGAAACGAGGTCTAATATGGAAGGCCTCGTTTTTGTTTACATAGGGAATAACCGTTAATAAGTAGTTTAAATTGAAAAAAGATTAGCATCTAAATAAGATGCTAATCAATACTACAAACAGAAGCAGAGCAATCTTCACAAGCAATTTCACATTTTAAAAATTGTAAATCGTGAATGGTAATCTTTCCTTTATGAATAGAAATTGTACCTTGCTTTTTTAATTCATTTAACATTCGATTTACGCTTTCACGTGAAGTTGCACAGAAATTAGCTAGTTCTTGATTCGTTAACGGTAAATCGATGAGAATACCATTTTCTTTTAATACACCGTAACTATTTGTCATTCGAATGAGAGTAGAATATAAGGCACCTTTTTTGCCGTGTAACACTAAATCTCGGAACTTCGTTTGCATTCTTCTTAAATGTTCACTAATCCATTTCATAAATTCAAATACAAGAGCGGGTTTTTGGAGTAATGCTTTTTCTAACGCTTCACGCTTTATTACACCTACTTCAACATCTTCAAGACATTTTGAGTTTAATAAATATTTTGCATTATCCGTGAACAACGTTAATTCTCCAATAATGTCATATTCCGAACAAATTCGAAGTGTTAATTCTTGTCCGTCAGCACTAAGTTTACTAATTTGTACTTTTCCTGAGTGGATAATATAGAGTTCGGTTGCCTCCA
The DNA here is from genome assembly GCF_001595725.1 of Bacillus thuringiensis. Lineage (GTDB taxonomy): Bacteria > Bacillota > Bacilli > Bacillales > Bacillaceae_G > Bacillus_A > Bacillus_A thuringiensis_K. The sequence continues at coordinate 2,028,780 of NZ_CP014282.1, forward strand.
TACCTTCTTGAAAAATAAAACTGCCTTTTTTTATCTGCATTTTATATTCAACAGATGCAAGTAATTCCTTTAAATCTTGAGATAATTTCATACTGTTTGTCACAGCAATCACCTTTCTTCTTATAAGCAATACATTTCCTATTTTGAGTGTAAATATGTTGAAAATGCAAGAGCTATTTTAAAAATATAGTAAAATTTCAATGACCGTAAGGAGGAGAGACTGAAGATGTGAACAAAATGCGAACAGATTTGTGAAGAATTTTTGAATGGGGAAAGTGATGTGAGAAAAGTCACATTGAATTTGCAACTTATTTTTTATAATAAAGGCAAATAAAAAATTGAAAGCTTACTAAGGATTGCAGCAGAAAAGAAGGGATATAGATGCACGAAAAAATGAAAGATTCATTAGAACGGCCACTTCAAGATTTACGTATTTCAGTTATTGATCGTTGTAATTTTAGGTGCACATACTGTATGCCTGCTGAAGTGTTCGGACCTGATTATGCTTTTTTGCAGGAAGAGTTTTTATTAACGTTCGATGAAATAGAAAGATTAGCAAGATTATTTATAAGTATGGGAGTCAATAAAATTAGGCTGACTGGCGGTGAACCGTTATTGCGTAAAGATTTACCTCAGTTAATCGCAAGGCTTACAAAACTAGAAGGCTTAAAAGACATTGGGCTCACAACAAACGGAATTCATTTAGCGAAACAAGCTAAGGCGTTAAAAGACGCGGGATTAAAGCGTGTAAATATTAGTTTAGATGCGATAGAGGATCACGTCTTCAAAAAAATTAACGGAAGAAATGTAAGTACAAAACCTGTACTGAAAGGAATAGCAGCAGCAAAGGCTGCTGGATTAGAGGTAAAGGTAAATATGGTCGTAAAAAAAGGAATGAATGATAGTCAAATTCTTCATATGGCTCGTTATTTTAAAGAAAAAGAAATTCAGCTCCGTTTCATTGAGTTTATGGATGTAGGCAGTACGAACGGATGGAATTTTGAACAAGTGATTACGAAGGAACAATTAATAGAGAAGATTAATCGCGTATATCCGGTTGAACCTGTTACACCTCGTTATTTTGGAGAAGTTGCGAAATTGTATCGATATGTAGGGAGCGATGCAGAAGTTGGATTTATTACTTCAGTATCAGAGTCATTTTGTTCTTCTTGTACGAGAGCTCGTATTTCGGCAGACGGTAAGTTTTTTACGTGTCTATTTGGAACGAAAGGAACGGATTTGCGAACGCTTCTTCGAGAAAATATTTCTGATGCATCACTATTAAAAATTTTACAACATACGTGGCGATATAGAACAGATCGATATTCAGATGAAAGAACGGCGGATAGTACAAATAAACGTCAAAAAGTTGAAATGTCTTACATTGGCGGATAGCGAGAGGAGGATTTCCTATGCAAGAGCGATATTCAAGGCAAGTATTGTTTTCTAGAATAGGTGAAATGGGTCAAAGAAAAATAAGAGAAAAGCATGTACTTTTAATCGGTGCGGGTGCACTAGGAGCTGCGAATGCAGAAGCATTTGCTAGGATGGGAATTGGGAAATTGACAATTGCCGATCGTGACTACGTCGAATGGAGTAATTTACAGCGGCAACAGTTATATACAGAAGAAGATGCAAAGCAATGCAAACCAAAAGCAATTGCAGCAGCAGAACATGTAAGAAAGATTAATTCGGAAGTGGAAATTGTACCAGTTGTAACAGATGTCACAATGCGAGAAATAGAAGAGTTAACAAAAGAAGTGGATCTCATCATAGATGCGACTGACAATTTCGATACGCGCCTACTTATAAATGACATTTCACAAAAAGAAAATATACCTTGGATATACGGTGGATGCGTTGGAAGTTACGGTGTAACGTATACAATTCTCCCTGGGAAAACACCATGTTTTCGCTGTCTGATGGATCATCCTATGAGCGGTGCAACATGCGATACAGCTGGAATCATTCAGCCAGCTGTACAAATGGTCGTTGCTCACCAAATAACAGAGGCGATGAAAATATTAGTGGATGATTATGAGTCGTTAAGAGGGACGATGTTATCATTTGATATTTGGAACAATCAATATCTCTCATTAAAAGTAAATAGACAGAAAAAAAGTACATGTCCATCTTGTGGGAAATTACGAACGTATCCAAGTTTAACATTTGAAGCACAAATGAAAACGGAAGTGTTATGCGGACGGAATACAGTTCAAATCCGTTCAGGAATAAAGAGAAATCTTAATTTAACCGAAATTCAAAAACGATTACAAAAGAGTGTACATGTCAAAAAAACACCTTACTTACTATCATTTTTAATTGATGAATATCGTTTCGTTTTATTTATAGACGGTAGGGCATTTATTCATGGGACAAATGATGTGAAAATAGCAAAACGATTATACGCAACATATATAGGGTGAACAGAAAGTGAGCGTCACCTTATTGAAAAGAGGTGAAAAAAGAATGTTAGAAAAACGTATACCAATTCCAGTGGCAGAAGCAGTTGCGCGTGTAATGGAATATGCCTACCAAGGTGAAATAGAAAAGGTTTCTCTTATAGAAAGCTACGGTAGAACACTTGGAGAAGATGTTATTGCAGATCATGATGTTCCGCATTTTAATCGCTCTCCGTACGATGGGTTTGCGATTCGAGCGGAAGATACAAAAGAAGCGAGTAGTAGTAACCCCATTCAGTTTGAAGTAATTGGCGAAATTGGAGCAGGTTTTGTTTTTACAGAAGAAGTGAAAGAGTTTCAAGCTGTCCGTATTATGACAGGAGCAGCAATTCCGAAAGGGTGTAGTGCGGTTGTTATGTTGGAGCTAACGGAAGGGTTTGAAGAAAATGAAAAGACTTATATGAAATTGAAACGCTCCTTTATTGCTGGGGATAACATTTCTTTTAAAGGAGAAGATGTAAAACAAAATACCGTCCTTGTGAAAAAAGGTACTGTTATTAATCCTGGAGTAGCAGCACTTCTTGCTACGTTTGGTTATAGTTCTGTACACGTTATAAAACAGCCGGTTATTGGAATTGTAACGACAGGAAGCGAACTGCTTGAAGTACATGAACACTTAAAGCCAGGGAAGATTCGAAATAGTAACTCCTATATGATTGCTGCTCAAATTGAACGAGCTGGCGGAGTTGTACAGTATTATGGACAGTTCGCTGACGATATTGAGACGTGTTATAACACTGTAAAAAAAGCGATAAAAGAAGTCGATATTTTAATTACAACTGGTGGCGTTTCGGTAGGAGATTATGACTATTTACCTGCTATTTATGAGAGATTACAAGCAAATGTACTTTTTAGCAAAATAGCGATGCGACCAGGAAGTGTGACAACTGTAGCTGAGGTAGAAGGAAAACTACTATTTGGTTTATCTGGTAATCCTTCTGCTTGTTATGTCGGTTGTGAATTATTTGTTCGGCCAGTTATTCGAACATACTTGCATAGAAAAGATTCGCATGTATTTCGTGCAGAGGCGATTTTACAAAAAGACTTTCCAAAAGCAAACCCATTCACTCGTTTTGTAAGAGGAAAAGTGGAAATTGTAAATGGAAAATTGCAAGCGACACCAGTTGGTTTAGATAAATCTAGTGCAATTTCTTCACTTGCAGAGGCGAACGCATTTATTGTCCTGCCGGGAGGAACAAGGGGATTTGAAGCAGGAATAACTGTTTCGGTACTGTTATTAGAATCAAACGCTGGAAGTGAGTGGCCATGGGAAGAACCACTTCGGTCGTACAAATGATAGAAAAATAGATTGCTAACTTATATGAAGATAAGAGGTGCAAGATGACACATACGTATTATGAAGTGATTGATACACCTATTTCAATTGAGGAAGTTACAAACAAAGTAATTTGTCGTGAGTGCGGCGCAGTTACTACTTTCATTGGTACTGTTAGAGAATTTACGAAAGGCCGTCGTACGCTATATTTAGAGTATGTAGCATATAAAACAATGGCAGAAAAACAGCTTGAGAAAATTGGTACTGAAGTAGGAGAGAGGTGGCCTGGGACATTTGTCGCCATTACACATCGCATTGGTACATTACAAATTTGTGATCTTGCTGTTGTCGTCTCTGTTTCTACACCACACCGGAAAGCAGCCTATGAGGCGAACGAATATATTATGGAGCGTATAAAACAAATCGTTCCCATTTGGAAGAAAGAATTTTGGGAAGATGGTGAATCATGGATAGGTGATCAGTTAGAAAAGGTAGCATATGAGAATGATGAGCCTGGAAAGGGGATGAGAATATGATTGAAGTACTATTATTTGCACATTTACAAGAAGAAGTAAGTAAGTCAGCATTACACATAGATTGTGAAAATATTACGGTTGCTAAACTTAAGGAAGTGCTCATTAAGAAATACGACGTAGCGATTTCAAGTGAGATTATGGTTGCTATAAATGAAGAGTATGCAAATGAGGATGACATCATTCAAACTGGCGATGTTATAGCAATGATTCCGCCAGTGAGTGGTGGTTGATTCTTTTCAGCCTAATCATGTTAGGACGTGATTAGGCTGGAGGGAATGAATATAACTATGCATACATAGGAGGGAACAGGATGAAAAGTCCTAATTTTCAATTAAGTTTACAAACTTCTAATCTAGTTATCGGGTTTATGGTATGGGTCATTTTATCATCATTAATGCCTTATATTAAAGCGGATATTCCATTAACTGCGGGACAAATTTCTATGGTAACAGCAGTACCGGTTATATTAGGTTCTGTTCTTCGCATTCCAATTGGTTATTGGACAAATCGTTTCGGAGCAAGAAAATTATTCTTTATTAGTTTTATTCTATTATTATTTCCTGTCTTTTATATTAGTGTTGCCAATTCAATGATGGATTTAATTATTGGTGGTTTATTTGTCGGAATCGGTGGTGCTGTATTCTCTGTAGGCGTAACTTCTTTACCGAAATACTTTCCGAAAGAGAGTCACGGTTTTGTAAATGGTATATACGGTGTCGGTAACGCAGGAACAGCAATTACTTCGTTCTTAGCACCAGTTATCGCAACTTCAGTTGGCTGGAGAACGACAGTACAGTGTTATTTAGTTTTACTCGCAGCATTTGCACTTATGAACTTTTTATTAGGCGATCGTAAGGAGAAAAAGGTGAATACACCATTAATGGAACAAATAAAAGGTGTATATAAAAATGAAAAACTTTGGTTTTTATGTATCTTTTACTTTTTAACATTTGGATCTTTCGTCGCATTTACTGTATACTTACCAAACTTTTTAGTATCTCACTTCGGATTAGAAAAAGTGGATGCAGGTATGCGGACAGCAGGATTCATTGTACTTGCAACAATTATGCGGCCAATTGGCGGTTGGCTTGGTGATAAATTTAACCCATTTAAAATATTAATCTTCGTATTTATCGGTTTAACACTTTCAGGTATTATTTTATCATTCATGCCTAGTATGAACGTATATACTTTTGGTTGCTTACTAGTCGCATTTTGTGCAGGTATCGGTAATGGTACAATCTTCAAACTCGTTCCAATGTACTTCTCAGAACAAGCTGGTATTGTAAATGGACTCGTTTCAGCTTTAGGCGGACTAGGAGGGTTCTTCCCGCCGCTAATTTTAACATTATTATTCCAACTAACAGGTCATTATGCAATTGGATTTATGGCATTATCAGAAGTCGCACTTGCTTGTTTAATCATTACAGTGTGGATGTATAGTCAAGAAAAGCTGTTAGTGATGTTAAAGAATCATTAAAAAAGAAAAAGAGCCGTCCCGAAGTATTTTGGGATGGTTCTTTTAGTAATAGACTTCAACTTGTTTTTTATTGATATCTTAACAAATGTTTGTTTTCTAAAATATTGTGGTTTTTAAATAAAAAACAGAAGGGTAATGGAATTTTATGTTAAAAAATAGATATCAGATGTTATTCAATTAAAGGGCAGGTTAGCTCAAGCACAAAGATTAAACTAATTTTTAGAAAGCAAATATATCGAGAATGAAAATAATAACTTTTGAATTAAACGATGACTATTGATCGCTAACGAATCGATAAATAGTCGCTCCTTTCTAAAAGCTATCTATTAATATGTATAAAAATATATCAATAGCTTGAAATGTTCCGAAATTCAAAAAACATATAAAGGTATCTATAACAAGAAAAAACTGCATATTTTTTAGGACCAGATTTTTGGGTAAGGCTAATGGAGATTGTGAAAAAGTACACTTAAAATAAAGAATACAGTTTAGGTTGATAAGATAAAATTATGAATTTGTATAAATAATTCATAATTTTCTTTGTGAGTCATATTTGATATGTTAAAGAAAAGAGAGCGTTTAATCCAACTAAAATATATGTAGAATGAGGTTTTAAATGTTTATTTTCATTATATTAGACGTAATAGTGCCAATATTAATATTGATGCTAATTGGTGCAATCTTACAAAGGAAGTTCCAATTTAACTTAAAGCAGCTATCTACACTTATTAATTATTGCTTGATGCCAGCGGCTGTATTTGTGAATATATATGATATTAGTATAGAAACAGGTTTGTTGCTCCAGATCATGTACTATTTAATGTTTTATAGTCTGAGTCTAATGCTAGTAAGTCATTTTATTTCAAAAACATTAAAGTTAGAAAAAGGAGAAAGTGCAGCTCTAAAAAATAGCATTTCGTTAATGAATTCCGGTAATTATGGATTACCAGTAAGTCAATTGATTTTCAGTCACAATCCAGTGGGGGTTTCCATTCAGATTTTCATTGTGATTTTCCAAAACCTTTTAACTTATTCATATGGGATTTATAACTTACTATCAGCAACAAAAACAATCGGAGGTATTATTCAATCATTTATAAGACTGCCTGTATTTCATGCGCTCGTACTAGGGATTCTCTTTCAATCGTTTACAATTCAAATACCTAATTCTATCTTTCTACCTCTTAATCAGCTTGCGAATAGTTTTGTTGCCATAGCACTCATATTGCTAGGAGCACAATTAGCCAACATTAAGCTTAATTTTTTCCATAGAGTCATAACATGGTCTTTAATTGGAAGGTTACTGATGGGGCCATTATTAGCACTTTCCATGATCTACCTCTTAAACATTGATGGAATTGTTGCACAATCATTATTTATTGCAAGTTCTTTTCCTACTTCAAGAAATACATCAACTATTGCTATGGAGTATCAAATAGAGCCTGAACTACATGCACAAATCGTTTTATTTTCAACACTTTTCAGCATTATTACAGTAACTGTCGTTATTTATTTGTCATATATTTTGTTTTGAATATACGTTTAAAACCGAATGGATTTGAGGCGGTAAATGATGGATGGAAATCCCATTGATATGAGAGGAAAACAGTCTATGATATATTGGGGGGCGTTTACAATTGTACCGTGTCTGATAATCAAGTGGCTTAATTCAAAAAAAGGAAACTCGTTACGGGTTATTTCGTATGAAAATCTTTAAAGCATCTGCATATAGACTTGCGAAAAAAGACATAATTTCGCTTATAATTGACGTTACGTGAGCTTAGTTTGATAGCGATGGGGTGGGAGTGTCAAGTAAGAATTTTTTCTTTATTGATTTTATGCGGTTTTTTCGCAAAATTGTAACTAAGGGGGGATTCCAAGTTGAGTAAACAGAATATCAGCACAACAGTTTCAGGAGATATAATTGTTACCCATCTAGTTGGAAATATAAAAACAGATGATGTGTATGAATGGTTTAATGGTTTTGAGCAGGTTTGTCAGCAATTCATTTCTGAAGGGCGGAAATACAAATTGTTGGTGGATAGAAAAGGATACACGCCAAATCATTTTTCTGTTCAAAAAGTATGGAAAGAGAAGTTCTTCAATGAAATCATTTTGAATAACAGTACGGCAATTGCATTTCTCCTCGAAGAGGGGGAGATAATGGATTATTTACAACAATCTAATACGAAAGAATCTGTGAGATTTTTTGATGATTATGAACAAGCGCTAATTTGGTTGAATGAATATCCAATATAAAACCTGTATTGAAGCAGTTGCCCTCAAGCAACTGCTTTTTTTGTCCGTAATTGTTGCCGTTATTTTTCTTCACAGATTCTTGTCCAATTGTTTGTCTGATCCTAAAAAACGTTTGTTCAAAGCTAATTACTATTTTAGCTAAGTGATAGATTACATTTTATGAGTACGAGAAAGTCTTTTTATAAGTTTAGCAAGGACAGAAGTTAATTCCTGTTTCATACGCTTCGTAAACGATGGGTCCTTACCTGAAGTTGAAATAGTGACAACATATTCATTATTTCTTATAACGCCAGGTGTGTGAAAAGATGATTCTGTACCATCACTTACAACGTTAACCCACTGGAAATCATGAGCGGCCTGTTTGACCATCATATTTACAGCGTGTTGATTTGTAGCTGCATAAATAAGGTGAGCATCTTTAATATCATCATTACTAAAAGCTTTTTGCTTCCAAGTAATATAAGAAAGTCCCTTCATTTCCTCGCAAATTTCTGGGCTGATAACGGTGACAAAAGCGCCTGTATCTTTTAATCCAGACGCTTTTCGATATGCAATTTTACCTCCACCAATGATAATGACCACTTTATTTTGTAGATTAAACATAAGAGGGTACATGTTATACATATATGCATTCCTCCATTCGTTCTAATAATGTTAACTTCATGTATGTATCAAACTGAAGACAGTTACAAGTCGTAACGTGATCATATTTTTTTGTATGCAATTTAATTTTTTGAAGTAATAATCCGGTAAAGAGAAGGTACGGCATGACATATACATGGGACGCAGTCGATGTTATAGCCTTGAGCTCAGCAGCAAAAGAGGGAGTTCCTTTCGTTAAAAAGGAACAGGATACTGGCATACCAAGTTTTCGTTCGACAGCTGCTCTGATTTGTTGTAATTCATGTATCGGTTGTGGATCACTACTGCCTCGTCCTACGAGTAAAATACTACTATTTTGCATTGACATAGCTTCACGTATTCTTTTCACTACAAGTTCCACCATATGTGGATGTGTACTAAAAGGAGGTACAACTGAAAATGTTATTTGTGGATATTTCTTTTGTAGTTGCTCTATTTCAAAAGGAATATCACGTTTATAGTGAGCTGCTGCAAATAATAAAACAGGTACAATCATTATTTCAGTTACTCCCTCTATTATCGTTTCTGTAACTGCATCCGAAATAGTAGGTGTCGTTAGTTCTAGAAAAGCTATTTTTTGAATTCTTTCGTTTCGCTCTTTCATAACAGATTGAATAAATTGAATGAATTGTTCATTACCTTCTTGTAGCCGGCTCCCATGTCCAACATATACAATTCCTTTCATTGTCTCACCATGTCTTTCTTCATAAGAGTTTCTTGTAATTGATGATCTACGTTATGAAACCCAACTTTATTTGCATAGTGTAAAGTTGGAACGTCGGTATACGAGAATGGGAGAGTAAGAATATTGATAAAGCCAAGGCGTTTTATTTCTGCTAGAAACGTATCAATAGAAGCACGACCTTCAAATACAATGCTATCCCATGAGAATTCAGAAAGAATACGTGAATGAATTTCATCGAAGCGATGATCAATTGTGTACTCATGAGTCATCATATAGGAACCAGCACCAATTTTTTCTTGAATAACAGCAATTCGGTTAATGTTTCGTCCTAAATAAACTGTTGTATTGGAAGAGAACTCTGCTTGTTTACTTAGTAGCCCATATTGCATAAGTTTTTCTTGAGTGGCAACGTTCATATGTTGTAGTTGCGCTTGTAAAGAACGAATATCTTTTTGGTGTTTACTACATGATTGCATCAATATTTCTACACTTTCAGCTGAACAAAAAACAAGACGATTAACGTTAAAAATTTCATTGATTTGTTCAAGTGTTAATGTGTATTCTACCTTTTTGAAAGTAGGAATTTGATATATTTCTGCACCGGCTTCTTGTAACTTTTGCTTCATTGAACTTGTTTTATTCGTTGCAGATGCAAATAAAACTTTTTTCTCGTGTAATGGTTTACGTTCTTTCCAAGCGATCTGATCCCGTAAGGAAACGACATCACCAACAATTGTCATAGAAGGATTAGAAATATTCTCGTTTTTGACGATAGGAACAATAGTTGAAAGTGTTCCTGTGACAACGCGCTGTTTCCCTGTCGTACCCCATTCGATGACTGCTATTGGTGTATCTTCCTTTTTGCCTGCTTGTAGTAAATTTTCGCAAATTGTAGGTAAGTTTTTTATACCCATGTAGTAGGCGATTGTGTCGCTATTGTGGGATGAATTATATTTTCCATGATCGGTTAAAGGACCTTTCGCATGCCCAGTTAATAAAGTGACGCTATTACTATAGTTGCGGTGGGTGAGGGGGATGCCAGCATAGCTACTAGCGGCGATGCTAGATGTAATGCCTGGTACAATTTCATATGGAATGTTCGCAGATGCTAAAGTTTCTGCTTCTTCACCAACACGGCCAAAAATAGATGGATCTCCGCCCTTTAAGCGGACTACGATTTTTCCTTCTTTCGCAAATTGAAGGAGGTGGGCGTTAATCATTTCTTGTCGCATAGTATGATTCTTTGGCATTTTTCCGCAATAAATAAGTTCGCATGTTTCTTTTGTATAACTAAGAAAGAAAGGGTTTAATAAACGGTCATATAAAACGATATCTGCACGATTTAAACAATCTATCGCTTTCTTTGTAATAAGCCCTTCATCACCTGGTCCTGCACCAACTAAATATACATATCCGTTCATAATGGCACCTCATCTATTTTTATGTAAAAGGAAGCCAGGGGGAGGCTTCCTTTCGTAAATTACATGTATATATAAATATCCCCGTCAATAACTTCTACTTCATACGTTTGAATACAACCGTCATCAGGTTTTTGAACTTCACCTGTTAGTAATGAAATTTTCCAATCATGTAGTGGACAAAAGACGAATTCGCCAGACACAATTCCTTCTGCTAACGGTCCGTTTTTATGAGGACAACGATTTTCTACAGCTCGAACATCGCCATTTGAAAGGCGGAATAGGGCGATAGATATACCTTTCATTTGCACCTCTTTACCGATTTGAATAGGAAGGTCTTCTGCACGCATAATTTTTATTTTATCTTTCGTTTGTATCATATAAATCACAGCTCCTTATTTCACAGTTTCTACTTCATACATCGCTTTTAACGACTTCGTTTCTATTGCTTGTCCCCAAGCTTCTTTATATGTGCCACGAGCTGTTTGGAAGCGTTCATTTAGTGTAGTGACCATATTTGCATCTTGCAGTATTTCTTTTATGTGATCGAAGCCTAAACGCTCTGTCCAGTAGGCAGTACGCTCTCCGTAAATACCAGTTTCACGATAATATTGCATGTAAGCTGTAGCGATGCGAAGGACATCATCTTCAGTAGGGACAATCATTACAAAATCAGCTTCACGTACTTCCGTACCACCATTTCCGCCAATATAAAGTTGGTATCCATTTTCGACACAAACAACGCCAAAATCTTTCGTCAGTACTTCCGCACAGTTACGCGGACAGCCCGTTACACCCATCTTCATTTTATGAGGTGTATCTACCATTTCTAATGATTGTTCAAGCAACATACCAAGTCCTAATGAATCTTTCGTACCGAAACGGCAGAAACGAGAGCCAACACATGATTTTACATTACGAAGAGATTTTGAATACGCATATCCAGAAGTCATATTTAATTCAGCCCATACGTTAGGTAAATCTTGTTTCTTAATACCGTATAAGCCAATTCGGCTCGCACCTGTAATTTTCACAAGTGGAACATCGTACTTTTTCGCAACTTCAGCAATTTTCATTAAATCATCAGCTGTTGTAACACCTCCGTACATGCGTGGAATAACAGAGAATGTACCATCGTGCTGGATGTTACCATTCATTCTTTCATTCACGAAACGGGATGATTTATCATCTTCATATTCTTCTGGAATCGCCATACGTAAATAGTAGTTTAAAGCAGGACGACATTTTGAACAGCCTTCTTCAAGTACAAAACCAAGAACGTTTCGTACTTCTTTTGGAGATTTTAAACCTTTCTCATGAATGGCCGCTACGACTTTATCACGTGATAAAGGTGTACATCCGCACATACCGGTAGACTGCACAGAAGCATCAAAAGCATCTCCAAGTGTATGAGATAAAACTTGTTCTACAAGCGGACGACATTTACCACAAGACCCTGCGGCTTTCGTACAGCCTTTAACTTCTTCAAAAGTCTTTAACTCTTGTTCTAAAATGGCGTGAACGATTGTGCCTTTCGTAACACCATTACATCCGCAAATCGTGTCATCAGCACTCATAGTAGCAACGTTAAGTTCACTTTCTTCACCAGCTTTGTGAAGAATGGAAGCGGCTGTATATTCTTGTATATCTTCTTCTTTCTTTAACATGCTAAAGAGGCGTGTTCCGTCAGCTGTGTCACCATATAAAACGATACCGATGACTTTATTGTCACGAATTAATACTTTTTTATAGGAACGTTTACATTCATCAAAGATTGATATTGCTTTCGTTTGAGCATCTTCATAAATTTGACCAGCAGAGAATAAATCACAACCTGCAACTTTTAATTGCGTACCGACAATACTGCCCGAATATCCATCAGTTTGTAAATTTGTTATATGTTTTGCTAATATCGCACCTTGTTCATAAAGAGGAGCAACAAGTCCATATGCGATACCGTCATGTTCTGCACATTCTCCAACTGCATAAATGGATTCATCATTTGTTAGCATATAGTCATTGACTACAATACCGCGATTTACAATTAAACCAGCATCTTTTGCTATTTGCGTATTTGGGCGTATTCCGACAGCCATTACGACTAAATCACAATCTACAACTTCACCATCTTCAAATTGAATGCCCTCAACATGGTCTGTACCAAGAATTTTTACAGTTTTCTTTTCCATTAGAAATTTCATGCCTTGCGCTTCCAAATCTTCGCGTAATAGAGAAGCTGCTTTCGTATCTAGTTGCTGCTCCATTAAGTTTGGCATTAAATGAACAACATGTACGTCCATCCCTAAGTCAATAAGACCTCTTGCGGCTTCTAAACCAAGTAACCCACCACCAATAACAACGGCCTTTTTCTTTTCTTTAGCGGTGTCTATCATAAATTGTGTATCTTCAATTGTTCGAAATCCTGTTACACCAGGAAGAGTAGAACCTTCAACAGGTAAAATAAAAGCACTAGAACCTGTTGCGATAATGAGTTTGTCATATGTAAGAGTACGATTTTTTTCGGTGATAATGATTTTTGCTTCCCGGTTAATAATTTGAACTCTTTCGTTTGTATATAAAGTTATTTCGTTTTCTTCATACCAACTGTATTCATTCATAATGATATCTTGCATATTTGTTTTGCCTTGTAAAACGTGAGAGAGCATAATGCGATTGTAGTTTGGATGTGGTTCATCTCCCAAAATAGTAATCTCATATGAATCACTATTATGTTTTAATATTTCTTCCATACAGCGTATTCCAGCCATACCATTTCCGATCATAACTAAACGTTTTTTCATTTTCGTTTCCCCTTTTTCTGTGAAATGTTGAACAAAGGATTATATTTCTATTATAGAAAATCCAAAAAAGGGGAGATGTGATATTTATCACATTTTTATAATGATTCACAAATTGTTAAAATTCGGATTTATTCGAGAGGGATGTGTATATTCTTTACCAAATGAAAAAACAGGACATAAGTATGTATACTCATGTCCTGCACTTGATTTATACTCTCGTAATTGCACGTGGAAATAAAATGTTATTTTCTAAATGAATATGCTCAAATAAATCAGACTCTAGTGCTTCAAGGCGTTGGTAAACAAGTCGATAAGTGCCGCAAGCTCCTTCTGGAGGAGTAAAGTCATTTGTAACTTTACGAAGCTCTTTAATAATGTTGCCTGCGTGGTTATGTTCATTTTCCAACTTATCTACTACTTTACGTAAATTCACATAGTTTTCTTCAATTGGATTTTGTTCAAATTCTAAAATTAATGGAAAATCTTCTGTTTCTTCTTTAATTAAATGTTGTTCTAATTCCATCTTTAATTCGTGAAATAGCTTATGAATTTGAGCTAAATGAGGCTGACTTGCCCCATGAACACGTACTACTTTTGTCACATACGGACTTAATTGTGGCAACTCTTCATTTAAATAGCGATGATGCTTATTTATAACATAATCAATCAATTCGCGATAAGAAGCATTTTTCCAATCAATTTCAGATTCATTTAATCGTTTCATATTATTATAAAGCGTATTTAACTCTGTAAGCACTTCAGTAGCTGATAAATTTCTTTCATGAATTGCATCAATAAGCGGTTTATTGCCACCACAACAAAAATCTATTCTATATGATTTAAAAAGATCACTAGCTTTCGGGAATTGTGTAACAATCTCACCGACAATAGAAGTTTCAGTAAATGTATGTTCCATATGAATGCCTCCATAAAGTTTAAATGTAATATCTGAATTAAGAATAGCGATAAATTAAAATCTATGTAGTGATTGAAATCACTTATTCTGTGTCATTTTTGAGAATAATAATAAGAATGTTATTAAAATAAGGGGGGAAAGTAATAAGTGGTAATATTTTACGTTAATAAAAAAGAAGCTTAGTAAAAGCTTCTTTTTCATTATTATTTTTCACATGCAATTCCATCGCCATCACGATCAAGATGAGAGCTATAACCTGGTTGCCCTTTATGTAAAGGAGCTTTCCCAGCTGCTCTAACTGCAGCACAATTTTTGTAGTATGCACTATCAGTATTACCATTAGCTGGTTGTGTTTGAGCTTGCTGTGCTTTTTGCTCTTCTTGTTGCTTCCGATTTTGTTCGTCAGCTAGGCGTTTTTGTTCTTCTTGTTGTTTACGAGCTTGTTCATCAGCCTGACGTTTTTGTTCTTCTTGTTGCTTACGAGCTTGTTCATCAGCCTGACGTTTTTGTTCTTCTTGTTGTTTACGAGCCTGTTCATCAGCTAGACGTTTTTGCTCTTCTTGTTGTTTACGAGCTTGTTCATCAGCTAGACGTTTTTCATCCTCTTGCTTGCGAGCTTGTTCCTCGGCTTGACGTTTTTCATCTTCTTGCTTACGAGCTTGTTCTTCGGCTTGACGCTTCTCATCTTCTTGCTTTTGAGTTTTTTCGTCCGCCGCTTTCTTTTCTAGCTCTTTTTTCTGTTCGCTATCTTTTTGCTCTTCATTGTTAGAGGCAACTTTTGTACTAGTTGCTGTCGTTTTTTCAGAAGAAGGAGCTGAAATACCTAATAACGCAACAAAAATGACAAATAATACGGCTGTAATAATAAATTGTTTTTTCGCTACACCTGTTTTCTTAATAACAGATAAGATTGCTAGCACAAGGAAGAAAATAAATAAAACAAAACTTAAAATAGAAAAGAATTCAACAATTGGGTTATTAGAAGTTTCAGCACTAGTTATTATTGATACAATCGAAATCATAAAAAGAATAACGGCAGGACGACCATATTGTTTTGCTTTTCCATTTTTCTTAAAGAATGAAATGATACATAAAATTAAAAGAATAAAAGCAATAAAAAATAAAGCAGCACCAATATTACTCAAAATCGCCATTTTCATACCTCCATTTGTAAGATTTTTCTTATTGATTATATAGGAACTTATTGGATATTACACGTTTTATATAAATTTAGAAAATTAATATTTTTCCTAAACTTATAAATATTTATTTTGTATATAAGGAAAAATAGATGTATTTCCTATTACTTTTTGAAAGAGATTTCATAAATTATAGTATATCGATTGAAAGGAGGAGATTTGAATGGAATTTCAATTGTTGGTAACTTGTATATTACAAGAAGGTAATGCTTACTTTTTAGTAACGAAGGTAGACGATGTTATTACGTTAAAAGTACCGATTACTGCGGGAGTAGCAGGTTTATTCTTAGCTTTAGGTGTACCAAGATGTTCTTAATTTAAATCTCTATAGTAGAAGGGGAAGGGACATGCCTTCCTTTTCTACTATTACATAATATAATTATGTAAACTTAAATATCATATTTGTGATAGCACGTTTGAAATGGACATGCATATACTATAATGTTTCATTGGATGTTAGCGGTGAAAGGTAGTTTTAATAAGTGCATCCAGTGATGTTTTTAAGCTATGAAAATAAAAGAGGTGCTATTATATATGAAAAGAAAAACATTGGATATTCCAGTTACATTGCGAAGAGAGTGGTTTTTAATAGAGTTAGCTCATTTAACGAAAAAATATGGAATTGAAATTGCAACTAGCAAAATGGATGCTGCACCGTTTTTAAGAGATCAAGTTACGGAGTCAAAGATAGGGGAAGGGCTACAATACGATAAATATGATGATGAGTATATAATTGAAAATTAAAGGGTAACAACAAAATTAAATTAATTTATAACAAAATATAAAATAAAGCAGATTCTAAATATAGAATCTGCTTTATTATGAAATACTTGTAGTCAACTAGCCTCTTTCTAGTGTTTTTCCTACATATTTCTCTTGCGTTATTCCAAAAGAGTCACGAAGAATGCGAGCATAATCTTTAGAGCCTATTGGTCGTTTATTTTTGGTGCCTTTAAAGGTTTCTGTATAATTTTTATTTGTTAATGATATGTGACCATAAGTAGTTAATTTACAAGTGATAGCTCCTTTATTAAAAGGAGATTCTTTATGCTCTACAATCACTTTTTGAATGTTATTCACTTTTTTCTCATCTATTGGATCTACAGTGAAAGCATAGCCTATTTTCCATTCGTTTGAAGGTTCAGATTGTAAGAAACTTGTAGATTCCCCGTTAGCTCCTTTTCTCATTTCTAAAATATGCGTACCTTTTCGAGTATTTTGCTTACGAATTCGATATTCTCCTGTTTGAGAGGAGATGACTTCTCCGTTAAAAGGGACTGGATGTAAAGGGAGATGAGATGCAAAACCTGCATCCACAACATAATCTTTATCCTCATGACTTAATATGATAATGACATGACCATCATCGGGTTTCCATTTATTATCGTACAGATCATAAACAGTACCGGCTACTTTGTATACTTGAAACCCACAATCAATTAAAAAATAATACAATAAGGAGTTTAATTCATAACATAGTCCACCTCGTTTTTGAATAAGTAACTTTTCTATTAAGTTATCTTTTGAGATATTTTTAATAGTACCAGCCATAATATCAAGATTTTCATAGGGGAGAATCATTCCCATTTTTAACAGAATTTCATCTAAATCATCAAATGTTATTTCTTTTGCAGGAATTTTTAAGCGTTTAAAAAACTCCTTTTGTAAATTGGTCATCATAAAGTATTCTCCTTTCTTTTTACAGAATTTTCTTCTGCTCACCGATAGGTTAGTACTTCTAAAAAGTTAATTCAAGTGCGCGGAAATTATCATAATATATGTTTCTGGAAATATGATTTTCTATTCGGAAATTTCAGTTTAATTTTTAATCGTAGGAAAGTCATATAATATAAGCTCCTTTAAAATTAGTTTGTATTTAATGAAAAGAAAGTACATATCTTTATTATATTTTTCAATAACTAACTAGTAATAAAATATTTTTTCACTAAAATTTTTTCAAGATTTGTATGCTTTATATAAACAATAATGATTTAAAAAATATCTGGGTGTAGCGAAGTTAACAATTATTGAGAAACTTTTTTGTCGTATTCTATCAAAAGGAAGAGGTAGAAACAAAGAGAATAACGAGAGTTAAGGAAGAGGGTATACAACTAGTAACCTTCTAAAAATAGGGCTAACATCTTTTTAAAATAAAAGATTAGCTATTATTAAGGAAGGGAAAATATAAAATATTATAAAGAACACCTTCTTTCAAAAAAATAGGGGGAGTAATATGCGACTGATGAGAAGATGTGTGGCCTTACTAATTGTATTTTTTATCATGGCTCCAACGATTAGCACAAATGTACAGGCAGAAGTTGTAAAAGAGCTTGGAAAGGGGTTTCCTGATACAGAAGTATTCACACCTGGAGAATGGTTTTTAGGCCAAAAACCAGCTAATTATGATGAGAATAAACCGCCAATTCTCTTTGTACAAGGAAGAAATGGTAATGCTGATAGTTGGTATGGAAAGACAGTATATCATGATATAAATGATATGTATGATTATGCTTTAAAAGCAGGCTATCAAACAGTGTTTATACAATTGTATGATGCAGCGGGGAAAGGTTCGGCTAGTCAGTGGGATAATGGAAAATTGTTAGCACAAAAACTTGAAGAGATATATAATCATTTCGGTAAAAAAGTTAATATTGTAGCGCATAGTAAAGGTGGTATTGATACACAAGCCGCATTAGTTGAATATGATGCGAATCGATTTGTTGGAAATGTTATTACACTTGCTACACCGCATCACGGCTCAAATTTAGCAGATTTGTCATATAGTTGGTGGGCAGGGTGGCTTGCTTCTATATTAGGTCAAAAAGATGATGGTACGTATTCGTTACAAATAGGTGAAATGGCAAAGTTTCGTTCAATAATAGATAACAACCCAGCAGCTAAATTAAACCGTTACTATACGGCTACTGGAACTAGCTGGGGACCAACATTTTCTGCATTATCTATGGGCGGGTTATATTTATCATCGTACGGTTCAAATGACGGACTAGTAAATGAATGGAGTGCGAAGCTATCGTACGGTACACATTTATTTACAGATTCCAGATTTGATCATGACAATATAAGAAAAGGATCAGCTGTTTTTGCACGAATTGAACCATATTTACGTACGACAAATGTGGGATTACCAGCTTTAGTAGCACCCAGCAATAGTTCAAATGAAAATCTAGAACAATTAAATACAACTTCAAATCAAAATATTTTAGGAGGCGAATTACCACAAAATCAGTGGATAGAGCAAAGTATTTCTGTTGATAAAAAGGCTGAAGGAATAGTTTCTGTACTAACTGCTTCTTCTGATGTAGAAGTACAAATGGTATCTCCAAAAGGAAAAATCTATGCAAATAAAGATAGCGCTATAACTACTGGTGAAGGCGAATCTTTCTTTAATGGGGCGACAATTAGAACATTTAAGTTTGATAAATTGGAAGTAGGCGAATGGAAAATCAAAATGATGGCGAAGCAGTCGAAAGATGCATATTTAGTTGTAAGCGATTACAAGGATGACGCACCATTTGTTCTTCGAATGCCTACAAAAGTTAAAGTAAATAAACTTGAGTATAAACTCAAAAAATCACCTGTAGCACCTGAAATGAAAGGGGATCTTTCCATAACAGTAAGAGTCGTTAATAAAGAAGGTAAGTTAGTCTCTGAATTTAATGAATTACAAAATGTTCATACGAATACATTTTCAGGTGCTTTGAAAGATATAAAACAACCGGGAGTATATAACGTTACGATGGATATAAAAGGGATGAATAAAGAAGGAAAACCATATAATCGTACGATTGTTAAGTCGGTTTATGTAGAGAAATAAGGAAGAATAAATAAGCATAATAAAAAAGTGCAGAAATCTTGTGTTAGAAAGAATTCTGCACTTTTTTATGTGGGGTGAGATAATAAAAGTTGAAGAAAACTGTTATTCAATAAAAAAAGATGCTGAAATAGCATCTGAATGTGAAGAAATAATATTAACTTAGTTTTGTAACTGTTAATTCAACTGAATTTATACCATTGTCACACGTTACAATACTTTGACGATTAAAACCACTATTATTTCTAAGTTGAAGAGTTGAATTAGCAGGCACTGTAACAATCGTTTCGCCAACGAGTTGAAGACATTCGTTATTTGATGAAGTATTCATTTGCATAGCGAAGTCACCTTGACTATTAGCAAGTGGATTGTTATTTAAAAATATAGTTATGACTGGAATATGTGGAAATACAGGATTTAAAGTAGTATTAATACTGGAAATGAACGAAACTCTATAATCACCAGCTTGTCTAAAGTGTATAGTAGTAGGATTTAGTAAGGAAACGCCTCCTGCTAAAGGTCCAACGTGATTAAATGGAAAAGGATCGCCAAAAGGAACAGTTATAAATTCAGTTTTCCAAAAAGTTCCGTATGCAGGACAGCTTCGTTTATGTGAATGGTCACATGAACATTTTTTATTTGAACTGGAAGAAGATTTGCATGAGCATTTTTTATACGAGTTTGAAGAATGATAGTATGAAACCAAAATATTACCTCCGATTCTTAATAAATTAAAACCATATAGTAGTATGTGGAAATTAATTGCAATTGGCATGTATGCTTGTACTATAAAAGGAAATAGATTTGGAATATAAAGCGGTCAAATAATGAAATGTAGTATTTGGGTATTACCTGTAACACCTTTTGAAGATGATAAGCTTCATAATTTGATAGAAAAATCAATGGAATTTCTAAATGGATTGAAGTAACAAGGAAACGTTTATCACGCTATTTTCCGAGCAGTAAGACTCCTACCTCAAAATTCAGCGAAAGCAAAGAAGTTAGATGGGGGATGAACTAAACCCCCACTCATTAAAATTTCACTTTACTATATTAATTTCGTCTGACAAAATAGCAATATTACCTTTAGCTGTATGGATGTTATCATTTGGTGAAGTTATGATATTTAATTGTATGTATATTAGATTATTTAGTTTATTTTTTATTTGCGTAGTTGAGCAGGAAGAAGTCAGAAAATATAGAATAATGTACATATGAAGCATCATTTGTTTTTGGTGTGAATAGTAATTAAAGATACGCTAAAATATTTAAAATTGTAACGAAAGAGAGATTAAATAATAGAAGGAGCAACTTACATGGAAAATATATTAAAGGTATCTTCAAAATCAAGCCCAAATTCAGTCGCAGGTGCAATAGCAGGAGTACTAAGAACAAGTGGTAATGTGGAAATTCAAGCGATTGGGGCTGGAGCTATAAATCAAGCGATTAAAGCAATTGCGATTGCAAGAGGGTTCGTCGCTCCAAGTGGTATTGACTTAGCTTTTGTTCCAGCGTTTCAAGAGATTTCTATCAATAATGAAGAAAGAACAGCGATTAAATTAATTGTAGGCCCTAGAAAGAAAAGGTCTTAGTAGAAGAGAGCGTTACTATAAGGGAAAAAGGCCAATAGACTTCCCAGGTTAGATACGCTATTTTATGTAACCGATCCTTGGGTGTGGACACGGCATTATACCGGACTCATGTCTGTTAATTTCTCCTTAAATTTAGCGCGTGTTCTAGATACTTAAAAATGCCAAATCCTTTGTGATATAAGGGATTTGGCATTTTTGATGTTTTTAAAAATAAACAACCTTAAAACTGCTCATTTAGAAGATTTAGTTTTAGTAGCGGCCATTGAACGTTTTTATGATAGTTTACCTGATAAATGGAGAGAAATAGTAGCAGACAATATTGATTGTGCTAGTTATGTAGATGGGAAATATGAAGCGCACGTTTTAATGGAAAATGGTATGGAAATAAAAATAGAAATCTTTTATGTGGAAGAAGACAAAGATGAAGAATGGATATATAAAGCTTATAAAGTTTTATTATAGAAATTTCATTTTCATACAAAGGGGAATTGATATGGATTTTGAAAACTTTGAAAAACAAGAGCAATTTAAACAGTTACAAAAAAATAATGTTGTAATTGTGAAATGGAAAAAAAGCGTAAGGCAGTACAAGGAATTAGGAGAAATCACACATCATAATTCTTACACAATTAATCGTATAAATGAATTGATTTTGAAAATTGTTTAGATGTTGTTGGAAATATAGTTAGTATATGTCCGAACTGTCATAGGTTGATTCATTATGGAAGAGACAAAGATAAGAAAAAAGTTTTAGAACTTCTCTTTGAACAAAGAAAAGATTCTTTGAAGAAGTTCGGTATTGAGGTATTTCTCAAAGAGCTATTTGGATACTATGGAATTCTAAAATAAGAATATTCATAGCTATAGTGAAGGTAGAATGTTTCATACTTAAACATAGCTATTATTGTGATGGAAATTTAAATTTCGTCTTTTGAAAGTATCAATAATTTGTATTATTTTTATAGGGTTATATATTTTTCTTTTGCTCTGCTGTATAGCAGAGCTCTTTTTTTTTTGTCGTACAAAAGCCACCTATATATGTGAAGTGCACCCCAATTGTTAGGCTGTGTCTAACAATTGGGTGCACTTCAGTCCTGTCGGGCGGCTTCTTTTAATTTATATTCACCAATTCATCAAACTTAAACTTAGTATTCAAACCAAAGGCATCTGTACAATATATAGTTTTCGTCATCGGTTCAATATGTAATACATTTATGTACATGTCTTGCACCATTCCATCACGATAGTATGAGATATGTATTTCTTCTTCCTCGTGAAAAGATTGCATTAACGCTCTTTCTATTCGTTCCATAGTATCTTGTGTTAAAAAAGGTTTAGGTACTTTATATTGTTCCTCAAACATACTATGTATTTCCTCGTATTGCTCCGGTATTGAAGCAAACGGATTCCATTTTACCATACCTCTTCCACGTACTACAGGAAAGCTGTTATATCCCATGATGTAATACCTCACTTTTGTTTTTTTAACTCCACTACAAACAAACGTGTGTTCTTTTTTAAGGTTTGAAAAGGGACCATTTTGTTAACATGAATATTCAAAAATAATTTTTTCAAGTTAGAATATTCAAAAACTTATTTATGCAAACAAGCATGTCATGATAACATTTAACAAAAGGGGGTAGAAGTAGATGAGTGTTGACATTATTTCTAAAGAAGAAATCACAAAATTATTAAACGAATGGTATCAAGCTATGATTTCACAACGTGTATTACAGTCTCAGAAAATAAAAGAAGATATTGCAAATAAAATCAATAATATTAAGGAAGACCAAACAATATTAGTCTACTACGCTTTATTGAATGCACGGTATAAACTGCTAATTCGGGATATGGATAGTACAAAAGATATTCTGGACAAAATCGAGCCTTTACCAGAGTCTACAGAAACATTTTTAGAGTACTATCATCATTTATTTAAAGCAATTTACGCTATTAATAAAGCAAACCATAGTGAAGCAAGAATGCAATTTGAAAAAGCTGAAACGTTTTTAGAGTACATGCATGATGAAATTGAAAAAGCTGAATTTAATTATTGGCTTGCAGTCCATTACTATCACGTATTAAAACCGATCCTAGCAGTTCAATTTGCTACAAAGGCGAATGAAGTATTTTCGATTAGTCCAGGGTATGAATTAAAAACTGCAGCATGCTTAAATACTTTAGGAATGGCACACATTCGACTAAATGAATTCGAAAGTGCAGAGGAATATTTACTTTCAGCACTAGGTACCTTCCAAAAATCTAATGATGAACTTCTTATTAAACGAGTTAAGCATAATTTAGGACTTTTATACGCAAGTCAAAACATGCCAGAGTTAGCAATTAAACACTTAGAGGATTCATTAGAAAATAACGCTAAAACTATGTTTCTTTTAGCAAGAGAACATTTTAAGTTAGGTTATAGTCATATCGCTAATGAATATATTGAGAATGGCTATAAGATTAGCGACTTATGTTATCGTCATCATTTCCGAATTTTAAAAGCAGTACATAACTATGTACCGCAAGAAGAATTAGAAAATGTGGTTATAGAAGGTATTTCGTATTTTGAAAAAGAAGAATTATATGATTGGGTAAAAGAATATGCTTCTCTTTTAGGTGAAAGATTCTATGGTTCAGAAAATCATAGAAAAGCAAGCAAGTATTTGCACATCGCTTTAGATGCAGACAAAAAGAGCATAGAAAGAAGGGCGCTAAAATGAAAAAAGCAATCTTATTAATGATGATGTTATCCGCTGTTTTTACTTTTGGTCTTACTAATGTAAAAGACATACCACAAAACGAAGCAATTGAAGTGTTTATGGATCATGGAGAACATATTTAAAACCTAAGGAAGAGGGCGCTTATAGTGTCCTCTTTTTAATATCTATTATTTATATGATGAGGTTGCAGGTACGTCTTTTGGTTATTGTTTGATAAACGTAAGATGTTTCTAAAAATGTGTATACAAAGGTGTAATTTTGTACTGTATATGTTCACGTACTATATAAAAAAGTATGAAAATCTATAAAAATAATTATTTCAATAAAATTTGTTTTAGATATTAAAAAGTGCCAAAACCCTTGTGGTATAAGGGGTTTGGCACTTTTGTGTTTTTTATATTTTATCAAATAAACAACCCTAAAACTGCTCATTCTTCTCCCAAGATTCAACGATATAATGTGCAATCGTCGGATTGAAGCCTTTACCAACTAAAAACATAATCGCAGCAACTTCTGTTAATGCGTGTTCATGTGATGTATGTTTTGCTTCATTTAAACCGTAATCTACCCATGGTTTTACGAAATCTAGTACGGGTTTCTTGAAAGGTAAAAACTGTGTACCGACAACTTGTTGAATTTGTTGTTGTGTTGGTTCAGTAATTGGTCCAGGTGGTAAGATTTGTGGTTGTGTAATGTCTAGTGTTGGTCCAGGTGGTAAGATTTGTGGTTGAGTTGGATCTATTGTTGGTGGTTTAGGTGGTGAGACACGTGCGTCGTAGTTTGGTTGATACATTTGTTGTTGGTATTGCGGTTGTTGTGGTTGAGTTGTGTATGGATTTTGTTGATATTGTTGTTCTTGGTTTTGTGGTGCTACATATGGATTTTGTTGATATTGTTGTTCTTGGTTTTGTGGTGCTACATATGGATTTTGTTGATATTGTTGTTCTTGGTTTTGTGGTGCTGCATATGGATTTTGAGGATATTCATAATTTGGACGTGTGTCATATGGATTTTGTTGAAATTCAGTTTCTTGGTTTTGCGTTGTTGCATATGGGTTTTCGTCATATTGTGGCTCTTGCTGTTGTAACTCTTGTTCTTCGTATTGTTCTGTGTATCTCTGTTCTTGTTGTTGAGGATACAATGGTTGCCTTGGATAAGGCGGTTGATTATTATAGAACATGTTTATTCCTCCTTCATGATGATGCCTACCACCTAGTGTATGGGCGGACAAGAAAATATGTGATGAAAAAATGCGGGCGTGTTACAATAAGTAACTGGGTGAAGATAAAATGACAAAACAAGAAAAAATTCAAAAAACAATTACTTTTGTAAAACATATTTTAGAAAAAGATGCGAGTGGGCATGATTGGTATCATATTGAACGTGTACATAAAATGGCGATTTCTTTATCTGAGCAAGAAGGTGGAAATCGTTTTATAATTGAAATGGCAGCATTACTTCACGATGTGGCAGATGAAAAGCTAAATGAAAGTGAAGAAGCAGGAATGAAAAAAGTTTCTGATTGGTTAGAAGAGCTACGGGTTGAAGAAGAGGAAAGTAAACATATTCTTCATATCATCGCCAATATGTCTTATAAAGGTGGCCATGGCGGCACAGTAGAGTCACTTGAAGGGAAAATTGTTCAAGATGCGGATCGTTTAGATGCTCTTGGTGCAATAGGAATTGCTCGTACATTTGCATATGGTGGGGCGAAAGGGAGATTAATGTATGACCCAACTATTCCGCCGCGTGAAGAAATGACGAAAGAAGAATATAGAAAAAATAATGATCCATCTTTAAATCATTTTTATGAAAAACTTTTGAAATTAAAAGATTTAATGAATACGAATGCAGCAAAACAAGAGGCTGAAATTCGTCATCGTTATATGGAACAGTTTATTGAACAATTTATGAAAGAGTGGAATGCACAAATATGAAAATGTTAACTGTGGAGAACTTATCAAAATCATATGGAGAAAAGCCGTTATTTGATGGATTATCATGTAGTATTACAGAAGGACAACGTGTCGGAATTATCGGTGTAAACGGAACTGGTAAATCGACATTATTAAAAATAATTGCAGGATTAGAAACTCCTGATACAGGTGATATGACGTATTCACGTGGGTATACAATTAGTTATTTATCACAGCAACCAGAGTTTGATGAAAAACTAACAGTATTAGAGCAAGTGTTCCATGGTGATACACCTTTAATTCGTCTTCTTCGTGATTATGAAAAAGCACTATTAAATATTGAAAAAGATCCAAGTAATGAAAAAGTACAGGAACAATTATTTGCAGTGCAGCAACGTATGGATGCAATGAGTGCATGGGAAGCAAATGCAAATGCGAAATCTCTTTTAACGAAATTAGGAATTACGGACTTCACTGCAATTGTTGGGAATTTATCTGGTGGACAGAAAAAACGTATCGCAATGGCACAATGTTTTATTGAAACACCGGATCTATTAATTTTAGACGAGCCTACGAACCATCTTGACCATGAGACAGTTGAATGGTTAGAAGAATATTTAGCGAGATATACAGGTTCGGTATTACTTGTAACCCATGATCGTTATTTCTTAGATCGTGTGACGAATCGTATTTTTGAATTAGATAATGGTAAACTATATAGCTACGAAGGAAACTATAGTACATTTTTAGAAGCGAAAGCACTTCGTGAAGAGCAAGAATTGGCACAAGAATCGAAACGCCAAAATTTATATCGTCGTGAACTTGCTTGGATTCGTCGTGGTGCAAAAGCCCGTTCTACGAAACAAAAGGCGCGTATTCAGCGTTTTGATGAGCTAAAGGCACAAGAAGGACCAGCTGCAAAACAGTCAGTTGATATTGCACTAAGCGGAAGTCGTCTAGGAAAGAAAGTACTTGAGTTAAAAGATGTAACGAAAAAATTTGGCGATAAGACGGTATTAAACAACTTTAATCATATCGTGAAACCAGGCGATCGCATCGGAATTATTGGAGCGAATGGAAGCGGGAAATCTTCGCTATTAAATATGCTTGCAGGTAAGTTATCTCCTGATAGTGGTGAAATTGAAGTTGGGCAAACTGTAAAAGTTGCTTATTATACGCAAGAAAATGAAGAGATGAATTTAAATCAGCGTATGATTGAATACATTAAAGAGATTGCAGAAGTTATTCATACGACAGATGGAAAAGTAATTGGTGCATCTCAAATGTTAGAACGTTTCTTATTCCCGACGCATTCACATGGTACACCGCTTGGTAAACTATCTGGTGGTGAAAGAAGACGTTTATATTTATTACGTATTTTAATGGGAGAACCAAACGTACTTTTACTTGATGAACCTACGAACGATCTAGATACACAAACATTAACAGTACTAGAAGATTATTTAGAAGATTTCCCAGGTGTCGTTTTAACTGTATCGCATGACCGTTACTTCTTAGATAAAGTAGTAGATGAACTGTTCATCTTTACTGGTGGAGGCGAAGTGCGTGAGTTTTTAGGTAGTTATACAGATTATTTAGAAATGGAAAAAACGAGAGAACTTATGGAGAAAGCGGAAGTTCAAAAAGAGAAAAAAGTTGTAGAAGAAGCTCCAAAACAACAACGTAAACGTAAACTTTCATACAATGAACAGCGTGAATGGGAAACGATTGAAGATACAATTGCCGAACTTGAAGAGAAAATTGAGTCAATTGGAGAAGAACTTGCGAAAGTTGGATCTGACTTCACAAAGGCACAAGAATTATCTGAAGCACAGCAGAAAACAGAAGAAGAGCTAGAAAAAAAGATGGAAAGATGGAGTGAACTATCAGACATCGTTGAAGGATTAAAATAAAAACAAGCTGCATATATTGAAAAGTAAAGAGAAAAACTTTACACTATTGGTAGAACCTATTTTAGGAGGGAAAAAATGAGAACATCTAATCCAATGTTGAAAAAAGAGGCATTCCGTAAAGAGGGAGCAAGCGCTTCTGCGATGACGATTGGCGGAACAGTAGGCAAAACGTTTATTATGCTTATCTTGCTACTTGCAACGTCTGTCTATTCATACATACAGATGATGCAGGGGACGATGAAGATGCCAGTATTAATTGGTGCTTTAATCGTTGCGGCAATCATCGCATTCGCGTCTATGTTCTTCCCGCGTATTTCACCTTTTGGTGCACCAATCTATGCAGCGGTAGAAGGGGTTGTGTTAGGAAGTATTTCAGCAGTTTATACAATGAAATTTGGCGATTCTATCGTTTTAAATGCTGTATTACTAACAATCTCAATTCTATTTGCAATGTTAGTGTTATATGCAACACGCGTAGTAAAAGTAACGGATAAATTCCGTACAGGAGTTATGGCAGCAACACTTGGAATTATGGTTATGTATTTAGTCGTATTCCTACTAAATATGTTTGGTGTAACTGTTCCATACATTCACCAAGGTGGTACAATCGGTATTATTATTAGTGCAGTTGTAATTGTAGTTGCTGCATTAAACTTATTACTAGATTTCGATTTAATCGAAAATGGTGTACGTAGTCAAGCTCCGAAATATATGGAGTGGTATACTGCGATGGGACTAATGCTTACATTAGTATGGTTATACTTAGAAATTCTTCGTTTCGTTTCTTACTTTACGAAAAATGACTAATAAAAAAATCCTGCATGAAAAATGCAGGATTTTTTTATTTTCAAAGATATATTGAATGTATGGTATAATATGGATGATAGCAACTTGAAGTGAAGGAGATGGAATATGATGAAAGAGAAGAAGGGGATTATGAAAAAACTATTTTCTAAAAGTTTTTTCATAGAACTAGATGAAGCTTTAACGTATCCATCATCAAAAGTTATTACTTCAGCGATTGAAGGATATGCAACTGAATGCAATGAAAGACTAAAATTTGAGAGTAAAGTTAAACCGATTACTTTCTACTTAGAAAATGCAATGTACCGTGCTGAAATAAAGATGGCTCGCGGAGGATATTACATATCTTGTACTGAAGTGTAATAAATTTTGAAACCATACATGTTTGAACTATGTATGGTTTCTTTTTTTGTTTTGTAAGGTCTAAAATAATACTTTTTACTTATGGATATGTCATTTTGTGCTTTTTACCATTCAAACATTTCTCCTTACAATGAAGAAAAACATGTGAGGTGGTATAACTTATGATGAATCGAGTTGTATTAATCGGTAGATTGACAAAGGAGCCAGAATTATACTACACAAAACAAGGCGTCGCTTATGCACGAATATGTGTTGCGGTGAATAGAGGATTTCGAAATAGTTTAGGTGAACAACAAGTCGATTTTATTAATTGTCAGATATGGCGCAAATCGGCTGAGAATGTAGCTGAATATTGTAAGAAGGGGTCGCTCGTTGGGATTACAGGGCGTATTCAGACTAGTAATTACGATGATGAACAAGGCAAGAGAATATATAGAACTGAAGTTGTGATTGAGAGTATTACCTTTTTGGAGAGAAGGCGGGAGGGGGCATCGTAATAAAAGGTGATTTTAAGTAATAGCTTCGGAAAAAATTGTGGAAAGTATTTTAATAAACTTAAAGAAGGAGTACCGCCAGCTTTTTTGAAAAAACAAGTGAAGAGTATATAAAATTTTATAACGTTTTTTGACTAATCCAGTAACAAACGAGAATCGTAAAACCCATCACAGGATAGGAATGTATAAAAAGATGAATCGAGTGATAGAAAATAAAAAAAGGATCCTTTCTGAGAGTAAGGAATCCCCTTTTTTATTGTTTCTTGCAAGTAAATTATTTAAATTCTTGTCTATATAATTTAAACGAATAAATAGCTCCAACGAAGAATACAAAGGTTTCAAATAATATAAAGATTTGACGGAAATTCTCAATATCTTTACCAACTAAAGAGATAAATATGCAATTCATTAGAATTTGAGTAGTAAACATACAAGAAATAATTTTTAAATAAATAGGATTTGTTCTTTCATCTGGTTTACCAATTTTTTGTAAATAATAATAAGTGCAATTACTGAACCCAAAAATAGAAGTGCTGTAAGTCCTACAACGATATTGAAATTGCCTGTACTTTCTAACATCCATTTATTTAATAAATCAATCATTATTATCTTCCTTTCCTACATAAGAGAATATTTCGTTCTTCTTTTTCACTATAATAAAAAAAGAAAAAGGAAAACATCGAACTTTCTTACAAACATTCGTGTATTCTTATAGTTTTGTCATTTTGCAAATGTATTCATCGCCTTGTCTTTCACTATTTTCTTTGGAAAACATAGTGAATTACGAGAAAGAGCGCTACAAGATCAACTTCCGAGAACGAAAAATATGTAAATAAGCTATCCATATGGATAGCTTATTATATTTTTTGCTTAGCGTGTTTTTTTCAAAAATAATGGCGATGCCTCAAGAAATGGATAAAAAGTAAAAATCATCGGAAACGAAAGCTTTTAAAATCCCGTTCCTAATTTAAAATGTAAAAAGAATGAAATAGTATGGTAGCGGGAAGAAAGTAGTAAAATTAAGCATCCGAGTAGGAGTATAGAGTGATAACATGTTACAATACAGCTAAGAACATGCAATAAAGGAGAGTTTTTTACGTGAAGATTAAAGCAATTGAACCGACGCCAAGTCCAAATACAATGAAAGTTATTTTGAATGAAGTATTACCATCAGGAGCGCGTAATAATTATACAAATGAAAATAAAGAACAAGCACCAATGCAAGTGCAAGAAATTTTGAAAATTGAAGGCATTAAAGGTGTGTATCATGTAGCCGACTTTTTAGCAGTGGAGCGAAATGCGAAGTATGACTGGAAAGTTTTATTACAACAAGTTCGTGCTGTTTTCGGCGAAGAAGTATTGGAAGAAAGTGAAGAACAACAACTTGCTCATTTTGGAGAAGTGAAAGTGTTTGTTCAAATGTTCTTTACAATTCCAATGCAAGTAAAGTTAACAGATGGAACGACGGAAGAACGTGTTGGTTTACCAGATCGTTTTAAAGAATCAATTATGAAAGTGCAAATGTCTGCACCAAACGTTGTAAAAGAGCGTAAATGGGTAGAACAAAGTACACGTTACGGTAACTTTGAAGAAATTGGGAAAGAAGTAGTAGAAGAGATTGTTGCTGCTTATTCAGAAGAACGTGTAAATGAAACGGTTAAAGAATTATTAAATCAAGCAGGTGCTGTTGAAGTAACGATTCAAAAGCGTGAGCCATATAAAGTAACAGAAGAGATGATGAAAGATTCTGACTGGAAAAACCGTTTTGCAGCATTAGAACAAATGGATCCTACTGAAGAAGATATTCCAGTGTTGAAGATGGCGTTAGATGATGAAAAAGTTTCAATACGCCGTTTAGCAACAGCGTATTTAGGTATGGTAAAAGGTGATGAAGTATTACCGTTATTATATAAAGCGTTGTTAGATCGCTCTGTAAGTGTTCGTCGTACTGCAGGAGATTGTTTATCAGATGTAGGTGATCCGGCAGCGATGTTCGTTATGATTAAATCTCTGAAAGATCCAAGTAAATTAGTACGCTGGCGTGCAGCGATGTTCTTATTTGAACTTGGAGATGAAAGTGCGATTCCAGCATTAAAAGCAGCGCAAGATGATCCAGAGTTTGAAGTAGCGATGCAAGCACGTCTAGCATTAGAGCGTATTGAAGGCGGAGAAGAAGCAAAAGGTTCTGTATGGAAACAAATGACGGAGTCTCGTAAAGGGGAATAATGCATGATTGTTTTCTATGATAGTTGGTGTCCGATGTGTGCGGCCGTTGCAGAACGTACGAAAAAATTAGATAAAAAGGGTAAGATGGAATTTGTTTCATTTCGAGATGAAAATGTAGTTGAGAAGTATGAACTTTCTCAAGAACTACAAAGTAAGATGGAACAAAGATTGTATATTTTAAAACATAATAAGTGGTATGACGGTATTCAGAGCATAGATGTATTAGCAAAGGCCGTTCCATCTTATTGGTTTGCCGTTCCTTTTATAAAGCTATCTATCGTACTTGGTTTTGGAAGTAAAGTATACGATTATATCGCTAATAATAGAAAACTTGTTCCAGTGGGGAATTGCCGCGGTGGGGTTTGTGAAATCCCTACAAAAAAATGAAATCATCGTTATCTTTCTTTTGCACCTATTAATAGAGCGTGATATGATGAATTTGGAATGAAAGTTGAAGGAGAGATTACAAGATGTCAAATGCTTATGAAGAATACATGCGCCAAATGGTAATCCCAATGCGCCAAGAGTTAGTGCGTTCTGGGTTTGAAGAGTTAACTACAGAAGAAGCTGTAACAGAATTTATGGAAAATACATCAGGTACAACTTTAGTAGTTGTAAACTCTGTTTGTGGTTGTGCAGCTGGTTTAGCACGTCCATCAGCAGGTCAAGCGGTTGTTCGTGCTGAAAAACAACCTGATCATCTTGTAACTGTATTCGCAGGTCAAGATAAAGATGCTACTGCAAAAATGCGTGAATACTTCGGAGAAATTCCTCCATCTTCACCATCTATGGCATTATTAAAAGGAAAAGAAGTTGTTCACTTCATTCACCGTCATGAAATTGAAGGTGCAACTATGGACGAAATTATTACGAACTTAGAACAAGCTTTCGAAAAGAATTGCTAAAGAAGGGGGAGAGTAAATCTCCCTCTTTTCTTTATTAGAGGTGAAACAATGATCGTAACAACAGCAGGAAGAACAAACAAAGAAATGACAGCATATGCAAACAAGATAGCAGCAGAATTAAATCGTTCTTTCGTTAAACGTAATGACATACCAGTGCATAAATTACATGAGCAGTATGAACAAGATGTACTTGTCGTAGGAAAGAACCGATTAGCTATTTATCCGAAAGGTACGGAAGAATCGTTTTTCTTTCATCCGAACTCAGCGATGTTTCGTGTGAAAAGGTTAATGCGTGGAGAACACGATCCGTTTGTACAAGCCACGCAATTAGAGAGAGGAATGACAGTGTTAGATTGTACGCTCGGGATGGCATCAGATAGTATTGTAGCTAGTTATGTTGTTGGTGAAAGCGGAAAAGTAACAGGACTTGAAGGCAATGAGTATATGGCTTATATTATGGAAAATGGTTTGAAAACATGGTCTTCATCCGTTTCTGAAATTGATGAAGCAATGCAAAGAATTCAAGTAAAGCAAACGGAGCATTTTTCATTTTTAGCGCAATGTGAAGACAATAGTTACGATGTCGTTTACCTTGATCCGATGTTTGAAGAAACTGTCATAGAATCCGATGGAATTAAAGGATTAAAACACTTCGCTTTGTATCAT
Source organism: Bacillus thuringiensis (assembly GCF_001595725.1). Classification (GTDB taxonomy): domain Bacteria; phylum Bacillota; class Bacilli; order Bacillales; family Bacillaceae_G; genus Bacillus_A; species Bacillus_A thuringiensis_K. The sequence continues at coordinate 2,061,888 of NZ_CP014282.1, forward strand.
GATATTACTGACGAAACAATTGCGGAGGCAAAACGAGTGGCGAGAAAACGTGTCGTTTTAAAAGATCATTTTCGTAGTTCTAGATTTGAAAAACACAATTTTCATGTATACAAAAGAAAAAGTGCTAAGTTTCACTTTGGTGTAATTGACCCTTGCTAATTGTTTGAAAAGATGTATAATAAGCAATAATTAATTAAATATACTGTCTGTGATGAAGAGAGTAGTCTTTTTTAGAAGGAAAGCGAGCTAGGGATGGTGTGAGCCTAGTACGGAAGAAAAAGATGAAGCGCACTTCGGAGATGCTTCTTGAACGAATAGTAGAGAAAGCCGAGGCCCCCTGTCCTCGTTATAAACGGGAAAGTGGTTCGTAACGAACAACAAGGGTGGTACCACGGGTTAAAACTCGTCTCTTTTTTAGAGACGAGTTTTTTGTGTTTTAAAAAAAAAGGAGGTTGTATCATGGATTATAAAATGCAGTTTGCGGAAAGTTTATCTAATATTTTCACGAATGAATTAACGCAAAAACAAATTTTAGATTTAATTGAAACACCGAAACAAGATGAATTTGGAGATGCAGCGTTCCCATGCTTTTCATTAGCGAAGCAATATAAAAAAGCACCAGCTCTTATCGCAAAGGAAGTTGCTGAGAAATTCAATGATCCGTTTTTTACGAAAGTAGAAGTCGTTGGTCCTTATGTAAATGTATTTTTCAATCGTGAAACTGTAAGTGATGCAGTATTAAAAACAGTTTTAGCGGAGAAAGAAGAGTTCGGTCAAAACCACTTTGGCTGTGAAAAAACAGTAGTAATTGATTATTCCTCTCCTAATATCGCGAAACCTTTTTCGATGGGGCATTTACGTTCTACAATGATAGGAAATTCGCTGAAACATATCGCTGAAAAATGTGGCTATGAAGTTGTAGGGATTAATTATATAGGAGATTGGGGAACACAGTTTGGAAAGTTAATTACGGCTTATAAAAAATGGGGAAATGAAGCAGTAGTTAAAGAAGATCCAATACGTGAGCTATTTAAGTTATATGTCCAATTCCATGAAGAGGTAAAAGACGACGAAGAACTAGAAGAAGAAGGACGTGCTTGGTTTAAGAAACTAGAAGAAGGTGATGAAGAAGCGGTAGAACTTTGGAATTGGTTCCGTCATGAGTCCCTTAAAGAATTTTCTCGCATTTATGAACTTCTCGGCGTAGAATTTACTAATTTTCAGGGAGAAGCATTTTATAATAATTTAATGGAAGATTTTATTGGGATTTTAGAAGAACATGAGTTGCTTGAAGAATCAGAAGGTGCATTAGTCGTTAATTTAGAAGAAGAAGGAATGCCGCCTTGCTTAATTAGAAAATCAGATGGTGCGACGATTTATGCAACGCGTGACTTAACGGCAGCTTTATATCGTCAAAACACTTATGGGTTTGATAAAGCGCTATATGTTGTTGGTCCAGAACAAAGCTTACATTTCAATCAATTTTTCACCGTATTAAAAAAACTTGGCTATACTTGGGTTGATGGTATGGAACACGTACCGTTTGGCTTCATTTTAAAAGATGGTAAGAAAATGTCGACACGTAAAGGAAGAGTTATTTTACTTGAAGAAGTACTCGAAGAAGCAATCGAACTTGCAAAACAAAATATTGAAGAGAAAAATCCAAACTTAAAACAAAAAGAAGTAGTAGCAAAGCAAGTCGGTGTTGGTGCAGTCATCTTCCACGATTTAAAAAATGAGCGTATGCACAATATTGAATTCTCATTAGAAAACATGCTGAAATTTGAAGGAGAAACAGGCCCGTACGTACAGTACACACATGCACGTGCTTGTTCTATTTTAAGAAAAGAAAGTGTAGAATTTGAAACATGTACATTTGCTTTAAAAGACGATCATAGCTGGAGTGTCGTAAAATTACTAAATAAATTCCCGCAAATAATTGAAGCAGCTTTCAATAAAAATGAGCCATCGTTTATTTCGAAATATATATTAGATGTAGCACAATCATTCAATAAATATTACGGTAATGTTCGTATATTAGAAGAGAGCAAAGAAAAAGACAGCAGACTCGCATTGGTTTATGCTGTGACGGTTGTATTAAAAGAAGGATTACGTTTACTTGGGGTGGAGGCACCTGAGGAAATGTAACATAGTAGTTAACTGACAAACTGGGTCTAGTATAAACCTGGTTTGTTTTTTTATTGGATATATATTTTTTTTGCAAAATCAATTAAAATCTTTTTAGAGAGGGTGATTCATATTGATTCGAACTTTTATTTTACAAATTCCTTGTCATAGAAGATTAGATAGGAGTTTTTTTAAACTACAAAAGTACATACCTTTATGTGCGCGTTGTACAGGCATGCTTATTGGTATTTTAATGTTTCCAATTTATTTTTATATGACACCTTCATTTCTTTTGGCAATCATACTATCATTTTTCGCTCAAATTCCGTTACTTATCGATGGGTTCACCCAAAAGTGGAAATGGAGAAGTAGCTCAAATTTGCTAAGAATAACTACTGGTGTATTAAGCGGTAATGGTATGGGATTATTCATTTCATCTACTGTTATATGGATATTATCTTAAGATATATAGTAATGGAGGTATTTACATAGATGTTCTGGATTTATTTAATTCTAATTTTTATTTCAGGCGGAAGTGGAATTGGTTTTATGACTCAAAATAAGTATACAGAAGCAATAATAGCTTTTGTTATTTGTATACTATTGTTTGGGCTACTGTATTATTATCTTAAAAGAAACAAAAGAAAGAGAAAAGCAGATTGTGACGATTTAGACTGTACGGATTGTTTTGATTGTGATTGTACTTGTTAAATTTTTCTTCCAAATAAAAAGCTAGTGTATTTTTAATAATACACTAGCTTTTTGCTTTGAAATTTTAAGAAAAGTGTAGGAATACGGCTATTATATAGAGAACTTTAGTTTTGTATATAAAAGGAGGCGGGAAAATAATCTGTTTTGAACCACATTGGATTTCTAATATGGCTTCTTATTTACTAGATGGGGAGAAACAATCGGAATTTATTCAGCTAGGTGTTTTGCAGAAATTATTTGAAAGTGATACGCAAAGAAATGGTAAAGATGGCAATATAGGCATGAAAATACCGATATATTTAAGTGAATTAGGTGTGAAAAATATTGAATGTAGAGTAAGCGATAAAGTGAACTTTTTAGATTTAAATATGCATCACAATGATAAAAACGATTTGTATCAATCATTAAAAGAAGAGGGGATTGCAGGTGATCCGGGTGATAAGCAACAATTTGTAGAACGTTTAATAGCCAGAGGATTAATATATGATAATGCGCTAGCTCAATATGAAGCTGAACTACGATTTTTCAAGGCATTTCATCTTCATTCTTCTTTAGTATATGCTCCGAATATGAAAATTACATTTGGTGAAATAGAATGTTGAAAGATAGTGATTTATTAAGGATTGCTACCTTCAATATATGGAACCATGATAGTCTTTGGTTGGAGAGATTAGAAGCTATTTGTGAGGAAATTTGAATTATTTCTCCACATATTCTTGCTCTACAGGAGGTTAGAAGTTGTGTTAATTTGAATTCAAAGAAAAATGTTGCACAGTATATAGCGGGTCAAATAGAGTATCCGTTTTGTATATTTAAGGAGTACCCTGATTTAATGAATGAGAAAAATGTCATTTTTTGTTGGTAAGTCGATATTCACCGTATAATCGCTGATATATCTTGAAAATCGCCGATATAATTTCATGTGCTGTTTTTAACTGACAAAAGATAGGATACACATGTTACGTTATTCTATATAATCAAACAAAATACAGAGAAAAACAATCATTTTTACTATATTTTGTTATAAATTTGAATAATATTAATTAATACGATCCATTATAAGAGATTTTAGTTGAATACATACTATATGGTGTGTAAAATCTAAGCAAGTAGCAGTTTAAATATAAATTCGAGGTGAATGCATGCTAGATTTTAAGCAGTTAGAAACTTGTTTAAAAGACAAGAGATTTGTAGATGGATTACAGGAAATAAATAATGAAATTTCATATATAAAAGAAAAGAATACTTTATCCTATGTGAAGAATTGGCTGGCCAATATTCCTTCGCATAAGGAGCTCGATATATTAATTCGCCTTACTGATGAAGGGCTTATGCACCAATACAGTTCATTCCTCATTCGTTACGCTTATAAAAAATTCCCAAATATGAGAACGCTCTCTTTATATTGTGATGAGTTAATTGATGAGCGGAAAATTCTTGAAGCAGAGCAGTTGTTAAAATCTTCTTTAGAAGAGTTAAGTAAAGAAGAAATAGATGCAGATTTCTTAGCGAAAACATACTTTACGTTAGTACGATGTCTTTTAGAAATGAAACGAAACGAAGAAGCGTTAGTGTATATGCAAAAAGCAGAGGAGTACAGTACACGCGCAGTGTTTGATAAATGGGGCTACGTTTATATGCATACAGGTGAATGGGAGAAAGCGGAAGAACAATTTATTGCTGGCTTGCAGCATGAAGATTGTGAAGAGTTATCTACCTATTTATTATCACAATTGTATGCGAATAAAGGAGAACAAAAACGCGCGATACAGTTAATCGATGATGCAATTGTAAAATTCCCACAAGTACCATATTTTCATTTTGAGAAGATAAAGTATTTATTAGATTTAGAGCAATATGAAGAGATGTTAGCGGTAATAGATAACATAAATACTCAGCTGCCGTATCATGCCTATAATACTTACTTTATACATTTACGTGCAGAAGCACTGTACAAAATGAATAAATTTGCAGATTTACAAAAACTATTAAAAGAAGAAAAGAGTTTAAAAGAATCTTTATATCATAATTTAGAAAAAAATCCGGATGGAAAAAAGGTTCACTTGCCGATAGTTCCTATTGTACAAAAGGATAATTATTGTGTTCCGACAAGTTTAGAGATGATGTTGCGTATATGGGGAGAGAAACGTACACAAGATGAAATAGCAGAGTTTATTTTTGATATGACAGGTTCGAAGTTTTCAGATACTGTTTCTTATTTAGAAGAATTAGGTTATGAATATCGTTATTTTAAAGGGAATGAAGAGAATTATAAGAGACTGATTGACGAAGGAATTCCTGTTTTATTAAGTATAGATATTGAGCATGCTTCACACGTACAAGTTCTATCTGGATATGATGATACATTGCAAGCTTTCTATGTTCAAGATCCAAACTTTATAGAACCAGTTCTTGTGGAATATAGTAAATTACAAGAAAAATATCGTTATACAGGCTGTTTAGCAATCACGTTTGTTCCGAAAGAAAAGAAGGAGCAACTAGCGTTTCTAAGTGAGGAAGAAAATCGTTATTTTAAATCTATTTTTTCTCTTACGGATCATTTAGATGAACATGACAAAGAGGGGATTAGTAACTTAGTACAATTTTTAAAAGAAACGAGTGATAATCCAAATACGTGGTTATATACGATAAAGCACTTAGATGTTGAAGTAGATAAAGAATTTATTTTATATTGTATCGATAAGTTAATGGAAAAGTTTCCGAACTCGGACTTTGTTAAATTGCATGGTGCACAGTGTTTTATTCGTCTTCAGGAAGTAGAGAAAGCGGAGCAAATGCTGACAAGCGTTGAGACGAAAAATAATCGTGCTTTATATCATTTAATAAACGGAAGATATGCTTTTGAACAGGAAAGTTATCTAGAAGCGATTTCAAGCTTTCGTTCATCGTTACAATTAGACGCAGATCAGCCTATTGCTTGGAGTTTTCTCGCTTTATCCTATATGTATATTGATCAATCTGAAAAAGCATTGCAATACTCTCAAGTTGCGTTAGAGCGTAGTCCTGAAAGGTTCACTTTAACAAATCACGGTTTAATATTAATAGATTTAGAAAAATATGAAGAAGCATATGAGATCTTTAATGACTTGTTAAAAGAGTATAAATATGAAGCACATGTATGGTATGAACGAGCGAGATGTGCACATCAACTAGGAAAATTATATTTAGCAATAAAAGGGCTTAAAGTAGCGATTCATTTGGATAGTAATGCACCTTACATTTATACGAAACTTTCGGAAATATACGAATCTGATTTGAAGGATGAGGAAAGTGCGAAAGAAATTTTATTAAACGGTATTGAGAATTGTGATGATAAAGCACCTCTTTACGTAAAATTAGGTGACTATCATTTTCAAAATGATAGCTTGGAAGAAGCAGAAGTATTGTATAAGCGTGCTTTAGAAGAAAATGATGAGGATGTTTATTCTCACTTCGGACTTACACAAGTGTATATGGCAAGAGAACAATATAAGGAAGCAAAAGAATATATTCTTGGTCTTGAGAAGCAAATTGAAAAGAGCCAAGATTTCCTCATGAATGCAGGAATGGTTTTATGGGATGCTGAAATTGAACTTGGTGGAAATGAAGAAGGGTTTAAAGTAGCGCTATCTAAGTTAGAAAATGGTATAAAGAAAAGTGATTATAATGTAGCAAGTGCGTTAGATGAATATGTGAATCGAATTAAAGGAACGGAATTTGTACAACGAGGTATAGCATTTTTAAGAACGTTACACAAAGAAAGAAATGAAGTAAGTGAGTACGGTTGTTATGCAGGTATTTTATATGAATCTATTGGACAGTACGGCCAAGCGATGAAAAGATATAATAAGGCGATAGAACAAATGGAAACGGCATTACCGTATTACCGAATTGGCGAAACACTTATGGCATTAGGGCAATTGACGGAAGCAAAGCAGGCGTATGAAACATGTTTAGAGCTTGATGGGAATTTCGTAGGTGTACATTTACAGCTTGCGGAAATATACGAAAAAGAAGAAAACCGTTCTAAAGAACAAAGTCATATGGTTCAGGCGATGAAAGAAGAGCCGTTGCATATTAATATGGAATATTTGGCACAGCTTTCAGTAGATATGAATCTTCAGGAAGAATTGCTGACTGAACTAGAACAATTAGCGGACGAAGTACCTGAAATATGGCGTTTAGATGCGATTGCATATGTGTACGGAGCGATGAATGAAACAGATAAAGAACAAGCACAGATTGAATACGCGCTACAATTAGATGGTGAGCATATAGAAGTACTATATCATTATGCAAAAGTATTAGTGAAAAAAAGAAATGTAAAAGCAATTGAAGTTGCAATGAAAGTAATACAAAAAGATTTTGATAATGAACGTATATTTGATGTTTATGTAAAAGCAGTAGAGCAACATAAAAAATTGTCTAACATACGAGATTTTCTTCATACATTAAAGGTGAAAAAAGCAGAAAGAAGTACAGCATTCATGTATGCTGCAGCTGCGGTTACGGAAATATGGATTGAACGCCAGCTGCATGAACAGCCGAAACGATCTATCATTACGAGAGCTTTTTATCGTATGAAAAATCGTGCGAAAGAAATTTCAATGGTTACTATGATAATTGATTTATATGAAATCTCTTTAAAGTTAAATCCGAAAAATAGTATGGCAGCACAGCGATTTGCGCTATTTTATGAGAATGTAGAGATGAATAAAGAAGCAATAGAGATTCTACACACGTCACTAGAAAATAAATGGGATTATGACGTAGCGAAGCAACTTGCAAATCTTTTCGTTGAGTGCGAGGAAGAAGATATGTTAAGAGATGCTTTGGAATTAACGAAACAAATGGTTCGAGAACTACCAGATGATTATGATACTCTTCTTCTGCAAGCACAAGTATTCTTTAAAGCAGGGGAAGAAAGAAAAGCAGAAAAGATTATCTTACAATTAACAGAGCAAACACCGTTTGTAAGTAGAGCATTTCTTGCTTTAGGAGAAATATATCAAAGTCAAGAAAGGTTTGAAGAGGCAATTCATGTATTAGAAAATGCTTCTATACATCATCCAAATGAAACAGCAATTCTTCTTTCTTTAGCATCTTCATATCATGGTGCCGGCCAAACGATAAAGGCAGAAAAAATAACAAATGAAGTATTAATAATTGACGCGAGTGATTTGTTAGCAAGATATGATCGAGCTTGTTATTTAGCACAGTTAAATAGAAATGAAGAGGCGAAGGAAGAGCTTGAATTTGTCCTTCGTGAGGATGAATCGGGATTCTTTGCTGAACTTATTGAGGATGATGAAAATTTAGCAGCATTGCGAGAATTTGAAAAGTAATTGTATAAGAATAGGGAAAAAAGATAAGGATATATTTTGAATTAGTTGACAATTAGTTGCTAAATGGCATAAAATAACTTTTAACAAAGTATACAAATCTGAAGACGAGAAAGAGTAAAATAGTGAGCTGTTCTCCAGAGAGCCGGTATATTGCTGAAAGCCGGTGTGCAGACGTTATTTGAAAATCATCTCCGAGGAGCCGAGGCTGAAAGTAAGTAAGCCCGGACGGATGTCTACCGTTACAAAGAACACGTATGATAGTACGTTGCTAAGTGCTATTAGTGAAAAAGCTAATAGAATTAGGGTGGTATCGCGGGTAAACCCGTCCCTACTTTATAGGGACGGGTTTTTTATGTGCTTTAAAATATTCAAAGGAGTGATTGTATATGGAAAAAGTAGATGTAAAAGAATCAGCTGTAGGAAGAGAAATGCGAATTCGCAAACAGTGGAACGAACAAAATATTTTCGAACAATCAATTCAGAATCGAGAAGGCGCACAGTCTTTCGTATTTTATGAAGGACCACCAACGGCGAACGGACTACCGCATGTAGGTCATGCACTTGGACGAACAATTAAAGACTTAGTAGCAAGATATAAAACGATGGCTGGTTATAAAGTGTTAAGAAAAGCAGGATGGGATACACATGGTTTACCTGTAGAATTAGGCGTTGAGAAGCAACTTGGTATTTCTGGTAAACATGAGATCGAAGAATATGGCATTGAACCATTTATTCAAAAGTGTAAAGAGAGTGTTTTCACATATGAGAAGCAGTGGCGCGAATTCACTGAAAGTATTGGTTATTGGGTAGATATGGATGATCCATATGTAACTTTAAAGAATCCATATATCGAAAGTGTATGGCATATTTTGGGGACAATCCATGAAAAAGGATTGTTATATAAAGGACATAGAGTTTCACCATACTGCCCAAGCTGCCAAACCTCATTGAGCTCACATGAGGTTGCACAAGGGTATAAAACAGTAAAAGATTTAAGTGCAACTGTGAAGTTTAAAGTGAAAGATAGTAAAAATGAGTATTTCTTAGGTTGGACAACGACACCTTGGACACTTCCAGCAAACGTTGCGCTTGCTGTCCATCCAAATATAGAATACGTTAAAGCAAAACAAGAAAGTCATGTATACATTGTTGCGAAAGAACGTGTACAAGAAGTATTAAAAGAGAACTATGAAGTATTATCTGTTCATAAAGGCGAAGAATTATTAAACACATCTTATACAGCGCCATTTCCGATGAAAGAAGTTACAAATGGTTACCGCGTTATTGCAGCAGATTTTGTAACGGGAGATAGTGGTACAGGACTTGTTCATATTGCTCCAGCATATGGAGAGGACGATTATAGAGTTGTCCAAAGTGAAGGATTGTCATTCTTGCACGTTGTAGATGAAAAAGGTGAGTATACAGAGGCAGTACCATTTTTGAAAGGGAAATTTGTAAAAGATTGTGACGTGGATATCGTTCGTTATTTAGCGAAGGAAGGTTTACTGTATCATAAAGAAAAATATGAACATAGCTATCCGCATTGCTGGCGTTGTGATTCACCACTACTTTATTATGCAGGAGAAAGTTGGTTAATCCGAACAACTGCAATTAAAGATACATTTTTACAAAATAATGATTCTGTTACTTGGTATCCGGATCATATGAAACATGGACGTTTTGGTAAGTTTTTAGAAAATATGGTAGATTGGAATATTAGCCGAAATAGATATTGGGGAACGCCATTGAATGTATGGGAATGTGAAAGTTGTGATCATCAGTTCGCACCGAAAAGCATTGCCGAATTAAGAAAGCATAGTACGAAAGAAACACCAGAAGATTTGGAATTGCATAAGCCTTATGTAGATGAAGTGCAAGTCTGCTGCGGGAAATGCGGAGGCACAATGAATCGTACACCAGAAGTGATTGATGTTTGGTTTGATAGTGGTTCTATGCCATTTGCACAATATCATTACCCATTTGAAAATAAAGAGTTATTTGAAGAGCAGTTTCCAGCGGATGTTATTGCAGAAGGAATTGATCAAACACGCGGCTGGTTTTATAGTTTATTAGCAGTATCAGCACTATATACAGGAAAAGTACCGTATAAACGAGTGTTATCACTAGGGCATGTTTTAGATGAAGAAGGGCAGAAAATGTCTAAAAGCAAAGGAAATGCACTAGATCCAGTTGATTTAGTAGATAAATTTGGTGCAGATGCGCTAAGATGGGCTTTACTTGTTGATAGTGCCCCGTGGAATGCGAAGCGTTTTTCTGAAAGAACAGTACTGGAAGCGAAATCTAAATTTGTAGATACATTAGTGAATGTGTATAGCTTCTACGTTTTATATGCAAATTTAGATGAGTATAATCCGAAAGAAACGTATGATGTAAAGCTTACGAAATTAGACGAATGGGTATTATCAAGATTGCATAGTACAACGAAAAAAGTGAGAACTGCACTTGATGATTATCAATTTACGAATGCAGCTCGTGAAATTGCAGCACTTGTAGATGAAGTGAGTAACTGGTATGTAAGACGCTCACGTAATCGTTTCTGGGAATCTGGTATGAACGCTGAGAAAGCAGCTGCGTATGAGACACTTCATGAAGTGCTTGTAACAATTAGTAAATTAATTGCACCATTTACACCGTTTGTTGCGGAAGACATTCATCTGAATTTAGAAGGAAGAAGCGTTCATTTAGCCGATTATCCAGTTGTAAATGAATCACTACTTCAACCGAAATTAGAAGCGGAAATGGATGCTGTTTTACAAGTTGTTGAACTTGGAAGAAGTAACCGTAATCAGCATTCTTTAAAAGTAAAACAGCCGCTAGCAGAACTTGTATTACTTGAGCATAACGAGAATGATATGGATTGGGAATCTTATCGTGATATCGTTATGGATGAGTTAAATGTAAAAGCGTTCCATGTTGAACTCGATGAAACAAAATACACATCATATCAATTGAAGCTTAATTTTAAAACAGCGGGGCCAAAATTCGGTAAAAATGTGAATGCAGTGAATGGTTGGCTAAAACAATTATCACAAGAAGAAGTACAAAACTTTGTATCAACAGGAAGAGCAGTTTACGAAGCAACACTAGGAGAAGAAGTAGTTGTAACTGCTGACGATGTGTTAGTTGAGAAAGTTGCAAAATCAGGATTCTCTAATACGACTAACGGACAATATACAGTTATGTTAGATACGAATGTAACGGAAGAATTGTTACAAGAAGGAGTAGCGCGTGAATTCATTCGTGCGGTTCAAGAATATCGTAAACAGTTGAATTTACCAGTTAATTTACGAGTCGATATTATTCTTGATACAGAAGAAGAACTACAGCGAACGTTAACGAACCATAAAGATTTATTGGAAGAAAACTTACTCGTTAAACAATTTACATTTGGTAACTTAACGAACGAAGACGATGAACTTTCTTTAGGTGAAACAAAACTTAGAATTAAATTAAGTGCAGCTAATTAAAGAAAAAAGGAAGTTGGAATGATTCCAACTTCCTTTTTTGTATGATTAGAATTTATTTGACTATACATTCGATAGGACCACTAGCAATTGTCTTTTTTCATAGCGTACCGAACACAATACCGTAGGAATATATTTCTACAGTATTGTGTTCAATTCATACATAAATATTGAGAAAATTTCACTTACTCTAAATGGAAAGGTAATAGAAGTGTTCATAGAGAATTACTCGTAGATTCAATTTTTATCCATCCGTTTTGCGGGGAATGATTGCCTAGTGGTAATGGGATAAGGTTGAGCTACTTTATTAGGGGGAGTGGTTCTATGTTTAATAAAAAAATGGTGGCAATGGCAATGACTGTGCCGTTAGTAATGGGGACAATTTCTACGGTTTCGGCATTGGAAAAACAACAGCAAGTAAAGTTAGAAGCTTATTCACCGCAGAAAAAAGCAACTGAATATTTAAAAGAAAATGCTGCGCAGTATGGATTGAAAACAGATCTTTCAGACTTGCAATATATTTCTACAACAGAAACATCAGTAGCTTCATATGTTAGGTTCCAACAAGTTGTTAATGGTGCACCTGTATTTTCAAAACAAATAACAGTTACGCTTAACGGAGAGGGAAAGGGAGTACTCGCTGTTTCTGATTATCAGCCTGTTACAGGTGTGAAGGAAGTAACGACAAAAATTAGTGAAAAAGATGCAATACAAAAATCAATGGCGTATGTTGGAGAAGCAAGTGAGCAAAATTTATGGGCTCCTACAGATAAAGAGTTCGGATATATTGTTGAAGAAGGAATTGCTCGTCCAGTATATAAAGTTGTAGTCCATTCTAATAATCCATTTGGTGCGTGGGAAACATTTATTGATGCAGAAAATGGAAAGTTAATTAAAAAAGTTGATATAAACCGAAAAGTAGAAGGAACAGGAAAAGTATTTTTACCTAACCCTGTCGTATCAAGCGGGAGTTTAGTGGGATTAAAAGATAATAATGATGCAGATTCTACAGCGCTAACGAATCAATTAAAAACTGTTACTTTAAAAGGCTTAGATGGGACAGGTTTTTTAATTGGAGAGTATGTAACGATTTCTTCAAAAGCGAGAACAAAATCTACAAACTTACAATTCAACTATACACGTGCAAATGATAGCTTTGAAGATGTAATGTCATATTATCATATTGATACATTGCAACGTTATATTCAAAGTCTAGGGTTTAAAAATATTAATAATCGTTCGATTAAAGTGAATGTGAATGGAACAACAGCTGATAACTCATTCTATTCACCGACAACGAAAGCTTTAACATTTGGTACTGGCGGTGTTGATGATGCAGAAGATGCTGGAATTATCGCACATGAATACGGACATTCGATCCAAGATAACCAAGTTCCTGGCTTTGGTAGTTCAACAGAAGGCGGAGCGATGGGAGAAGGATTTGGTGACTTCTTAGGTGCTACGTATGAAGATGCTGTATCGACAACAGGATATGGAAAAGCATGTGTTGGAGAGTGGGATGCGGCAGCTTACTCTAGTTCAGATCCAACGTGCTTACGCCGATTAGATACGAATAAAGTGTATCCGAAAGATATAAAAAATCAAGTACATGCTGACGGTGAAATTTGGTCACAAGGTCAATACGAAATGGCACAAGCTTTTGGCCGTGATGTAGCAACAAAAATCATTTTACAATCACACTGGTCATTAACACCAAACTCTAAATTCAGTGATGGAGCGAAAGCGATTAAGCAAGCGGATGCTCTTTTATATGGCGGACAACATGCTGCTGATATCGATCGCATTTGGGCAGCGAGAGGCATTAGTACGAATTAATATAAAAAGTCGTGGCATTTATAAGCCACGACTTTTTAATTTGCTTAAGAGCTGGTACTCGTAAGTAAAGCTATATCAATGATAGTGTGAATATATCCGTATCCCATTTACTTTTTAGCTTCTTTAAAAACAAAATGCTCTTTAAATTTTCTAGATTCAACTTTTTGACCATTTCGCATCGATCGGAATGGGTGTTCTTGCCATGTAATAATAACATCAACTTCATCTGCTTTTGTAGCAACGGGTAAATTAGCGTGTTCAAATCCAGTTTTTCCACTTGCCAAACGACTTTCCTTTAGGGAAAAGAGTTCATATTTCGTTTTCTTATTTGGTTCGTTGCGGAATACTTCGACATTTACATTATATACTTCACTATTCCCGACATTCTTTACTGAAAAATGATATGTTTGAAATTCCTCTTTTTTAGCTTGAAGCATATTCTTGTTTGTTTTTTTCGGTTTATCAATATTCACTTGCCATTGATCAGAGTTTTGAGAGATTGGTAAAGATTTTGGTGAATAGGCATACGTTTCGTTTACTACAATTAAGCAAAACAAAAGGAGAAAGAAACTAATTGCTTTTTGCATATACACACCTCGCTTTAAAATTTTTATTAATATGCGTAAATGAATTAGTTTTTATGTAAAAATTGGAAAATATGAAAGGTGTAATTTTGGATTTAATACATAAGAATATGTATTACAAAATTAACTTTTCACACTTTAGAAGAAGTTAGGAGTTATAAAACCAGAATGTTTCAAAAAAAGCTTGCGTTTTATAAGGTAAGGAGTTAGAATACTCTGTAAATATAAAAAGTGATGATCAGGAAAAGTACATGGTGCAAAGGTCTACAGAGAGCAGCCGGTTGCTGGGAAGGTTGCGATACCGCATGATGGAAAGACACCTGTGAGTGTTGCTTTGAACGTGATTATTAGTAAAAGCAAACGGTACCTACCGTTATCAGGGCTAAGATAGTCAGTATGACAATTTGGGTGGTACCGCGGAAAAAATCCGTCCCTATTTTTATAGGGGCGGATTTTTGTATTCTTTGAAAGGGGGTGAGTGACCGTGGATGATGACGATGACAACAATAACGTAAATAAATATAAAATTACTGGAGGGAAAAATAATGGATTCAATAATGAAGCGTTCACTCACAAAAGAATGTACAAAGCAAAGTGGAAAGGTTGTATTACTTCAAGGATGGGTAAAAAAGATTCGACATCTTGGAAATGTTAGTTTTTTATTATTACGGGACAGAACAGGAGTAATTCAATGTGTATTAGAAAATGAATTGGCTGGATATAAAGTTGATGTAGAAAGTATCGTCCATGTAATTGGTGAAATAGTCGAGACGTCGAAAACAGAATTAGGTGTTGAAGTACTTGCTCATGAAGTGAAAGTAATAAACGGTGCAGAACCACTTCCATTTGAAATAAATAAAAAGAAGTTACAAGTTGGCTTAGATCAATTATTGAATGAGCGGGTACTCTCATTAAGACATGAGCGAACTGCAGCGATTTTTAAAGTAAAATCTACACTCGTTCAGAGCTTTAGTGAAGTTCTAATAGAGAACGATTTCACACGAATATTTACTCCAAAAATTGTTTCGCAAGGGGCAGAAGGAGGAGCGAATGTTTTTAAGCTTCCATACTTCCAAAGAGAAGCTTATTTAGCACAATCACCACAGTTCTATAAGCAAATGATGGTGGCTGGGGGACTAGAACGAGTTTTTGAAATTGCACCTGTATATAGAGCGGAACACCATAATTCTTCTCGTCATTTGAATGAATATATATCGTTAGACGTAGAGCTTGGATTTATTCATGATTTTTATGAAGTGATGCAACTAGAAACGGATGTTTTACGATATATGTTTCAACAAGTAGCAAAAAAATGTGAAAAAGAACTACAACTATTACAAATAGAAGTACCTGTTATTACTGAAATACCGAAAATCACATTGTTAGAAGCACAAGAAATTTTGAAAAGTAAGTATCGTAAAGAATCTCCTGTAGAGGATTTAGATACAGAGGGTGAGAAGTTACTAGGGAAATATGTGAAGGAAATATATAATAGTGAATTTGTTTTCATTACACATTATCCGAAAGAAGCGAGACCGATGTATACGATGCCGAATAAAGAGAATCCATCTATTACTGATTCGTTTGACTTATTATATAAAGGGTTAGAAATAACGTCAGGGGCACAGCGGATTCATAATCATGAAATGTTACTCGCTTCGTTTAAAGAAAAAGGATTACATCCAGAGAAATTTCAATCTTATTTAAATACATTTCGATATGGTTGTCCACCACATGGAGGTTTCGGAATTGGGTTAGAAAGGGTTGTATATAAACTTTTAGAATTAACAAATGTACGAGAGGCTAGTGCTTTTCCGAGAGATTGTACTCGTCTTATACCGTAAAAAGAATCTTCGCGATTTTCGCGAAGATTCTTTTTTTATAGTTCGTTTGAAAAGGTGAAAATATAGACTATTTCTTTTGCTAATAAGCTTAGTAAAAGTCAGTTGAAATATGAACCATTTCGACAAAAAAATCAATATATCCCTTGACAGTTACAAATATAACAGATATACTTCATAGTAATTTCAAAAGAAAATATATTCTAAATATTAAAATGTGTTGAATAGGAGTAGTAAGGTCATGTATTTGTACAGAGAGCTATGGGTTGGTGCGACATAGTCAAATGACATCCTGAACTCGCCTAGGAGCAGTAAGGTGGAACGGAATCACATTCTTAGTAAATCTTAACGGTTAACCTTCGATATTAGGTTTGTAATCAAACGATTACTACTAAGGTGGATTCATAATGGAATCAATAAGGGTGGTACCGCGTTAAGTAAATGGCTTAGCGTCTCTTTATATAGAGATGCTAGGCCATTTTTTTATTATATGGAAGAAGAAATGGAGGGTTTATTTGAATAGGTTTATAAAATTTATTTATTTATATAAAAAGATTTAATTAGGAGGAAAATGAGATGAAACAGACGGAGCAATGGACTTCGAAATTAGGTTTTATAATGGCGGCAGCCGGATCAGCAATTGGACTTGGTGCGATATGGAAGTTCCCTTATATCGCTGGGAAGAGTGGGGGAGGAGCGTTCTTTTTAATATTTATATTATTTACTGTTTTAATTGGACTACCGCTACTTATAGCTGAATTTATGATTGGACGCAGTACGCAGAAACAAGCAGTTGGAGCATTTAAAAGCATCGCACCAAATACAGGATGGCATTGGATTGGACGCCTTGGTGTTGGAACTTGTTTTATACTACTTTCGTTTTATAGTGTTGTAGGTGGATGGGTATTAATTTATTTATTCAGAGGAATAACTGGACAACTGATTACTCCAGGACAAAATTACGGTACATTATTTACTGAAACAATTGGGAATCCTGCTTGGGCTATTATGGGACATTTCGCTTTTATGTTCATTACGATATGGGTTGTATCAAAGGGTGTACAAAACGGAATTGAAAAAGCAAGTAAATATATGTTGCCAGCATTGTTCGTTTTATTTGTCGCTCTTATTATTCGTTCGTTAACACTTGATGATGCAATGAAAGGTGTGAAGTTTTTCTTACAACCAGATTTCTCAAAGATTACTTCGGAAAGTATTTTGTTCGCAATGGGGCAATCATTCTTTGCAATTAGTATCGGGATTTCAATTATGGTTACGTATAGTTCCTATTTAAATAAAAAAGAAAGTTTACCAAAATCAGCAATAACAATTGTTGGATTAAATTTATTTGTTTCATTATTTGCAGGTCTTGCTATTTTTCCAGCCGTATTTTCATTAGGAATGGAGCCAACAGAAGGACCTGGATTACTGTTTATCGTATTACCATCTGTATTTAGTCAAATCCCATTCGGTGGATTTTTCTTAACAGTATTTCTTGCACTATTTACATTTGCGACATTAACATCAGCATTTTCTCTACTAGAAACTGTTGTTTCAGCATTAGCAAATGGTGAACAAGAAAGAAGAACGAAATTATCATGGATGATCGGCTTCTGCATTTTCTTAGTAGCTATACCATCTGCGTTATCATTTGGAGTATGGAGTGATATTACGATTTTTGGAAAGAATATTTTTGATGCAGTAGACTTTTTATCTAGTAATATATTAATGCCACTTGGAGCACTATTTATTAGTATTTTCGTTTCATTCAAAATGGAGAAGAAGGTACTAGAAGCAGAGTTTTTTGTAGGTGGAAATTATGGAAAGAAAGTATTTACTTGTTGGGTATTTTTACTTCGATTTGTAGCACCGCTCGCAATCATTATCGTCTTTTTAAATGTAATAGGGATTATTTAACAATAAATGTTATAATATTCAGTAAAAAAAGAAGATGGTGATGTTTATGGCGAATTTGATAGAAACAGGAGAGTATATGAATATTAGAGGGAAAAAGCTATACGTTGAAACACATGGAAATCCTAAAAATAAGCCAGTCTTATACTTGCATGGTGGACCAGGAGAGAGTTGTTATGATTTTTCATTTCATCAAGCGGAACGTTTAAAAGATTCTCTATATGTAATTATGATAGATCAAAGAGGTGTTGGTCGTTCAGAAGAAATTACTGAAGACGAAGCTTTTGGATTAAATGATTTGATTGAAGACTGTGAGGAATTAAAAAAAGTATTACAAATTGAGAAGTGGTCTATAATTGGACATTCTTTCGGTGGATATGTAGCATTGCTTTATGCGTCGATATATCCAAGTTCAATAGAGAAAATAATATTTGAAGGACCAACTTTTGATTTTGCATTAACAAGTAGAGCTTTGTTGCAAAAGACAGGGCATTTATTAAAAAAGTATGGAAAAGAAGAAGTAGCAAAAGAGTGCTTTGCTTATTCATCTAGCGATGCTAGTTCAGAAGAGTTGTTAGAAGCTTATATAAGATTAAGCGCTGAATTAGAAGAAAAAAGAATGGAGATTTACAATAATAAGGAAGATAGGACAGATGAGAGTTTATACAGTGATGAAGAGTGGGAAATATTTTCAAATCGCTCCAAAATGCACTTTGATAGATTAAAATTAGAGGGAGCATGTCATACATCATTATTATCAAAAATAAAAGATGTACAAAATCTAATGTTATTAATTGTAGGAAAACATGATGTAGTAACGTGTGAAGAACAAATTAAAACATTTAATAAAGATGCCCGAAACGGCAAGTATATCGTATTTGAAGAGAGCGGCCATTCACCTCATTATGAGGAAGCAGATAGATTTGCAGAAACAGTCATACATTTTTTGAAATGAAGAAAAGGGTGCTTCTATAAATGAGAGGCACCCTTTCTAAATTTCTGAATATGTGATTGTGATGTTAGGCCACTTACTTTGCCAATTCTTTTTTATAACTCTGTTTTTGTACATATGTAATCGTTCTTTCGATTCAAGAAAGTGAGCTGTTGGTTTCACTTGTAAGGAAAGGACATCTTCAATACCACATGGGGCTGTTAAGATAACGTTGTTTAGTTCATCAAGTGTAACTCCTAAAGCCGTTGCTGTTTCAGGGAATTTAGAAATAGCATTAACAGAAGAAGAATATGGTGGCATATTATTCACTACATGCATACGAGCTTGATTTTTTACAGACCAAGGGATAGTAGCATCAATATTCATTAATTTCGTTTCTAATGATTGTTCGTATATCTCATCTTGATGTAGACTATCATAATAAATCACATCAACATCAGGCATAGCCGTTTTCGCTTCATAGTCATGTAAAGTATCCCAAATTTTAGAACGAACAAATCCGGCACAAATCCACCAATCAGGTAGCTCTAGTGATTTTGCCATTTGTAATACATTCATCATCCATTCGTCGTTTTCTATTAAGCGAATGATATCTTGTTCTGTTTGTATAGTCATTTGTTATCTCACCTGCTTTTTTTAGAGAGTAAATTTAATTCATAAGCTTTATAATCCATGTAATCCAGTAAGCACCTGGTATGAATAACAGTTGAGCTAGTAATGTACCAAAAAGTCTAGAAATCATTAGCCAAGCATACATTTTACTCATTGCTTCAGCACCTTCTTCTGATTGAAGAGCTCGCTCTGTTAAAAGAGCAATACGTGGATCTAGTAGCACTGTTAATAAAATAGTAGCAAAACCATTAATAAGACCGGAAGCTGTAGTGGCTTTTGTTGCGAAAGCTGGAATTAAAAAAGAAGCATATAGTGCGGAAAGAACTCCCGCTGTATAAATAGCAGTAGCAAACATGTTAATAAGCATAATACGCTTTGGAATACCACCGATACGCAGTCTATGAATCATTTCTAACTTTGGAAAGCGGACATATTTTTTTGTGTACTTTAATTTTTGAATGTTATTCGTTTTCATCATTCGAATGAAAGAACCGTCTGTTTCAAAGTTTTGAATGACATATCCAAATAGTTTTGTCAAAGTTGGATACAGTATAATCGCAAGCAATGTACCGATAGAAGCAGATAATAGTACAAGACGTATAATATGCTCTAAATCAATAGAAGGATCTAGTTTTGCTTCGTCCACAATCCCGCCAAGTAAAAAGGCTTGTAGTAAGTTTGACGTTCTTGAAATGAGTAATACGATTCCTACGACGGATAATGCGACAGCAATCTTCTTTAAACGAACCCCCGCTAATCGAATACTATAAGAGCTTGTTTCAACTGCGTGAATCACAATTGTGAAAGCCATTATAAAAATTAACGTAATTGACATTTGTTTCACCAGTTTCTATTAAAATAATTGTAACTTTTTTACTTTATCATATCTATCGTATTTTGTAACTGAAAGTATGTGACATATGGAAATTGATTTTTCGAAAAATAGATAATGATAGTATAATAGGGAGAAGTGGAAGAGATGTTAGCACTTATTTATACCGTAAATTAAGTGGAGGAATGAAGCATGTATAAAACATTTCTATTTGATTTAGATGGAACTTTAACGGATCCGAAAGAAGGGATTGTAAACTCGGTTTTATATGCATTAAAAAAAGTAGGAATTGAAGAAGTACATATAAGTGAGCTAGATTCATTTATAGGTCCTCCTATTCAGCAATCATTCATAGAGAGATATAATATGAGTGAAGGAGAGGTTGAGCGTGCTGTTTTTTACTTCCGTGAGTATTTAAAGCAGCGTGGATTGTTTGAAAATAATGTATACGAGGGGATTCTGAAGCTCTTGCAACAATTAAAAAGTTCAGGGAATCGCATATCCGTAGCAACTTCAAAGCCCACTGTATTTGCGAAACAAGTTATAGAGCATTTTCAATTAACGAATTATTTCGAAGACATCATTGGAAGTAATTTAGATGGTACGAGAATAAAAAAAGAAGAAATAATTGCTCATATTTTACAAACACATGAAGAACTAAATAAAGAAGAAATGATAATGATTGGTGATAGAAAGCACGATATAATAGGTGCAAATCAGAATGGAATTGCTTCAATTGGTGTTTTATATGGCTATGGCTGTGAAAAAGAACTGACTGAAGTTAGTGCGACCTACATAGTGAAAGATGTTGAAGAACTGTATCATTTTTGTGTAGAGAAAAATTTAATACAGCAGTAAATATAGATTCTAGCAATCCCTTTATAACGTATGACGATGAATTCGTTTCTGTTTAAAGGGATTTTTCATATGTAATCGAATAATTATAATTAGACATTTTTAGCATAAAAATTTGTATGAATAAGAGGAGGGATGTCAGAATTAAAAGGTTAGTAGAAATTTATCAATAAAATTTTGAATATTCTGTTTAATGGAGGGGTAAAATTGGAGTTAGTTATTATATTATTAGCACTAAGTTTACTTATGTTCGTAGCATACAGAGGTTTTTCTGTTATTTTATTCGCGCCGATATTTGCATTATTTGCAGTATTTTTGACAGAACCTAGTTATGTATTACCTTTCTTTTCTAATATCTTTATGGAGAAAATGGTTGGATTTATAAAATTATATTTTCCTGTGTTTTTATTAGGAGCAATATTTGGAAAAGTAGTGGAAATGTCAGGAATTGCAGATTCTATCGCAAAAACAATTATTGAGTTAGTTGGTGAAAAACGTACTATATTAGCGATTGTATTAATGGGGGCTATTTTAACGTATAGTGGTGTTAGTGTGTATGTAGTAGTGTTTGCTGTTTATCCGTTCGCAGCTAAGTTGTTTCGACAAGCTAATATTCCAAAGCGTTTAATCCCTGGAACGATTGTTCTTGGAGCAGTAACGTTTACAATGGATGCGCTACCTGGATCACCACAAATTCAAAATGTAATACCTACAACATTTTTTAAAACGGATATTTATGCTGCACCGATACTTGGGATTGTAGGAGCAATTTTTGTTCTTACATTAGGTTTACTATATTTAGAGAGTAGACGTAAGAAGGCAAAAGCAGCAGGTGAAGGATATTTTGGTTTTAATGATGGAAATACTGAAATGGCAGCATCTTTGCAAGTAGAACAAAAAAATATGCCATTAATTAATAACATTGAAATCACAAGAGCACAACAACTTATTGCATTTATACCACTTATTTTAGTAGGTGTAATGAATAAAGTGTTTACTATTATGATACCGAAGTGGTATCCAAGCGGTTTTGATTTTTCTGCAATTGGTATGAAAGCATTTGGAAAAGTAGAATTAAGTGCAGTAGTAGGAATTTGGTCTGTAGAATTGGCACTTATTATAGGGATCTTAACAACGTTATTATTATATTGGAATCGAGTAGTAACAGGTTTCCAAGCTGGATTGAATACAAGTATTGGTGGAGCGCTACTTGCAACGATGAATACAGGAGCTGAGTTTGGATTCGGTGGTGTCATTGCAGCACTTCCAGGCTTCGCAATTATGAGAGATGGCATCTCTGCTACTTTCACAAATCCGTTAGTGAATGGTGCAGTAACGACGAATATTTTAGCTGGAATTACAGGTTCGGCATCAGGAGGAATGGGAATAGTATTAAGCGCAATGGGAGATAAATTTATTGCAGCGGCCAATCAATTTGATATTCCATTAGAAGTTATGCACCGTATCGTATCAATGGCATCAGGAGGAATGGATACACTACCACATAACGGGGCTATTATTACTATTCTTACAGTAACGGGATTAACACATAAACAGTCATATAAAGATATATTTGCTATTACTATTTTGAAAACGGTTGCTGTATTTTTAGTTATCGCATTCTATACTTTAACAGGACTCTATTAAAAAATTTGAATCGTAAAGATTCATCAAATCGATAATTTATATTATAAAATATTAATTAGGATAAGAAGGGGTGGGGGACTTGCAAGAGGTTTCTGAGTTTCGTATGCCAAAGTCGGTATTATATGGAAGGAATTCGCTTGAAAAACTGGGAGAACAATCAAAAAAGTTAGGGAAAAGAGCTTTTATAGTTACTGATACAATTATGGAGAAATTAGGATATGTTGAAAAGTGTATGCAACAACTAAATAAGAAAGGTATTACTGTTAGTACATATAATAAAGTGGATGCTGAGCCTACAAATATACACGTATTAGAAGCGTTATCTCTTTGTAAAGAGGAAAAGTGCGATTTTATTATTGGTATTGGTGGTGGAAGTTGTATTGATGCTGCGAAAGCAGTAGCGGTTTTATATACAAATGGTGGAGAAGTTGAGGATTATGTCCAAAAGGATATTGAAATAGAAAACAATCCACTACCACTTATTGCAATTCCAACAACTTCTGGTACTGGTTCGGAAGTTACAAGTGTAGCAGTAATTACGAATAAAAAAACAGATGTAAAAATGATGATGAAGCATCCTAGTTTTATACCGAAAGTAGCAATTATAGATCCAGTTTTGACAAGTTCGTTACCACCACAAATTACGGCAGCAACAGGAATAGATGCGTTATGTCATGCGATTGAAGCTTATATTTCTAAATTTTCACAACCACTTACAGATGTACTTGCTCTTTCAGCTATTGAAAGTATTATGAAATATTTACGTATAGCATATGAAGATGGACGTAATATGGAGGCAAGAGAAGCGATGATGATTGCTTCCTTACAAGCTGGAATTGCATTTTCTAATGCATCAGTTACATTAGTTCATGGAATGTCAAGGCCAGTGGGAGCATTATTTCATGTACCGCATGGAATATCAAATGCCATACTATTACCTACAGTGTTAGAGTTTACGAAAACAAGTGCAGTGAAAAGGTTAGCAAAAATTGGACGTAACTTAAATAAGGATTTGTATTCGAATTCTGATGAGGAAGTAGCAGACTATACGCTTTGGGAAATAAAAAAGCTTTGCTATGATCTTCGTATTCCAAATTTAAAAGAATACGGAATCGATGAAATTGAATTTGAAAATGCTATCTCTAAAATGGCATCAGATGCAATTGAAAGTGGTAGCCCAGCTAATAACCCACGTGTTCCATCATATGATGAAATCAAAGAGTTGTATCGAGAGTGTTTTAATTATAAGTATAAAGAATTTATAAAAATATCAGATCATTAATTTCAGAATATTCTATAAAAATTTCCTTGGAAATGAAAGTACAATTATTCTATATTTACGTTAAAACAAGACCTTATATTCCAAACTTAAAGTCTTGTTTTATTGTGTATAATATACATAATAAAATGTTGTTATTAGTTTTATAAAAAAGTTTAGGTAGGTGTTGTTTATATGAAAACGATAGGTCTTATAGGTGGTATGAGTTGGGAATCAACTTCAGAATATTATCGAATTATTAATGAAGAAATAAAAGAGAGATTAGGAGGGCTACATTCAGCAAAATGTTTGATTAATAGTGTGGATTTTGAAGAGATTGAACGATGTCAGTCTAGCGGAGATTGGGATGGTGCTGGAGAAATTCTAGGAATGCGGCATATTCATTACAAAAGGGAGGAGCAGACTTTATAATTATTTGTACAAATACAATGCATAAGGTAGTTGGAAAAATAAAGGCGAAAATTGATATTCCAGTCTTACATATTGCTGATGCAACTGCAAAAGAAATTAAAAGAAAAGACATTCAAAAGGTTGGTCTGCTTGGAACTAAATATACAATGGAGCAAGATTTCTATAAGTCACGTATAGAAGAAAATAATATAAAAGTAATAGTACCATCAGAAAAAAATAGAAAAGAAATAAATAAAGTAATATATACAGAATTATGTTTAGGAAAAATAGTATCTCAATCTAGAGAATATTATAAAAGAGTCATCGAAGAGTTAGTGCAAAAAGGAGCACAGGGAATCATATTAGGTTGTACAGAAATAGGATTATTAATAAAGCAAGAAAACGTATCTGTCCCGATATTTGATACAACTCATATACATGCAATTGAAGCAGTCAAGGTAGCTCTAGATAGAGTATAATTATATTATGTAAACTTGATTCGTATATCTGGAAAACATTCAGAAAATATTTTATAATGTAAGTGGTTACATTTAAGGGGGAATGCGTATGTTTTCAGTTCAACCAATCGCATTTGTACATAATGAAAGAAAGGAAATAAAAGATGATGAGTGGGGAGAAGTAAGATCCTATATTACTTTAACTGAAATGTATGCAGAAGAAAGTATACAAGGGATTGAAGATTTTTCTCATATTGAAGTTGTTTTTTATTTTCATAAAGTAACTGACGAGCAAATTCAGTATTTTGCTAGACATCCTAGAAATAATAAGGATTATCCTGAAGTAGGTATTTTTGCACAGCGCGGGAAAAATCGTCCGAATCGCATAGGTGTAACAATTGTCAAGATGATCAAAAGAGAAGGTAAATCAATTATTGTTGAGGGATTAGATGCTATTGATGGCACTCCTATATTGGATATAAAACCAATAATGAAAGGGTTTATGCCGACAGAAGAAATACACCAGCCTAAATGGGCAACGGATATAATGAGACAGTATTGGAAGGGGAATGGAGTAAAATGAGAATATATGAGGCAACAATTGCAGATTTAGATGGACTAGCATCAGTTTTTAATAACTATCGCATATTTTATAGACAAGATTCTGATTTAGAAGGGGCAAAAGTATTTTTACGAAATCGAATTGAGAGAAAAGAGTCCGTTATTTTCGTAGCAGTTGAAGACGGCGAATATATTGGGTTCACGCAACTATATCCATCATTTTCTTCTATTTCAATGAAAGAATTATGGATTTTAAATGATTTATTTGTACAAGCGGCGAAGCGTGGAGCCGGAACAGGTAAAAAATTATTAGAAGCTGCTAAAGAATACGCATTAGAAAATGGAGCAAAAGGTGTAAAATTGCAAACAGAGATTGATAATTTATCAGCACAACGATTATACGCTGAAAATGGCTATTTGAGAGATAATCGTTATTTCCATTATGAATTAACGTTTTAAATAATAATAGATTAAAAGAGGCGCTTTCATTTTGAAAACGCCTCTTTTAATTTGTATTATAGTTGATTTAAAATCCAGTTTGTTGCATCTTCAAAGTTATCTGCAATGTAGTTTGGTTCAATATGTGCCCATTTGTCTCGGTACGTATGCAAAGCATCATACCCAGCGCCTGTTCGGACTAGAATCGTTGTCGCATTTACTTTTGCCCCTGCAACAATATCAGTCCAGCGATCGCCAACTACAGCACATTGTGTTAAATCAAGTCCATGTTTTTTTGCTGCTTTAAGCAGCATGCCTGTACTTGGTTTACGGCATTCACAACCATCACCGTGTTTATGAGGACATACATAAACATCATCAAAACCGAAGCCTTCTAATTCTTGTACAAAATCGGCTACAGTTGCTATTCCATCTGCGATACCAGGTTGATTTGTGAAAGAGAAAATTTTTATATTTTTAGCTTTTAGTTTTTGCAAGGATGTTTTTGTGAATTGAAATAATGAAAAAGATCCTGGATAATGTATTGTAGTGTCACCACCAATTGTACCGTCACGATCAATGAAAATTGCTTTAATGTTTGTCATAGTTATAGTCCCTTCAATTTATAAGTAGTTTAAAAATGTTTTACAAATCGGTAGCCATTTACCTCATAGCCTAATTTTTTGTAAAAAGGATGAGCTTCTACTCTTTTTGTTCCACTAACTAGCCATGTGCCAATGCAATTATGTTTCTTTGCTAATTGTTCTGCATAATCCATCAAAACTTGTCCAATGCCTTTACGTCGTATGTTAGAATCAACGCTAATAATTGAAATCTCTCCATAACGTGTTACATCTTCTAAATTTTCACGTATACGAAATCCAAGTAATCCAAATATAGCTTCTTCTTCCTCGTAAACATATAAAAAATCAAACGGACTCATTTGTACGAATTGTAATCGATTGTTCATATCTTCATAGGAAATAGAGGAACCTTTTAATTCTTTCGTTAAAGAACAAAGTGCGTCTATATCATCTATCGTTGCTTCACGAATTTGAAAAGACATATTATCCACTCCAATAAAATGTAATCAAACATTTAATATTCTGTTAAAAAATGTTTTTTCCTGCCATAAAAATAAATATTTTATAATGATATATAGATAGTTATATGTTATTCTTTTCCTTGATTGTAACAGTTATATTTTTACAGTTTTATTTATTGCCAGCTGTGGTAGGCAGTGTTGTTTTTATTTTATTAATTGTATGGATTGTATTTCTACCATTAAAAAAGAGCCATTGACGGCTCTTTTTCTAGTCTGTAACACATTGATAAATAAAATATACTAAAACGAGTATACTTGCGGCGGAATACATGACATCTAAAGTCATCTGATCGCCTCCTTATTGTTGTTGTATTTTTATTGTATGAAATCTTACAATTTCATATTCAAGTGAAAAATATGTGAACGTTAACAAAATTGTAAAGTGCAAAAATTATAATCATTTTGTATAATAGAAGAAACCACCGTTATATAAAAAATAATGAGTGAAAGGGGAGGGAACATAAATGCCAAATTGGTTTAGAAAAACCTTAGTCGCATTAATTACCGTATTTACATTTGGTTTAGTGACGCCTCCTTCCATATTACTTGATAATGCCAAAGCTGCGGACAAGCCTACGAGCACAGCTGGGCAACAAAGTTTGGAGAGCACGTCCTATACATATGAAGAAACGAATGACAGGTTAACCACCGATACTTTTATTACTTATGCAATGCAAGAAGCAGAGAAGCAGTCGATGCAAAAGTTTGGTACTAAAATTGGTCCAGTAATTGAAGATGAATTTAAAGATGTAATATTACCAAAAATTGAAGAGGCAATTGCTGAGCTTGCTAGTGATGTACCAGAAGACTCACTACAATCATTAGCGATTTCTCAAAAACCAGCTGGTGGAAATAATGAAAAGATTTTTCACGTCTACGATACGAAATCAGGAAATGATTTATTGCGTTTCCATGTAAGAAGAGATCATCCGCCGCAAGATGGTTATTATTTTAATTTCCATTATCACCGTTTTGATGATGGATACTCTGGACATCATGAGTTAGGAAATATTTATTGGAATACAAATGTACCGCCGAAATGGTTGTCTTAAAAAGAACAAGAGAAAATCTTGTTCTTTTTTATTTTTATAGAAGGGACAGACAACTATGTTGTTGAATAACATAGGTTTAGAAAAAAGAAGCAAAAGGAGTATGGAGATGCAAAAATATATTGTTTTTGACTTTGATGGCACATTAGTAGATTCACAAAATATATTTGTACGGATTTATAATCAACTTGCTGAAAAACATGGGTATAAAGCAGTAAAGGAAGAAGAAATTGAGCATTTACGTAAATTAACGATGCCAGAGAGATGTAAACAACTTGATGTACCACTGTATAAATTACCGATATTAGCGTTGGAATTTTATAAATTATATCAGCCTGCTATAAAAAATCTCGTTTTGTTCCATGGAATGAAAGATGTATTAGATAAACTACATAAAAAAGGCTACGGAATTGCAGTCATATCATCGAACTCAGAAGAGCATATTCGGGCTTTTTTACACAAGAATGGTATCGAAAATATTCAAGAAGTGTATTGTTCTAAAAATTTGTTTGGTAAAGATAAAATGATAAAAAGGTTTTTAAAATCGAAAAAAATAACAGAGAAAGATATGTTATACGTTGGTGATGAACAGCGAGATGTAGCAGCGTGTAAAAAGGCTGAAGTGAACGTAATTTGGGTATCTTGGGGATATGATGTTATTGAAACAGTGAAAAAAGATGCACCAGATTATATGGTTCATAAGCCGATGGAAATTGTGGAAGTAGTACAAGGAGCGTATTCTTAATATGAATACACTTCGAGCAGGCATTCATCATATTGAATTTTGGGTAGCGAATTTGGAGGAGTCCATTTGTTTTTATAATAAGTTGTTTTCCATAATTGGATGGAGAAAGTTAAATGAAGTAGCATATAGCACAGGAGAAAGTGAAATATATTTTAAAGAAGTAGATGAGGAAATCGTAAGGACGTTAGGGCCTAGACATATTTGTTATCAAGCTATTCATAGAGAGGTAGTTGATGAAGTAGCAGATTTTCTTTCTAGTACGAAAGTGAAGGTAATACGTGGTCCAATTGAAATGAATCATTATTCGGAAGGTTACTATACGATTGATTTTTACGATCCAAATGGATTTATTGTAGAAGTTGCCTATACACCAAATGCAGAAATGTAAGGGGAATAGATATGAAGATAATTACAGCACGGCAAAACAATATACAAATTGTAAAAGATGCAGTGGATATTAAAGAAATTTCTAAAGGTTTTTCGCCTGATAAGAAATATATAATTACGAGTGCGAATAATGAAAAATATTTATTGCGGACAGGCGATATAAAAGAGTATGAAAGAAAGAAAATAGAGTTTCAAATTTTAAATGAAATGCAAAACCGTAGTGTGCAAGCACAAAAACCAATTGAAATGGGTTTGTTGGCAGAAGAAGGTTTATGCTATGGTATCTTTTCATATTTAGAAGGGGAGGAGGCGAAGAAGCTATTGCCTACGTATTCACCAAAAGAACAATATGATATTGGTATAGAGGCAGGAAAAGATTTAGCAAAAATGCATACATATGAAGCTCCTAATGATATACTTCCATGGTATGAAAGAGCAATGAAGAAACATAGTAAATATGTAGAGGCATACAAAACATGTGGAATAAAAATAAAAAATGATGATAAAATCATAAAGTTTATAGAAGAAAATGAAAAATATTTAAAGAACCGCCCGAATCGATTTCAACACGATGATTTTCACTTAGAAAATATAATTGTACGGGATGGAAAATATGTAGGTGTTGTTGATTTTAATGGCTACGACTGGGGCGATCCACTTCATGATTTTGTAAAAATTGCACTGTTTGCAAGGGACATTAGTATTCCGTATTCAATTGGACAAATAGAAGGATACTTTAATAGGAAAATACCAGAGGAGTTCTGGAAATTATACACGGTGTATGTTGGCATGACAGTTTTCTCCTCGATTGTCTGGACATTACGAGCAGCGCCGCATATGTTAGATGATATGTTAGAGCGTCTTACTATAGTTTTAGAGGATCATAATAACTTTGAGTTATCGAAGCCAATTTGGTTTCAACTAGATAAGATTGATAAGGAATAGAAAAGGTAGGTGTAATTCGCACCTACCTTTATTTTTTACCATCAAAATACTTATTTAATTTTCTTAAATGTAAGCGGCTGAGTACTTAATGTAGCTGGTACATATAACTGAAGGGATGGGAATTCACCACTTACATTCATTTCATAAGCGAATAATAAGCTCATTTTCATTTGGAATAAGTCAACTTTTGCAGAGAAGATGTCGTAATGATGATGCCCTAATTGAATATCCATTTCCATAAATTGTACATATAACGAATCATCTCGTTTGTATACTTGTAATGTTCCGTATGCAGGATGTTCAAAAGTACCAGTATAATCCTCTAACTTGTGCGAAGGTGTAGTCCCTTTAATTTGTTCAGGGAGGGATTCAGTTGCTTCTTTCATCATTTCCTTCATTTTTTTAGTATCTTCTACAGCACGTTTATGCCAATCAATGGATTCTAATTCAAGTAGTTCGTCATAAATTTGATTAGCCAGATAAGTAGGAAGTAATGTTCCTCCAGCATTCGTTAAAATGACAAGGCCTATGTTTTCTGTTGGTATGAATGAAACAAGCGCTGAAAATCCATCGATATTACCGCCATGATGAATCACTTTTTTACCACGATAAGCGCTAATAAACCAACCAAGACCGTAACTATTTAATGGAGATTCAGGGAGTGATAAAACCGGTTGATCTGGAATTGAATTGTGTGGTGTATACATTTGTTGTAATAATTCAGAGGAGATTAATTCATGATCTCCAAATTTTCCTTCATTTAAGTGGAGAAGTACCCAATTTGCCATATCTTCAATTGTAGAATTAATACACCCAGCAGCGCCAACTGTATCGATGTTATGGAATGGAACTTCTTTTATTTCACCTTCATTTTCAACGTAAGGTAAAGCATAATCATCTGTAGTTTGTGAATCTGTAACAGAGAAGTTTGTTTGATTCATATTTAAAGGCTCTAAAATATGTTCTGTAGTGTATTGCTCCCACGTTTGATTTGTAATGTTTTCAACAATGTAGCTAATTGTTGCATACATTAAGTTGTTATATAGAAATGCAGTCCGGAACGGTGCATCAAGTGGTAAATGTTTTATTTTTTCAACGAGATCTTTTCGAGATAAGGAAGAACTGTACCAAAGGGCCTCATGACGACTCACTCCAGTTCGATGAGAAGCTAAATCCAGTCCTGTAACTTGTGAGCTAGCAAGTAGTTCAGATAAAGTAAAGTTAGGTATATAAGACTGGATAGGGGTATCCCAATTAAACTTTTTTTGCTGTGCTAACAAACTTAATGAAAGTGTGCCAAATGCTTTCGTTGAGGAACCGATTGCGAATCGAGTATTCGGTGTAACAGCCTCTTTTGTTACTATATTACGATAGCCAAAACCTTCTGAAATAATAACGTCACCGTCTTTTATAACAGCGACAGCAGCACCAGGAACATTTAAATCCTTCATCATTTTTTCAACCGTTGTTTGTAAAGAAGTCATAACAGGCGTTCCAAGTTTAGACATACTTCTAACCTCCAAATATAAATTTTGTTCTACCGCACTATACTTTCGGTAATAGAAAATGAAAACCTTTTAAAATATGGAAAGTTAATAATTTTGTAAGAATTAATGTAAGAAATTTTATTAATTAAGATTATTAAATTTACCATTTTTCATGTTATGATAAATTGCATATACGATTGAAAGAAGGTTTTCCTACATATGAAACATGCTGAAAATGAATACTTAAATTTATGCCGCCATGTAATGGAACATGGTACGAAGAAAAAAGACCGTACAGGGACAGGCACTGTATCTGTATTTGGATATCAAATGCGTTTTGATCTAAGTAAAGGTTTTCCTTTATTAACAACAAAGAGAGTACCGTTTCGCCTTGTAGCAAGTGAACTGCTTTGGTTTATGAAAGGTGATACAAATATTCGCTATTTATTGCAGCATAATAATAACATTTGGAATGAATGGGCGTTTAAGAGCTGGGTAGAAAGTGATGAGTATACTGGTCCTGACATGACTGATTTTGGTCTTCGCTCACAACAAGATGAAGAATTTAAAGTACAGTACGATGAGCAAATGGAATTGTTTAAAAAGAACGTTTTAGAAGATGATGAGTTCTCAAATAAATATGGTTATTTAGGAGACGTTTACGGTAAACAGTGGCGTGCTTGGAAAACGACAGCTGGTGAGACACTTGATCAATTAAAAGATGTAATTGAAATGATTAAAAAAACACCAGACTCACGTCGTTTAATCGTTTCTGCTTGGAATCCTGAAGACGTACCAAATATGGCATTACCCCCTTGTCATACATTATTCCAATTTTATGTAGCGGACGGAAAACTTTCTTGTCAGCTATATCAAAGAAGTGGTGACATATTCCTTGGAATTCCATTTAACATCGCAAGTTATTCACTACTAACACATTTAATTGCACATGAATGTGGTCTTGAAGTAGGAGAATTTGTTCATACAATTGGAGATGCACACATTTATACGAATCATTTTGAACAAGTAGAAAAGCAATTGGCACGTGAACCACGTCCATTCCCGAAACTTACATTAAATCCAGATGTGAAATCTGTTTTCGATTTTGAAATGGAAGATTTAACGATTGAAGGATACGATCCGCATCCAGCAATTAAAGCACCGGTTGCAGTATAATTGTAGAGGAGATGAAAAAATGATTGTTTCATTTATGGTCGCTATGGACGAAAATAGAGTAATTGGTAAAGATAATAATTTACCTTGGCGTTTACCGAGTGAATTACAATACGTGAAGAAAACAACGATGGGTCACCCGCTTGTTATGGGAAGAAAGAACTATGAAGCGATTGGTAGACCACTGCCTGGAAGACGTAATATTATTGTAACTCGTAATGAAGGGTATCATGTTGAAGGCTGTGAAGTTGTTCATTCTGTAGAAGAAGTGTTCGAACTATGTAAAAATGAAGAAGAGATTTTTATTTTTGGCGGAGCGCAAATTTACGATCTCTTTTTACCTTATGTAGACAAGTTGTATATAACAAAAATCCATCATGCATTTGAAGGAGATACATTCTTCCCAGAAATGGATATGACAAATTGGAAAGAGATTTTTGTAGAAAAAGGTTTAACGGATGAAAAAAACCCGTATACGTATTATTACCATGTATATGAGAAACAACAATAATAATAAAGATTGATGTGAGAATTCACGTCAATCTTTTTATTTATATTCACCAATATAAGTTTATAGATGAGATTCGATAGTGCTATAATGAGAGGTAGCATGTAAAAATGCTAAAATTTTCAAAAGTACTAATATAGAAAGAGGAGGAGAATCGATTGAGAAAGATATGGGGGATTCTTTTTCTTTGCTTAACATTCATGTTAGTTGGATGTGGTAAAGAAGAAAAACCACAAGAAGTGTTTGATACATATGTAAAAGCGTGGAATAAACAAAAATTTGCAGATATGTATGATCAACTATCAAAAAATGCAAAAAAAGATATTTCAAAGAAAGAGTTTACTGAAAAATATGAGAAAATTTATTCTGGTATCGAAGTGAAAGACTTAAAGGTAGAAACAGGGGAAGTAAAAGAAGATAAAAAAGATGAAGGCCCTGTTCCTTTTAAAGTAAGCATGGATACAGTTGGTGGTAAAATTACATTTGGTCATGAAGCAAAAATGGTGAAAGAAAAAGATGGAGATAAAGAATCTTGGAAAATAGATTGGACTCCTGATTTTATTTTCCCTGGCATGACGAAAGATAGTAAAGTGCGTATGCAGACAACACAGCCAAAACGTGGTGAAATATACGATCGTAATGGAAAAGGTCTTGCAACGAATGGGAAAGCTTCTGAAATCGGATTGATTCCTGAAAAGTTAGGCGATACTGCTCCGCAAACGAAAGAAACAGTAGCGAAGTTGTTAAATATGTCTGTAGAAGAAATTGATCAAAAATTAGCTGCTAAATGGGTAAAACCAGGGTATCTCGTACCAATTGGAATTTTGCCTGAAGGGGCAACACAAAATACGTACATTGATTTACCAGGTGTTTCAACAAAACCTGTAAATGTTCGTACATATCCGTTAGGGGAAGCGGCAGCTCATCTGACTGGTTATATTGGAAAGGTAAATGCTGAAGATTTAAAAACGCTACAAAAGAAAGGCTATCAAGCTGATGATCCAGTTGGTAAAGCTGGTTTAGAGCAAGTATTAGAGGAAAAGCTACGCGGTAAAAAAGGTGGCCGTGTCTTTGTAGAAGATGCGCAAGGAAAAGAAATTAAAAACTTGGCAAAAACAGATGCTGTTGATGGAGAAAATGTAACTTTAACTATTGATAGTGTTGTTCAAGAAAAAACGTATAATGAAATGAAGGGCGAAGCTGGTTCAAGTGCAGCAATTAATCCGAAAAGTGGAGAAACAATTGCACTAGTAAGTAGTCCAGCATATGATCCTAATATAATTGCACGAGGGACATCAAAGGCACAACGCGAAGCGTGGAATAATGATCCGAAAAAACCAATGACAAATCGCTTTACACAATTGTCGGTACCAGGTTCTGTATTTAAACCTATTACAGCTGCAATTGGTCTTGAAACGAAAACGATTGATCCAAAAGAAGAGTTGAAAATTGAAGGATTAAAATGGACAAAAGATTCTTCTTGGGGTAATTACTATGTAACGCGTGTGAAAGATGCAAATCCGATTGATCTTGATAAGGCGATGAAATACTCGGATAATATTTACTTCGCACAAGAAGCTTTAAAAATCGGAAAAGACAAGTTTATGAGTGAAGCAAAAAAATTCGGATTCGATGAGAAACTACCAATTGAATATGGATTCCCTGCTTCTAAAATTGCAAATGACGGTATTAAAAATGATATTCAAATGGCAGATACAGGATATGGACAAGGACAAGTATTAATGACTCCTCTTCATTTAGCTTTAACGTATGCGCCAATTGTAAATGATGGAGCGATTCCGTCACCGTATATTATTAAAACAGATAAACAACCAAAAGCTTGGAAAGAAAATGTAATTTCTAAAGGAAATCAGGATATATTAAAAACTGCAATGACGAAAGTAATTAATGATCCAGATGGTACAGGGAAAATTGCTAAAATTGATGGCATGACTCTTGCTGGAAAAACAGGTACAGCGGAATTAAAAGTATCAAAAGAGGCCGAAGGAAAAGAACTAGGTTGGTTCGCTGCATTTGATTTAAATTCACCAGATGTGGTCATTACAATGATGATTGAAGATGTAAAAGGTAGAGGTGGAAGTAACATTCCAGCTGAAAAAGTAAAACATGTTTTTCAAAAATAATATGTAATAAAAGACTATCTCTATAATTTATAGAGATAGCCTTTTTGTGTGAGAAGTCTTAATATCTGTATACTAAATTTTAAAGAAACAAAATAAATCATTAACTTACGAAAAAAAAGTAGCTATTTTTTATTGACATCGATTGAAACTTTTTGTATCATACTTACATAAGGTAAGTTATTAACTTTCGAAAAATAAATCTTGAATTAAAGATAAAGAGAAAAAAGGGAGAGAATACAATGACAAAAGTACTATTTATTACAGCAAATCCAAATTCAGCAGAAGGTTCTTTCGGAATGGCAGTAGGGGAAGCTTTCATCGAAGCTTATAAAAACGAACATCCACAAGACGAAGTTGTAACAATTGATTTATTCAACACTACAGTACCAGCAATTGATGCAGATGTATTTGCTGCTTGGGGTAAATTTGCAGCAGGTGAAGGCTTTGAAGCTTTAACTGAAGTTCAACAACAAAAAGTAGCAGCAATGAACACAAACTTAGAAACATTTATGAATGCAGATCGTTATGTATTCGTAACTCCAATGTGGAACTTTAGCTATCCACCAGTAGTAAAAGCATACTTAGATAACGTAGCAATCGCAGGTAAAACATTCAAATATACTGAAAATGGTCCAGTCGGCTTATTAGAAGGTAAAAAAGCACTTCACATTCAAGCAACAGGTGGTGTATATTCTGAAGGAGCATACGCAGCTGTAGACTTCGGTCGCAATCATTTAAAAACTGTATTAGGATTTGTTGGTGTAAATGATACTGAATATATTGCAGTTGAAGGTATGAATGCAAACCCTGAAAAAGCACAAGAAATTAAAGAAGCCGCAATTGCTAATGCTCGTGAATTAGCAAAACGTTTCTAATATAGAATGCTTAAAAAGTCCAAACACTTGCTGTTTGGACTTTTTTTCTTCTTTTTCCTTCGTTTGTCTAGTATAATGAAGGTCGGAATGATAATAGGTGGGGGTTCTGTATGATTCAAACGTTTTTTAAAATCTTTTATTTAATTTTAATTGTAATTGCGATTACACCAAGAATGTGGCGTCTTAAAAGACAAGTAAATATGATGGCGCCAAAAGAAAAAGATAATGCTGTGTACAAAACGACAAATTGGTTTGGTAAGAAAATGGTACGTGTAGCTGGAGGGACAGTAGAAGTTAAAGGACTTGAAAATGTTCCGAAAGACAAGCCGGTACTAGTTGTAAGTAATCACCAAAGTAATATGGATATCCCTGTTTTACTAGGTTACTTAAATAAACCAATTGGATTCGTGTCAAAAGCAGAGATTAAAAAGTTCCCAGTTGTACCAACTTGGATGGAACTGATGAATTGTGTATTTATGGATCGTAGCGATCGTCGTCAATCTCTTAAAGCAATTAAAGATGGAATCGAACTATTAAAGAATGGACATTCTATCGTAATTTTCCCAGAAGGAACGAGAAGTAAGGGTGGGGAAGTTGGAGAGTTTAAGGCTGGTAGTTTCCATCTTGCAGTAAAGTCAGGTGTAGCAATTTTACCTGTAACGTTAGATGGTACATATAAGATGTTTGAAGCGAATGGAAATCGTATGAAGCCAGCTCATGCAATAGTAACAATTTCTAAGCCGATTACACCTGAAGATTATGCGAATATGGATATTAAAGAATTAACGAAGCATACACAGGAAGTTATCGCATCACAATTACATAAGTAATAAAAAAGGTTTCAGCTTATAGTAAGCTGAAACCTTTTTTATTATGCTGTAGGTAAGACATAAAAGAGTACACAGAAGAACATCATCGCACTACCACCTAAAACGAAAAGATGCCATATGGCATGGTTGAAAGGTAGCTTTTCCCAAAGGAAGAATATAGCTCCGACAGAATATAAAATTCCTCCTGCTAAAAGTAGTGAAAAACCATGTCCAGTTAGATTTTCATAAAGTGGTTTAATGGCAACGATTATGAGCCAGCCCATAATGATGTAACATAAAGTTGATGCCTTTATAAAGCGACGTACAAAGAAAATTTTGAAGATGATACCTCCGATTGCAAGTGTCCATATAATAGCAAGCAACGTCCATCCTAATGGCCCACGAAGTGTAATAAGTAGAAAAGGAGTATACGTGCCAGCAATTAATAAGTAAATGGCTGAATGATCTAAAATAGTAAATACTTTTTCTACTCTAGGATGATGAATGCTATGTAGCAACGTTGAAAACAAGTACAGTAAGAACATGCTTACACCATAAACAGTAAATGCAACTACAGCTGATGCGGTACCATGCTTTGAAGCATGAATAATCAATATGATTAAGGCAGGGATGCTTAAAATGGCACCGATACCATGTGTAATTGCATTTGCAATTTCTTCTTTTACAAATTGGGTCATTCGTGTCATTTTTTCAGTCATAATGCAAATCCTTTCTACTATCATAAAGTGAAACTTTAATCAGTGGGGGGCATCCCCCACTGATTATTAGTTGAACCAATCGGGCTTTTACGGGCAGTTGAGCCCCCACGTAACTTCTTGGCTTGCATTGAATTTTGAGGTGGTGGTTCTTACTGCCCGTTAAAGCGGGATAAAATAATATGTCATTTCCCTTACCATATCATACACAAGAGCAATAGAAAATGAAATTTGTATAATTGATTATATTTTTGAATTTTTTTGACAAAAGACAATGGATTTGTTGACGTTTTCAAACTTTTTTGACAAAATAAAATTATGTAATAGTAGGACAAGGAAACTACTAATAAAGGGGATGGGGAAATGTTTTCAAATATTGGCTTTCCAGGGTTAATTTTAATTTTAGTAGCAGTACTCATTTTATTTGGACCTAAAAAATTGCCGGAAATCGGGAAGGCTTTAGGGGAAACGTTAAAAGAGTTCAAAAAATCAACGAAAGAATTGACAGATGACGCATTTCAAGAAAAGGAAAAGAAAGAAAAAATGTAGTGTATTTTCCTTGTAATGGATAAATAAAGTGTGGTGAACGAGATGGAAGATCGGGAAATGAGTGTAGTAGAACATATTGTTGAGCTTCGAAAAAGAGTAATATATACGGTGTTATCCTTTGTACTATTTTTAATTATTGGATTTACTTTTACAAAGGATATTTATTTTTGGCTTGTAAAAGATTTACCAATGAAATTAACTGTTCTCGGTCCAAGTGATGTATTGTGGATTTTTTTCTCGATTGCTACAGTATTTGCTATCGTTTGTACAATTCCTTTTGCTGCTATACAAATTTGGTTATTTGTAAAACCAGGTTTACATCCAAATGAACAAAAGTTGACAATAATGTATATACCGGTATTGTCTATATTATTTATTGCAGGTTTATGCTTTGGATATTTCGTTGTAATGCCGTTTTTATTTCATTTTTTAACTACGATAGGTAATGAAATGTTTAATACGATGTTTACGACAGAAAAGTATTTTCATTTTGTTCTTAATTTAACAGTTCCATTTGCTGTAATTTTTGAATTGCCTGTAGTAGTAATGTTTTTAACGAGTATTGGACTATTGACGGCGGAACTTCTAATAAAAATAAGAAGGTATGCTTACGTAGCATTGATTATCATTGCGTCGTGTATATCACCGCCAGATTTTTTATCTCATAGTTTAGTTGCGGTACCGCTTATTTGTATTTATGAAATTAGTATTGCTTTATCAAAGATTGTTAGTAAGCGAAAAAAGAAAAGAGAAGAAGAAATTCAGTCGAAAAGTGCCTCGTTATAAAGGCACTTTTTTTATTTATTTGTTATACTCTAGCTATAAACGTATACAATATAGAGAAGAAAAAAAATATAGAATCTCCAAAATTTAGACAAACTTTGCGCTTTTATAAGTTTATACTAAATATATTAAGCAATATACGGATAACGAGTCCTCGTCTTATTAGAAATTTAGGATGAGGGATGGATTAGGTGGAGATGAATAGAGTATAAATCTTCTAACCATAAGGACTACAGAGATTGTCTAAGGATACTTTTGTATTCATGGGAGTCGCCACTTTAAACAACGTGTTACAAGCGTAAAGTAGAAGTTCAAAAATCCAATGAAAAAGAGGATTGATATTGTGATTACGAAAAGTTTTTATTTCACTCATTCAACAGGGGATTGTATTAAAATATTTGAAATCCCTGTCCTACAGGCACAGCATCCATTATCGTTTCTAATTCAGTCTCGTCTTCAATTATTTATTGCAAAAATTCAAAAACAAAAACACCCAAGATTTTCATATTCTTTCCGTGAATATTTACAAAAATGTTTGAAGTGGAATGATTATTTAAATGTATATAAAACAAATACCCTTGAAAAAAATGCATGATACGAAGTACGGACAGGGTTAGTAAACTCTGTCTTTTTCATTTTAGGTATGAAAATATAATTAATTTGATGAAATTTCGTTCCAAATTGTTGAAAGCAATGGGAATACTAGTATAATAACAAGGAGAGCGTATTGGAAAGGGAAGAAGTATAGTATGCAAAAAATTAAAATTGTAACAGATTCAACGGCAGATTTATCACAAGACGTAATCGAAAAATATGACATTCATGTTTTACCATTATCAATCTCTGTAAATGGACAAACATATTTAGATCGCGTTGATTTACAACCTGACGAATTTATTGAAGAAATGATTAAATCAGAGGAATTACCAAAAACATCACAACCAGCTATGGGTACATTTGTAGAAATGTATGACAAGCTAGGGGAAGATGGAAGCGAAGTCCTTTCTATCCATATGACAAGTGGAATGAGCGGTACTGTAGCAACTGCAAATAGCGCTGCATCAATGACCGATACAAAAGTAACAGTTGTTGATTCTCAATTTATTACACATGCTTTAGCATATCAAGTAATTGAAGCTGCAAAAATGGCAAATGACGGACGCTCACTAGAAGAAATTTTAAAACGTGTAGATGAAGTAAGAAAGAATACTCGTTTATATGTAGTAGTGGATACATTAGAAAACTTAGTGAAGGGTGGACGTATCGGTAAAGGAAAAGCGTTTATCGGTTCGCTACTTAATATAAAGCCAATTGCTAGTCTTGAAGACGGTGTTTATAATCCTGTAACGAAAGTTCGTAGCCAAGGCCAAATTGTAAAAACATTAGCTAAGTTATTTGAGCAAGATACGGCTGGAAAAGTTGTAAAAGCTGTTGCAATTCCGCATGCGAAAGCAATTCCTTTAGCTGAAAGTATGAAAGCGGCGGTTGAAAAAGTGAGTGGATTTGCTCAATCAGAAATTTTCTATACAACGCCTATTATTAGTACTCATACAGGTCCGGGCGCAATCGGATTTATGTATTTAGCAGAGTAATAAAAAAGCTACTTGAAAATATATTTCAAGTAGCTTTTTTATGTAAATAGAAAGTAAGAAATAAGAAGAGCTACACAGGCACTACCGCTAATGATATAGCGAGTCTGTAAATATTCATTCATAGAAAGCACCCTTTATCCCGCTATTTGCGGACAGTAAAACTCTCTACCTCAAAATTAGCTGGAGCAAAGAGGTAAGGTAGCGGGCTGCCCGTAAAAGCTTGATTATTTGCCTTCACTATAGGATTTTCTATATTATATGTTGGATATAGAAAATCAGTCATTACGTTACACATGTAAAGTTTCAATTTTTTCGTTTATTTGCTTATCATTTGTTGCGTTACTATAAATAAAAGTTTGGCCTAAAAAGAGTACATGCAGTTGTTCCCATGGTAACATGCGCAAATTCCAATTATTTCGAAGTCTAGTTATTGCCTCGCGGGGTGTTTCATCGGCGAGTGCAAAAGCTCCGTAATGCATCGGTATAAAATGCGTAGCGTTTAAATCTAAATAAGCTTGCACGGCCTCTTCAGGTGAAACATGAGATACTTTCATAAACCATTCTGGTTCATAAGCGCCAATGGGCATAAGAGCAATATCAATTAAAAAGCGTTCACCAATTTCTTTGAAACCTTGGAAATAGCCACTGTCGCCACAAAAATATATGGTTTCCATATTCGTTTCATTATCAATAATCCATCCGCCCCAGTGAGACGTATTCATATCAAATAAGAATCTTCTTGTCCAGTGCTGAGCAGGTACGAAGTGAAAAGAAACTTCGTTAATTATCGTACTTTCCCACCATTTATACTCTTCTACATGTTTAAATTTCTTACGAGTAAATAATTTTTTTAATCCAATAGGTACAAGATATAGAACATCATCATTCAACTGACGAAGAGTTGAAAAATCTAAATGATCATAATGACCATGTGAAATAAGGACAATATCAATTTTAGGTAGTTCTTCTATAGAGAGTCCAGGTTCGGTAAGTCTTGGAACTAGCTTTAATTTATTAGCCCATACTGGATCTGTTAATATATTAAGTCCATTCGTTTGAATAAGAAAAGTGGAATGCCCAATCCATGTGACAGTCGTTTTTTCAACATTGCTTTGCAAAAATGCACTTTGTTTAACGGGTGATTGTTCTACTAAGAAAGAAAAATCTTTTTTGTTTTGCTTTCGTTCTTTACGCCAGCGTAAAAAAGAGCGAATTGATTTTTTTGTACTAACATTATCCATATTTTCATAGCGCTTTGCCATGAACATCACCTCATTTAAAATCGTTGTATTTGTATTGTACCGAAATGTTGTTAAGGAATACAGTGTAAAACATGGATTAATGTTTAAGGAATTGTTAAAAAATAGGGAGAGGTATTTACAAAAGTAACAATAAAATTAGTTTTATCAATTCTATTTAGAGAAATAATAGTAAAAAAATATATTTTATCTAGTAATTCGCTTGAAATAAAGAAGTAACATGCGTAAAATCGTACGATTTCGTGAACAAATGTAGTAAACAATTTTCTCGTAGTGTTAACTTTTGTTATTATAAACATAACCTATTTAAATTTAGGATAGAGAAAAGAGGTTTATAAATGAAGCGTTATCAAAAAATAATTGGTCTTATGGTTGTATTTTGTCTCTTTGTACTTGCCGGATGTAGTGAATCAGGTTCAAAGCTTCGTAAACCATTAAATTGGGATTTAGAAACTTTCCAATTTACAAATCAAGATGGAAAGCAATTCGGTACAAAAGATTTAAAAGGGAAAGTTTGGGTTGCAGATTTTATGTTCACAAATTGTCAGACAGTTTGTCCGCCAATGACTGCAAATATGGCCAAGCTGCAAAAGATGGCAAAAGAAGAGAAATTAGACGTTCAGTTTGTTTCATTTAGTGTAGATCCAGACCTTGATAAGCCAGAAAATCTGAAAG
Source organism: Bacillus thuringiensis (assembly GCF_001595725.1). Taxonomy (GTDB): domain Bacteria; phylum Bacillota; class Bacilli; order Bacillales; family Bacillaceae_G; genus Bacillus_A; species Bacillus_A thuringiensis_K. The sequence continues at coordinate 2,104,556 of NZ_CP014282.1, forward strand.
CTTTTATTCAGAAGTTTACAGAGGATACTAGTAACTGGAATTTATTAACAGGGTATTCGTTAGAAGATATTACAAAGTTTTCAAAAGATAATTTCCAATCACTTGTAGATAAGCCGGAGAACGGTCAGGTCATACATGGTACATCATTTTATTTAATTGATCAAAACGGAAAAGTAATGAAAAAGTATAGTGGCATTAGTAATACGCCATATGAAGACATTATACGTGATATGAAGCGATTAGTGGATTAAAAATAAGGGTGCATAGCACCCTTATTTTTTTGCATTAGTCTATGGATAAAATGTCATGTTGCTGGGGAAGTTTCGGCGCTCGAATTTCTAATACGCCGTTTTGATAAGAAGCTTTTGCCGCTTTTTTATTAATTGAATACGGTAACTTAATCAATCTTGATGCTTCTGAAATGGAACGTTCTCGGCGATAATAGTTATGGGATGTTTGTTCTTCTTCCTCTTCAAGTATCTCTTCTTTTACAGAGACTTTTAAGTATTCACTTTGTATTTCAATTTGAATTTGTTCTTTTTGTATACCTGGTAGTTCAGCTGTAACAACGAGTTCTTCACCAACTTCATATAAATCTACAGGGAATGTTAATAAACGGTTTCCTTTTTGGAAAAAATGATTTAAATCAGCGATTACATTGCGAAGAGGTGTTTGCTCGAAGAAATCATCAATTTGCTTTAAGTAATTACGAACCGGTGGGCGAGAAGAATCTTTTTTTTCTTCACTCATGGTATTCCCTCCTAGAAATCAATTTGCAATATCATATGACAAAAGCGGAGAAAGGTGAGTGCCTAGTTTTCATGTTTTCATAAAAAATTGTTAAAAATGTGAAATGGAGTGATTTTTTTATAGTTTTTGGTCGCCATATTCAGTTGATTATGCTAGTATAAATAGGGTTGATATAGTAGTATAGAGACAGAATGAAAACTGAAAGAGGGTAAGAAGTATGTGTGGTTTTGTAGGATGTTTATGTGAAAACCCTAGAGAGTTTTCAGAAACAGAAAAACATCAATTTGAAAATATGAACACGATGATTTTCCACCGTGGTCCAGATGACGAAGGATATTTTCGTGATGAACATGTACAATTTGGCTTCCGCCGTTTAAGTATCATTGACTTAGAGGCAGGACATCAGCCGCTAACTTATGAAAATGATCGATATGTAATTATTTTTAATGGTGAAATTTACAACTATGTAGAATTACGTGAAATGTTACTTGAAAAAGGTGCAACGTTTGCAACGCAATCTGATACAGAAGTTATCATTGCATTGTATGCACATATGAAAGAAAAATGTGTAGACTACCTTCGTGGTATGTTTGCATTTATGATTTGGGATCGTGAAGAAAAGAAACTTTTCGGTGCACGTGACCACTTCGGTATTAAACCTTTATACATCGCACAACAAGGTGATACTACATTCTTCGCATCTGAGAAGAAAAGTATTATGCATGTGATGGAAGATAAAGGCGTTAATCCAACGTCACTACAACATTACTTTACGTACCAATATGGTCCAGAGCCAGAAACGTTAACAATTGATGTTAATAAAATCGAGCCTGGTCATTATTTCGTAAAAGAAATCGGTAAAGAGATGGAAATCCATCGCTACTGGAAACCTTATTTCAATGCTTCAAGTGCAACGAAAGAGGAGCATATCCAAGCGATTCGTGATGTGTTATATGATTCAGTAAAAGTGCATATGCGTAGTGATGTACCAGTAGGTTCATTCTTATCTGGTGGTATCGATTCATCTATCATCGCTTCTATCGCAAGAGAAATGAATCCAAATCTTTTAACATTCTCTGTTGGTTTTGAGCAACGTGGTTTCAGTGAAGTTGATGTTGCGAAAGAAACTGCTGAGAAATTAGGCGTTAAAAACCATAACGTATTCATTTCAGCGAAAGAATTTATGGATGAGTTCCCAAAAATCATTTGGCATATGGATGATCCTTTAGCTGATCCAGCAGCTGTACCATTGTACTTCGTTGCGAAAGAAGCACGTAAACATGTAACAGTTGTTCTTTCAGGTGAAGGCGCAGACGAGCTATTTGGTGGTTATAACATTTACCGTGAGCCAAACTCACTAAAAATGTTCTCTTACATTCCTAGCCCAGGTAAGAGCGTTCTAAAAGCATTAAGTGGTGCTCTTAAAGAAGGGTTTAAAGGTAAGAGCTTCCTAGAGCGTGGATGTACACCAATTGAAGAGCGTTACTATGGAAATGCTAAAATCTTCCGTGAAGAAGAAAAAGCTGAATTAATGAAGTATTACAATGAAAGTGTTAACTATATGGATATCACGAAACCATTGTATAATGAGATTAAAGATTATGATGATGTAAGTAAAATGCAGTACATTGACATGTTCACATGGTTACGCGGTGACATTTTATTAAAAGCTGATAAAATGACAATGGCAAACTCATTAGAACTTCGTGTACCGTTCTTAGATAAAGAAGTATTCGATGTTGCATCTAAAATTCCAACTGAATTTAAGATTGCTAACGGAACTACGAAAGCTATTTTACGTGAAGCAGCACGCGGAATCGTTCCAGATCACGTATTAGATCGTAAAAAACTTGGATTCCCAGTACCAATTCGTCACTGGTTAAAAGACGAAATGCATGATTGGGCTATAAATATTATAAACGAAAGTAAGACAGAGCATTTAATCGACAAACAGTATGTATTAAACTTACTGGAAGCACATTGTGCAGATAAAGGCGATTATAGCCGTAAAATTTGGACTGTACTTGCGTTTATGGTATGGCACCAAATTTATGTTGAGCATAAATACGATACGAATAAGTTCCATGAAGAAACAAAACGTGCGTATAGCTTAGTTTAAATAGAAAAACCTTAAGATCGCATACGGTCTTAAGGTTTTTTTCATAAATAGGAAGTATTATTGATACAATAATAGTAAAAGGATGGACAACATATGATTACGTTTGAGAAAGTTACTGTAGAAAATGAAAGCGTTGTTAAAGAAATGTTTAAATCGCATAGTTTAGGTGAGAAAAAGGTACAGTACTGTGTAAAAGTTGATGATACATATATTGGTGTAATAGATTATAGTGTACAAGAGGAACAGGCTGTTTTATCACAGCTAATTATTCATTTTGATTACCAAGGTTACGGTTATGGTACAAATACGTATTTTACATTTGAAGAAATGATGAAACAAAGAAATGTGAAAGAAATAAAAGTGCTACAAGAGAAATTAACAGAAAAGGCGAAGTCTTTCATAGAGAGTTTTGGTTTTGCTTCAGAAGATGAAGAGTATGTAAAGAAAATATAACGATGATTATTTATGCGATACAATAAACATAAGGCAGGTGGATGTATGACGATGACTTCTGGTCTTGTATTAATTGGAGGGTGCTTTATAGTAGCAGAATTATGTCATATAATCATTCGGAAAAGAATGAGTAAGAAAAAAAAGCCGTATGAATTACAATACGTCTCTGTCTTTTTCATTATGTTTTGTATGCTTAGTACATTACAAAATCTAATGAACTTTCCACCACTTTTAAATGTTTTTTTAAAGTTCGGTTTACTTTATAGTGGTGTTGGAATAGCACTTTTATTTATTTTATTTTGCATACGTTATGTTCACTATCAATCGTATATATTTATTTTAAATTGGTTAAAGCAAGATGATAGAAACCGCCTTACATAAGGCGGTTTTTTTATTTGCAATTGTAACAGAACTTGTACATTTCACATAAAATAGGACGAGTAGAAATGCAAACATATTACAAGAAAGGGGCGGGGCAATAAAATGAAACTTGTTATAGACGCAGGGCACGGTGGATATGATTCTGGTGCTGTTGGTAATGGTTTAGTAGAAAAAAACTTAACACTTCAAATTGCTAGACGCGTTCGAGACATTTTAACGGTAAATTACCCAATTACAATTAAAATGACACGTGATAGTGATGTGTTTATTTCTTTATCGGAACGTGCTAATATGGCTAATGCTTTCAGTGCGGATTATTTTATTTCATTTCATATTAATAGCGGCGGGGGTACAGGTTTTGAAAGTTATATTTATAATGCGTTATCCAATACCAGCACTGCATATGCAAAGCAACAAAAAATGCATACAGCTGTCAATCCTGTATTAACAAAATACGGTCTTCGTGATCGAGGAGCAAAAAAAGAAAATTATGCGGTATTAAGAGAAACCACAATGGATGCAATTTTAACTGAGACTGCTTTTATTGATACAGCGTTTGATGCAAATTTATTAAAAAATCCACAATTTATTGAAGATCTAAGTCAAGCGTATGCAAATGGAATAGCAGCTATTTTTGGAGTAGATCCAAATCCACAACCGACACCTCAAACGAAGGGAATCGCTTATATTCTTGGGAAAAATGTAAATTTAAGAAATGGTCCATCAACTTCTTCCTCAGTTATTCGTCAATTAAATTCTCCAGAATCTTACGTTGTATATCAGGAAAGTAACGGATGGCTAGATTTGGGGAATGGACAATGGGTGTATAATGATCCTTCTTACATTAATTTTGTAAAGACAAGCAACAGTGATGGAAGCCCGATTGGGGTTGCATATATACAAGGGATGAATGTAAATTTAAGAAGTGGTCCATCAACTACATCTGCAGTTATCCGCAAATTAAATTCTCCAGAATCTTATTTAGTATATATAAATGAAAATGGTTGGTTAAACCTTGGTGGAAATCAGTGGGTATATAATGACCCAGCATATATTAAATATACTCAATATTAGGAATTAAAATGATAATGCAATATGGATGCGTATTCTTGTTATGTATAACAAGAATACGCATTTTAATAACAACATTTATTTTCATACTTATGCACTATGTTTTAAAAAGAAACATTAGAAAAGCGGATAGAATCTAAATAGTATATATTAAAAAAGTTTTCTGATATACATTGACAATGTATGTAACATCCATTAATCTTTAATTGTTAATGATAATCGATTTCATCTAGGGAGGACATATGATACATACTAAAAAACTAATTATGTTCTGCATTACGATACTCATGGTTGTAATTGCAGGATGTAGTAAAGAAGAGAAAAAAGAAAATAATATATCAGCGAAAGCAAAAGATTCATATACGATAAAGCATGCAATGGGTGAAACGATAGTAAATGGTACACCTAAAAAAGTTGTTGTTTTAACAAATGAAGGCGCAGAGGCTCTCCTAGCTGTGGGCGTAACGCCAGTGGGGACTACGAAACCACGTGCTGGTGATGAATGGTATCCTCATATAGCGAAAGAGTTAAAAAACACGGAAGTTGTAGGAACTGAACGTGATATTAATTTAGAGGCTGTAATGAAGCTTAAGCCAGATTTAATTATCGGAAATAAAATGCGTCATGAAAAAATATATGATCAGCTAAAAGAAATCGCACCAACTGTTTATGCAGAAACATTACGCGGTGATTGGAAAGAAAACTTTACACTTTATACAAAAGCTGTAAATAAAGAAAAAGAAGGGCAGAAAGCTCTTGATGATTATAAAAAACGTATTGAAGGAATGAAAGAGAAGTTAGGCGATAATTTGAATTCTAAAGTTTCTATTATTCGTTTCGTACCAGGTGACGTTCGTATTTATCAAAAAAACTCATTCTCGGGCGTTGTTTTAAATGATATTGGATTTAAACGACCACCATTACAAGATAAAGATGATTTTGCGATAAAAGGAATTACAAAAGAGCAAATTCCAAATATGGACGGAGACTACTTATTCTATTTCACGTCTGATAAAGATGCAGATAAGAATAATGAAGGAAATTCGTTAGCAAAGGAATGGATAGAAGATCCACTCTTTAAGCAACTACAGGCTTCTAAAAATAATAAAGTATTCCAAGTAGACGAGGTAATCTGGAATACAGCAGGCGGTATTAAAGCTGCGAACCTTATGTTAGATGATATTGAAAAATATTTCCTTAAATAAATGATAAAATACATCACTTTTACGAAGTGATGTATTTTTTGTTTGTGAAAATACAGAAAATTCCTTCTTTCAGGGTGTCATAAGTTGTACAATAAAATCAATCATGTGATAAAGGAGTGGGGAAGAATGAAAGCTACTCATAAAGATTGGATCTTGTTTAATGGGAGAATGATTAATACGAAGGAAGAACAGCCGATGGTAGCATTAGAAGAGCGAGGCTTCCAATTTGGTGATGGGATTTATGAAGTATTTAGACTATACGACGGCAAGCCTCATTTATTAGATTTACATTTGAAAAGATTCTTTAATTCTATGGCAGAAATAAAACTAATTCCACCATTTACGAAGGAAGAATTAGTAGAAGAGTTATATCAAATGATTGAAAAAAATCAATTTCAAGAAGATGGGAATGTATATTTACAAATATCAAGAGGTGCACAACCGCGCAATCATGTATATGAATCAGATTTACAACCGACATATTTTGCAAATCTTGTTTCGTTCCCAAGACCAGTTGCTTCAATGGAGGCAGGGATTAAGGTGACAGTAGAAGAGGACATCAGGTGGAAGTTTTGCCATATAAAATCTTTAAATTTGCTTCCTAATATCATGATCAAAAACAAAATAAATGAACAAGGTTATCAAGAAGCAATATTAGTACGAGATGGTATTGTGACTGAAGGATGTCATTCCAATTTCTTTATCGTGAAGAATAATAAGTTAATTACACATCCAGCGGATCATTTCATTTTACATGGTATTACACGTCACTACGTAATTACATTAGCGAAAGAGTTACATATCGATGTAGAGGAACGAGAGTTTTCATTACAAGAAGTATATGACGCTGAGGAGTGCTTCTTTACAGCGACGCCACTTGAAATATTCCCAGTCGTTCAAATTGGTGATGAACAGTTCGAGGCTGGTGAAAGAGGACCAATTACGAAAAAACTACAAGCTGCATACGAAGAGAGTATTCGTTTGTTTAAAGTGACAAATTAATCATGAAGAAAAAAGCTGGTATTCTTCCGGCTTTTTTTCATGATATAATTCAAGCATAGGACAAGTTTTGAAAACGCTGTAAAAAGGGGATTTAATATATGAATTATGAAGATTTTAAAGAAGTAATTCACGGAAGACGAAGTGTTAGAAAGTTTACAGATCAAGAAGTATCTACTAATGATATAAAAGAAATAATTGATTGTGCTCGTTACGCACCGAGTGATACCAATTCACAAACGTGGGAATTCTTAGTTATCATGAATCGAGAGAAGATTAAAGAAATTGAACAAATGACATGGGATGCATTACATAAACTTGCGGCAAAAGCAGCAGAAAATGGAGAAGAGAAAGCAGGGAAATTACTTACACGTTCTTTCGGACCATATGCAACAGCTTTCTCGGAGGCACCAGTATTAATCGTATGTTTGGCAACACCATATGAATCAAAGTTCCGTGAAAAGATATTTGATCCAATTGCTTTTGTTCCAAATTCAGTTTGGGAAGAAGAAGGCATTAAGAGTAGTTGTTTAGCGGCACAAAACTTAATGTTAGCTGCACATGCAAAGGGGCTTGGTACTTGTCCAATGACAGGGCCAGTATTGCTAGCTCAAGATGAACTGCGCCAATATTTACAAATTGAGCTTGAAAAACAAATAAATATGGTTATTTCACTCGGATTTCCGAAAGATAAACCGAAGAAACTTCCAAGAAAAGAAGTAGATGAGATTACAACGTTTGTTTTTTAATTGCTGTATAGAAAAGACATTGAACTAACAATGTCTTTTTATTTTTGAGAGTATGTAATTCATATGTTGGGCTAAAATGATAGATAAGAGGAATTTACTATTTATTTCATAAAAAAAATTAATGTTCTATTAAGGAAAGTATGATACATTAATCGTGAGTAAGATTCTATTTGTTCATGAAAGTGTTGAAAGTAGTCTCAAAATTTAAAAGTTATTTTTGTATAATAAATTATAATGAAGTTACAGGGGGGATGAATTTTGAAAAAATTCATAATCACTGGATTGTCTGTATTGTTATTAGTTGGTTGCGGTGCTCCACAGGAAAAAGAGGACGCACAATCAAAACAGGAAGAACAAGTTGTAAACGCAAGTGATGAGAATATGGTTGTATTTCCAGAAGGAGTAATGTCAATTGGAGAAGGGAAAGTAAAAGTTATTACTCCAGATGGTACTTCTGAAAACGGCAATATACCGACTGTATTCATCAAAAAGGATACGTTAATTCAGCAAGTTGAATTAGAACTTTCTAATTTTCAAAGTGATAAAGAAACATTCGTATTTGTAGATCAAATGTATACAGATAAACATCAAGTAACTAGTACAACGCAGACAACAGTGCAGTTAAAAGAAAAAATGCTGGAAACAGGTAGTCATACAATTACTGCAGTTCAGTATGAAAACAATGACCCGAAAGGAAAGGTTATTAGTTTTAATCAAGCAACATTTGAGACAAAACCAGCGTCTTAATATGAATAAAAAGTACATTACTCAAAAAGTAGTGTGCTTTTTTGTTTGGACTAGAGTGTGCAAGAGTGAATAACTTATTTCATTTTCTAATACGATTAAATAGGAAGAAATCACTTGTTACTACTATGACAGAGAAAGAGGTTGAATACGTGAATCGGTGTATTCGTATCATTTTGATTAGCCTAATGATGGCAGTAATTTGGTTTACGATACAAGAGTTTATGCAAATAACGCTCAATTATCAAATTCATGACTTGTTAATAGGGCTATTTGTTTTACCATTGTTTATCTATTATATCCCGCATTAACGGGCAGTAAGACCTCGCCTTAAAACTCGGAATAGGTGAGGATATTAGGTGGGAGATCAACTGTCCGTAAATGCGCGATTGGTGAGGGCTGATAATCATTGGAGATGAACAAACTCTCCAATGATTAAAGTTTAACTTTATGATAAACTCGGATTAAGGTGAGTTTTGCAAGAAAAATGTAGGTATTTCATTTGAAATGTCGAATAGTACATACGATGTTGTAATAACAAATTTTCTATTGTTTACTGTGAAACAGAAGAAGGAGAGATAGTGGTTATGAAACGAGCTCTTATTAATATTGATTATACATATGATTTTGTAGCGGAAAAAGGTGCTTTAACTTGCGGAAAACCAGGCCAAGAAATTGAGAAGGAAATTGTACATATAACGAAGCAATATATTGAAAATGGGGATTACGTAGTGTTTGCAATTGATAAACATGAAGAAAATGATGAATATCATCCAGAAGCGAAATTATTTCCTCCTCATAATATAGCAGGTACAAATGGTAGAGACTTATTTGGTGAGTTACAAGAAGTATACGAAACAAATAAAAATGCTGAGAATGTATATTATATGGACAAAGCGCGATACAGTGCGTTTGCTGGAACGGATTTAGAGATGAAGCTAAGAGAAAGAGGAATAGAAGAAGTTCATCTTGTAGGTGTTTGTACTGATATTTGTGTTCTTCATACAGCAGTAGATGCGTATAATAAAGGATTTAAAATTGTTGTTTATGAAAAGGCAGTTGCATCTTTTAATGCGCAAGGACATGAATTTGCACTTGGACATTTTAAATCTTGTTTACATGCAGAAGTGAAATAAAAAAAAGGCCTTTAAAAAGGTCTCTTTTATTTGTCCTTGTTCATTGAAAACAGCTACCGCAACGCCTACTAAATTGAATGGTCTTGATCCGACAACTTCGCTAATTTCTTCGATATACCCCATTGTAGGTAACCTCCTTAAGGAAAAATAAGAGCATATAAACTATTCGTTATTATATAAATATATTCCTCTTTATAAAGATGAGAGATGTCAAATATCTCATGTGTTTTATTTGGTAAAATATACATTAAAAAAGTCAAACAAAAACTTTGCCCTTTTTTGACCAAATGTTATAATAAAGGCAGAAAGAGATAATCTTTCATTCATAAATAATAAGGAGGAAAAAATATGCGTAATTTATTTCCAGAGATAACAAAACGTCAAAATGGTATTTTTGATTTTGGGCCTTCTTTATTAGAAGGGATGACAGATGCTTTCTTTAAGCCACTGAACATGGATACTTTTAAAGTAGATATTCATGAGCAATCTGATAAATATACTGTGAAAGCAGATTTACCAGGTTTTCAAAAAGAAAACATTCAAGTTGATTTTGAACAAGATGTATTAACGATTCAAGCAACTAACCATAATGAAGTAGAAGAAAAAAATGAGAATGGCACATATATTCGTAAAGAACGTTCTATAGGTTCTGTAACTCGACGCTTTAGTTTTAAACAAGTTGAGGGAGAAAATGTTAGAGCAAATTATAAAGATGGCGTATTGACAATTGAATTACCAAAATTGAAAGAAGAAAAAAACAGTAAGACAACAATTAATATCGAATAAAAGAGCTGATGAGTTCAGCTCTTTTTTGTACTTAGTTAATAAATAAATTAATTGAAATCTTAATGAGTAGAATAAAGTTGTAATATTAAAAAAAATCACTATTAGCTCCCTTTAGATTATTAAAAAGGGTATATTTAAAGGGAAAGGAAAAAGAACAGCTAGACATACTGTTTAAAGTGAATTAGTAATAGAGTCAAAATACATAGTAAGGGTAGTGGCATTTAAGATTAGGATAATAGATTTTTCTAGAACAAACTTAGGCGATTACGAATTTTTTAATTAGTAAGGAAGTGGTTAAATGAGCTTATTAACGCATACTGAAGAATTTTTTAATTATGTAAGAGAGTTTTTACTTTTAAGATTTTTACTATTTGCTTTAGTTTTAATCATTATTTCTTTTGTAATAAACCGTATTATTGATTGGTTTTTTAGGAAATCAAGCTTTTTTGATGAAGAGGTAGAGCAGACGATTCAAAGTGTAATTCGATCTATTTTTAGATATATCATTATCATCAGTCTTATCATATATTTAATTAGCCAATTTGTAGATATAAAAAGTATTATTGCAGGTGCAGGGATAGCTGGAGTTGTCATCGGTTTTGCTGCACAACAGATGCTAAAAGATGTTATATTAGGCTTTGCAAGATTAGCGGACAAAGAGTTTCGGGTTGGTGATTTTGTAACTTTTAACGGAACAAATTCAGGAACTATTGAAGAGATTAGTATTCGTTTTATGCAAATTCGTGAATGGTCAGGAAAACTACTTACCATCCCGCACGGAGAGATTAGAACGATACAAAATTTTAATAAAGGATGGATGCGTGTAATTGAACGCATCACGGTAAGTTATCAGGAAGATCCAACAAGAGTGAAGGAATTATTAGAAGAAGTATGTGTTATATGCAATGAAAAATTGAATCAAACTCTTTATAGAGTAGAGGATGAGGCTGTTGAACCATTTAAATACGTCGGTGTTACAGACTTAAATCCTAACTTGAAATATGTTGGGTATGAATTTTGTATTACAGGTTTAATAAAGCCAGAAGATTATTTTGAAACTTCTAGACAAGTAAGATTTGAATTAATGTCTATGTTCCATAAAAATCAAGTGCAAATGCCAGCAGCGAATATGGTTGTTACTACTGAAGGCTTACAGCATATCCATGGTGGACAATCTTTATCGGACAGCTAAAGTAGAATCATTTGTTAACAAAAATTTTGCTTCCAACATTGGATAGAATAACAATAATAAAATGATTGATATAAAGAAAGGGCTGAAGGAATTCGGTTCTTTTTTTATTTATAGAATTTAGAAATTTCTTAATGTTATAATTGTAGTTGGTGATGAGAATGAGCTTTGAAGAAAAAGAGATGCATCGTTTAGAAGCATTAAAAGAAATTGCTGAATTATTAAATGAAGCAACAAACTTACAGGATATGTTAGAAAAAGTGTTGCATACATTGTTACAAGTTATGAATTTACAAACAGGGTGGATATTCTTTATTGATGAAAGTGGAAAGCACAGCATGCTTGTAGACGAAAATTTACCAGAGGCTCTTACGTGGCAAGAGAAGAAGCCGATGTGTGAAGGAAACTGTTGGTGTGTAGAACGTTTTGTGAATGGGAGATTGGAAAAAGCGACTAATATTATTGAATGTAAGCGAATAGAAGATGCAATTGAATGTAATTGGGGAGAGACAGAAGATGTTACACATCATGCGACAATTCCGCTTAGGTCTGGATTGGAAAAATTTGGTCTACTAAATGTGGCTGCACCTCACAAGACTCATTTTTCAGAGGAAGAGTTAGCGTTATTAGAATCAATTGCATTTCAAATTGGAACGACAATACAACGTATTCAATTAGTTGAGAAAGAACGTAAATATGTAGTGGTAGCGGAAAGAAATCGACTTGCACGTGATTTACATGATTCAGTAAAACAATTGTTATTTTCTATTATGCTAACAGCGAAAGGTACTCTGAATATGACGCAAGATAGAGAATTGCAAGAGATGTTAAGTTATATTGGAGAATTATCACAAGAAGCATTACAAGAGATGACGCTATTAATTTGGCAATTAAGACCTGAAGGATTAGAGAAAGGATTAGCAGAAGCAATTCAAAATTACGGGAAGTTATTAGGAGTTCAAGTGGAAGTTCGAATTGATGGGATGGTTTTAATTGGGGATGAAATAGAAGAAGTTTTATGGCGTATTAGCCAAGAGGCGTTACATAATTGTAAAAAGCATGCTTCGTGTGAAAAGGTACATGTTCTTTTAAAAATAGAAAATAACCAGTTACATTTTTACATAGAAGACAATGGAATAGGATTTATACAAGAACAAGTAAGGGAATCAGCACTTGGTCTGAAAAGTATGAAGGAACGTATTCAGTTAATGAAGGGATCGTTTCAAATTACAACAGAGCTGAAAAAGGGTACAAAAATAGAAATTCAATTGCCGATTTGAAGGGGAGAATAAGGTTGAAGATTAAACTGCTACTAGTTGAGGATCATCATATCGTTCGAAGAGGACTTGTATTCTTTTTGAAAACGAGAGAAGAATTTGAAATTATTGGGGAAGCGGAAAATGGCGAAGAGGCATTACATTTCGTGCAAAAAGAAAAACCGGATGTCGTACTAATGGATGTATCGATGCCGAAAATGGATGGAATTGAGGCAACAAAACGTCTAAAGCAATACGATGAGACGATAAAGGTACTTATATTAAGTAGTTTTTCAGAGCAAGATTATGTTATACCAGCACTTGAAGCTGGAGCAGATGGTTATCAATTAAAAGAAGTACAACCTGAACAACTTGTCGCTTCTATTATTGCAGTATATCAAGGAAATGCGAATTTTCACCCGAAAGTAACACCTGCATTAATAGGGCGTTCCGCAGTAAAGAAGGAAATAGAAAATCCTTTTTCAATGTTAACGAAAAGAGAGCAAGAGGTACTTCGCGAAATTGCGAAAGGAAGAAGCAACAAGGAGATTGCAGCAGAACTTTATATTACAGAACAAACTGTGAAAACACACGTTTCAAACGTTTTAGCTAAATTGGAAGTGGACGATCGTACGCAAGCCGCATTATACGCAGTTAAACATGGGGAGAATTATTCATAAGTATGAATAATTCTATTATATCGTATGACAGAATACATAGGAGCAATTAAATTTATAGTAATCCCTAATATAGGTTTTTCTTCTTTCAATAATTAGGTACAATAAAGTGAAACTCTAATCAGTGGGGGACCATCCCCACTGATGATTAGTTTAACTAATCGGTTTTTACAGGATAAAGCTACGATGGAAGGGGAGGATATGCTATGCCTGATACAAGAAGTGGGATTGGAAAGATTCAGGCTTCGTTAAATGGTTTATCACCGAAATTGCGAAGTATTGCCGAACATATTTTGAAACATCCACAAGATGTTGTACATAAATCTATTACAGAATTAGCTGAAGTTACGAGTAGTTCCGAAGCTACGATATTCCGCTTATGTAAACACCTTGGTTTGCAAGGTTTTCAAGATTTAAAGATTACATTAGCTCGTGAAATTGTACATACACCGATGCAAAATATTCATGAAGAGGTATCAGCAGAAGATAGTATGGTAACTGTTGCTAAAAAAGTTTTTCATTCGCATATTACAGGACTGCAAGATACTTTACATTTGCTAAATGAAACGGCACTTGAGCAGGCTGTACGAGCCTTGCAAGAAGCAAGTCGAATTGAGTTTTATGGAAATGGTGGCTCTGGTATTATTGCAATGGATGCGTATCATAAGTTTATGAGAACGGGTATTTCTTGTATCGCTCATACTGATTCGCATTTTCAAATTATGGGAGCAGGTTTACTCTCAAAAAACTCAGTTGTTATTGGTATTTCTCATTCTGGTAGCAATAAAGGATTACTTGAAGCATTAGAAGTAGCGAAAGCAAGAGGGGCCAAAATTATTGCGATTACGAGCTATAAGAAATCAGCATTAAGTCAACTTGCTGATATAACGTTATATACATCAACACGTGAGACTGAATTCCGCACAGAAGCAAGTTCATCCAGATTAGCACAGTTAAGCTTATTAGATACTTTGTATGTAGGGTTGTCGTTGCAGCGACAAGAGGAAACTCTAAAAAATTTACAAAGTATACGTGAAACGATTTCGATGAAGCGAATATAAAAAAGCTCTTCAAATGAAGAGCTTTCAGACTGTAGACAAACTATTTTTGGAGAGTTCAAATGCTAAAAGTAGTTTGTTTCTTATTTTAGGGATAATTTATCCAATGACATTTATATGTAGTGCTTTCTATACTATAATTTACTATAAGTGAGGAAGGTGTCTTATGAAAATATCTGTTTATGTTGCAAGTGCATTTAGCAAGGATCATAAAGGCGGAAATAAAGCAGGAGTGGTATTTATTGAGGATACATTGACCACTACTCAAAAAATGGAAATAGCCAAACAACTGGGCTATGCGGAAACCGCATTTATATCAGAATCTGAACTTGCTGATTATAAATTTGAGTATTTTACACCGAAAGAAGAAGTTGATTTATGTGGTCATGCCACAATTGGCTCTTTCGCGATACTAATGCATTTAAATAAACTTTTCAGGAATCGCTATACGATTGAAACGAACAGCGGTGTTCTTACTATTACTATAAAAGATGACATTATATTCATGGAACAAAATAAACCGATATTCTATGATGTTGTATCTCCAAACGAGTTCATTGACTGTTTTGATAGTAAAGATATAGACAATAAATGCCCAATTCAAATTGTCTCCACGGGCTTAAAAGATATTTTAATTCCTATAAAAAGCGAAACACAATTACATGCACTGCAACCTAATTTTGAAAAAATTAAAGAAATCAGCAAGTATTATAATGTTGTCGGGATGCATCTATATACTTTTAATGACAATCGAATTATATGCAGAAATTTTGCTCCGCTATACGACATCAATGAAGAAGCAGCGACTGGAACTTCGAACGGTGCATTAGCTTGCTATCTTTATGAACAGGACTACTTGAAAAAAGAAGTCTATGTATTTGAACAAGGTTATTCTTTACACTCGCCTTCTGAAATATTAGTTAAATTAGCAACCAATAGCAAAAATAAAATAGAAAAAGTTTATGTTGGTGGCAAAGGATATTACTGTGAAACTAAGTGTTTACATGTAGAAAATATTGAGTGAAGAGCTTTTTTATCGGTGAGAAGTTTGTTAATTTATTTTGTTTTAGAAATATGTGACTTACTTATAGTCAATGATAAACTCTCATTTTTAAAAATTTAAAATAAAGACCGATTTGTGTAATAATTCAAATATTGTTCATAATTTCACAAGCTGTTTATGAAGTGTCATGTTATGATGAAGATGTAATGATGATTGAACACTTAAATTTGGTACAATAACTAGCCAAAGTAGTGAAGAAAGTAGTTGTGAGATAAACTCATTAAAATGCTAAAACACTAAAGGGGAGATCACATATGAAAGCAGTAGTGGTTAATAAAAACAGCAAAGCAAACATCGAAGTGATTGAAAAAGAATTACGTCCGTTACACTCAGGTGAAGCGTTAGTAGATGTAGAGTATTGTGGAGTTTGCCACACTGATTTACACGTTGCGAATCATGATTTTGGTAACACTGATGGCCGTATTCTTGGTCATGAGGGTGTAGGTATTGTTACGAAAATAGCTGATGATGTTACTTCACTAAAGATAGGTGATCGTGTAAGTATTGCATGGATGTTCCAATCTTGTGGACGTTGTGAATATTGCGTAACTGGTAGAGAAACATTTTGCCGTGAAGTTAAGAATGCTGGTTATTCAGTGGATGGGGGTATGGCTGAACAATGTATCGTTACAGCTGATTATACGGTAAAAGTACCAGAAGGATTAGATCCTGCTCAAGCATCATCAATTACTTGTGCTGGTGTAACTACATATAAAGCTATTAAAGTATCAGATATTAAACCTAGTCAACCTATTGTAATCTATGGCTGCGGTGGATTAGGTAACTTAGCTATCCAATATGCTAAAAATGTATTTGGTGCAAAGGTAATCGCAGTAGACATTAATGACGACAAATTAGCCTTAGCGAAAGAAGTTGGTGCTGATATGACTATCAATCCAATTTCTCAAGGTCCTGCTGATAAAATTGTGCAAGAGGAGTTTGGTGGCGCTTATGCTGCGGTAGTAACAGCAGTCTCTAAAGTAGCCTTTAACTCAGCAGTTGATGCAGTACGTGCTTGCGGTAAAGTAGTTGCAGTAGGGCTACCAGTAGAAACAATGGACTTAAACATCCCACGACTTGTACTGGATGGAATTGAAGTAGTTGGTTCTCTAGTTGGTACTCGTAAAGATTTAGAAGAGGCGTTTATGTTCGGTGCAGAAGGAAAAGTAGTGCCAGTTGTTCAAACTTGTCCTTTAGATAAAGTACAAAATGTATTCGAAGAAATGGAACAAGGTAAAATTCAAGGGCGTATGGTAATCGATTTTAAACAGCATAATTGTGATTGCAAATAATGCACTTTAAATATAAAAAGTATGAGTCTAACAAAGTACATGTAAAAAAGTTAGACGATATAAAAAAGATGATCTCTGTATTCAATAGAGATCATCTTTTTATATTCTACTAATATCAATGCCAATTCATACTTGATTAATGAGAAATGATTAAAGGTTTACTTTATTTGCAAACGAAAAGGAATCTTTATGTTTAACAAATTTTTTATGATCTGGAACGTTTTGAATTGCTACAATTTGCGAATCTCTTGCTTTCAGTGCATCTTGAATTCCGATGGTCATAAGCTTAATAAATAGAATCGTAATAAAGAATGAAGCGAGAGTATAAAAAATAATCCACCATGAAAGATTCATTTCATTACGATTTAATCCAATAAGACCTGCCCAATCATTAGATAGAGAAACAGGTTTGAGCACTCCGTCATAGAGTTCACGCATTTGTATGCCGCCAATTACAATGTTAAGCAACGCTAAATGGATAACGAGTATGAGTGTTTGGACGATATGTTCCATAAATAATACAAATAAGCGGTCAAGTAATAAGACTCGTAAGTGTTTTTTAATAATATGAAAACGACTAGCCCCCAGTAATTGTGAACTTAAGATGTAATCTTGTTTCATAAATTCATCAACCTCTGAGGATATGTATAAAGAAAGTGTAGGCAGAGCGACGAAAATAAGTACGAGTACTTGATAAAACGTAAATGAAATATTTGGATCTACCCCATCAGCATTTGATGTGATTATAATATTAACGGGCGTGATGAGTATGAATGCGATAAATAGAGTTGGAATATAATAAAAAACTTCTGAGCATGACTGGAAAAATCTCTTGAGTTTTGGAGCAAATAAACTTAAGAGGATTCCTATACATGTTCCGCATAAAATTCGAAAGAAGCTAATTGCCACGGCTAATAAAATAGTGAATTTTGCTCCTTCTACAATTTGTAAGAAAACAGACTCTCCAAAACGATCAGATCCAAAAGGTGGAATTAACGATGGCGGAAAGGGGGCCTTTCCAAGTAATTCGTTATTGTCATTGTAAAGTAATTGAGGAGGTTTTGGGATGTTATCTTTAAAGAACCAACTATAAATAAAACTAGCTGAAATAAGTATGAATAGATAAGTAAAGCCGATTAAAAAGCGTTTTGATTTCCAAATAGATTTCATAATGATACTCCTTTCAATTGCTTTTTCCATCTATTCATCATGAATGAAACTATTTGGAAAATGGCATAAAACGGTAAAATAATCATAACAAGTATGATAAATGCAGCTGGAGGTGAAACAAACGCCTTATTAAATAAAAATTGAATAATGCCTTCCATATTAAAAACAAATTCTAAAATGAATAAATTAGAAAGTAAGAAAACAAAAATCGTTTTTAAATGGTGGAAGAAGTGGATAGATATATTTTTGAATAAATGAATGCATAGTATATAACTTGATGAAAGGCCTTTTCCATATGCAACCTCTACGTAATGTTTTCCTTGCTCTTCTTTTATGTATAACACCATCATCCGAAACATTTGTAATGTAGGTAAGACAGCTAATGATAAAATAGGGAGTAAATAAGCTCGATTTTCATTAAAAGAAATAATAGTGACAGGAGATTCCCCAAATTTCTGAAGTACCCATATGAAAAATATTTGCAAACAAATCATCATCATCATATCAGGGACAGCTTCTAATATGAACACAATTCGGTTTATCCATTTTTTTATATAATCTTTTGCTAAAAAATAAAAAAATGCCATGCTAGATGATAAAAAGAGAGCAAGAAAAAAGGCTGAAAATAATATAGTAAATGAATATAGGTAAGGTTCTAAAACAGTTGGAAATAATGGTGTTTTTTTGAAATGGCCAAACTTCGGGTCTGATCCTATAATCACTAATGATTCAGGGGAAAAAACCTGTTTTAACATAGTAACGGTCTGATTAAAAAAATAAATTGGTTGAAAGGTAAATCCTTGTTGGGTGATAAATAAATAAGGTAAATTTAATAATAGTAAGAGTGATAAAAGAATTGATGAAAGCTTAATTGTGAATTGAGATATTTTATTTAACATTAAATCCCTCCGACATCTTTTTACAACATTATACAATAAATTCCGTGTTATTGTTTTTATTTTTCTGAAAAATAAAAATACTTTTTGGTTTTATAGTATGCAAGATATATTTACAAGATAAAAAAGGGTTAGTAGGGGGCCGCGATCTATGTTTATCAAGATAAAAGACTAGTGAACCTAAAACAATAAATAAGAGCAAAATGCACAGAATTCTCATTCTGCGGTTAGTTACTTTTCTTGGCTTGATGGTGATGTTACGTGACCGCTAAAAATGAATATTGTTTTTCAACTCTTTCTTCAAGCAAATAAGTAGAACGTATGGAGGACTATGTATGTGTTGTTAATGAGAGGAAAGAGTGTATTGCGTAACGAATATAACGTAAGTTTACCGCATGGAAAAGCTAAATGTAGTATATAAGTGAAATGGAATGAGGGGATTTATTTTTTGGTATGAAAAAAATTTTCTCTGTATAACTTGATAAATGAAAAAATATTTTATATACTAATTCATGTAAACGGTTTACTAAATCGTATTTTGCTAGAAATGAAGGGAAGATTCGCATGGAAACAAGGGGGAGAGTAATCGGGATTGATATCGGTACCACAAGTACAAAAACGGTTGTGTTCACAGAAAAAGGAAAAGTCATTGCATCACATGCAATCGATTACCCAATTATTCAACCGAATGTAGGATGGGCTGAGCAAGATCCTGATGTAATATGTGCCGCTGTATACAAAAGTGTAAGCGTTGCCATTGAAAAAGGTAATGTATTACCAGAAGATATTTCTTCAATCGGTATTAGTACAGCTATGCACGCATTAATTGCAGTAGATGAAAATGGTGCGCCATTAACGCGTTCTATCATTTGGGCAGATAATCGAAGTACGAAGCAATCAGAAAAATTATTACAACAAATGAATGGGCATGAAATTTATAGACGTACAGGTACACCGATTCATCCGATGTCACCACTTTCTAAATTGTTATGGATGAAAGAAGAGGAACCAGAGTTATATACAAGTGCCTATAAATTCATTTCCATTAAAGAGTATGTGATTTACCAATTATTTTCACGCTACGTAGTTGATTATTCGATTGCTTCTGCTACGGGGTTATTTAATTTAGAAACATTAAACTGGGATGAAGATGTTTTAACTATGTTACATATGTCACCAGAACAATTATCAACCCCTGTACCAACTACATATATTTTATCAGGTATGAAGCCAGAATTAGCACAGAAGATGGGGATAAGTGCAGAAACATCAATTGTCATCGGAGCAAGTGATGGGGTTCTTGCAAATGTAGGAGTTGGTGCGATATCACCGGGTGCGGCTGCAATTACGATTGGAACGAGTGGTGCGGTTCGAACAATCTCATCAAATATAAATACAGATGAGAAAGGGAGAACGTTTTGTTACGCATTAACAGATGAGCACTGGGTAATCGGTGGTCCAACGAATAACGGTGGAATATTACTGAGATGGTTACGTGATGAATTTGGTAGTCCAGAGCAAGAAGTAGCAAGAAAGCTCGGCATTGATCCTTATGATTTATTAATTAAATATGCAGAAAGCGTACCAGCTGGAGCGGATGGACTATTGTTCTTACCTTTCTTATCTGGAGAACGCGCACCTTACTGGAATGCAAATGCTCGTGGTACATTCTTTGGAATCAATCTTCAACATAAGAGAGAACATTTTATACGTGCAGTGATGGAAGGTGTTTGTATGAGTGTATATTCAGTAGCACTCGCAATCAGGGATTGTACAGGGCCACTTACTGAAATACGAG
This sequence comes from Bacillus thuringiensis, assembly GCF_001595725.1. Classification (GTDB taxonomy): domain Bacteria; phylum Bacillota; class Bacilli; order Bacillales; family Bacillaceae_G; genus Bacillus_A; species Bacillus_A thuringiensis_K. The sequence goes on from NZ_CP014282.1 coordinate 2,125,348, forward strand.
TTTCAGGAGGGTTTGCAAAATCTGCATTTTGGAGACAAATGTTGTCCGATATGATGGGAAAAGAATTGCTTGTACCTGAAAGTCATGAAGCATCTGCGCTTGGGGCAGCAGCAGTTGCTTTGTATGCTGTAGGAAAAATTGATTCTCTTGAAGAGGTAAAGGATTGGATTGATATTGTCCATCATCATGTACCGAATAAAGAAAATACGGCTATATATTTAGAAATGTTTTATATGTATGAACGACTTTACAATCGCTTGAAAGAAGAATTTGATTGTATAGCTGCTTTCCAACGTAAACAATAGGGGGATTGGGAGAAATGGTAGTTGGGATCGTACTAGCGGCAGTTGTCATACTACTTTTACTTATTACGGTAGTAAAATGGCATCCATTTGTCGCATTAATTTTAACAGCAATTGGTGTAGGATTAGCAATGGGAATGCCTTTAATTGGAACTTCACCAAAAGATCCAGGGATTATTGATTCTATTAAACTAGGGCTTGGTAATACGTTAGGATTTTTAGCAATAGTTTTAGCACTAGGAACGATGCTTGGAAAAATGATGGCCGAATCTGGTGGTGCTGAACGTATCGCTAACACATTAATTAATCGTTTTGGAAAGAAACGAGTTCATTGGGCGATGATGTTCGTTGCATTTTTAGTAGGGATTCCGGTATTTTTCCAAGTTGGATTTGTACTATTAATTCCGTTAGTATTTACAATTGCGTTAGAAACTGGGGTATCACTTATTACAATTGGTATTCCGCTAGTAGCAGGACTGTCAGTCGTACACGGACTTGTTCCACCGCATCCAGCGGCAATGGCGGCAGTTGGTATTTTTAAAGCAGATGTAGGGAAGACAATTTTATATGCGTTAATTGTCGGACTTCCAACTGCAATTATTTCAGGTCCACTTTACGGGAAATGGATTGGTGCTCGTATACATAAGGAAGTACCATTAGATATAGCGGAGCAATTTATTGAAAAAGATAATAAAAAAGAGCTTCCTAGCTTTTGGAATACATTGTTTACAATTTTACTTCCAGTATTTCTTATGCTTGGTGCATCAATAGCAGAAGTTGCATTAAATAAAACGAGTCAACTAGCACAAGTATTACACTTTATTGGAGATCCGATTGTGGCTTTATTAATTGCAACCATTTACTCTTTTTTTAGTCTTGGATATGCAAAAGGTTTCTCAAAAGATAAAGTGTTACAATTTACAAATGATTGCCTTGGACCTATTGCAAACATATTGTTAGTGATTGGTGCAGGCGGTGCATTTAATAAAGTATTATTAGATTCTGGAATTGGAACGACAATTGCAGATATGGCGAAAGAATCACATATTTCACCGATATTATTAGGGTGGGGAATTGCGGCACTTATTCGAATTGCAACTGGATCAGCTACTGTTTCTATGATGACAGCGGCTGGAATTGTTGCACCGATTGCAGCAAGTACACCAGGTGTAAATGTTGAACTACTAGCACTTGCAACTGGTGCAGGGTCATTAATTTTATCACACGTAAATGATTCAGGATTTTGGATGATTAAAGAGTATTTCGGAATGACTGTGAAAGAAACGTTATTAACATGGACTGCAATGGAGACTATATTATCTGTAGTAGCATTTGGGCTAATTTCGATATTAAATATATTTGTATAGAATAGGAGATTGATTAATATGAAACTAGGTTTAATTGGATTAGGAAAAATGGGATTCCCATTAGCTGAACACTTACATGAAGACAAGCATGAAGTAGTAGTATACGATGTAAATAAAGAGCTTGTTGAAAAGGCAGGAAAACTAGGAATTACTGCACGTCATACATTAAAAGAAATGATTGCTGAACTAGAAGCTCCTCGTACAATTTGGGTAATGGTGCCTGCAGGAGAAGTTGTAGAGTCAGTATTAAAAGATGTTTATCCGTTATTAGATGAAGGTGATATCGTTATTGAAGGCGGAAATTCATTCTATAAAGATACGTTACGCCGTGCTGAAGAAGCAAAAAGCTTCGGATTACATTATGTAGATATCGGTACATCAGGCGGTGTAGAAGGAGCTAGATACGGTGCTTGCTTAATGGTTGGTGGAGAAAAAGAAATTTACGACCAATTAGAACCTTTATTTAAAGATTTAGCAGTAGAAAATGGCTATTCTTATGCTGGCCGTGTTGGTAGTGGTCATTTCTTGAAAATGGTTCATAACGGTATTGAGTACGGCATGATGCAAGCAATCGCTGAAGGATTTGAAGTACTAGATAAGAGTGACTTTGATTTTAATTATGAAGATGTTGCAAAAGTATGGGCGAACGGATCAGTTATCCGTGGTTGGTTAATGGACTTAACTGAAAAAGCATTTGCAGAAGATCCGAAACTAGATGGCATTAAAGGTGTAATGAACTCTTCAGGAGAAGGAAAATGGACTGTTGAAACTGCACTTGAACTTCAAGCTGCAGCACCAGTTATCGCTATGTCATTATTTATGCGCTATCGTTCTCAGGAAGATGATACATTCCATGGAAAAGTAGTTTCAGCACTACGTAATCAGTTCGGTGGACATGAAGTTGTGAAAAAATAAGGATGTTTTTGAAAAGAAACTTGTGCATAAGCGCAAGTTTCTTTTTTATAGTTTAAGAAACTACTAATTTAAAAATACCAATCAATCATCGTTTTTTGTCACAAATGACAGCTTCAACGTTCATTGAATGAACAATATATTCTATATTTTCTTCTTTAGCTAATAATAAGGTTATAAAGGAATTAAATATACTCATAAACGCATACTCATTATCTTCGCCAGTAATAATTAACTCATTATTGCTAATGTCCCAAATATCTAATGGAGTAGTATTATCTACCGCTAATAATCCGTTTGTATCAAGAATTGGTTCAGAGAAATATAAATTTTTTGCACCTTTAGAACCGAGGAGTTTAAGTAATTTATGTAATAAAAATATAGACGTATAATCTTCTGTTGGATAATAAAGATCTTTTTTTAAGTTTGAATATAGCTTTTCAGCTAAATCCTCTCTTTTATATTCTTCTGTAAAAGCACCAATGGAAGTCAACATGGCCATTGCTAATTCTGCGTATGAATGTAATCCACTATAAGACATCATTTCCTTCCAAGAAACGGATTTCCCATTATGAATGATTTCTTCAGCGCTAGGATAGATGTGCTCATATGGTCTTTTTCTCACAGACTTTTCCCATCCTAAAGGCATTTGGACAAAAGGGTGTAGCAATATAGCTGCAGATTTACAGGTGCTTGGTAGTTGTTCTAAAATTGGTGATTTGTCATCTAGCCAAATGTAATCCAACAAAATATAACCTCCTCTTAGACTTTGAAATGTACGGATTCCCGCATTATGTTTTTTGTATTGATTGTATCAAATATAAAGCGCTGCATGAAATATGTCCCAACATAAAAGTAAGAATAAATAAAATGAAGTTTTCATAAATAGTAAAAGGGTGCTTATGTCATCAGTATAGCTAAGAAATGTTGTTACATATGAGAAGAGCGTGTTAATAAAATATGAGGTGGTTAAATGGGAAATGAGCAAGTGAAGTCTGTAAAGGAAGAAAAAAAGTTATGTCTTTGTATGATCGTCAAAAATGAGTCTAGAATTATGGAAAGATGTTTAAATGCAACAAAATCAATTGTAGACTTTGTTTCTATTTGTGATACTGGATCGACGGATAATACGCCTGAAATTATTGAAAATTGGTGTAAGGAAAATGAGATACCTGGGACGGTTCATCATGAGCCGTTTAAAAACTTTGGTTATAACAGAAGCTTAGCTGTTTCGTTAGCGCAAAAAACATACCCAGAAGCAGATTATTTATTAATATTAGATGCAGATATGATTTTAGAGGTTGGTCCGAATTTCGATAAAACGAGCTTAACGGAAGATCATTATCTTACACTGCAATATGATGTTCATATTAAATATTGGCTTACGCGTCTTTTAAAAGCTTCTTTACCATGGAAATCTGTCGGTGTTACTCATGAGTATTGGGATATAGATCGTTCAAAAGTTGGAGCGAATTACAATACGAGGGTAGCTCGGTTAGAGACTCTTGTCGTGAATGATCCCGGAGATGGCGGGAGCAAAGCTGATAAATTTGAAAGAGATGAGAGGTTGTTGTTACAAGGAATAAACGACCCAGAAACAACGCCAGATTTGCATATAAGATATTTATTTTATTTAGCTCAGACTTATTTTCATTTAAGTCAATTTGAGAATTCAATTAAATGGTATAAAAAACGAGTGGAAGCAGGAGGATGGGTTGAAGAGGTATTCTATTCGTTATTGCGAATAGGATTTTGTTATGAGCAGTTAGCAAATCGTTCAGCAAATAAACAAAATGAAGTGACAGATGCTGATGAAAAAGAAACTGTTAAAGGGCAAGAAGAGCAATATTTAGCATTAGCTGTTTTTTATTTTCAAAAAGCTTGGGAATATAGACCAACCCGGGCTGAACCATTATACCAACTTGCAAGGTTGTATCGATTACGATCTCAAAACAATATTGCTTTGATGTATGCTCTGCAAGGGAAGGAAATTCCTTTTCCAAAGGATGATCTACTATTTGTAGATTATCATGTGTATGATTACTTATTTGACTATGAAATTTCTATTAGTGCTTTCTATATACCTCATAAAAAACATTTAGGAGCGGTGTCGCAGAAGTATTTGGAATCGATAAAAGAAAAGATTCCATTTCATATAGCAAATATAGTAGAGAATAATGCGAAATTTTATTAAATACATTTTCGGTTAAAGGAGTAGTGGAGTAATCATGGAATTAATGCGATGGGCGATTGAACTAGGAGAATCGGTGCATGGAAATACGTATGAAGAATTGATGCCACTACTAGACTATTATTATGATCGTGATCATTTAAAAGCGTATTGTATCGCAAATCTTCTTTTAAACATGGATGTATTAGATGAGGATCGGGAAAGAATCGAATTAAGAAGATGCATCGCTGCTTATTATGCTGGATTATATAAAGTAGCAAGAAAACATGCAAATGAGTTGGTACTTAAACATCCAGATGTAGATTTATATAAAAATAATTTAAGATTAATGGAAGTTTATTTGAATAAAGAATATGATTATTGTCTTTTTATATGCCCAAAGACATACGGTAGTTTCATAGATGTTGCGCGAGCTTTAAAGTGGCGGTTGGAGCAGGAGGGAAATACCGTAATTATATCAGAAACAATACTGGAAAATGTAAAGAATACAGTTGTTTTTGGAGCACATACATACGCATATAACCCGAACCTTCTTCCGAAAGATGCAATTATTTATAATTTAGAACAGCTATACGAAGGAAGTCCATATGCGCACCCCCTTTATTTAATATTATTAAAAGATAGAGTGATTTGGGATTATAGTAAACAAAATATAGAATGGCTTAAACAAAAAGGGGTAGGAAAAGAAATAAAACATGTAGAAATGAACTATGCTCCCACTTTGGAAATAAAAAAAGATGCATTTGAAGATGAGATTACTGAAGATATTGATATTCTGTTTATAGGTGCTCTTAATCCGAGGCGGCAAGCTATTTTTGACCACCTAAAAGCGGTTGCGCCGAATTTAAATATAGTTTTTAAAAATAATGCGTGGGGAATTGTTAGAAATGAATTGATTGCTAGAGCTAAAATTATATTAAATATTCATTTTTACTTATCAGGAATTCTTGAAACACCTCGCGTGTCTTATGCAGTCGCAAATAAGAAATTTATTATTTCCGAAAATAGTAATCCAGAAGATGAGGTAGAGTGGCCAGGAATTGTATTTACTCCGTACGAAAAAATAATTGAAAACGTAATGAAATATATAGAATTACCAGAAGAACGGAAAAAATTAGCGGAAAAAGCATATAATCATTTTGAAGCAAATGAAAGTTTAGGTACGTTGAGTCTGAGAGATGAAACAAAGTAATTGTACGAAACTCATACGAAAGTATGAGTTCTTTTTTGTTTATCATACTATTTTATGAAGCAAGTTAACTCTTTATATTGTGTTTTGTATAGAAATTTCTGATAATATATAAGTAGAACTTGAAAACAAAGGGGAGAAATAATCATGAAACTAGTCGTTATTAACGGTACACCAAGAAAATTTGGTAGAACTCGCGTGGTGGCGAAATATATTGCGGATCAATTTGAAGGGGAATTATATGATTTAGCAATTGAGGATTTACCTTTATACAATGGAGAAGAGTCACAACGTGATTTAGAGGCAGTAAAAAAATTAAAAACGTTAGTGAAAGCTGCGGATGGGGTTGTATTATGTACACCAGAATATCATAATGCGATGAGCGGTGCGCTGAAAAACTCTTTAGATTACTTAAGTAGTAGTGAATTTATTCATAAACCAGTTGCGTTGTTAGCGGTTGCTGGTGGCGGTAAAGGTGGAATAAATGCATTAAACAGCATGCGAACGGTCGCTAGAGGTGTTTATGCAAATGCAATTCCAAAACAAGTTGTGCTTGATGGATTACATGTGCAAGATGGTGAACTTGGGGAAGATGCAAAACCATTAATTCATGATGTAGTTAAAGAATTGAAAGCATATATGAGCGTATATAAAGAGGTGAAAAAACAACTAGGAGTGGAGTGATATGTCCTCACTTTATCATGATTCTCGCTTGTATTACATTCTAGGAGCCAATAGTCTATCTGCTATTGGTTCCGGGATTGTTATGATAACGATTCCTTGGCTGTTAATTAAAGAGAGTGGAGGAGAGACAACATTTGGTTATGTTTCTATCATTGCAACCCTCATTATGTTTTTATTAACACCATTCATTGGGCAAAGTATTGATCGTTTTTCAAGAAAATCTTTATTGCTATGTAACGAAGGAATCGGAATAGCCGTAATCGGAATAATGGTTATATGGGGATTTGCTGGGCAACCTTATCATTCTATTCACTATATTCTTATTTATATAGCCGGATCATTCTACTATTTATTATTTTATCCTACAATATTTGCGTTCAACCAAGAGATATTTCAAGCAGAACATTATAAAAGTTTAAGTGGAACGATGGAAATACAAGGACAGTTAACACAAGTTATTTCTGGAGCGGCCGCGAGCTTCTTAATTGAAATTGTATCTTTGAAGTGGATTTTGTTAGTAGACATGTTAACTTTTGCTGGAGCATTTTTTCTTTTCTTATGTATACCGTACGTAAAGAAAAAAGAAGTGAAAAGAAAAATAACATTTAAGAAGCAATTGTTTGAAGGAATTCACTTTATGAAAAAATGTCCTAAGCTCTTTTGGTTCTTACTGGCCACTTATATGCCGTTTATAGGTGTCATGATGGCAAATTATTTAATACCAGTGTATATTTCGGATATACTAAAAGCCAATGCCTCTGTATACGCAATAGAGGGCACGATGTACGGTGTCGGAGCGGTTGTTGCAGGGATCTGTATTCCACTCATAATGAAATATATCAAAACAGAAGTTTCAATCGTTATGACGATGTTCATTTATGTAATTTCAATTACTGCAATGAGTATTGAACCTTCTGTATTGTTTTTATATGGACTAGCGATTTTTCATGCAATTGGAAATGCGGGTACAAGAGTGGCGAGAAATGTATTGATGATGGAGGAAATTCCAAATGAAGTAATGGGACGTGTAGACAGCTTATTTCGCCTAATTGGTACTGGAATACGAATTGTATTATTAATGTTGTTTACAGCGGGTGTATCTAAAGCCGGAGTAATGCTTCCATTTTACGTATTAAGCTGCATATTGATCTTCTCATTAGGAATAGCTATTTATTATGTACTATCACAACGTAAAGTAGCGGCGAATGTTTCTAATAAATCAATCGTTTAAAAAAACACTTCTGCCTCCCTTTCTTTTTTTATATAATAAAAAGAAAGGGAGTGCAAACTTATTTATGAACAAATGGATCTTTCTTATAATTTTATTATTACCGCCACTATATATCATTTATATGACGTTTAGAATGAACAAAGTTGCTCGTGAAAAGTTGAGCTATCACTCTCCGTACGTTCTTATACTGGGTGCAAAGTTATTTGGAGATAGACCGTCTTTATCTCTTCAAAATCGTTTGGATGTAGCGTTGGAGTATTTATTTTCCCATCCTGAATCGAAAGTAATTGTTTCAGGTGGTCAAGGAGAAGATGAAGATATACCGGAAGCTCACAGCATGAGAAACTATTTAATGGTACACGGTATAGATGAGAGTCGTATTTTAATAGAAGATCAATCTACAAATACGTATGAAAACTTAAAGTTTAGTATGGATTTATATAATGTGAAACATGCAGTAGTTGTAAGTAATACGTATCATTTATATCGAACGAAAATAATTGCAAAGCGTTTAGGCATGAAGATGGAGGCACTAGCTGCTGAAACACCAATTCGTTCTAAGAGAAAAATGTATGTTCGCGAATATGCTGCTATTATGAAAACAATATTGTTCGACCGTTAGAGCTCAAATGTGAGCTCTTTTTTAATTTAAAAGCGTATCATTTGAAATGAATGCCATATTCCATCAAAATAAAGGAAACAACAGTAAAGGAGTTGTATTTGTGATTCAATTTAATCATGTGTCAAAATCGTATGAAGATGGCACGAAAGCAGTGGATTCATTGCATTTAGAAATTAAAAAGGGAGAATTTTTTGTTCTTATCGGTCCGAGTGGTTGCGGGAAAACAACGACAATGAAGATGATTAATCGTTTAATCGAAACGACTGAAGGATCGATTTTAATCGATGGAAAAGATATTCAACAATATAATATAAACGAATTACGTTGGGATATAGGATACGTGTTGCAACAGATTGCTTTGTTTCCTCATATGACAATCGCTGAAAATATTGCAGTTGTTCCTGAAATGAGGCAATGGAGCAAAAAGGAAATAAAAGCACGCGTCGATGACTTGTTACATATGGTTGGATTAGATCCGGATATATATCGAGATCGTATGCCTGATGAATTGTCAGGAGGACAAAAACAACGTGTCGGTGTCGTGCGAGCATTAGCCGCAAACCCGAAAATCGTTCTTATGGATGAACCATTTAGTGCGTTAGATCCATTAAGTAGGGAACAGCTTCAGAAGGATATTGTACAGTTGCAAAAAAAGATTCAAAAAACAATCGTGTTCGTAACACATGATATGCAAGAAGCATTATCACTTGGAGATCGCATTTGTATTATGAAAGAAGGAAAAGTTGTTCAACTAGATACACCAGAAGGAATTATACATAATCCGAAAAATGAATTTGTAGAGGAGTTCATTGGAAATCATGGGCGAACTTGGTATGAGGGGAAAAGTGTAGCAGATGTATTGCCACTTGATCAAAGTGTGCAATTAGAAGGGCAGGCGCTATCATTACATTCTTCCTTACAAGAAGCACTAGTTCGTGTGCGTGATGAAGAGGTCGTTCCAGTTGAAGAAAACGGTCAATATATTGGAGCGTTAACAAGTCGTCATATTGTCAATTACATTGTTGAACAAATGAAGGAAAGAGGCTAAACAGTGACTAATTTTATACAAACGTTCCAAGAACGAAAAATAGAATTACTAACTGCATTAAGTGAGCATTTACAAATATCGCTTATTTCATTATTTTTTGCAGTAATTATAGCAGTGCCACTTGGCATCTTATTAACAAGAAAAGAACGAATGGCTGAATTTATAATAGGAACTTCTGCAGTAATGCAGACAGTGCCATCACTTGCATTGCTTGGACTCTTAATTCCGTTAGTAGGAATCGGAAAACTTCCAGCGATTATCGCATTAGTTGTGTATGCACTATTACCTATTTTACGAAATACATATACAGGAATAAGGGAATTAGATGAATCTCTAATAGAAGCCGCGAAAGCTATGGGGATGAATAGCTGGAGAAGATTGTGGAAGGTAGAACTTCCTCTTGCATTGCCAATTATTATGGCCGGTATTCGTACAGCGATGGTATTAATTGTTGGAACGGCTACATTAGCAGCTCTCATTGGTGCTGGTGGGCTCGGTAAGCTTATATTATTAGGTATAGATCGAAATGATCATGCACTTATCATTTTAGGGGCCGTACCAGCCGCGTTACTCGCTTTATTCTTTGATATAGTACTTCGCATACTTGAACGACCGAAACGCTCTTCTAAGCGTGTTATATTGATGATATGTATTGTTTGTATAATGATTGCTTCTCCATTTCTTTGGAGTACAGAAAAGAAAGATATTGTTATTGCGGGCAAACTTGGATCAGAACCTGAAATTTTAATTCAAATGTATAAGCAGCTTATTGAACAAGATACAGATTTACACGTACAATTAAAACCAGGTCTTGGGAAAACAGCATTTGTATTTGAAGCGTTGAAATCAGGGGAAGTAGATATATACCCAGAATTTTCAGGAACAGCTTTATCTACTTTCGTGAAAGAAGAACCAAAGAGTACAAATCGTGATGAAGTATATGAGCAGGCTCGCGTTGGAATGGAAAAGAAATATAATATGATTATGTTGAAGCCAATGGAGTATAACAATACATATGCACTAGCCATGCCGAAAAAAATAGCAGATCAAAAGAATATAAATACAATTTCTGATTTAGGGAATGTTGCGCAGGAAGCCAAAGTAGGATTTACATTGGAATTTGCTGATCGTGAAGATGGTTATAAAGGAATGCAAAAATTATATAACTATAAGTTCTCGAATGTTAAAACGATGGAGCCGAAGCTGCGTTATAGCGCAATTGAATCTGGAGATGTTAACGTAATTGATGCATATTCAACAGATAGTGAATTGGAGCAATACGGACTGAAAGTGCTAAAAGATGATAAAGGGCTATTCCCACCTTATCAAGGAGCACCATTATTAAGAAAAGAAACGTTACAGAAATATCCTGAACTTGAAAAGGTATTAAATAAATTATCTGGAAAGATTACAGATGAAGAAATGCGAAAAATGAATTATGAAGTTAACGTAAATGGTAAAAGTAGTGAAGAAGTCGCAAAACAATTTTTACAAAAAGAGAATTTACTTCGTTAAATTTACAAGGAATATACAAATTTATATGTTTGAAATGACCGTTCATTACAAAATGAGCGGTTTTTTTGTGCATACTTATACATTTTTTCAAAAAAGTATTCCATTTTTGCTCATTTTCTTTTAGAATAAGTAATGTTTTCCTGAAAAAATATAAGAGAAACGTCTATTAGAGAAAAAGGTGACTTTAATAGTTGAACGAACATAACACCTAGAATGACAGATGGGGTGGTACAAATAGAAAAGAAGTTAGGATTTTTTCCATTAATCGCATTAGTAGTTGGAACAATGGTTGGTGGCGGTGTTTTTAGTTTACCGCATGATTTAGCAGTAGGAGCAAACAGTGGTGCAATAATAATTGGCTGGTGTATTACAGCGATGGGAATGATTCCCCTTGCGCTCGTATATCAAACGTTAGCAAGACAAAAACCGGAACTTGAAGGTGGAATTTATAGTTATGCACGTGCTGGTTTTGGTGAATATATTGGATTTAATAGTGCTTGGGGATATTGGCTAGCAGGAATCTTAGGTAATGTCGCAACAATTATGTTACTGTTTAGTACATTAGGTTATTTCTTTCCAATTTTCAAGGGAGGAAATAATGTTGCGTCTATCGTTGGGGCATCACTTTTATTATGGACACTTCATTTTCTAATTTTATTTGGGATCCGTGAAGCTTCTATTATGAATGTTATCGCAACAATAGGGAAGTTAGTTCCAATCGTTTTATTTATTGTTGTAATGGTAACAGCCTTTCGCTGGGACACATTTACACATGATTTTTGGGGAGAAGGAACGATCTCACTTTCCGCTATACTTGGTCAAGTGAAAAATACAATGCTTGTAACACTTTGGGTTTTCATTGGAGTTGAAGGAGCGGTTGTATTATCTGGAAGAGCGAAGAATAGTCGAGATGTTGGTAAGGCAACAGTATTGGGACTTATTTTAGTAATGTCCATTTATATTTTAATTTCTGTCCTGTCAATGGGAGCTATGACAAGAGGCGAACTTTCTGTGTTAGAAACTCCGTCAATGGGACATGTATTAGAGCACGTTGTTGGTCCATGGGGTGCAGTTGCGATTAACATCGGATTAGTTGCTTCACTTGTCGGTACATTAATTGGCTGGTTTTTACTTGTTTCTGAAATTTCTCATGTAGCAGGAAAAGATGGCGTATTTCCGAAAGTCTTTACGAAAACAAATAAAAAGCAAACACCACACATGGCATTATGGATTTCAAATGGTGTTGCCCAAATTATATTTATCATCGTTTTGTTTTCGGAATCAACATATCAAATTATGTATTTCATTGCATCAACATCAATTTTATTACCATATTTATTATCAGCGTTATTCCAATTTAAATTAGTCATTACAAACGAGCTAAGGGACGCTAAATTCAAAAACGGAGCGTTAGCTTTAATTGCTTCTATTTACTCTGTATGGCTTCTTTATGCAGCTGGTTTAAAGAATTTACTACTCGTTTCAATTGTGTATGGAATTGGAATTATTGTTTACACGTTTGCAAGAAAAGAACAAGGGAACCGTTGCTTTGCAGGTGCAGAGAAATATGTGATGTGGGCAATTATTATTGCGGCTATCACATCACTGTATATGTTATTAACTGGAAATATAAAAATGTAAAAAGTCCTTTTCATTTAAAGGGCTTTTTTCTTCGTTTAGAGAATATTTACTACATAAGATATTCAGGAGGGATGAGAATGGAAGAAAAAGAACAGTTGTCTAGAATAATTGATTTAGCTAGTGAGTTAAGGAAAGTATTAGTGCAAGAATCTTTTTTTAATCATCATCCTGAACTGAGAGGAGTCATTGAAAATTTAGCAAGTTCTGTTGAAAATTTGGCGGAATTACAAACAAGTAAAGATGAAAACGCTGAAGATCGATTACGTTACGTACTTGCGAAAATGAAAATTGCTCATAATGCAATTTTACAAGAGAAAAAAGCATTTCCTTCTCATTAATATAAGTTTTCATTTTGAACCTGGCGGATAATGTCAGGTTTTTTATTTCTAGTTTTTCGTTTCTTTCATACACTAAGAATAGTATGAAAAAAGAAGGTGACTATGGTGAAATTACATAAAGCTCTTCAACCAAGTTTTATAAAACGAATGTACTATATGAGATTTTTAGGGAAATTTACAAAAGCTGAGAAAGAGAAGAGTGGAGAAAATTTCTTTGTACAATGCTTATCGCCAATACCATTCACTTTACAGGAACAATTTGCAAATGAACTATATGTATTTGAAGGGTTATGTAGCAATAAAAAGAATGAAAAAATCTTTTCGGAATTAAAGAAGAGGAAATTAGAAAAGCAATTAGTAATGTTTCGTCTTTATTATGAAAGAGGAAATGTATACGTGGAGTTAATATGTACAGAAGAACCGAAAGAAATAGCAAGTAGCTATAAAATGATTCCGGCACCTAAAGTTACAAATAATAAAAAAAGAGAATCTTTAGAACGAAAACTTAGCAACGGTTATTTATCATTTCTTATGCCAAAATTTCCGAAAGACTTTGAGTCTCCCGAATTATTGTGGCACGATGGAAGACTGTATGGAAACATATCTTTAAAGTCATCAATTAGCTCAATTGCCTATTTTGAACAGAAACGTGAATGTAAATATATAAACTGCAGTGACTGGACGAAGTATGTAGAAATAGCGGTAGAAGATCAATTATATTTTGTAAGTGATCATGTGTATGAGCACTTACAAAAACGAATGCATGAAGAAGGTAAGCTAGTTGAAGTAGAGGATATAAAAGTGCAAAAAGATGAATGGGAATGGGATGAGCGTGAATCGTCTTTTTTACAGTATGTACAAAGTATGGTGCATAATAAAGGGTTATATTTGGATGAAACGGATATTTATAATTTCCATATAAGTGTAAAAACAAATATGTTAACGATTCTTGGTGGTATACCGGGTGTTGGGAAATCGCGTTTTGTGCAAACTTATGCAGAAGCATTAGGGTTACAGTATGGGGAAGAGTTGGTTTGGATTCCAATTTCGCCATCGTATCAAGAACCACATGATTTACTTGGTTACCTTCATCCAAATGGTACTTTTATTGAAAGTGAAACGAAGTTAGTTAGGACGTTAATGAAGGCGAAAGAAAATCCAAATCAACTGTATATAATCGTTTTTGATGAAATGAACATGTCTCATATTGAGCATTGGTTTACTCCGTTTCTATCTGTTCTTGAACTTGAAACAAAAAATCGTATTTTAAACTTGTATGAGGGTGTACAGGACATAGAGAGTTCAATTCCATCAACAATTGAAATTGGAGAAAATATTATATTTGTAGGTACTGTGAATTTTGATGAAACAACGAAAGAGCTCTCTGATCGATTATTAGACCGAACGAACCTAATAACGTTACAGAAAATTCCGTTTTGTGAGATGGGCCTGGAACAGGGGAAAGTCGTATTACATCCACCTTTGAAAGTAACAGCGGGAGAATTTCGGATAAATTGGATGAGAAATAAAGCGATGATTGAAGTATTTTCTGAAGAAGAATTAGAGCTATTAGATAAGTTGCATGTCGTATTGTCATCACATGACGCGTCTAAGGGAATTTCTTTCCGATGTGCAAATGCAATTGCGACTTATTTGCAAAACATACCGTTCCAAAATAACCATACCTATATGATCAGTAGAGAAGAGGGGTTTGATTTACAAATAAAGCAGCGTGTATTGACGAAAATCAGAGGGACCGAAATGATGGTTGGGCCTTTACTTTCTGAAGAAGCAAAAAGGGGGGCGACCTTAGTACCTCTTTTGCAATCTGCACTTGCTAACAGAGTATCTACATTTGAACACTCTTTAGCATATATACGAGAAAAACGTAGAGAACTGGAGTTGTATGGATATGCAAAATGAAGGGCGTTACGAAACAAAAATCGTTGATACGAATGAAACGCTCCCTTTTGTATTAAAGCTAATCATTGGAAATGAGGGGAAAGGAGATTATATTTTATTAAATCGTCTTTGTACATCTACTACAGCATTAGTTCAATGTATTTATAAAGTACAAGAATTAAAACCAATAAGATTGCAGTACAATTATGAAATCCCAATGAATATTACTTTTATATGGAATAAAGTATATGAGGGACAGAAAAATATAAAAGAGGCTCAATATGAAATAAATGAAAAAAAACAAAGAGTATTAATATATGAACATGGGAAAACAGAATTCTTTTATCCATGGCGCTGTGGTCTATACCATTTTGAAGTGCGTATAGAAGATACAACGTATTATGGCGCATTTCAAATCGTACCGAAAAATTTTTTTGATGATCAATTTGAAATGATTCAAGACTATGTGAAGTCAATTTTAAATGAGTTGATTTTGGATAGAGGTTACTATAAAAAGACTTTCTCTGCACTTAGCGATATTGAGGATTCTTCTTATTTAGTGTTACTTAGAAAGTTACCCCAAAAAATGAAAATGATAAAGCCAATTTTTAAGAAAATAGAATCAAGCTCAAAATTTATAAATGAATATAAATGGGAAGGAAAAGAGCGAAAGCCAACAAGAAAAGGAACTATAGTGGCAGAACGAAAACCTTATGCCAAACATTATAATCGTAAGTTTATGGAACAAAAAAATAGTAAGGAAAATGCATTTCTTAAATATAAAGCGATGCAATTTTATCATTATTTAATTGAAGCTAAAAGCTTTTTACGTCAAACAATTGAAATCTTAGAAAGAGAAAAAAAGAAAAAATCAGAAGAGTTTCAAGCTGTAAAAACGATTATACAAACAATTGAGCGTAATGGATCAGTAACCGATAGAGAGAAGCAAAAATATAAAAATATACATTTACTAAAAGAAGCCGATTTACGAAAGAGCTCAATGAAAATACAAGAATATAAAATATTGGCGCATATTGTACATGAAAATGTACAATACTTTCAAATGTTAATGCACTCTTCGTTTTGGAGGGAAGTTACTGAAACAAGTAATATGAACTTACATGATTTACCGATACCACATCAACAATTACTACATCATTTAGAAGTACTCCCGCAATATACGGATCAATCTCCATCGTTATTATTTGTTTATAAGCCAACGTTTTTAGTGTATGAATATTACGCTTTTTTTATCGTTATTTCAATTTTAGAGCAAATTGGTTTTGAGGCTAGAAACTCCATTCGTGAACAAATACAAGAACATTTTTATGTAGATGGATTACAAGATGGAACGACAGTAGTTTTAGAACGAGATGATATAAAGGTGCATGTCGCATTTAATGACTTAATTGAAACACATCCTCTTATTGCATTAAGTAAAGGTAGTAATTTTTACAATGGTGAGGATACGAAGAAGCCAGATATTCGCTTAGACTGTTATGTAAAAGAAGGTGGGAAATACGTATATAAATCTTCTATTATTATTGAAGTGAAGTATAGTCCAATGTACAATATTTTTCAGCATGTCGGAAATACGAAAGCAACTGAGCAAATGTATAAGTACTGGTCTATAAAGTATGTAGAAGAACAGGATGGAAAGCGAGTCTATTATCGAAGGTCAATTTATGAAGTCATTTGTGTATATCCAGGAAGCCATATGCATAGTAAAAAAATTGAGTCTGGATGCGGTGTTTTCTTGCAGTTATATCCATATAAGACGAAACAAGGGGAAGAGAAATTAGCTGGAAAACATGGGATGGTACAAATTTTTGAAAAATGGTTAAAAAGCATTAAGAAGTAAAAGAAATCCTTTTTCATAAAGGATTTCTTTAGATTAAGAAGAATTATATGCTGTATGGAAAGAAACATAATGTAATTTAGATTTGAAAAGTGATACAAATGTGTTATTAAAAGGAATGTGAGCGCGGGATAAAAGTCGATTAAATTGGAATCTAATTCATTTTGCAGAATATAATAAGTCATAAATATTTTTAGTTGCATACGAAGATTTGTTCTTATATGATAGATAGTGAAAGCGTTATCAAAAAACAGAGCGGCGATGGGAAAGGCGGTTAAATATGTTCCAGCGTGTTCAAACAAAGGAAGAACATTTTGGGTTCGAACAACTATGGGGAGATTTTTGTGAAGAAAGAAACTTAATGTTCGTAGAACGTAATTTAAATCCATCACGATTTTTATTAATAGAAGATGAACATCCTATTGGTACAGTAGAATGTATTAAGTATACGGTACCTGAGCAATCGAATTCTGAGTTTTTCTATCCGTTTTCTAAAAATGATTTAGTAAAAGATTTGAAGAATGTGTATGAAATAGGCAAGTTAAGTATTTCGAAAACGTCTCGTGGGAGAGGACATTTCAAAAGGCTAACAGCTATTTTATTTATACATGCGTTAGAAACAAAAGCTGAATGGTACATTGCAGCAGTAACAAAAAGAATGTATATGTATTTACTTACACTTGGTTTTCCAATTGAACCGATAGATAATCCATTTCAGTTTCATGATACTTTACAAGGTGTACCAGTAAGAATTCATGCTCGAAAAGGGGTTACGCATTTGTATTCTTTAAAAGAATTTCGTGATGTGATTCAAGGGAATGCTCATGCACAGGCATTAATTGCAGAATACAGTAAAAATATTATGTTAACGAAATAAAGCGAAGTGAATATGTATAATAAAGAGAATAATATTTGTATAGGATATAACTCTTCATTAAAAAAGACCCTTATTATTTTAATAAGGGTCTAAAAATTATAATCCAAATATACTAAAAATCATTTTGCGGCGCTTCGGTTTCTTTTCTCGTTCATATGTTGGTTTTGAATCAGGAGTAATATAAATGGGTTCTTCTTTCGTTAGGGCAGCTTCTAACTTTTGAATTCGCTCTAACATTTCCTCCATTTCACGACGGTGTTGTAAAAGTTGGTACGTGACGACATCATTTGCCTTATCTTGCATTTGTTCTTCCATTCGATCAAGTCTTCTCGTAATAGTGTTTAATTGATTAGTTAATTGCTCAAAATCATTCGATGATATGTTTTGAACAATTGTATTAACTTGAGTTTTTAATTCCTCAACCTCATCTGAGGAAGCTTTTTGAGTAGATTGAGAATTTTGAGATTGCTCTATTTGAAATCGATGGTGTTCTAACATTTGATCGACATCCTCTTGTGTGAAAATAAAGTGGCCATATTTGTTTTTCTCTATCGTAAGATTTAATTGTTGCGCGATCCGAACAACAGCCTTTGGGCTAACACCTAATTTCTTTGCGATAAATGGTGTTTTATATTCCAAAATAATCCCTCCTATATATATCCTGTTGAATGATTTCGAGCTATAAAGTAAGTTCCCTTCTAGTGCGACAAAAGAAGTGTGGAATCGGCAAAGAAAGTGTTTTTTCACGAAATTGAGTTAAGAAGAATAGTTCGTTTAAATAAAAATGTCTTATCGTAGCATTTAGAATAATTTGACGAGTGTAAATGAATTAGATTATCATAATGATAAATATCTTTTTTATGTATGCATATAATATATAAAAAGGTGGTTGCTAATGTAGAATTTTGTTAGAGTATTAGAATGCTTACTTCACTTGAATAAAATTAAGTAGGAGGTGGCTTCCTTGCTTACAATGTAAGTAAGGAAAAGTATTTGGACATATATAGTATAAGTATAGTGATTGTTTTAATTGCCTTAACGGCATTTTTCGTTGCAGCAGAATTTGCAATTGTTAAAGTGAGAAGTTCACGAATTGACTATTTAATTGCAGAAGGAAATAATCGTGCAACATCGGTCAAAACAGTCATTACAAACTTAGACGAATATCTATCTGCTTGTCAGCTGGGAATTACTGTTACAGCTTTAGGAATTGGGTGGTTTGGTAAACCTGCGTTAAAGCAAATGTTTGATACGCTTTTTGCAAATTGGAATATCTCTACTCAACTAGCAGACATTTTTGCTGTAATTTTAGTGTTTTTGTTAATTACTTTTTTACATGTTGTAATAGGGGAATTGGCCCCAAAAACATTTGCAATTCAAAAATCTGAACAGGTGAGTTTACTTGTTTCTAAGCCGTTAATTTTCTTTTATCGTATTGCATTCCCATTCATTTGGCTATTAAATGGTTCAGCTCGAATCATTACGAAGCTGCTAGGGCTGAAACCGCCGAAGGGGCATGATGAGGTACATTCAGAAGAAGAATTACGGTTGTTAGTTTCAGAAAGTTATAAAAATGGTGAGATTAATCAATCTGAATATAAATATGTGAATAAAATTTTTGAATTTGATGATCGGATTGCAAAAGAAATAATGGTACCTCGAACTGAAATGAATATTATAAGTAAAGAGATGCCTGCTGAAGAAGCTTTGCAAAAAATGTCTCGTGAAAAATATACAAGGTATCCAGTTGTTGATGGCGACAAAGACCATGTAATAGGTTTTGTGAATTTTAAAGATATTTTTACTGAATTTGTACAACATAAAGCTGCTAATAAGAAGACAGTAGAGCAATATATGAGACCAATTATTTTAGTTATCGATTCTATTCCAATTCATGATTTGTTTTTAAAAATGCAAAAAGAAAGAACACATATTGCTATATTGATAGATGAATATGGTGGAACATCTGGACTTGTTACTGTTGAAGATATTCTGGAAGAAATTGTTGGAGATATTCAGGATGAGTTTGATACGGATGAGCAGCCAGAAATTCAAAAGGTTAGTGAAACGAAGACGATACTAGAGGGAAAAGTACTTGTTAGTGAAGTGAATACGTTATTTGGTTTAGGGATTGATGATGATGGTGTTGATACAATCGGTGGTTGGATTTTAACGAAGAATATAGAGATTGCTGAAGAAGATTCCATTGAAATTGAAAATTATAAGTTTTGTGTGAAAGAATTAGATGGACGATATATAAAAAGATTAGAAGTTACAAAGATAGTAGAATCGATTGTTATTTTAGAAGATGAAAAACAAATTTCGTTACAAGAGCAAATTAGCTCGTAAACTCTGCTATATAGCAGAGTTTTTTTGAGCATAATGTTTTTTGAGGGATAGGGGCTATGATACAATGAAATAAGTCAGTTCTTTCACTAGGTGAAATATTGTTGTATACATATATTTGGAAGGAGAAGAAGTATGAAAAAGCATTTATATATAAATGGAGATTGGAAAACTGTAAACACGTATAAACCATTATACGCACCATATTCTGAAGAAACATTAGCGGAAATTGCACAAGGAACGGAAGAAGATGTAAAAGAGGCTGTTACTGCTGCAAAAAATGCAATGACAAAAATGAATAAATTATCTGCATATGATCGTGCGACTATTTTAGAGAAAGTTGCACAAAAAATGGATGAAAGAAGAGAAGAATTTGCAGAGATTATTGCAAAAGAAGCTGCCAAACCAATACGTGCTGCAAGGGGAGAAGTAGATCGTACTGTTCAAACGTACAAATTTGCAGCTGAAGAAGCGAAGCGTATATATGGTGAAACATTGCCATTAGACGCCGCACCTGGTGCGAATGGGCGTATTGCATATACAATCCGAAAGCCGATTGGGGTTATAGGGGCTATTACACCATTTAATTTCCCATTAAATTTAGTAGCGCATAAAGTTGGACCAGCAATTGCTGCCGGAAATACAGTTGTATTAAAGCCAGCTGATCAAACGCCATTATCATCTTATGCATTAGTTGAGTTATTTAAAGAGGCAGGATTGCCAAATGGAGCTTTAAATATCATTTCTGGCCCTGGCTCCACGGTTGGTGAGGCAATCGTCAAAAATGATTATGTTGCTTCTATTACTTTTACCGGAAGTCCAAAAGTTGGAATCGGAATAAAACAAAAGGCTGGGCTAAAACGAGTTACGTTAGAACTAGGCTCAAATGCTGCTGTTATTATTGATGAAGATGTAGAGTTAACAGATGAAATAATTGAACGTGTAAAATGGGGAGCATTTGTTAATAATGGGCAAGTTTGTATTTCCGTACAACGTGTTTTTGTACATGAAACGAAAATACATGAATTTCTTTCGAAGCTAAAGAAAGCGATGGAATCAGTTGTTGTTGGTGATCCACTGCTTGAGGAAACGGATGTATCAGCTTTAATTTCAAAAAAAGATGTAGAGCGAATTGATATGTGGGTTCAAGAAGCAATTAAGGAAGGAGCAACTGTTTTATGCGGTGGTAAAAAGCAGGATGCAAGAATTTTTGAACCAACTGTATTAACAAATGTTCCAGATCATGTATCTGTGCAGTGCCAAGAAGTATTCGGTCCACTCATGACAGTAAATACATTTAAAGAATTTGATGAAGCGATTGAGCAAGTAAATAATTCGCGTTACGGCTTACAGGCAGGGGTATTTACAAATAATTTATTTAAAGCAATGCGTGCAATTGATGAGCTAGAGGTTGGTGGTGTCATGATTAATGATATTCCAACGTTCAGAGTAGATCATATGCCTTATGGTGGCGTGAAAGAAAGTGGCACGGGGCGCGAAGGAATTAAATATGCAATAGAAGAAATGACAGAAATGAAATTAGTATGTATTAAAAAATAAAGTAGAAAAACTTAAAACTTGCGCTAAAAAACGAGTAGGAAATGTTTACGATTCCATACTCGTTTTTTACGCTTCTAGTAACTATTTAATTAAGTGTAACTTTTACTTCATTTCTTGTTTGAAAATAGTATCTTCTACATAAATTTGTTCTTTATCTACAGCAGTAGCATGAGTTAATACTAAACCGATTGGTGTTTTTGTATCTTTATTTTGAACAATTGTAAAAGGAACATTTTTTTCGTTTGCTAATTTAATGTATTTTGATAAATGTGGGTAAGCAATGCCACCATTTAGGAGGAGTTGTAATGATTGAGAAGAGCGCATGCTACCCGCCACTTCAGAGTATACATTACTTTGCATTACTTGACCGATCGTTAAAGCGATTTCCACACGCTCACGTAATGTAGTTAAATACATATTACGTTCTTCTGGTTTGTTTTGCTTTTGGCCGTAAATGCCTTCTTGGAGATAATCTTCCACATTTTTATTTACCATATTTTTCACACCTTTCATTTTCTATTGTACGCAAGAATTAAAAATGATGCAAAAAAAAGTCGTTTTGACTAAGGAAATAATGAAAATATGTGAAGGAAAAAGGGGATTTACATACAATTAGTTAAATAAGAAAGAAAAAAATAATTTTATCAACAGAAATTAACAAAATGTGACAAAAATCTATTAACGAATCTTATTTTTTGTGTTAATATTCAAAATATAAAGGGTATTCGTCGTATGGAAATGGAGGGAATGGAGGTTTTTCCAATCGATAAGGATATTAAAGAAATATTTTGTTCACACTTGAAAAACAATAGGCACCAATTCGTAGAGAACTGGAAAAACAAAATGATAATTTCCGAAAAAGATCCATTTAAACTAGAAGTAGTTCAAAATGGAGAGGATTTACTAGAGTTAATTATCGAACTTACTATGGAAGATAAAGATATAAATTATCTTCAACCGTTATGCGAGAAAATTGCTATTGAACGTGCTGGAGCAGATGCGAATATTGGAGATTTTGTTTATAACGCAAACGTGGGAAGAAATGAACTTTTCGAAGCGATGTGTGAATTAGATGTTAGTGCTCGTGAATTGAAACCAATTATGGCAAAAATACATACTTGTTTTGACAAATTAATTTATTATACCGTTTTAAAATACTCGGAAATTATATCGAAGAATTTAGAGGAAAAACAGCAATATATTAACGAAACACATAAAGAAAGACTGACGATTTTAGGACAAATGTCAGCTAGTTTTGTACATGAATTTCGTAATCCGCTTACTTCCATTATGGGGTTTGTCAAATTATTAAAGGCAGATCATCCGAGTTTATCGTATTTAGATATTATTTCGCATGAATTAGACCAATTAAATTTTCGTATTTCGCAATTTTTACTCGTATCGAAAAAAGAAATGTGGAATGAATCGGAACGGTTTTGGCTTAATGACTTGTTTCAAGACATTATACAATTCTTATATCCGAGTTTGGTCAATGCGAATGTTTTGATTGAAAAGAACTTACCGTATCCAATTCCGCTTGTTGGTTATCGAAGTGAAGTGAGACAAGTATTTTTAAACATATTAATGAATTCAATTGATGCTCTTGAATCAATGAAAGAAGAACGAAAAATTATCATCGATGTATTTGAAGAAGATCAAGCTATTCGAATTGTGATAAAAAATAATGGACCAATGATTCCAGCTGAAAATGTAGAAACGATTTTTGAACCATTTGTAACTACTAAAAAGTTAGGAACTGGTATTGGATTATTTGTATGTAAACAAATTGTGGAAAAACATAATGGGTCCATTATGTGTCGATCAGATAACGATTGGACAGAATTTCAAATTGCATTTCAAAAATAAACAGTCTACACCAAATGAATGGTGTAGACTGTTTTAATTTGTGAGTATGACAGCTTCTAATTTAGGATCTTTAGTTGAATAACCTACTATTGAAATTGTATAAATAACATTTGGTTCAACATTGAATTTCGGTATAGTCAGTAAAACGTTTTTATTATCTGCGAGTGAAATTTCAATATCTGCTGTACCAGGGCTAACTTGCAAAAAATCTGTTATTTGTTTAAAGAGTACATTTTCAAATAAATGATCCCCATCTTTTAAATCTACATTTACAACAGGGGTATCTGGAGAGAAATGTGCAAAGCGTATTTTGGCTTGACCAGCTGGTAAATGTGTATTATCAAGTATAGGTTGTAATTGTAGGTGATTGTCACTATTTATTGCAGCAAGAGTATAAGTATGATTTCCCATTATTGGTACCAGCGCTGAAAAGATTGGAGTTTCATTTCCGACAGGAACAATATCTATACGGTATTTACCTTGTACTAATGATAAATAAGGGCTGAATTGCTTAAATGAAATATTTTTAATAACTTTTTGTCCGTTTACTAAAATGTCAACAGCCGGTATATTTGGATTGGCATGAAAAATTCTTATATGTGAAGGTAAAGCAGCTTCTTGTGAATCTCTTGTTTCATACGCCTGTACAAGTTTTGATAGTGCATCGTAATATTTCATATATAATTCTATATATTTTTTAGGATTACGAAACTGATAGTAACGTGCGAGCTGTTCGTATTGTGTAACTTCTTGTCCATATTTTTCGATTTCAGATTGAGACATGAACATTCCTCCTTTGTCATCATTAAAACTATATGCGAAGCAAGAAAGCGGTTATGCGAAAAAAATGATTTTATAGAGGGGAAATTAAAAATTGACAACAAATATGTTGTCATAAAGAGGTGCTGGTGCTTATGAGTATTTCGCAGAGTAAAGCAGTACATATGACTGTATGAAAGTAAAATAAATGCCAAATTGTAAGTGCATTTCAATTAACATATAGAATACATGTCCAAAAATCGCTAGAAAACTAGGGATTTTTTTAATTATAGGCAAATACACATACAAAGTGATAATTGTCCTACATAAATTATAAAGGAAAGATAATTTAAATCTGAGAAAAGGAGTGCCACTTCGGGATAGGGATATCCCGATAGTAATTGTGAATGAAGTTATGAAAAGATTTTGTGTTATAAGCTGTAGGATGAATTTGTAAACTTCATTTTTCTATTTATTTTAGCAATTGACAGTATTAACCCATAAGAGAGCGTCATGACGAACTGATTAGTGTGGTTAATCGGTTCTTTTTTTATAGTTTAAAAATGAAAAGTTTACATAATAAATAGGAATTTGAATTGATTAGTAAGGTGGGGTGTCGAAATTTGTTTTAAAATATGCAATTTAAAGTAGGATAATAGGAAGGAGTTTAACGGGAGTTCCGTCGAAGTGTACAGAATGTCGGCATTTAAGGACAGCTGACATTATGCTATAAAAACATTTGGTGATGTAGTCATTTCATATAAAAGGGAGGGTTATTTGGGCGTATAGAAAAGGATTGGTCTTCGTTTAGAGTTCTGAATTTTCTGTTTTATAAATATTTTTAAGCACTCATTTGTATATTTTATAATAGTTTTTTGATAAATTCACTGCTTTTGCAGAGGATTCTTTTTTATGAAAGAAACGTCAATTTTCTTCATATATATATACAAATTGGAGAAATGGGGGAGCGCTATGCGCGATTACTTAATTAAACCACTTGTTGGTCAGCCGTATCCAATGATTTCACATGGAAAAGGTGTTTATTTGTATGATCAAAATGGCAATAAATATTTTGATGGTTCGTCAGGAGCAATTACGGCAGGTATTGGGCATGGCGTAAAGGAGATTGCAGACGTTATTAAAAAGCAAGCTGAGGAGATTGCTTTCGTTTATAGATCACAGTTTACGAGTGAACCAGCTGAAAAATTAGCGAAGAAGTTAAGTGATTTAAGTGTAGGAGATTTGAACTGGAGTTTTTTTGTAAATAGTGGTACGGAAGCGAATGAAACAGCTATGAAAATTGCAATTCAGCATTTTCAAGAGCGAGGTATTCAAGGGAAACATAAAATTTTATCAAGATGGATGAGTTATCACGGCATTACGATGGGTGCTTTATCGATGTCTGGTCACCCACTACGTAGACAACGTTTTGTATCTATTTTGGAAGACTATCCGACTATACCAGCTCCATATTGTTTCAGATGTCCTGTTCAAAAGGTATATCCAACTTGTCAGCTGGCATGTGCGACTGAACTAGAAAGATCAATTGAAAGAATTGGTGCAGAGCATATTGCTGCTTTTATTGCTGAGCCGATTATCGGAGCAGCTGGAGGCGCGGTTGTTCCGCCGAAGGACTATTATAAAGTCATTAAAGATATTTGTAATCATTACGATATTTTATTTATTGCGGATGAAGTAATGACTGGGCTTGGTCGTACTGGAGCATGGTTTGCGATGGAGCATTGGGGTGTAGAGCCGGATATTATGACACTTGGTAAAGGGTTAGGAGCGGGATATACACCGATGGCAGCGACAGTTGTAAGTGATCGTGTTATGGAACCAATATTACGTGGATCACGTTCAGTAATGAGCGGTCATACGTTAAGTGCAAATCCCTTGTCTGCAGCAACGGCTTTAGCTGTTATTGAATATATGGAGAAACATAATCTCCCTGAAAAAACAGCAGAAAAGGGAGAGTATTTAATAAAAGGCTTACAGAAAGTTCAGCAACAATCGACAATCATTGCTGATGTGCGCGGAAAAGGGTTGCTAATCGGAGTAGAATTGCAACCGTTTACAAAAGCGTCAGAGCTTATTTCAGTTGCAGCTAAAAATGGGCTACTTTTATACCAAGCCGTTTCAGGGCAAGCAGGAAAAGAAGATAGTGCACTGCTTGTAGCACCGCCAATGACAACTACATATTCCGAGTTAGATGAATTACTTTCAATTTTCTCTAAAAGTGTGGAAGAGATGATGCAAAAAGGAGGGCATAGTATCGCATGACAACTATTACAAATACATTCGGTAAATTAAAAGAAATTGAGGAAGTAATTTCTTTGTTCCATGATGATATGACATTAATGTTTGGGGGATTTGGAGGGATTGGATCCCCTCCATCTTTAATACAGGCAATTTTAGAAAAAGGCATTACAAATTTAAATTTGGTTGGAAATGACACTGGATTTCCTGATGTAGGTATCGGTCGTCTTGTTACAAATGAAAGAGTTAAATCACTAATTACTTCTCACATTGGCTCCAATCCAAATGCAGGAAGGCAACTAAACGAGGGAAGATTACAAATTGAGTTTTCTCCGCAGGGAACATTAGCAGAGCGCATTCGCGCTGGTGGCGTTGGTCTTGGTGGTGTTTTAGTTGATGTTGGTGTTGATACGATTGTGGAAGAGGGAAAACGAACAGTTGAAATGGATGGTAAGACCTACTTAGTTGAAACAGCGTTAACTGCTGAAGTTTCAATTGTATATGCGAAAAAGGCAGATCCGTTTGGTAACCTTGTATTTGACAAAAGTGCACGAAATATGAATCCTCACGTAGCTATGGCTGGGGATATAACAATTGTAGAAGCAGAAGAAATAGTTCCGCTTGGAAGTTTAGATCCAGAGGAAATTGTCGTTCCAGGTGTTTTCGTAAATTATATTGTACCGTCGGAAGGAGTGAACTGGAAATGGGTATGGGCGTAGAAGTGAGGGATAAGATTGCTAGGCGAGCGGCGAAAGAAATACAAAATGGCATGATTGTAAATTTAGGTATTGGCATACCATCGCTTGTACCAAATCATTTGCCTGACGATATAAATGTTATGTTTCATGCGGAAAATGGAATCGTCGGCATGGGACCAACGCCAAGTAAAGGGAATGAAGACGAAAATTTGTGTAACGCAGCAGGTTTACCAACTTCTCTTATAACAGGAGCGAGTTATTTCGATAGTTGCACAGCGTTTGGTATGATTCGAAAAGGTTTGCTAGACATAACGATTCTTGGTTCATTACAAGTAAGTGAAAATGGTGATTTAGCAAACTGGATTGTACCTGGAAAACGTGTTCCAGGTATTGGTGGAGCAATGGATTTAGCACAAAAAGCGAAGCGGGTCGTTGTTGTGATGAATCATGTTGATAAGTACGGAAATGCAAAAATTGTTTCAGAGTGTACATTGCCATTAACTTCAAAGAAATGTGTAGATTTAATTATTACTGATATGGCAGTCATGGAGGTAACTCCGAGTGGACTTATATTACTAGAATTAATGAGCCCATACACAGTAGAAGATGTAAAACGACATACAGAAGCTGATTTTCAAATTAGTTCTAACTTACTAGTAATTGAATGAAGGGAGATGTAATATATGGAGCAATTAAAAAAGCAAGTTTGTGATTATATTGAGAGCCATGAAGAGGAAAGTGTGAAATTTTTAAAACGATTAATTCAAGAAAAGAGCGTATCTGGTGATGAAAGCGGAGCGCAGGCAATTGTGATTGAAAAATTACGTGAATTAGGTTTAGACCTTGATATATGGGAGCCTTCTTTTTCTAAAATGAAAGATCATCCTTATTTTGTATCACCCCGTACAAGTTTTTCAGATAGCCCAAATATTGTAGCAACTTTAAAAGGAAGTGGCGACGGGAAATCTATGATATTAAATGGGCATATTGATGTAGTTCCAGAAGGGGATGTGAATCAGTGGGAACATCATCCTTATAGCGGTGAGAAAATAGGAAATCGTATATATGGCCGTGGAACGACGGATATGAAAGGCGGAAATGTCGCACTTATGCTTGCGATGGAAGCGATTATTGAATCTAACATTGAATTAAAAGGAGACATCTATTTTCAAAGTGTAATAGAAGAGGAAAGTGGCGGAGCTGGGACATTAGCAACTATATTACGAGGATATAAGGCAGATGGTGTCATTATTCCAGAGCCTACTAATATGAAGTTTTTCCCGAAACAACAAGGTTCCATGTGGTTTCGTCTACGTGTAAAAGGGAAAGCTGCACACGGTGGAACGCGCTATGAAGGGGTTAGTGCAATTGAAAAAAGTATGTTTGTTATAGAACATGTAAGAAAGCTAGAGGAGAAAAGAAATAGTCGAATTACAGATCCGTTATTTAAAGGAATTCCGATTCCGATTCCAATTAACATTGGGAAAATTGAAGGAGGGAGTTGGCCAAGTTCTGTTCCCGATGAATTAATTTTAGAAGGAAGATGCGGTGTTGCGCCGAATGAGACTATAGAGGCGGCAAAAGAAGAGTTTGAGAATTGGATTGCTGAATTAAATGATGTGGACAATTGGTTTGTTGAAAATCCAGTAGAAGTAGAATGGTTTGGAGCGAGATGGGTTCCTGGTGAACTAGAAGAGAATCATGAACTCATTACGACACTTCATCACAACTTTGTTGAAATCGAAGGGAACGAACCAATTATTGAAGCATCTCCGTGGGGGACTGATGGAGGTTTATTTACACAAATTGCAAACGTACCAACAATAGTATTTGGTCCAGGAGAGACGAAAGTAGCACACTATCCAAACGAATATATAGAAGTTGATAAAATGATAGCTGCCGCAAAAATTATTGCATGTACATTACTAGATTGGTGTGAGGTGAAAAAATGAAATACTATGAATCTTTTAGAGAACAGACGAATTGTTATACAGTAGAAGGCGTTTTAGATTATTTTAATAAACGTATCCGGGTAGATCACTATACAGGAAATGTTGAAAGTATTATACAGACAATTGACGAACTAGCAGAGAAACATTCTTTCACTAAATGCATTATTAAAGGAAAGGGAGAGCATGTTTCAACATGGCTCTCTTTCGGTTTTTTGTTGGAAGCAACGATACCTCATTATTTTCAAGGACACGATGCATACTTTTTCGTGAAATATAATAATGATGAAAGACGAAATAGTATGTATTGGACTGAGGAAGATACTATATTAAGCGGTGTAAAAGCAAAAGAAATAAAAGAAAAAGTAGTTCCAGAGGAATTTTTGCTGAGAAAAGCGACTGAAGAAGATGCAGAAGAATTAGCAATTGTATTCGGAAAAGTGTTTGAAGTGTATCCGACACCTTTAAATGAAGCGAGTTATGTATTACAGACGATGAAAGAAGACGATACAATTTACTACGTATATGAATTTGAGGGGAAAATTATTAGTACAGCATCTGCAGAAATGAACATAAAGGAAGGGAATGCAGAATTAACAAATTGTGCTACTTTACCTGAATATCGTAAACATGGATTTATGAAAAGTTTACTAATTAAATTAGAGGAAGAGCTTCGAGAAAGATCTATTTTCTGCTCCTATACAATTGCTCGATCGCTTTCTTTCGGAATGAATGCTGCCTTTCATCAGTTAGGCTATACGTATACAGGAAGACTGGCGAATAATTGTTACATTTTCGATAAGTTGGAAGATATGAATATATGGGTGAAAAATCTATCTAGCTATTCGAAAGCAGTAAAAATTTCGCCTCAAAATTTGGCTGTAAAGCAAAACAGTTAGGTGGAGCTGGGTGTTCGAAAAGCCGTACTAATTAGAGTCTCGAGTTATCTAATGAAAATATAAAATTGATCAAAATTATAGAACGGAATCGTCATGCTTACAATCGCACATAGGTATGCCGAAAATTCGGCATATAATTGCTGAATTTTCGGCAAGAGGGGGGATGACATTGCTAGCAGTTTCGACACAAGAAGTCATTGAAGCGATTTTGGGCAGTATTGATGAGGCTATACACGCTGTAGATGAGAATGGAATTACAATATTTTATAATTCTGTAGCTGCAAAACACGATGGATCGAAGATTGAAAAAGTGTTAGGGAAACATCTGTTAGAAGCGTTCCCGTCTTTATCAAGGGAAACGAGTACATTGATGAAAGTACTAGATACAAAAAAACCTATCGTACATCAAGTACAGCATTATCAAAATTTAAATGGTGAAGATGTTTGTACAGTAAATACGACATTACCTATTTTTATAGATGGGAATATTGCTGGGGCTGTTGAAATTGCAAAGGATTACTCTACAATTCAAAAACTTACTGACACAATTGTTGATTTACAGTCGAAAATAAAGCGATCATCTAGAAAAAAAGTGATTAAAAAGCACGCTGCATTTGAGACGATAGTGACAAATGATACGCGGTTTAAACAGACGAAAGAGTTAGCACAAAAAGTAGCACCAACAGACGCGAATGTTTTAATATATGGTGAAACAGGAACAGGAAAAGAACTGTTCGTACAAGCAATTCATGAAGCTTCTAAAAGAAAAAATAAGCCATTTATTGCACAAAACTGTGCAGCTTTACCAGAGTCGCTACTAGAAAGTTTATTGTTTGGAACGACAAAAGGAAGCTATACAGGAGCGATTGAAAGAGCTGGGCTATTTGAACTGGTTGATGGTGGTACATTATTTTTAGATGAACTGAATTCAATGCCTCTTGATTTGCAGGCAAAAATGTTACGAGTGTTAGAAGATGGAGTCATTAGAAGAATTGGTGATAATAAGACGAGAAAAGTAGATGTTCGTGTTATTACCGCGATGAACCAGCCTCCAGAAATATGTTTACGAGAGAATAAAATTCGCACGGATTTATATTATCGCTTAAACGTATTTTCATTATATATCCCACCGCTTCGTGAAAGAACTGAGGATGTACTATTATTAGCATCTTATTTTTTGAAAGAATATAATAAAAGTTATAAAAAAGGTGTACTTCAAATTGATGAGGAAGCGAAAGATAGACTGCAAGCTTATCAGTGGCCTGGAAATGTCCGGGAGTTAAAACATACGATTGAACATGCTGTTATTATTGCAGAAGGAAATACATTAACAGCCAATTGTTTACCACGTATATTTCGGAAAGAGACGTTTTCGAAGAAGAAGGGTATAATGCCACTTAGAGAAGCACTTCATCAAACAGAAAAAGAATTGATAGATCAAGCGTTGATTGAAACGGAAGGGAATATATTACAAGCCGCAAAAATATTGGGTATCCCTCGTCAAACGCTTCAATATAAACTGAGCAAGTACGACAAAACCGCCGAATAATCGGCGGTTTTTATGTGTTTGCACGAATAAAAGAGCGTTTACATATATAAATAGTAATGAATATGATGTTAAGTATTGATTTCATACAACGCTTAAAAATATTTTTTCGCTTATGTAATAGGGTTCTCCGCACAATTACTTATCAACAATGTAAAGTTGGCATAACTATTGCTTATATAAAGAATGAGCGTATAAAAAGGGGGAATAGCAATGTTACATGATGTATACAAACCAAATCGTCACTGGAAGGATATCGAATTATGGAAAGATGTTACTGAAGAGCAATGGAATGATTGGGTTTGGCAATTAACGAATACGATCAAAACGTTAGATGACTTAAGAAAAGTGATTAACTTAACACCTGAAGAAGAAGAGGGCGTTAAAATTTCAACGAAAACGATCCCGTTAAACATTACACCATACTATGCTTGGCTAATGAATCCTGATGATCCACGCTGTCCGATTCGGATGCAATCAGTACCGATTTCGGAAGAGTTATATAAAACAAAATATGATTTAGAAGATCCACTTCACGAAGATGAAGATTCACCAGTTCCAGGGCTAACACATCGTTATCCAGACCGTGTACTATTCCTAGTAACAAATCAATGTTCTATGTATTGTCGTTACTGTACACGCCGTCGTTTTAGTGGACAAATTGGAATGGGTGTACCGAAGAAACAATTAGATGATGCAATTACTTATATTCGTGAAACGCCACAAGTACGAGATGTATTAATCTCAGGTGGTGACGGACTTCTAATTAACGATAAAATTTTAGAATATGTATTAAAAAATTTAAGAGAGATTCCGCATGTTGAGATTATTCGTATCGGAACGAGAGCACCAGTAGTATTCCCACAACGTATTACAGAAAATTTATGTAACATTATTAAAAAATACCATCCAGTATGGTTAAATACACATTTCAATACATCTATTGAAATTACTGAAGAATCGAAAAAGGCATGTGAAATGTTAGCGAATGCTGGTGTTCCAGTCGGAAACCAAGCAGTAATTTTAGCTGGTATTAACGACAGCGTTCCAATTATGAAAAAACTTATGCATGACTTAGTAAAAA
Organism: Bacillus thuringiensis; assembly: GCF_001595725.1. GTDB lineage: Bacteria > Bacillota > Bacilli > Bacillales > Bacillaceae_G > Bacillus_A > Bacillus_A thuringiensis_K. The sequence goes on from NZ_CP014282.1 coordinate 2,157,991, forward strand.
TCCGTGTACGTCCATACTACATTTATCAATGTGACTTATCTGAAGGTATCGGTCACTTCCGTGCACCAGTATCTAAAGGTCTTGAAATTATTGAAGGTTTACGTGGACACACATCTGGTTATGCTGTTCCGACATTCGTTGTTGATGCGCCAGGTGGAGGCGGTAAAATTGCACTTCAACCAAACTATTTAATCTCACAAAGTGCAGATAAAGTTGTACTTCGTAACTTTGAAGGTGTTATTACGACGTATCCAGAGCCAGAGAGCTATATTCCAGGAAGAGCGGAAGGATACTTTAAAGAGATTTATCCGAACTACGAAGAAAAACGTTCAGATGTTGGTATCGCAGGTCTTATGAGCGATAAGAAATTTAACCTCGTTCCAGACGACTTACAGCGTATGAACCGTCGTAAAGACTACGAAGATAATGATACTCATGCATCTTTAAAAGATAAACGTGATAAGCGCGATCAATTAAAAGATAAAAAATATCAAGCACAAATGGCTAAATTAGAAGAAAACGACAAAAAAACTGAGGGTGATGCAGTATGAATTGTATGTGGTGTGACAGTACAGAAGCGAAAGAAAGCTTGAATACTGTATATTGGGAATTACCAGATGGTACGAAAGCCATTGAAATCCAAGAGACACCATGTATTTCTTGTTCCTCGTGCGGGATGGACTATCAATCAGACCATACAGTAAAAGAAATTGAAGATCAATTATTCTTAATTTACACGAAAGATTTACCAAAACAACTAACATATGAAGAATTAATGGGAAGACCACGTCTATTAAAAAGAAATTATTTCGACTTTTAACCAGCTTTTATGCTGGTTTTTTTCTTTTTTGCCTTGTATAATGTACCCAAGTTAGAAAGGTAGGGAATATTTTTGAAAAAGACATTTTACCATTATATGATGAAGCATCGTGCAGCTTTATTTAGAAATGAAATTTCAGATTTAGCAGAGGCGATGTATGATGATTTAAGTTTTCCGAAGCAATCTGAAGACTATGATGAAATTAGTTCATACTTAGAGTTGAGCGGAATGCTAGAAAGTATGTCTATATTTGATGAAGCCTGGGATTTATACATACAAGATAGATAAAAACTATTTGAAAACATACAGAATACATTACTTTATTTAAAGTGAAGTATTCTGTATGTTTTTTATTATGAAATTTGTTGATTTGAAGCTAGTCTAGTTACTAGCTTTTTTTTTGAGTGTAATGTAAATTTTATAAGATTATATTTTTTATTGAAAAAATTTATGAATATAAGCTTCTGTGATAAGCGTTTTTATGTAGGTTGCATATACTGATATCAAAATCACGACGTCAAAAAAAGGAGAGATAGAGATGGCAAGAAAAAAACAACCTAAATACAACGTAGGGGACATAGTCGTGATTACGCTATATGGAACCGTTGGGAAAATCACAAATATGAAGGTTTTAGATGGAGTTTATGTATACGAAGTCAATAATCACGATGGCTTTTACGTAGAGCAAACATTGCAGCACGTTACAGAGCAAGATATGAAAAAGGGCGATACGGAGTGGATTGAATTAAATTATAATTTTACGTTTGGTGATCTTGTGCAAGTAACTGGATATGATAAAGATGTTTTCCGTATTGTTGGTTTTCGTACAGAAGTATGGAGATATAAGAATGACGCATGGGAAGATACAATTTATGAATTGTCACGGATTACGGATGGTGAATGGTTAGAAGCGGATGAATCAGATTTAACGTTACTCGCCAATGCTCAAACGGCAAATGCAATTTTGAAGAAAATGAAACAAGATAAAGCAGGTATGAATAAATTAGATTTAGGGAAGTTAAAGTCAATTAACAACTCGAAAAAAGTGAGTGTTAAGACGAATCGTCAAGAAATCATTGATGGATTACTTGATATTTATAACGATTATCAATTATTGTTCGATACATTTAAAGATGAAGAATATAAAATTGTAATGGATGTTGTTCATAATTATTTAGTTAAATTGACAGAGAAAAAATAGTTAACTAGAAAGAGAGAATAAATTGAACAACAACATATGCAGTATAAGGTATGCCTACAACTATTAAAAAAATAAAAAGCCACTTTATAAGAGAGTCTGCCCATTGATCTTCATGCATGAACTCTTCTTTTGTTTGTCCTACTTCATATTGATTTTCCATTATTATTTCCCCCTTTGAATAGCTTGTACTACAATCGTATGTATCTCGTCCAAAGGTTATGACCTATAAAAAAATAAAATCTATTTTTCTAATCTCATATACATAATTTTGAGATTTTTTCATAAAACAGAAATAAAGGAGTGATGCTCATGAAGGAAATTGAAGTCGTGATTGATACGGAAGAGATTGCGGAGTTTTTTTATGAGCAACTAATTGAAAGAGGGTACGTCCCAAAACGAGAAGAAATTGAAGATCTCGCAGATATTACATTTGAGTATTTATTAGAGAAATGCATGATTGATGAAGTTTTTGATGAAGAGGATGAATGAAAGTAACGACGGGCATAACTCGTCGTTTTTTACTCTTTACAAACCTGTCACAAATATAGTCAATAATTATTGGTATAATGAAAAGGAAATTTTACTCAAGAGGTGAAGGAATGTTCAAAAAAATTATTGATTCTTTATTAGGAAAGAAAAAATATCGTTCGTATTCAAGTAGTGATTATCGTCGTAGAGGGCGCTCGTATTCAAGTAGCGATTATAAACGACGTTCATCTGGTTATGGACATCAACATTATAAAAGAAAACGTAAAAGCCGTAGCTTCTTTTCAAGCAGCTGATGAAATGGCGTCGTGTACTAGCATTATTTGATAGACCACTGCGAAAAAATACAATTGTTGCAGAGCGTTATAAAATTGAATCAGTAATTGGAATGGGCAGTTATGGGGTTACATATGTCGTTAATGATTTACAAATAAATAGGTATAAAGTCTTAAAACAATTAAGACAAAGTAAACAAAGATATGAGTCTGGTAGAAGATCATTTGAACAAGAGAAAATGATTTTACAAACATTAAATCATCATGCAATTCCTAGTCTATATGATCATTTCCTATGGGAGAAAAAGAGCTTCTTTGTGATGGAGTACATGCCTGGTAAAAATTTTGAAGATTATATTTTCATAGATGGGTATGTATATACAGAACGTGAAGTTTTTGAGATTTTATATGAAATATTAGAAATTGTATCGGTGTTTCATAGTGAAGGCATTATTCATCGAGATTTACGCATTCCAAACATACTAATGAAAGAAAATCAAATTAGTATTATTGATTTTGGATTGGCTAAATGGAAAGGTGAGGATGATGAGCGAGCTACAACTTACGAAGGTGAACAAGCTTTGATGCGAGAAGTTCACTTTCGTAGCGACTTTTATGCGCTCGGTCATTTCTCATTATTTTTATTATATGCAGGATATGAATCTAATGAAAAACAGGAAAAACCATGGTACGAAGAATTAACTTTGGAACATTATACTCGCGAAATGCTTATGCGAATGTTACAAATAAAAACGCCGTACTATGAGAATGTACAAGATTTAAAACAAGATGTAGCTTCTGCTTTAGAAAGGATGGAGACTCCATGTTTCAAAAGTTTTTAGCAAGCGTTGGTATTGGAAGGGCAAAGGTAGATACTGTTCTTGAAAAAGATGAGTATATTGTTGGGGAAGAAATAGTTGGAAAAGTTCATATAACTGGAGGTTCAGTTAGCCAACAAATTGAAAGCATTTACTTAACATTATCGACGTCGTATGTACGAGAAGTGGATGATAAAAAAGTAACAACAACATATGATTTAGAGCGAGTACGCTTAACCGAACCTTTTTCTGTAGAACCGAATGAAACAGTTGACATTCCATTTTCTTTTCCAATGCCAATTGAAGCACCACTTACACTTGGTATGAAAACGGTTTGGATTCATACAGGTCTTGATATTAAACGTAGTATAGACCCAAGTGACCGCGACTACGTTCAAGTGTTACCCAATGCATTATTAAGTAGTGTTTTAGATAGTGTAAATGAATTAGGGTTTAAAGCACGTCATATAGAATGTGAAGAATTACCGCATCGATTACGTAAGCAAGTTCCATTCGCACAAGAATTTGAGTTTATTCCGGTTTCTGGAGAGTACTATGGGAAATTAGATGAATTAGAATTATTAATCTTGCCACGTGCATACGACCGATTAGAAATAATTATGGAAGTAGATAGAAAATCACGTGGATTAGCTGGTTTATTCGCTGAGGCACTTGATCTTGATGAGAAGGTGATTCGTTTTACCGTAACAAGAGAAGATATCCCTGAGATGAAGCAAAAAATTAATAATTATATTTTTTAATAAACTATGCATAAAAAAGAAATGGAGAGGAAAACTAAAACAACCGCTCCATTTTTTTGCATAGTGAGGTTATGTATGTGAAACGATATCGACATTTATACTTGCTAAGTTTTACGTTACTCATTTGTTTTGTCGTATTATCACTTTCGTATCATACCGCTTGTATTGAGAACTTTGACAATATAGTCGCACATTTTATTCAAAGCTTTCGAAACGATTATTTGACGACCTATTTTACTTGGGTGTCTTTTATCGGTTCCAAAAGAATATATTTTCCATTACTCATTATTCTTGTAATGTATTTTCTCGTTAGAAAAAAGTTGCTTAGTGCGTTGCTTCTAACAATTAATTACTACGGATCTCGTTATTTAAACAGTATGCTTAAACTATGGTACGAACGAGCAAGACCTGATGTCACGCAGCTTGTTACTGCAACTGGATATAGTTTTCCGAGCGGTCATACGATGAATGCTACTGCTTTTTTAGGATTTATTGCATACGTCACAATTACTGAAGAGCGTATTTCGTTGCATAAAAAATTGTTAATTATTCTTATAGCAAGCTTTGTTGTATTATCTATTTCAGTTAGCCGAATATATCTTGGCGTGCACTATCCATCTGACATATTAGCAGGATGGGCAGCCGGCGGTAGCTGGCTCGTTTTATGTGTTATATTCCATAAAACGTTTATAAAAAAAGAACCTATGTCATAATAGGTTCTTTTTTCATTGGCTCAACATGAATGTGTGCATGGTAAATTCCAAACTTTTTGCGAAGCATAGCTTCGATGTTGTCGGTAATACAGTGACTTTCTCCAACATCCATACGAGCATCTACTTCAATTGTAATATCAACGTACGTTTGATTCCCGTACATACGTGCTCGAATATCTACAATGTTTTCCACACCGCCAATATGCTCAATAGCATCAGCGTATTCTTCCATTTTATCAGGATCAATTCCATCTGTAAGCATATGAGAAGATTCTACGAAAATCTCCCATGCAGTTTTACAAATAATAAGACCGACAATTAAAGCGGCAATAGGGTCTAAAATAGGCATTTGGAACTGAGAACCGACAATACCTACTACAGTACCAATACTTACGAGTGCATCTGATAAGTTATCCTTTGCAGCGGCTTCTAATGATTTACTTTTTGTTCGTGCTGCAATTTTTTTCGTATACAAATACACGCAATACATAACGACAGCAGAAAATAAAGCAACCCATGCAGCGAGTACATTAGGCGCTGCGTGTTTCGGATTTAAGAAAGATTGAATGGCACTAATAACAACTTCTAATCCGACTGTTGCCATAATGAAGGAAGCAACAAGTGATGCGATTTGTTCGGCCCGCGAATGCCCATACGGATGATCTGGGTCACGAGGTTTACGAGATATTTTTAGACCAATTAATATTGCTAAAGAAGCACCGATATCCGTTAAGTTATTTAAACCGTCAGCACGCAATGCGCTAGAGAGGGTAATATAACTGATGATGATTTTCATAGAGGATAAAAATATGTAGGCCATAATGCTGACAATAGCACCTTTATCAGCTTCTTTATGAGAAAGAGTATCCATTTTAATCACTCACCTTTCTTTAAAGGAATTTCTTTCTATAAATAGAGTATCAAACGAAAGTCGTGTGGGTCTATACAAACATTGTTGACGTTTTATAGCTTTTTAAGAAGGGGATAACAAAGTTTCGTGAAGGAAAAATATGTTGAAAAGTACAAAGTCAGGGTGTGAACCTAATTAGAGTTTATTTACTAAAGAGATAGGAGGGTAGATGGATGAAGAAGCGAATACTTTTCTTACTATGTACTATTCTTATAATGACAGGGTGTAATTCATTAAACGATGAAAAACATCAAAAGATAATTGTGAAAACAGATGAAAGCCCTCTGAAAAATATTTTCCAGAGGGCTTTTATTTTAGTATGCTTCTAAAAACTCAGTAACTTGCTCTTCAGTTTTTGCATTAGCACTATGTAAGTGGCCTAGCTTCTCACTATTTTGGTATACAAGTAAACTTGGAATACCCATTACTTGATACTCTTCAGCGATACTTGGAAACTCATCTTTATTAATAGAATACCATTCAAATTTATTGAACTCTTCCATTACATCTCCGATAAAGTTGTCCATACGTACGCAATCTGGGCACCATGTAGTAAAGAACTTAACAACTACAGGCTCCTCGCTTGCGATGATGTCTTTGAATTCTTGTTCTGTTTTAATTTCTTTCATAAGTAAAACTCCTTTCAATATTACACGAATTTATATGCAAAATTCGTATTTGCAAACATGTTGCAAACTTATTATTTGTTTTTTAGTTTTGTAGTTCGTTCACACTTATAAAACTGTATTTTAAATTGTATATAACATGACTGCACTTCTAAGTGTGAAAATAACGGAACCTCACTTTACTTTATAAGCTTTTTCCAGGATTGTGTCAAACTTCTGAATTTTATACAGCAATTAAAGAAGCCCACACTTTGATTGAGTGTGGGCAGAGTGACTAAAATTAATCGCTTATTAATTTCGAATAGATATTTAAATCGATAAGCTTTCCAGCTGATTTTTCGCTCTTTCTCAGAGTCCCTTCAAAAGTAAAGTTTAATTTTTCTAATACCTTTATGGAATTTACATTTGCAGGTTCAACTTTTGCTTCAACACGATATAGTTTTAAATGTGTAAAAGCATAATCTAATAAAGAGGATATTGCTTCAGGGGCATATCCTTTACCCCAAAATTTTTTTGAAATATCATAACCAATCTCAGTCTTTGAGTTTTCAAAATCTAAGGAATTATAGCCACATGAACCGATAATGTGATTAGATTCTTTTTCAATAATAGTAAAACGTATAGCTTTATTATTTTGAGCGAGTTCGTTAAGAAATTGAATCATATCTTTTGCCTGGCTTTCATCGGTGAAATTACTTATATTCATGAATTTAGTAATATCAGGATCAGACCATATTTTAAACATACTTAATGAATCAGATGCTTTCATTTGCCTTAAATATAATCGTTGTGTGTGTAGTTCAGTAATCAATACTTTTACCTCCGTTATGTTGTAAGAATAGGTAGTTTAAAAATATTGATATCTGCGCATAATTCAGTCCCTTCTAGATTAATTAACTTTTATTATACAAGAAAATTACTACAGTGAACAAAGGCGTTAATTGGTTTAGCTATTTTCTATAATTGATGGAATCAGAGAGACAAAGGAACATGGTTTCAGTGGATTTAAAGATTTTAGCCCGCTATTTGTGAGCAGTAAGACCCCACCTTAAAATTCAGCAGAAGCAAAGAAGTTAGGTGGGGGTCGGGCTGCCCGTAAAAGCCCGATTGGTAAGGGCTAATAATCAGTGGGGGATGAACACCCCCCATTGATTAGAGTTTCACTTTATTCAATTCTTTAACAAACCCCTTATCTGGAAATTAAAGAACGCCTTGGGAGAAAGGCGTTCCATGACCAAGGAATGTATGGAAAATGATACTAAATGATTCATAATGAGATGATCATAAGTATTGTATGTATTTCTCTAATGTATGTGAAGTCTTTATTTCATAATATCGAAAAAGAACATGCATATAAGCATGCTCTTTCACAAGAAAGATAGATTTCTATGAGTGGATGCCTCCATACAATAATATATGCTTGTCCAGTTAAAAGGTGAAAAGTTTTATTAAAATCGTTATTTCAATGGAGAAGCCCTAGGATTAGGAGGCTAGGGCTTCAAGTCATGGTATATCTCACACGAAATTATAAAAAGAAAAGAACGTATTGAAGATAACACATGAATATTTCATATTTTATTATAAAAACTGTATAAGGCTAGAATTTATATAAATGTAATGGAAATTAATTAATAAAAAACTTTATTAGGGATTTGCCTTAATCATTTATAACAGTCAAGAATATTTATAAAATATGACTGTAGAAACAGGTCCGATTTTTATAACGATGGAGGGAATTGGTGTGGACATAACTCAAAGTATGGCCAGAATAGTGGTTAATGGGAAAGATATTCCGTTTACTTCAGTTAGAACTTCAATATGGAATCAAGGACCTGTAAATGATTTAATTGTTTCGACAAATCGGAGAGTCGAGGAGTTTTATCAATTTATGTGGTCACAAGTGCCAGTTACGCTCACAATGTATTTTCTTCAGGGAGCGGACTTGATGAGATTTGCTAGAATTGTTGGAATCGATCAAAGTGTAACGGGAGAATATATATATCATTTCTTTTGGGGATAAAATGAATTTAAAGCAGTTTAATAGCTGTTTTTTTATTTTATAGAGACATGATTCGAAGGCGAAGAATATGTATGGCTAGGAAGAGTAGTTTAGATCGTGATATAGATAAATTATTATCGCTTCTAAGTTTTTAAAAAATTTTCAAGAAAATCGGGAGGTTCTAATTGGATATATATCAACGCTTAGTTATTAATAGGAAATATAATGAAGGTTAAAAAGTTTAATGGGAATTTATTTATTTTTTCCAATCATAAAATGCGCAATTTATGTGAAGAGAATAATGACTAGTAAGTGGTTTAATACATTTAAAGATAGGAACATAAAAAAAGCGGTGTTAGTAATATGTATTATACAAAACAATGTAGAGAAACGATCAATATATAGGTGTTATTTTTAAGGATGTTTGTTTTTATAAGACAATATAATAAAGAAGGAACAGGTTAAGGGACAGTTTGAATTTCTAACAGAGAGCTGTGTGATTAAATAGGATAAAAGTAATTATTTAATGTTGGGATAGGTTATAAATGGAGAACCAATTAAAAGAAATATTTGGTGCATTGATAGCAGCTATAGGTACAATAACTTCCGCTATTGGAAGTACACCGTTCTATTTTATAAGCAGTAATGTAAGGGAGAATCTGAATATATATGGAAACACATTGCAAGCAGTTGGTAACGCTTTAGAGGCTGATGGTCAAGGGGAAATTTCCTTTGAAAAAATTGGAAACGAAATCCAATCAATTGGTAATGTAACTGTAATATCAGGGTTAGTTATTGATTTTACAGATGAAACAAAAGTTAAATTAGTTATTTCTGGAAATTGGGCGCAGGCTTTAGGAGGACTTACAGCATTAGCAGATGAATTTGAAGATACTTCAGATAAAGATGAGTCTTTTAATGTTGTAGGAAACTTATTGCAAGCTATAGGAAATTCCTTGCAAGCGATTGGAGGGATATATGAGCTAAAAAGTATTAGAAGAGATCGGCAGGATAGTAAAGAAAATCTAGTAAATGATACAGGGGAAATTTTAGACAATCAAGCAAATAGTCAACCGGATAAAAAGAAAGAAGGCCAGTCAATAGATACCATAGGAAGTTGGATCCAAGCCGTAGGTTCTGTATTTTCATTAATTGGACAAATACGTGAAGAAAGTGAGGAGTTAGAAGGGAGCGATAAATAGACTAGTTGTAAAAGAGCCTCACATATTGCGCATATTTGATAGTAGGAAAATTTTTTATTGAATGCTAAGTTTAAAATTATATGATGCAGTAAGTAAAAAGGGTTCAAGGAGTATTAATAGTTTAATAAAAAAGAGCGGTTAGCAAAAGCGAAAAGTTTTCATGAAAACTGGTAATAGAAACTGCTTTTTAGAAAAATAACATATACTTATTGAAAATGGAATACAGGAGTTCGTATTGTAGGTTTTGCATATGGCTATTCGTTCTCAGGAATTACACGTGAATTAGTAGGATTGTTAGTTTAGTAGTAATGAAACTTATGACGAATATTTCGATAGATACCATTATCCAAGTGGTGTCTTTTTTATTGTTAAGGAATAAATAAAAAAGAGAGTTTAAACCCTCTTTTTTATAATTATCTAACTATTATGCGCAAATTGGAATTCCTAATGCTATTAGAGTCAATGCTACTTGAAGAGAAAGCTCTAATCTAGCAATTTCGATTCCAGCAACTGAAACCACTAAAAGAGGTTGTCCATTAACGAACAAAACACAACTTTCCATGCTTACGCCTCCTTTCTAGTAATCTAATATAGTATATGGATTAAACTTTAAAAGCGTAATAGTTAAATGTATGAATTTAATATAATTAATAAATTAAACTATTATATTTAATAAATTAAAATTGACCTAACAGCTGCTTTTTTGTCACTTTATAAGAAGGGTCAGAATATATTAGAAGTATAAAAATTATAGGAGTGATAGATATGTTCTTTGCAAAATTGCGTGGTAGAAATGAAGTTCCACCAGTAGAAACAGATGCTCGAGGAGAGGGTTTCTTTAAATTAAGTCGGGACGAGCTTAGCCTAAGGTTCAAGTTAGATTTATTCAATATAGAGGATGTAGTAGCTGCCCATCTGCATCTTGGATTAAAAGGAACGAACGGCCCTGTTGTAGCTTTTTTATTTGGACCGATAACAAATCCAGTTTCAATAGAGTGCGCAACTCTTACGGGAATGATTACTCAAGAAGATTTGGTTGGACCGTTAGCGGGTCAAACATTAGGCACTCTTGTAAATGAGATTATATCTGGAAACATATATATTAATGTTCATACAGTACAACATCCTAATGGTGAAATTCGTGGACAACTAAATTATTGCTAATGAATAATGGTAGTAGGAAAATTTAGCGAGAAACAAAAAGCATCCGTTGAGGGTGCTTTTATTTGGAGAATGATATTTATATTAAAAATGTTTAAACTTAATAAAAGCTAGTGAATTAGCTTTCAGCACTCACTGAAATATAGAATCATAACATACTTTGTAATAAATTATACGGAAGTGAGTTGAAAATCATGTTTTATTCATATTTTAATTCTGAAACTGGTATGCGACCAGCGTATGGTACATCTATAACGTATAGTGGAGCACAAAGTACAGTCCAAGCTATTCAACAAGCATTGCAAATGCAACAACAATTGCAAATGCAGCAGCAAGGTGTACAACCGTATTATTCATCCGTAGAGTATTTTTACCCAGTACATCATGTTACACCGTACGGAAGTTCTTTTCTTACTATTCCATATGGAACTGTATACAACTTATAACTAATAAGGAATGAAGTGGTGTATATAAATAAGGGTGCAGGTTAATAGCGCCCTTATGAATAATAAAAATAGCTAGTCCAAACCTTATAAATCAATCTTACATAATATGTAGTAATAAGTTTGAAAGGGGAATTAGTATGTCTTGTTATTACTACTGTAAGTATTGTAAGGAGTATAAAAAGAAGCTTCATGATTGTTGTAAGAACACTAGTAAGTGCCATGATAACAAGGACAATCTTGTTAGAGAATCGGCATTTAGAGCTAGAAATACAGTAAATCAAAATGTTCCTGCTAATACTTTTGTGAAAGTGTTATTTCAAAATGAACAATTTGATTTAGCGAATGAGTATAATCCAGCAACATCTATTTTTATGCCGAAGACTAAAGGAGTATATTCTATTATTGGAACGATTGGTTTCTTTCCAAACGATCCAACTTTAAATTATAGAGCGCGTGTAGAAATTCGTGTGAATGGAAACGCAGCGATAGCTATAGATAATGACTTTTTTGGTCCAATAAGTTTTGGAAATGTAGTAAGTGTTTCGACGATTGTTCAATTGAATGCAGGGGATGAAGTTGAGATTTATGCACAAAGTAGTATAGATGGAGTTTTAAGTCCTTTAGAAGATGGTGCACATTTTGAAGCAGCAAGATTTCCTTCGCCGATTAAATAAAGTCATTAAACATTGAGTTTACAGAAGCTTAAAGGTAAATCCTCACCGAAATGGTGAGGGTTTTTTACTCTATTAAAAATAGTAACAGGTCGTCCAAGCTATTCTAATCTATATAGCATACTATATAAAAATAAGTGTAAAGGGGGACTAACTATGTCTTATTATTACTGTAAGTATTGTAAAGATTACAAAAAGGAAAGTCATGATTGTTATAGAAAAAGTAGTAAATGTGATAGGAAGTATGTAAAGGTGAAGTGTTGTGATGATAAGAAAGAGGAGCTTGTAAGGGCATCGGCATTTAGAGCTGTGAATACAGTTAATCAACCTGTTCTAGCAAATACTCCTGTTAAAGTATTATTTCAAAATGAACAATTTGATCTAGCGAATGAATATAATCCAGTAACATCCATTTTCACTCCGAAAACTAGAGGGGTATATAGTGTATTAGGAAATATAACATTTTCTCCAAATGATTTTAATGTGAATTACAGAGCTAGAGTAGAAATTCGTGTAAATGGAAATCCAGCAATAGCGATAGATAATGATTTCTTTGGAACAGGAGTATTTTTTAATAATGATGTTTCAGTAACTACTATTCTTCAATTAGAAGCAGGAGATTCAGTTGAAGTTTTTGCAGAAAGTAGTATTGCGGGCGTAATTGTACAAAATGTTAATGGTTTAAATACGGTTCACTTTGAAGCGGCAAGATTTCCTTCTCCAATTAAATAAAACAGATCATTAAATGTTTTTTAGTAGGTTTAGTTAATCCCCTTACCAAATGGTGGGGGATTATTATTGTTTTTCTAAAATATATAAGTAAACAGGTAAAGTGTAGTTTAATTTGTAGAGGCTTTAACCTTATTCAGATAATGAAAAAAATAATATGTAAATAAGTAACATGCTTCTGAAAACTCAGTGTTAGTAAGTTTACTAGTTTTTTTATAGAACAAGAAAGACGAAATACATAAAAGATCGTATCATTACGTTTTTTCTTTACTATATAGAAATTACATATTGAACATAAACTTGTGTAGGGAATGCTAGTACACTGAAAAGAATAACATAAAGGCGATTACACTATATAAAAACAAAATCAATCCTAAGATGAGTAGTATTGGATGCAGCTTGAACATATTTGACCTCCTTGAGTACATAAAGAATTTTAATATATTGTTGGTCAATTTAGAAGGGGACGGTTACATAAAAAAAGAGCATACATAATAAGTACGCTCCAAAGAAAGATAGGTTTTATGAGTGGATAATCTCCATACGATAATATATGTCCTTTTAATAAAAACGTGTAAAAAATCAATGAATTATCAATGGAATATCATAAAATGAGTAATTTTAGTCTAGGAATGCAGTCATTTTCTTTCTCAGTTATTTTAGGTAACAAAGTTGTGAAAATCGTGCATTATGCGGACTAACAACGGGATAACGATCGTACTTCAGTTACATATTTCTTAAAGTCTGGATATTGCGTGATAGTTTGACATTTTGGGGTGCATAGTTGATTAATAATAGACACATTTGTAATTACTTCGTTACAAGGACCGAAAAATGTAACTTTTAGCTTTGAATTTGGTGGGATTTTGAACACGATAGGCTTTTTTTCCATGAAATCAGCTCCTAATATTGAGTATTATAATTTAATGGATATAGAGTCGTATTAGTATAATATGAAATTTCAGTGGATTTGCTTATAATAAAGAATTTCATAGTAGTAAAAGTGCTTAAAGATGTAAAAGGGAAATTGAGAATGCGAAATAAAATGTTTAATTAATATAATCAATAAATACGAAAATAGTTAATATAACTAATACATTTTTTAATTTGTTACATATTATGTTAGTAAGAATGGTATAAGGAGGTAATATAAAGTAGTGGAAGAAAATGTACAAGCTCAGCTTTCGCCACCGTGGATCACATATTTTAATGAATTGAAAAATTCAATAGGTGCTGATCCAACTGTTACAGTTGGGCCACTTATTCCTGTTGGTGGTAATTATATTATTTTAGTGCATGCGTTAAGCAACGAAAAAGCGAGAGCATTAGCAACGCTTTTAAAATCTTTTGTACAATTTGGGAATGTAAGTGTGACAGTTATTGTAACGAATAATGAGAATGAAATTGTAAATCCATTTCCTTGTCCACTAGATGCATTTGAAATAGCTCATTTATTTCAAGTAGCACTAGAAAATAATCCTTATTTTGAACAAGTTGTGGTACAGCCTCAGTTCCCTGGCGGACCGAATGTTGTCTTTCCGGTTTTCGCTGCGGAAGTCATTCAGTTTTTCAATGACGATATTTCTAACTTATGTCAAACGTTTACAGGTGTTGCTGCCAATGTATTTCGTGATGTAATGAATGATGAGATTTGTGGTATCCCAATTCTATTTTCCACAAGTTGTGTTATGAGCAGTGAAAATCAAGAATTACAAAATACAGATTTAGCACCAAAGTTGTTTTATTAAACTGTAAAAAGACATTTTCATTAATAGAAAATGTCTTTTTTTATGCACCAATAGTGTTCAGGTTGGAAAATTGTGATTTAAAAGGAGTAAACTTCAATTAATTAAAATTTTTCTAAATCTCAAATTTCATGTAGAGGTAGTAATTTTGACTTAAGAATATATAGAAAATGAGGGATGAAATTTTTTAGTTGAAAGGAAATCGATACTGAAAGTTATAACTTAATAATATAGGGGATTTTTTCTAATATATGTAAAAATGATTGGTAGGACGAGATTACATAATAAATGAATAGTAGGGTGTATTTCGAATATTTTATGTGGCATACATGTTAAAGTTTATAGAAATATTTCTGAAAGAGAATATATTTTGAAAAACGGTAAAGATTCTTTTTACTTATATTATAGATAGCTAGTTTTAGAGAGCTGAGGCTTACAATAAAACTAGCTATGAATAGGACATTCAAAAGGAGCTGGAATGTATGGGGTATATTGTAGACATTTCAAAATGGAATGGAACTATCAATTGGGATATTGCAGCATCTCAGCTAGATTTAGTGATTGCTAGAGTTCAAGATGGCTCTAATACGGTGGATTTTATGTATCAAAATTATGTTAGTGAAATGAAAAAGCATAGTATCCCATTTGGTAATTATGCTTTTTGCCGTTTTATATCTATTGCTGATGCGAAGAAAGAGGCGCAAGATTTTTGGAATCGTGGTGATCAATCTGCTAAGTTTTGGGTAGCGGACGTAGAAGTTCAAACGATGGCAGATATGCAAGGCGGGACACAGGCATTTATTGATGAATTACGCCGTTTAGGTGCGGAAAAAGTAGGATTATATGTAGGGCATCACACGTATCTATCATTTGGAGCACGTAATATTGAAGCTGATTTCGTATGGATCCCTCGTTATGAAGGGAATAAGCCAGCATATTCATGTGATATGTGGCAATATACGGATTCAGGGAATGTTCCTGGGATTGGGAAATGTGATCTGAATCGATTAGTAGGAAATAAGTCACTTTCTTGGTTTATAGATTCCAACAAAGCAAATCAATCTAACATAGTGTATACACAGCAACCGAATGGCATTGGTATTGCAGTTTCGAAATATCCTGATGGATATGGAATAAATTTATATGAAAACCCCATGAATCCCCAATTTACAGGTACACTCACTCAGAAAATTCCATATTTAATCTTAGCAGGTTATTGGGGAGGCGGTGAGCAAGATATGATTTGTTTAGGGAACGATAAGCAGTGGGTATATTTAAAACATTTTAATGTGAAATGGTTTTATGCAACTTCAAAATATCCTGTCGGTTACGGAGTAAATTATTATGAAGAGCCTGAATGTATGAATTATAAAGGAAACATAGATGGATCGAAATCTTTTCGAGTGTGGGGTAGAGTGGGAAATGCGGTAGATATCGGGCAGAATAGTTGGATACCTGAAAAACATGTAATTATTAAGCAACTATAGAAGCTATATTTTTTTGAGAATTATATAAAGAGTCTTCTTACTATGCATAGTAAGAAGACTCTTTATATTTAAAAATGAAAATACATGATACATAGTCAACTCATATGAAATGAATTACATGTAGAAAACACACTGTTTTCACAATGACTGTGTATAGTTAATTTGCATAATGATAAAAGTGAGGTATTTGAATTGAAAAAGAAGAAAATATTTATTGGAACAATTATTTCATGCATGATGCTAGCATTATCTGCATGTGGTTCCTCAGACAACGTAGTAACATCAAAAGTAGGAAATGTTACAGAGAAAGAATTAAGTAAAGAATTACGACAACAATATGGAGAAAGTACTTTATATCAAATGATGTTAAGTAAGGCATTGTTAGATAAATATAAAGTTTCAGATGAGGAAGCAAAAAAGAAAGTAGAAGAAGCAAAAGATAAAATGGGCGAGAACTTTAAATCGACTTTAGAACAACTTGGGTTGAAAAATGAAGATGAATTAAAAGAAAAAATGAAGCCAGAAATTGCATTTGAGAAAGCGATTAAAGCAACAGTTACAGATAAAGATGTGAAAGATAACTATAAACCAGAAATGAAAGTAAGTCACATTTTAGTGAAAGATGAAAAAACGGCTAAAGAAATAAAGGAGAAAGTAAATAATGGTGAAGATTTTGCTGCCTTAGCAAAACAGTATTCAGAAGATACTGGTTCAAAGGAACAGGGCGGGGAAATATCTAGTTTTGCTCCTGGGCAAACAGTGAAAGAATTTGAGGAAGCTGCGTATAAATTAGATGCAGGCCAAGTAAGTGAGCCGGTTAAAACAACTTACGGTTACCATATTATTAAAGTGACGGATAAAAAAGAATTGAAGCCATTTGATGAAGTAAAGGATAAAATTCGTAAAGATATAGAACAACAAAGACTACAAGATACGACAGGTAAATGGAAACAACAAGTAGTCAATGATTTATTGAAAGATGCTGATATTAAAGTGAATAATAAAGAATTTAAAGATACATTTAAATTTCTAGAAAAGAAATAATGACTGTAATCATAATTAGAAAAGGGAACTCATATAGAGTTCCCTTTTTCTAATTAGTGTGTGAGTTATAAATAGATAGTAAGACAATACAATATTACATTTAAATATTAAGAATTACAATGGGAAATTATGGATTATAATTATTTCAACGAAAGTGAATATTCTAAGGTTTTCATTATGCAAGTTTATTACATATATTTACTCTTTAATAATGGATATCGAACATAATTTAAAAAATAATACATATAATGTTTTTGAATAAATATTTAACATGGATAATTAGTAAAAAGCTGAGCATTCGATTGGAAAGGATGTTCTTTTTCATATGAAAATTTTAGGATAAAGAATGAATTGTTTTAAACGCGTCATTTACCACATCAATAAATTAAGGTGGTGGAGAATATATGAAAGTAATCTTTCAAGGAGAGGGCGGCGCGAAAATTTTTGAGTCATATGATGAAAATGTAAGTGATTTATTAGCTATATTAAAAGAAACGAAAGGGATTAAAATCGGGATGGTTGAGTATAAAGTGTTAAAGTACGAACTTAATTATTTTCGTCATCCGAAAAAAGCGGATACAGAGAGAGAGTTACATATAATAGTACAACCTAAGTATATGTAATAAAATATAATAATAAAAATCATTGATTCAGTTTTGTAAAGTTCCATAGAGTATGTAAGAAAAGAGAGTGTTGTAAATGCTCTCTTTTCTTATGCTTTGTGAGTTCGTTCATCATAGTATATGTTTTCAGTTATAGATGGTTAATAAACGATAAAAATTTAAAACTTTTTCGTTTAGGCAGGGATTTTATATTTGAGTAAATAAATATACTATGAAGTATTTTTTATACGAATACTGGAGGAGTATAAAATGAGTTTAGCAAGTTACATAGGCTGTAATATAGAAATTCCGTTAACGGATCCGGATTCTAATAATCTAATTGTTTTTGGACCGTGTTTTTCAGATGAAAGTATGCTTGAAATTGTACAAGATTATCAATTCCAAACAAATTACACGTATGAGGTTTCAACTAGTTGGGGAATTGAACTTGTCGAGTGGCAAAATGTAAAGGAAAAAAAGAAGCGAAAGAAAAACTTTTAACTTTATGCAAGATTATGGAAGGTTATTTGGAAGATGGAGACTATTTCGAATTATGTAGTTGTTGGGTTGGTGATGAAGATAAGGAACGAGTAGGGGAATTGAACTTAAAAATAAATCATTTTAATATAGATGAATTATGTATTCCAGAAAGAACATTAGTTAGGATAGAAAAATAAGCTTTGAAATATTTTTTAGAAAAAGGCGATTTCACTTTGGGTGAAGTCGCCTTTTAGTTGTTATATGCATGTTATATAAGAAATGAGAAGTTTATTTGATAAAGGAAAAAAGTATGGAGATAAATAAAATTATGTTTTTTGTTAAGAAATAATAAGTATGGCTCTTCTCAAGAGAACGTAAGTTCGTGTATAATAAGAACGAATGTTCTTTTAAGAGGTAACCTAATTATAGTTTAGAAGTAAATCCGAGTTTAGTGAGTATTAAAAATAACTAAGGGATAGTATGGCTAAATAAATGTATAAATGATCAAGGAGATAAAAAATGAACGATGTAAAGATACAAAAAGAAGAAAGAGAGTGGGTTCCGTTTACAGTAATGTCCGAACAACTTTTAAATATGAGAAAGATTATTGGAGAGAAATTAAAAGTACAAAAACCGCTTTTAACAAATGAAGCAAAAGAGAGAATTTCTGATAAATTATTAACGTCATTATTGTCTGAGAAAGAAATATTGGTAACATATTTTGAAGATGGTTACATACTAACAAGCTACATGACTGTTGTACATATCAATCCGGTAAAACAAATTGTAATTTGTACAGACGCCTTTTATAAAACTTACGTATTTAACGCTATGGATATTATTGAAATAACGTAAAAGAAGCTGAATATTAAATGGCAGCTTCTTTTATTTCTGATTTATGAGACAAATAATACAAGAAAAAGCAGCTAGCTTCGTGCTAGCTGCTGAGCCCCAGGGAAAGGGAGAAAAAGATAGGGTACTCCAAAATCAACAAGAGCTGTCAAACAGCCTGATTATAGTATAGACAAATTAAAATTTTCTATACAGAAAGTTGAACATAAGATTAGGCTGTACCCACTTGGTTTTGATCTGCAAGGTCAGAATCAAATGTATTGGTCGCGCTAACACCGCTAAAAGTATTAACAACAAAACCAACGTTTGATGCGCCGGAACCATTATAAGCTTTCGTATTTTCTTTCGGAGATACGTTGTAGAAATCACCTAAGTTAAATGATCCATTGCTATTTTGTACAACTAAATTTCCTACAACTGAGGGCATAATTTTCACCTGCTTTATAATAAGTTGTTAACATTACTATATGGAGTTATAGTCCAGATGGTTCATACAATAAAAATTGTGGAATAGTAAAACGTTTGGAGCGTGGATTTCAATAAAAGTGTGTTAAAATTAATATAATAAAGTTGAGTAATTTTTTTTAAAAATTTTGTATAATTGATATATATGAAAATAAAGGAGGCAAAATGTAATGAAAGATATTATGAAAAAAGTTGATTTAACAGATGCCAAATCAAGTAATCTTGTTGCATTAATTTATAGTAATGAAGTTATATTAGTTGAAGACGCATTTTGTCCAAATGAAATAAAATTAAAGTTTAATGAAATTGCAATTTTATCTGCAATTAAAACAGCTCATATTGCGAAAGTGTCTATTAGGAAAGAACTTGAAGCGCTTTTTCATGACACGGGTGTTATATTAGTGAAACAAAATGTTGATTATGGCAGTAGCCAATCTATTACCATGCATTTTGAGCAATTTAAAAAATTGCAAGATGAGATTGAACATTTAAATAAAAGTATGTAATAAAGCAGCTAAATAAAGGTTCTATCATAAAGGTGGAATGTGTTGTGTTGAAAAAGTGGTTTAAAAATTATTTGGGTGAATCGCATTGTAAACATAAATATATTTTTATTAAGAGGCAGGATAATGAGGATTTTAAAAAAGGATTTACCAGTGTGAGAAATGTGAAAAAGAGAAGTTGAAATGTAAAAACAATAATGAAATAAACAATGAATTTTTAGATATATAGCAAAAAGTAACCATGATGGTTACTTTTTTTGCTTATGTATGCAATATCAAAACCATTACTAAAGTATGAGTTGAGTTGATACTATAGTAAATCGCTGAATAAAAATGAAGAGAGTAAGATATAGGGAAGGAGGATGAGAGAAATGAAGCGAAAAGAAATTAGTAAATCTGTAATTATTACAGGCGTGACACAAGGGTTAGGACGTGCGATGGTTGATCGATTTCATGAATTAGGGTGGAACATATATGGTTGTGGACGTTCAAAAAATAAAATTGAAGAACTAAAAAAACAGCACAGTAAAATACATGATTTCCAAGTAATTGATGTTTCAGATTCTCAGCAAGTTAATAACTGGGCAAATTATATACTTAATAGACATACGGCTCCCGATCTGATAATAAATAATGCATCGATTGTAAATCAAAATGCACAACTTTGGAAAATTACGGCTAAAGAATTCGAAAATGTAATGAATGTAAACGTGAATGGTGTAGTAAATGTAATAAGAGCGTTTGTTCCCGCAATGGTATCTAGGAAAGAAGGAATTATCATTAATATGAGTTCTAGTTGGGGGAGAGAAGGTGAAGCTGAGCTTGCGCCATATTGTGCCTCGAAATTTGCAATTGAAGGTATCACTAAATCTATGGCCCTGGAATTACCCCATGGCATGGCTGTAGTTGCTTTAGATCCTGGAGGGAGTATTAGTACTCCAATGCTGAAGTCATGTGCGCCACAATATATAAATGAATCGCCTACACCTGAAACTTGGTCACATAAAGCAATTGAATATATATTGAATATAACAATAGATAAAAATGGAGATTCATTGACATGCCCAGCATGCATATAAAAAGCACCTTTAAGGTGCTTTTTATATTAGTAGCACATTATATCATTCACAAAATTACATCTGAAAAATAAAATAAAAGATTAAGGGTGAGATTTGTTTGTTTTGAAAGCTTTAGAAAATATTTGAATAGGTGATAAAAATGAATCCAAGCAGTTTAAAAGTGACAGGGGCATGGTTTCAAGTAGGGGGGAATCTTACAGCTGCTATTGGAACGACAAGAGGATTTATTGGAGAAGAGAAAGTTGAATCGGAACTTGTTATTGTAGGAAGCTCATTACAAGCCCTCGGGTATATATTACAAATCATTGCGAGCAATTATGATGATGGGGAAGAAAAAAGAGAGAATCAAAGTAAATTACTTGATCAAATAGGAATTGAGTTATTAGCATTAGGAAATATATCAAATGTAATAGGAATATATTTTAATATAAATGAACAATTGAAAGAAAATGATTATCTTATCATTACAGGGAACAGTTTACAATCGATTGGTGCTTTTCTAGGAGTAGAAGCAGCTTTGGTGGATATAAATGTATTACAGAAAATTATTATACTGGGTAACTCCATGCAAAGTTTAGGAGCTGGATTACAAGCGTATCAAGGTGTTTTAAATGTATTGAAAGATGAGAAAGAAAATAAAGATAGTATTTTTGATAAGAAGGATGAGAGGATCATTGCACTCATTGGTATTTGGATACAAGCGACAGGAACGTTAATTTCCGCAATTGGAATAACTGCAATAGAGGAAGAAAATAGGCTAGAAAACAATGAAAAGTCTGAAATACTTATATAAATAGAAGGAGATACATTGATTTTAGAGGCAGGTTAAGATTAAAATGGTAGTAGGTTTTTTTGCGTATATTTTGAAAAGTGATATATAAAATACAAAATAAGGAGTTTTCAAGGGATGATGTATTTATTAGCAATTTTTCTTCCACCTGTTGCTGTATTATTTTGTGGAAAACCAATTCAGGCAATCATAAATTTCATATTAACATTAATATTTTGGGTTCCAGGGGTTATACATGCAATTCTTGTAGTGCATGATAAAAAAGCTGATCGGCGTTTGAAAAAACAAATTCAAGCATATGATGAAATTAATAAGAGGAATCGAAGATAATTCATCTGCAAAATGTTTTTAAAAGAAAGGAGGGTTAACCTCCTTTCTTTTTTAGTGGGTGTTAAGTTTAAATTTTTGTGTGGCGGAAAGAATTTTTAATGTAAGTATTATGATAATAACTTTTAGATTGTGCATGTAATAGGCCAGTATAAATGCTTTCTGGTACATTAAAGAAATCATACATACCATTCTTTAATTGGATTCGCAAAATCATAGAAAAAGGATTATAACCAACAGCAACTATATTTTTTGAGGTAACCGGAGATAGCTTCATTATTATGCAACTCCTTATTTTTCATTTTTAATAATTCTTTGTAGGCAACGGTATTGTGGTGTTGAAATCTTTATAATTAAAGAGGTATTATACTTATATGCAATATATTAAATATTTGTTATACGTAATTATAAGGAAGTTCACACGAAGTACATATCGTTGTGCTATTTTTATTTCACCTTTGATTTATAAATAAGAAAATATTGACCATTTGAAAAAAAGGTATATTATTTATACGAGGTATTAAAAATTCACTTTTTACATTCTATGCTTAGAGGGGCAGCGTTATTAGGAAAAATAGAAGTGAAAATAGTTTGTATAAGAAGTATTCTAAAATTTATAATCTGTGAATTAGGAAAATATTGAATGCTCCAGGTCAATATACTTTCTTAATCAAATTCATTTTAGAAGGTGACCTCAATATTTTTAAGTAAATCAACGGGAGAATTGAAAGGCAGGAGAAAGTAACATGTCAGAAAATTATCGTTCTCGAGAGGAACGACGACAAGTTAAAAAGAAAAAACAGCCAGCTTCTAAAACACAAAAACCAAAAGGTAAAACATCATTCTTTCGCAAGTTTTTAATTACTTGTTTATTACTTGGTATTGTTGGTTTAGTGGCGGGGGTTGCTACCTTTTTCGTAATGATTAAGGACGCACCAAAACTGGAAAAAGCAAAACTTGTTAATCCGTTATCCTCAAAAATTTATGATAAAAACGGGGATTTGGTATATGAATATGGAAAAGAAAAAAGGACGAATGTTACGTATGATCAAATACCTAAATTAGTAGAAAATGCATTTTTAGCGACAGAAGATTCACGTTTTTATGAGCATAGCGGAGTAGACTTTAAAGGTACTGCCCGTGCTGTTTTAGTGAGTCTTAAAGGAGATTATGGCTCTCAAGGTGGAAGTACGATAACGCAGCAAGTTATTAAAAACTACTTCTTATCAATGGATAAAACACCAAAGCGTAAGGCGCAAGAAATATATCTAGCTTATAAACTAGAACAACAGTATTCAAAACATGAAATATTAGAGATGTACTTAAATAAAATTAACTTAGGTAATCGTTCATATGGTATCGCAACAGCAGCACAAAACTACTATGGTAAAGAATTGAAGGACTTAACATTACCAGAAGTTGCGATGCTTGCAGGTTTACCGAAAGCACCGAATAACTATGATCCAACGAAAAAAGAAAATGTTCAAAAAGCAACAGAAAGAAGAAATGTTGTTCTAAGTTTAATGAACCGACATGGATATATAACAAAACAGGAAATGGAAGAAGCATCAAAAGTTGACGTAGAAAAGGGGCTTAAGCCTGCAGCTCAACTACAAACAATGCCATACCCTGCATTTATGGATGCAGTTGTGAAAGAAGTAGAAAAAGAATTACCAGATGCTAATATCGGTTCTGACGGTTTAGAAATTTATACAACGTTAGATCCGAAAGCACAGAAACTTGCTGATAATATTTTAAATAATAATATCATTGATTATCCGAACGATAAATTCCAAGGTGCATTCACATTTATGGATACGAAAACAGGAGAAGTTCGTGCTATAGGTAGTGGCCGTGGAGAAAATAAAGCTGTATTTAAAGGGCATAATATGGCAATTGAATTAGATCGTGCAGCTGGTTCAACGATGAAGCCGATTTTCGATTACGCTCCTGCAATTGAATATTTAAAATGGGCTACGTACCATCAAATTGATGACTCTCCATTTAAGTATTCAACGGGTCAAGAAGTTCGAAATGCAGATAGAAGTCATATGGGCCCTATTACAATGCGTGTAGCATTAGAAAAGTCACGAAATATCCCAGCAATTAAGACTGCGAAAGAAGTGGGAATTAATAAATCAAAAGACTTCTCTGAGAAATTAGGAATTACATTTAATGCAGCACCGACTGAATCAACAGCGATTGGTACAAATGAAGTATCACCAACTGAAATAGCGGGCGCTTATGCGGCATTTGGTAATGAGGGTAAATATACGAAACCGCATTTTGTTAAGAAAGTCGTTTATCCAGATGGTAAGTCACAAAGTTTTGGACAAAAACCAAAACAAGTTATGGCAGACTCTACAGCATATATGATTACAGATATGCTTCGTTCTGTAGTTACATCAGGTACTGGTACAGCTGCAAATATAGCATCTTTAGATGTAGCTGGTAAAACGGGTACGACAAACTACTCATCAAAACAATTAGCTCAATATAAAATTCCAGAAAGTGCAACTCGTGATAGTTGGTTTGCTGGATATACACCGCAATATACGATGGCAGTATGGACTGGGTATATGAAAGATGGCAAAGACGAGTATATTAGTAGTAAAAATACGAAAATTGCACAGTTGATTTTTAAAGAAATGATGAGTGAAATGGCTACAGATAAATCACGCTTTAAAATGCCAAGTAGCGTTATT
Source organism: Bacillus thuringiensis (assembly GCF_001595725.1). GTDB lineage: Bacteria > Bacillota > Bacilli > Bacillales > Bacillaceae_G > Bacillus_A > Bacillus_A thuringiensis_K. Next base: position 2,182,888 of record NZ_CP014282.1, read on the forward strand.
CAAGAAGGTAGTGAGCTACGTATAAAAGGTGAAAAACGTGATTCATCGCCAAATACTAGCGTACCGGATACAACGGAGCAACCAAAACAAGATCAACAGCAAAAAACTGAAGAAGAGAAAAAGCAAGAAGAATTAAAGAAACAAGAAGAACTGAAAAAACAAGAAGAACAAAAGAAACAAGAGGAACTTAAGAAGCAAGAAGAACAAAAGAAACTAGAAGAGCAAAAGAAACAAGAAGAAGAAAAGAAACAAAATGAACAAAATAACGGAAATGGTCAAGGAACGACACCTCCAGCGAATAACGGAGGAGGCCAAGGAACGACACCTCCAGCGAATAACGGAAGAGGCCAAGGAACGACACCTCCAGCAAATAACGGAGGAGGCCAAGGAACGACACCTCCAGCAAATAACGGAGGAGGTCAAGGAACGACACCTCCAGCGAATAATAATGGAGGTCAAGGAACTCCAACCCCACCTGCAACAGTACAACCAAATAATGGTGGAAATGCAGGAGAGGTTCCTGCCAATAATGGACAATAAGAAAAATTTATAGAAAAGTTTTCAAAAAGCACTTAAGATTTGTGGAAATTTACAATCTTAAGTGCTTTTTTCATTTTGCTACAGAAAATGTAATGTTAAGGGCTGGATAGAAGAAAAAGAGTGAATTAACGTAAAGAGAGAAAAGTCTACTTGCAAATGATGGTATGTGTTGGTTATCCTGCAAAGGGACTAACTATGATGAATCATATAAAGTATTAAATAAGTAAAAATTATATTCAAATCTTTAATAAATGTCTTTCTTTAACGGTTACTTTAGTTTGAAAAACAATTAAAAAGTCGAATTTCTTATTTAAGGAATTCGACTTTGTTATGTTAAAACTGGATTAAAGGTTCGCCTTATTAAAATGTAGGGGTAATACAGTGATAGCTATTAAATGTTAAACGTACCATGAAAATTTTGAAAAAAAATTGAAGGGAAATGATAAAAGACTTGAGTCGGAGGTAGTGGAGGATAACTATGGCTATGAATGGGAGTACTACTGGGGTGTGTACCATGATGCCAAAATGATGGGGTAACTTGACCGGGAATTTGATATTGCTGCCAAGTTGCGGGAAGTTCAATTCCTACATCGGAGCTAGCTGTATGAACTGCAGGAACATGTATCCCAGGAGTCGAAGGAACTACGGCAGTTACTCTTAATAATACCCACATAAAATATTCACTCCTAAGTTGTGTTAATAAATTAGTATATTCTTTTCACACGTATAAAGGTACATATATAGGACTTTCGTTTAAAATATGCGTACAAAGTCTTAAGACTAATGTAAGCTGATGGTGGACTATTTAATATGAAAAGATACGTCTATTTGAGGAGGGAAAAGAGATAAAAAAAATATACAATGAGGGTGTTAATCGTAATATTTTACGAGTGTATGGAGGTATTTTTATGGAACGATTATGGACGAAATCATTTATTCAAATGACTTTCGCAATGTTATTTTTATTTACAGGATTTTATTTACTTGTTCCAACGCTCCCGCTCTTTATTAAAGAGATAGGCGGCAATGAATCGCAAGTTGGACTTATGATGGGGATGTTTACAATAGCTGCTGTTGTAATACGACCGATTATTGGAGGAATGTTAGATCAATATGGTAGAAGATCCTTTATTATTTTCGGACTCATCTTTTTTGGCTTAACGATGTACTCCTATAATATAGCATCGACTATTGTCCTTTTAGTTGTTTTACGTGTTATTCACGGAGTAACATGGGCTGTTTCTACAACAGCTGTTGGAACAGCAATAACGGATATTATTCCAGATTCACGCCGCGGTGAAGGTATGGGTTGGTATGGGATGGCGATGACAATTGCAATGGCGATTGGACCTATGATTGGATTATGGGTTGTGCAAAATTATTCATTTGATGGTCTATTTTTATTAGCGACGTTGTTATCTTTTATGGCAGTTGTATTATCATTAATAACGAAGATCCCATTTACGCCACAAAAAGAAAAAGGGAAAATTCAGCTATTTGAGAAATCCGTATTAACAATCACGATTGTAGTATTCTTTTTATCGTTTGCATATGGAGGAATAACAACCTTTTTACCGTTATTTGCATCATCAATTCATGTAAACCCGGGAACTTTCTTTCTTGTATATGCAATTGCATTAACAATTGTAAGACCAATTTCAGGGAAACTATTAGATAAGTATGGAGAAGTATTCATCATACTTCCAGCATTATGTATTACTATTTTAGCTATAGTTGTTTTAACTATCTCAAATGGTTTGATAGGTGTAATTATCGCAGCAACATTATACGGTATTGGATTTGGTTCAGCGCAGCCAGCTTTGCAAGCGGCAATGCTTACAATTGTCGATCCGAGTAAAAGAGGAGTTGCAAATGCTTCATTTTTTACAGCGTTTGATTTAGGAATCGGGTTAAGTGCTATTTTACTTGGAGTTGTTTCACAAATGTTTGGTTATCGTATTTTATTTTCAGGGAGTGCAATTTCAGCATTGATAGCCTTAATTATTTTCGTCTTCTTTGTAAAACAACGATTAGGAAAAAAAGAGTTTGCGTAAACTGGAGGAATAAAGATGAGAATTTCAATTGATCGTAAAGCTCTGCAATGGTTCCAGGAAGAATTACGTATAAAGCACGGTGAATCTGTACGTTTTACTGTAAGGTACGGAGGGGATAGTTCAATTCAGCCCGGATATTCTTTAGGGGTTGTTGCTGAGAAACCCGATGGCGAAATAGTGTCAGTTGAGAAGGAAGGTATTATATTTTTTGTAGATTCTGATGATCTTTGGTATTTTCAAAACTATGATTTATTTGTAAGTTATCATGAGGAAATGGAAGAAATTCAATTTAATTATGTAAAATAATAACTTTATTAAAAAATGAATAAGTTTTATATAAAAATTATATTTAAGAGATAGTGAAATAAAATCATATAGTAACGAGCTGTATTTATGTACAGCTCGTTTTTTCTATTTCTCAAATAAAATTAGAATAATTGTATATTTGGCGGTGTTATATGAAAAATCTTTATATCTTGTTTTTGAAAATACGCAAAGAAGTCTATCCTTTCTTTATAAAATATAAGAATTATTTTCAAAAAATTGTATTGTTACAGTAAGAAAAGTGTAGGAAACTTATCATTATAAAATAAATTGAAATCTTCTAAAAACTCTGATACATTGAAATAGAAATGTAGTTTCACAATATTGTAAAGGCTTACAGTTATGTGCACGAAGATCTATTAGGAATGGAGGAAATAATGATGAAAGCTGAAGAGAAATTTTCCCCGGGATTAGATGGTATAGTGGCAGCGGAGACGAAAATCTCGTTTCTTGACACAGTAAAAGGTGAAATTGTAATTCAAGGGTATGACTTAATCGAACTCTCAAAAACAAAAGAGTATTTAGACATTGTGCACCTTTTATTGGAGGAACACCTACCGAATGAAGATGAAAAAGTAACACTTGAAAAGAAATTAAAAGAAGAATATGCAGTACCAGAAGGTGTATTCAACGTACTAAAGGCATTGCCTAAAGAGACGCATCCCATGGATGGATTACGTACAGGTGTGTCAGCGTTAGCTGGTTACGATAATGATATCGAAAACCGCTCGTTAGAAGTGAATAAAAGCCGAGGGTACAAGCTGTTAAGTAAAGTGCCAAACATTGTAGCGAATAGCTATCATATTTTAAATAATGAGGAGCCAATTGAACCTCTTAAAGAATTATCTTATAGTGCGAATTTCTTCTATATGTTAACTGGTAAAAAACCAACTGAACTTGAGGAAAAGATCTTTGATCGTTCCCTTGTTTTATATAGTGAGCATGAAATGCCAAACTCTACATTTACAGCTCGCGTTATTGCATCAACACAATCAGATTTATACGGTGCTTTAACAGGTGCAGTTGCATCTTTAAAAGGAAGTTTACATGGCGGTGCAAATGAAGCGGTTATGTACATGCTTTTAGAAGCTGGTAATGTTGAGAAATTTGAAGAGTTATTACAGAAGAAACTATATAACAAAGAAAAAATTATGGGCTTTGGACACCGTGTTTATATGAAGAAGATGGATCCAAGAGCACTTATGATGAAGGAAGCTTTAAAACAGTTATGTGATGTAAAAGGTGATTATACACTATATGAAATGTGTGAAGCTGGAGAAAAGATTATGGAAAAAGAAAAAGGAATTTATCCAAATCTTGATTATTATGCAGCTCCAGTATATTGGATGTTAGGTATTCCAATTCAACTTTACACACCAATCTTCTTTAGCTCTAGAACAGTGGGGTTATGTGCGCACGTTATTGAGCAACATGCAAATAATCGTTTGTTCCGTCCTCGTGTAAATTATATTGGCGAGCGACATGTACTTAGTAAATAAGAACAACTGGGGAGTTGTTAGCGCCGCCCGCCAGATGGGTGTTTGACCGACACCCATCATTAATAATAACGAATTTTCGACAGAAAGGGAAGAATAGCATGATTAAAACAAATGAAATTAAGCAAAAAGATGCATTATTAGAAGAGATTACCGATTATGTATTAAATAAAGAGGTTACTAGTGCAGAAGCATTCAGTACAGCTCGTTACGTATTACTTGATACACTTGGATGTGGAATTTTAGCACTGCAATATCCAGAATGTACGAAATTACTAGGACCAGTTGTGCCAGGAACAATCGTGCCAAATGGTACACGTGTACCAGGTACGTCTTATGTACTAGATCCAGTAAAAGGTGCATTTAATATCGGATGTATGATCCGTTGGTTAGACTATAACGATACTTGGCTTGCAGCAGAGTGGGGACATCCATCTGATAACCTAGGCGGAATTTTAGCAGTTGCAGATTATATTAGCCGTGTTCGTATTTCAGAAGGAAAAGAAGCTTTAAAAGTACGTGAAGTATTAGAAATGATGATTAAAGCACATGAAATTCAAGGCGTGCTTGCTTTAGAAAACAGCTTAAACAGAGTTGGTCTTGACCATGTATTATATGTAAAAGTAGCAACAACTGCAGTAGTTGCGAAAATGCTTGGCGGAACACGTGAAGAAATCTTTAATGCATTATCACATGCGTGGATTGATAATTCTAGTCTTCGTACATATCGTCATGCTCCAAATACGGGCTCACGTAAATCATGGGCTGCAGGCGACGCAACGAGCCGCGGTGTTCATCTTGCAATGACTGCTCTAAAAGGTGAAATGGGTTATCCAACAGCATTATCTGCGCCAGGATGGGGATTCCAAGATGTATTATTCAATAAACAAGAATTAAAATTAGCAAGACCACTAGAGTCATATGTAATGGAAAATGTATTATTTAAAGTGTCATATCCAGCAGAATTCCATGCACAAACGGCTGCAGAATGTGCAGTGAAGTTGCATCCGGAAATTAAAGAGAGATTAGATGAAATTGACCGTATTACAATTACAACTCATGAATCAGCAATTCGTATTATTGATAAAGAAGGTCCATTAAATAACCCAGCTGATCGTGATCATTGTTTACAATACATTACGGCAATTGGTTTATTAAAAGGAGATATCGTTGCAGACGATTATGAAGATGCAGTAGCAAACGATCCACGTGTAGATGAATTACGTAATAAGATGGTTGTTGTTGAAAACAAACAGTACAGTTTAGATTACCTTGACCCGAACAAGCGCTCAATCGCCAACGCTGTTCAAGTTCACTTTAAAGATGGCACAGTAACAGAAAATGTGGAATGTGAATATCCACTTGGTCACCGCTTCCGTAGAGACGAAGCAATTCCAAAAGTTGTTCAAAAATTCACTGCAAATATGGCAGGTCATTATTCTAGTAAGCAACAAGAACAAATTCATGAAGTTTGTTTAAATGAAGAAAAACTAGAAAATATGAATGTAAACGAATTTGTAGATCTATTCTTAATTTAATAATAGGGGGGAATTTAGAATGGCTTGGGTTGTGAAAAAGCAGTCAACACAAGAGGAGCTTGCGAATCGATTCCGAGCTTTAGTAGAAGCAAATGAAATTTTGCAAATTCCAGGTGCTCATGATGCAATGGCAGCTCTTGTTGCGAAAAATACAGGTTTTTCAGCTCTTTATTTATCAGGAGCTGCTTATACTGCAAGTAAAGGCTTACCAGATTTAGGTATCGTGACGTCTACTGAAGTGGCTGAGAGAGCAAGAGATTTAGTAAGAGCTACAGACTTACCTGTTCTTGTTGACATTGATACAGGATTTGGTGGTGTACTAAATGTGGCGAGAACAGCTGTAGAAATGGTGGAAGCGAAAGTAGCAGCTGTCCAAATTGAAGATCAGCAATTACCAAAAAAATGTGGACATTTAAATGGTAAGAAACTTGTTACTACAGAAGAATTGGTTCAAAAAATTAAAGCGATTAAAGAAGTTGCACCGAGCTTATACATTGTAGCACGTACTGATGCTCGTGGCGTTGAAGGATTAGATGAAGCAATTGAAAGAGCAAATGCATATGTAAAAGCAGGTGCAGACGCAATTTTCCCTGAAGCGCTTCAATCAGAGGAAGAATTCCGTCTATTTAATAGTAAGGTAAATGCACCTTTGCTTGCGAATATGACTGAATTCGGAAAAACTCCATATTATAGTGCAGAGGAATTTGCGAATATGGGTTTCCAAATGGTTATTTATCCTGTAACTTCACTTCGCGTTGCAGCGAAAGCGTATGAAAATGTGTTTGCTTTAATTAAAGAAACAGGTTCTCAAAAAGATGCACTTTCTAATATGCAAACGAGAAGTGAATTATACGAAACAATTTCATATCATGACTTTGAAGAGTTAGATACTGGTATTGCAAAAACAGTATTATCAGAAGATCAATAGATAAAGCAGCGAAGGCGATGAAAATACATCTTTGGCAAAATAAAATGCTTGATGTGAAAAATCATCGCCTTCTATTTTCAAAAAAGATATTCCACTCATCGTAGACGAGCATAAGCAAAAAGCTATGAAAGCCGAATGATAGGGGGATACATATGGAGAAAACGAAGTTACCATGGGATGAATTTTTTTCACTTAATAAAGATATAAATCATACTTACTTTACACCAGAAGATTTTTCAGGTGATGAAGATTTAATCGCAAAAACGACAGAACAATTCGTTAAACAAGAAATTGTTCCACAAATGGAGAATATTGAACAACATAACTATAAAGTTTCTCGTCAATTATTTGAGAAAGCTGGGGAACTTGGATTATTAGGCATTGAGGTACCAGAAGATTATGGCGGGTTCGAGTTAGGAAAGGCTGTCTCAGGTCTTGTAGCAGAGAAAATGGGTTACGCTGGTGCGTTTAGCGTTTCTTTTAATATACACGCTGGTGTCGGTACATTGCCTTACATATATTATGGAACGAAAGAGCAAAAAGAAAAATATTTACCGAAAATCGCATCGGGAGAATGGATTGGGGCTTATGCTTTAACAGAGCCAAATGCTGGTTCGGATGCATTAAGTGCAAAAACAAGCGCCGTATTGAATGAAGAGGGAACAGCTTGGAAGTTAAATGGTGAGAAGCAATGGATTACAAATGCTCATATGGCAGATGTATACGTTGTTTTTGCGAAGACAAATAAAGGAATGACAGCGTTTATTGTCGAAAGAACATGTGAAGGTGTATCTATTGGATTAGAAGAAAAGAAAATGGGGATTAAAGGTTCTTCAACAGCGACTCTTATTTTAGAAGATGTTGTCATCCCTGCTGATAATGTTTTAGGGGAAGTTGGGAAAGGGCATCACGTAGCCCTTAATATTCTTAACTTTGCTAGACTTAAACTTGCTTTTGGAAATATTGGAACAGCAAAACAAGCAATTGGTTTGTCGGTTCAATATGGAAAAGAGCGAAAACAGTTCCAAACGGAATTAGTAGACTTTACGATGATTCAAGAGAAAATTGCAAATATGATCATTGCTACATATGGAGCCGAAAGTGCAGCTTATCGTACAGCAGGTGTAATCGATGAAGCAATTCATGAGAGCGATGAAGATCTTATGAAGAAAATGTCCCAATTTGCAATTGAATGTGCACTGAATAAAGTAAATGCTTCTGAAACACTTGCTTATATCGTAGATGAAGCTGTACAAATTCATGGTGGTTACGGTTATATGCAAGAGTATGAGGTAGAACGATTATATCGTGATGCAAGAATTAGTCGTATTTTTGAAGGAACGAACGAAATTAATAGATTAACAGTTGCTAAAATGTTAATGAAACAAATCGAACAATTAGAAGACACTGAAGTAGAAAGTAATGTAGCAAATGTAGAAAGAAACCATCGTTACATTTTATTAGCGAAAAAATTGTTGAAACAATCTTTGAAAACGCTCTCTAAAACTCCAGGCCTAAAAATTGACCAAGAACAAGAATATTCACGTGTAATTTCAAATATGTTGACGGACGTGTACGTCATGGAATCAGCGTTTTTACGTACGAGAAAAGCGGTACGTAAAAATGGAGAGGAAAAAGAACGTACGAAGCAACTAATAACGGATGTTATTTGTGAAGAAGGATACCGTAAAGTAGAAGAAGCGGCGATCTCTGTACTTTCAGCGGCTGTTACAGAAGAACAAGATAGACATGTGATTTTAGCTGAAATCCGTCAATTATTAGTGCCTTTATACACGAACGTATTTACGAAGAAGAGAGAAATTGCGAAAGCTATTATAAATCGCGGGAAATATATTGTGTAAATAGGAGGAAAGCGATATGAAAAAGATTGGTTTTATCGGTTTAGGTAACATGGGCCTTCCAATGTCAAAAAATCTAGTTAAATCAGGTTACACAGTATATGGCGTGGACTTAAATAAAGAGGCGGAAGCGTCCTTTGAAAAAGAAGGCGGAATTATCGGTCTATCAATCTCAAAACTAGCAGAAACATGTGATGTAGTTTTTACAAGTTTACCTTCACCTCGCGCTGTTGAAGCGGTATATTTTGGAGCTGAAGGATTATTTGAAAATGGTCACTCGAATGTAGTTTTCATTGATACAAGTACGGTATCGCCGCAGTTAAACAAACAGTTAGAGGAAGCTGCAAAGGAAAAGAAAGTAGACTTTTTAGCAGCACCTGTGAGCGGTGGTGTAATCGGAGCCGAAAACCGTACATTAACGTTTATGGTTGGTGGATCAAAAGAGGTATATGAGAAAACGGAATCTATCATAGGCGTACTAGGCGCGAACATTTTCCACGTTAGTGAGCAGATTGATAGTGGTACAACTGTTAAGTTAATTAATAACTTATTAATTGGTTTTTATACAGCTGGTGTGAGTGAAGCTTTAACATTAGCGAAAAAGAACAATATGGATTTAGATAAAATGTTTGATATTTTAAATGTAAGTTACGGTCAAAGTAGAATTTATGAACGTAATTATAAAAGTTTTATAGCACCTGAAAACTATGAGCCAGGATTTACTGTGAACTTATTGAAGAAAGATTTAGGATTTGCAGTTGACTTAGCTAAGGAAAGCGAACTCCATTTACCGGTAAGCGAAATGTTATTAAACGTATATGACGAAGCGAGTCAAGCTGGATATGGTGAAAACGATATGGCTGCTTTATATAAGAAAGTTAGCGAGCAATTAATTTCTAATCAAAAATAAATTATACAAAGGAGAGAATACAATGATTACAACTGAAATTAAACGAGTAAAAAATCACATTAACGGTGAGTGGGTTGAATCGACAGGTACGGAAGTAGAAGCAGTTCCAAATCCAGCGACTGGAAAAATTATCGCTTACGTTCCACTATCTCCAAAAGAAGATGTTGAAAAAGCTGTTGAAGCGGCAAAAGCAGCATTCGAAACATGGTCTAAAGTACCAGTTCCAAATCGTTCAAGAAATTTATATAAATATTTACAGCTATTACAAGAAAACAAAGATGAGCTTGCAAAAATCATTACGCTAGAAAATGGTAAAACGCTAACGGATGCAACAGGTGAAGTACAGCGTGGTATTGAAGCGGTAGAACTTGCAACATCTACGCCAAATTTAATGATGGGTCAAGCACTTCCGAATATCGCTAGCGGAATTGATGGATCAATTTGGCGCTACCCAATCGGAGTTGTTGCTGGTATTACGCCGTTTAACTTCCCGATGATGATTCCGTTATGGATGTTCCCACTTGCAATTGCTTGCGGTAATACATTCGTATTAAAAACATCTGAAAGAACGCCACTTTTAGCGGAGCGACTTGTAGAATTATTCTATGAAGCAGGATTCCCAAAAGGCGTATTAAATTTAGTACAAGGCGGAAAAGATGTTGTAAATAGCATTTTAGAAAATAAAGATATTCAGGCTGTCTCGTTCGTTGGCTCTGAGCCGGTAGCACGTTACGTATATGAAACTGGTACGAAACACGGAAAACGTGTACAAGCGTTAGCAGGTGCGAAAAACCATGCGATTGTAATGCCAGATTGCAATCTTGAGAAAACAGTACAAGGTGTAATTGGATCTGCATTTGCAAGTAGTGGAGAGCGCTGCATGGCATGCTCAGTAGTAGCAGTAGTGGATGAAATTGCTGATGAATTCATTGATGTATTAGTAGCAGAAACGAAAAAATTAAAAGTAGGCGATGGCTTTAACGAAGAGAACTATGTTGGACCATTAATCCGTGAATCTCATAAAGAGCGCGTTTTAGGCTACATTAATAGCGGTGTAGCAGATGGGGCAACTTTATTAGTAGATGGCCGTAAAATTAATGAAGAAGTTGGAGAAGGTTACTTTGTAGGTGCGACAATCTTTGATGGCGTGAATCAAGAAATGAAAATTTGGCAAGATGAGATTTTTGCTCCAGTATTAAGCATTGTACGAGTTAAAGATTTAGAAGAAGGTATTAAACTAACAAATCAATCTAAATTTGCAAATGGTGCAGTTATTTATACGTCAAACGGTAAACATGCACAAACGTTCCGTGATAATATCGATGCTGGTATGATCGGTGTAAACGTAAACGTTCCAGCACCAATGGCATTCTTCGCATTTGCAGGAAATAAAGCGTCATTCTTTGGTGATTTAGGTACAAATGGTACAGATGGCGTTCAATTCTATACACGTAAAAAAGTTGTAACTGAGCGCTGGTTTTAATATAAAATAAACAGTCAAATTAGTTATTAAATGAAAACCACCACTATTAATAGTGGTGGTTTTCATCTTGTTAATTACTTTTTTCAAAAGCAAGTTTAATACCAAAACCAATTAAGACGACTCCCGTTAACCCTTGAATATAACGTTGCGTCTTCGGTTTTTTCATAAAAGCACTAATTTTATCAATTAAAAATATATAAAAAGCGAACCAAATGGCTGTTAAAACGAGGTAAGTAAGGCCCATTACGAGTAGTTGGATAAACGTATTATGATTTGGATTTAAAAATTGCGGTAAAAACGTTAAAAAGAATACTGCAACTTTAGGGTTTAATAAATTCGTAAGAAACCCTTGTCGAAAGCAAGAGGTGTGTTCATCTTCATTATTCAAAGATATATCGTTCGTATCAATGCCTTCTTTATTTCTTACTGCTAAAAGTGCTTTAATACCAATATAAATTAAATATAGAGCCCCAACGTACTTGAAAATAGAAAATAAAAGAGCTGACTTTACAATAAGTGCAGAAAGACCAATTACAGCAGCTAAAGTATGAATTAATAGTGCAACACATGTACCAAACACTGTTTTTACTCCGCCGACTTTACCAGCAACTAATGTATTTTTTGTAGCCATTGCTGTATCAGGACCAGGTAAAATAATAAGACAAATAGACATAATGATGAAAAGAAAATAATTTTCAATCATAGTCGCTCCTCCTTTTTTATTTTTAGAATATTTGATTAAAAATAGTGTAGCATATATTTGGATTTAATAAAATTAAATTTTATTAAAAATCATTAAATAAAAAAGGCTATATAGTAGCTGTAATTACACTACTATATAGCTTCGATTTTATACTGCTATTTGCGGGTAGTAAGATTTTCACCGCACAAGATTTAGCTGAAGCAAAGAAGTTAGGTGGGGGATGAACGAGACACCCCCTCATGACAGTTTCATTTTATGCATTAAGTAAGTTAAAGAAACGATTCACATCTTCTTCTGAAACGTCACTTAACTGTTTATATTTATAATTCGGATTTTGATCTTTATCAACGACAACGGAGCGTACTCCTTCGAAGAAATCTTCATGTCTCATGAAATTTTTAGCAAGTATAAGGTCCGTAGCGAAACATTCTTTAACGGATTTATCTTTTCCATCAATAAACTGTTTTAATGTTACTTTTAGTGAAATAGGGGATTTTGATAACAGTGTTTCTTTCATTTTTAGAGCAAAGGAACTTTCATCTTTCTCCAATGAATGGATGATTTCTTCAATTGTATCGAAAGCAAAATGTGAATTGATTACTTCTATTGAAGGAGCAAGCTCGCTTTCTAAGTTTGGAGCAGTTGCAAATGTACGAATAACTTCTTTTAAATTAGTATGTACATCATCTTCTTTATGCCAATTTACACTTTCAAGTTCAGTAAGAAACTTTGGTAATGAATCAGATGTCATAAAGTAATCAGCAGCATTAATAAATAATACGTCAGAAGCTTTTAAAATAGATGCTGTTAAAGCAACGAATCGTCCTGTATATCCAGGCGCTTTATTTAAGAAATATGCAGCTCCGACGTCTGGGAAGAAGCCGATATTCATCTCTGGCATTGCCCATTTCGTACGCTCAGTTACAATGCGATACTTCGCACCATTTGTAAGACCGACACCACCACCCATTACAATTCCATCTAAACAAGCAATAATCGGTTTTGTATATTGATAAATATATGTATCAATTTCATACTCTTCTTCAAAAAAACGTTCTGCATGTTGCAATGCCACTTCATTGGAACGCGCTTCATAAAGAGTTTTAATGTCGCCGCCTGCACAAAAACCTTTTGTGCCAGCTCCTTTTAACACGATAAGTGCAATACGCTCATCGTGTTCCCATTCTTTCAGTTTTTGTCCGATAGGCTGTAACATGTCATAAGATAAAGAATTAAGTGCTTTTGGACGGTTTAAAGTAATTGTCGCAACGCCGTTTTCACTAACAGAAAATAAAACGTGTTCAGTCATAATGCTTCCTCCCTTACATATCTTCTTATTCTTAATTCTTGATATGTACTGAAATGTCCTTTATAAATTTTGTCAAAAGTTGACGGTAAATATTAATTTGGTCACTGCATATTTTGACGAGTTATCTTTGCAGGATTTCAGAGACTGAGGGGGAATATTACAACATTACTGTAAGTGTAATTATTTGAAGTTATAATGATAAAAGCGCTATTATATAGGTGTGAAATGTTCATTATCAATTCTAAAAGTGTGTTTGAAGAAAAAATAAATCGTACAATTGTAATAAAAAATTTTACACTGAATTAGAAATAGAGAAAGGAGAAATCGGAATGCCAGGACCTTTACTATTGTCGGTTATTATTTTGTCTTTTTTAATGATAGGAATAACGCAGTATTTTCATCATACAGATACGACAGAAGAAGTGAAGGATAAAGTACGTCTCGTATTTCCGATTTTTATAATATCTATTTCATTCTGTATTTTATTAAATAAAGATGGGTACATTGTCGCAGTGTTCTCATTTTTCGTCGCAATCGTTTTAATTACCGTTTTATATTATGTAATGAAAGACTTTATACAAAAATAAAGATGTCATAATAGGCATTTTTATTTTGGGGAAAATATAAAATTTCACATACCGTATTTTATATAAAATACATAAAACATATAACAATAGAAAAGTGTGTACTTTGCTGTGTATGTACTTGTCAATCTTGCATAGCCACTATACTATTAAAATGTAGAGATTATAAAAAGGGGTTGTATCTATCATGAAATTTGAGATGCACACAAAAATTATTTCAAATGAAAAAGAAGTAAGATTACATATTGAAGAAAATATATTTCAATTAATATTGGATGGTTATCACTTATTTACAGTTCAAGAAATATTGCCTTTATATAAATCAAATGAAGAAAGAATTGGAAGTGCAACGATATTGAAGCTAGAGTGGGAGAACGGAAAAACTACAATAAACTATCAACTCGTTTCACTAAAATCAGTAAATTAAAAGGAGTAGAAAAATATGAAGTTATTTCATACAGCGGATTGGCATTTAGGTAAGCTTGTTCATGGCGTGTATATGACTGAAGACCAAAAGATTGTATTAGATCAGTTTGTACAGGCTGTTGAAGAAGAAAAACCAGATGCTGTAATTATTGCAGGGGATTTATATGATCGAGCAATTCCACCTACAGAAGCAGTAGACTTATTAAATGATGTGCTGCAAAAAATAGTTATTGATTTACAAACACCAGTTATTGCAGTAGCTGGTAATCATGATAGTCCGGATCGTATCCATTTTGGAAGTAGTTTAATGAAAAAACAGGGCTTACATATTGCAGGTCAATTTCAATTCCCGTATGAACCTGTTGTACTAAATGATGAATATGGAGAGGTTCACTTCCATCTAATACCGTATGCAGACCCAAGCATAGTGAGGCACGTGTTAAAAAATGAAGACGTACGTTCTCATGATGATGCGATGCGCATTTTTATGAATGAGCTCTCTGAAACGATGGATAAAGAAGCTAGACATGTATTTGTTGGACATGCATTTGTAACTTCTTCAGGAGAAGCGGAGGAGAATACAAGTGATGCAGAACGACCACTTTCAATTGGTGGTGCTGAATATGTAAATAGTCATTATTTTGATAAGTTTCATTACACAGCGCTTGGACATTTACATCAAGCGCATTTCGTACGTAATGAGACGATTCGATATTCAGGTTCACCACTTGCCTATTCAATTTCTGAAGAGAAACATAAAAAAGGTTATTACATTGTAGAACTGAATGAAACTGGTGAAGTAGCAATTGAAAAAAGGTTACTTTCACCACGTCGCAAAATGCGAACAGTAGAAGCGAAAATAGATGAATTATTACAGCACCCAGTAAGTGAAGATTACGTATTTGTAAAATTATTAGACGAAAACCCCGTCTTACAACCAATGGAGAAAATACGATCTGTATATCCAAATGCAATGCACGTTGAAAGAGCGATGCAAAGGCGAGAACTAACAGATACAAATGAAGTAACTGTTTCAAGACATAAAACGGATGATTTATCTCTTTTAAAGGCTTTCTATAAAGAAATGAAAGGGTTAGATTTATCAGAAGAGAAAGAACGCCTATTTATAGATGTATTACAAACAGTGCAAGAACGGGAAGGTGAACGAGGATGAGACCGATTCAGCTTATTATGACAGCATTCGGGCCATATAAACAGAAAGAAGTAATCGATTTTGAAGATCTTGGAGAACATCGTATTTTCGCTATTTCTGGGAATACAGGAGCTGGAAAAACAACGATTTTTGATGCGATTTGTTATGTGTTATATGGTGAGGCTAGTGGAGAAGAACGTAGTGATACGAGCATGCTTCGAAGTCAATTTGCTGATGATAATGTTTATACAAGTGTTGAACTAACCTTTCAGTTAAAAGGGAAACGCTATGAAATAAAACGACAACTTGGACATAAAAAACAAGGGAACAAGACGATCACAGGACATGCAGTAGAATTATATGAAGTAATTGATGAAGAGAAGGTTCCAGCCGTTGATCGTTTTCATGTAACGGATGTAAATAAAAAAGTAGAAGATTTAATTGGTTTAAGTAAACATCAATTTAGCCAAATTGTTATGTTACCCCAAGGGGAATTCCGAAAACTATTAACATCTGAGACGGAAAACAAAGAAGAGATCTTACGTCGTATTTTTAAAACGGATCGTTATAAGTTAATGCGTGAGTTACTTGACCAAAAACGAAAACAATGGAAAGACGTCTTACAAGAAAAGCAGAAAGAGCGAGAGTTATACTTCCGCAATGTTTTTAAATTACCAATCCGTGATGGAGCATTATTAGAGACTTTAGTGGAACAAGAACATGTAAATACGCATCAAGTAGTAGAAGCATTAGAACAAGAAACAGCTGTGTATAAGGCAGAGGTTGAGCAATTACAAGTAGAACAAGATGTTCAAACGAAGCAATTAAAAGATGCTGAAACACGTTTTCATGCAGCGAAATCTGTAAATGATAAATTTATAGATTTACAACAAAAGAATGAGAAATATAACACTTTACAAGAGAACCGTGCAGCAATTGAAAGGAAAGAAAAATTCTTTAAACGTGCGGAACAAGCAAAGCGCTTATTACCATTTGAACAATGGTATGAAGAAGCGATGCAAAATGAGCAGAAAGCTGAAAGTTTGTTAAAACAGATAATTGTCAAACAAGAACAGATAATGAATAGTTTTGAACTTGCTCAGGAGAAGTATGAAGTAGTAAAGAATAAAGAAGCTGAACGAGAAGAGGCTAAAAAACTTGTTCAAAGATTAGAAGAGTTACAAGCGATTATTGCATCATTAGCTGAGAGAAAGTTGAATTTACAAAATGCCGAAATTCAAATAGGGAAATTAAAAGAAAGTATGCAAAAGTTGGATCAACAACTAGAAGAACATACAAACCAAAAACAGAGAATGTCTGATGAAATGCAGCAATTAGAACAAGCACTTGAGCAATATGTAGCTAAAGTGGAAGAACTAACGAATATGCGAGAAGATGCAAAAGTTTTAAAGCAAGCATATGATGTTTGGCAAGAAAAACAAAAATTCGAGCAAGAAAAAGAAGCGGCAAATAATAAAATGCAAGTGGCAGTTCGTGCATATGAAAACATGGAGCGCCGCTGGTTAAGTGAACAAGCTGGTATATTAGCTCGTCATTTACATGACGGTGAATCTTGTCCGGTATGTGGTAGTACGAATCATCCTCAAAAAGCTACAGAGCAAAGTAATGCGATCGATGAAAAAGAGTTAAACGATTTAAGAGATAAGAAGAACATTGCTGAAAAATTCCATGTGCAAGTAGAGGAGAAATGGAATTTCTATCGACTACAATATGAACAAGTGATAGAAGAAGTTGTGAAGCGTGGCTATAACTCCGAAAAATTAGTTGAAACATATAGTGCACTTGTTCAAAAAGGAAAACAATTAGCAGCAGACGTTAATACGTTAAAAGCAAGTGAAGAAACACGTAAGCAGATTGCTGCGAACATGAAAAGCGTAGAAGAAAAAATAGAAGAACTTCAGAAACAAAAACGAGAAGTGGAAACAATGCAGCACCGTACAGAAATCGAGTGTATGCAACTTCGTACGTCATATGAACATGATAAACGAAATATTCCAGAAAACTTACAAACAGTACAAGCTTGGAAAGCACAGTTTAATCAAGCTATGCAGGAACTTAGGTTAATGGAGGACGAATGGAAGAAAGTCCAGGAAGCGTATCAGCATTGGCAAAATGAAAATATACGTATTCAAGCTGAACAAAAAGGTGCTTCTAATCAATTTGAAAGTGCAAAATTAAAGAAAGAAGAGACTTTCGCACGCTTTATGAAAGAGCTAGAACAAAGCGGGTTTACAGATCAATTCACGTATAAAGAAGCCAAATTAAGCGATGCCGAGATGGAGATGTTACAAAAAGAAATTCAAGGTTATTATTCATCGCTTGAAGTACTTGCAAAACAAATTGAAGAGTTAAACTCAGAATTAAAAGATAAAGAGTATATGGATATTACATCTTTAGGTGAACACATAAAAGATCTAGAAATTAATCTCGATATAATTAAAGAAAAACGTCAACGTGCGCAAAATGCGGTAACATATATTTCTGATTTACATGAAAACATTAGACGTATTGACGAACAAATTCACGAGGAAGAAAAAGCCTTCCAAGAACTAGTTGATTTATATGAAGTAATGAAAGGTGATAACGAAAGTCGTATATCATTTGAACGTTACATCTTAATTGAGTATTTAGAACAAATTGTTCAAATCGCAAACGAACGACTACGTAAATTATCAAATGGACAATTTTATTTAAAACGAAGTGAGCGAGTTGAAAAAAGAAACCGCCAAAGTGGATTAGGTTTAGATGTGTACGATGCATACACTGGCCAAACGCGCGATGTAAAAACATTATCCGGCGGAGAGAAATTTAACGCATCACTTTGCCTAGCGCTAGGAATGGCAGATGTCATTCAAGCATATGAAGGCGGTATTTCCATCGAAACGATGTTCATCGATGAAGGGTTCGGTTCATTAGATGAAGAATCATTAACGAAAGCAGTAGATGCCTTAATTGACCTACAAAAATCAGGCCGATTTATCGGTGTCATTTCACACGTACAAGAGCTGAAAAACGCAATGCCAGCTGTATTAGAAGTAACGAAGCAGAAAGATGGATGTAGTCAGACTAGGTTTGTGGTGAAGTAAGCTTAGAGAATGGAGTAGGGAATCTACCGATACTTTTAGTCTCGTATGTAATAAAATAAAACGTCGTCTCTTCATTGGAGACGACGTTTTATTTATATATCTATGAATTATCGGAAGAAGGCGGCGTATTCTCCAAACGATTATAAGCTTGAAAAGCTGAAATTGCCGATATAGCCCCGCCTACTAAAAATAAAGTCGATCCTCCAACTAAGATGATATGACTGACATATGTTTCCGGTGCTTCTTCGACTTCTTCTTGTAACGCTGTAGGCATATGAATTCCCCTTTATAAAAGTTGCTTTATTTCGCTATTTGCCGTGCAGTAAGACGCCCATCTCAAAATTCAGCGGAAGCAAAGAAATTATGAGGGGGGCAGGTTGCCCGTAAAAGCACGATTGGTGAGGGCTGATTAAAGTTTTACTTTATAAATAGTATATACAAACGCCTAAAATGTGTTAAAATAACTGATGATTTTATGCAGTGAGTAATTAGATGAGTAGGATGCGAGTGGCTAAATAAATCTTCATCACAAATTTATGTGAACTTCACATAGAGCACATATTAACATTGTATTATGTATATGTACCAAATAAATAAATAAAGTGAATGTAAGTTCTGTTTTCAAAAATTTAAAATCCTTTTATTTCTATATAAAAGTTTTAATCAAGGGTTTTAAAAAATTTGGAAATAGATCTTATGAATATGGAATTCATATAAAAGGGGAATGTCTTATGACAACATATACGAGTGAAATGAGAAAAACTTTAGTTTCAGAAGAAGATGTAGATATTTTAAAAATTATGGCGCATCCAATCCGACTGCAAATTGTAAATGAATTAAGTACGAGAAAAACTTGTAATGTAACACAATTAACAGAGTTACTGAATATTCCGCAATCTACTGTTTCACAACATTTATCAAAAATGAAGGGTAAAGTGTTACGAGCAGAGAGAAGAGGTTTAGAAATTTATTATCATATTAACAATTTAAAAGCGAGTAAGATTGTTAATGTTTTAGGGTATATAAACTAGTGAAATATTTTTATATAAAATAGCCCCTGCTGTTGAGCAGGGGCTATTTTGTGTTGTTTTATGTATTTGTATTTAAAACTTTATAGTTTTTATGATTTACAATTGTTCGATCAAATTCAAAAGTACCACCGCTTACATTTGTAATTTCAACTAAGACCGATTCAGTATAAAGTTTTAATACAGATCCTGTAATCTTTAAATTATTTCGTTGAAAAAGTATAGTATCCCCTATGTTTGCTTTCATAGTACCTCCTCATTAAAGACAGAAATTTTTTATTATATATATTAAACCACGGATAGATATATTAGTGAATATTTAGTTTTATTTATCAAAAAAATATTTGTTGTCTATGTGTGCAGAATTAAAAGAGGTTTTAACAAGACGTATTAAAAATGCTTTCATTATGATGGAATTTGTTTGTTAAATCTTCACATTTTAATAAACAATTATAAGCGTATAAAGAAAGTCAGGCTTTTGAATTGACTTAATAAAACCGTTTCTTTAATAAATAGTTTTTTGTATTTCGTCCTTCATTTTCTGTAACTGATTCCATGTTTTTGACGCTCTATCTTGTAAGTGCTTACATAAATGAAAACATCTTATACAATGAAGGTGTCAAATCAAAAGAGGTGACCAAAATGAACATAAAAAAAGTAAATTTAGCGAATAGCATTGAAATAGAAAGAGGGGGCGGAAAGATATGAAAAAATCAACTGTTAATCCATGGCTTGTTGTCCTTGGCACAGTTATAGTACAGATGGGGCTTGGGACGATATATACATGGAGTTTATTCAATCAGCCTTTAGTTAGTAAATATGGTTGGAGTCTTAACGCTGTTGCGATAACTTTCTCAATTACTAGTCTTTCTTTAGCATTTTCAACTTTATTTGCGAGTAAATTGCAAGAAAAATGGGGACTTCGTAAACTTATTATGATAGCTGGATTAGCATTAGGACTAGGATTAATACTTAGTTCACAAGCATCCTCACTAATATTATTTTATGTACTAGCGGGAGTTGTTGTAGGTTATGCAGATGGTACAGCATATATCACTTCACTATCAAATTTAATAAAGTGGTTTCCAGAGCGTAAAGGTTTAATTGCTGGTATTTCTGTCTCTGCATATGGTTCAGGTAGCTTAATCTTTAAATACGTTAACGCACAGTTGATTGAATCAGTTGGTGTATCCCAAGCATTTATATACTGGGGTTTAATTGTTACAGCTATGATTGTAATTGGTGCTTGTTTAATCCATCAAGCTGCAGATCAAGGAGCAGTTCATGAAACAAAAACTAAGGAATACACAACGAAAGAAATGTTAGGCACAAAACAAGTATACTTATTATTTATCATGTTATTTACATCATGTATGAGTGGCTTATACTTAATTGGTATGGTAAAAGACATTGGTGTTCAACTTGTAGGACTTAGCGCAGCAACAGCAGCTAATGCGGTGGCTATGGTTGCAATCTTCAATACATTAGGTCGTATCATTTTAGGACCATTATCGGATAAAATTGGGCGTTTAAAAATCGTTACTAGTACTTTTGTTGTTATGGCGAGTTCAGTCTTAGTTCTAAGTTTTGTAGATTTAAATTATGGTATTTACTTCGTATGTGTAGCAAGTGTAGCGTTTTGCTTTGGTGGAAATATCACTATTTTCCCAGCTATTGTTGGTGATTTCTTCGGTATGAAAAACCATAGTAAGAACTACGGAATTGTGTATCAAGGGTTTGGATTTGGGGCGCTTGCAGGTTCCTTTATCGGTGCACTTCTAGGTGGATTCAAACCAACGTTCATGGTAATAGGTGTATTATGTGTCGTGTCATTCATTATCGCAATTTTAATTCAAGCACCTAAGCAGAAAAAAGAAAAAGAAGAAGAGTATCGCAGCGTAGCATAAGTATACAAATCTTCTATAACACTATGATTACGAAAAAGCATCCTATTCTATTAATTAGGATGCTTTTTTTATGAGTTATTTTAACAAGGTTAAATTACTTTTGGGATTTTTATAGATGTAAAAGTGAGTGGAATACCCATTTGGAATATAATAAATTGATACATCGTATTCGAAATATATATTAAATCTTAAATGACAAAAAAGACATTCATTAGTATTTGTAAGATATATTTTCAGAAAAATATTGAGAAAATATATACTTGAGTTTTTCATAAAGCATTGTAAATGAACGTATCTCTAGTTTAGTTTCTTCAATTTTAAAAAGAGGACTTTGAATTTTATTTATAATATAAGTACTTTTAATGCGTTTACATATGATTTTATTAAGAAGCATTAAAATGGTTTATCTGAAAAATAAAAAAAGATTGACAAATTTATTGAGAAACATTATCATTTCGGTGTAAGATGGTAAATGAAAAACATTATCAATAAAATGGATTTTAAAGTAATGCGCACTTGACCAATTAGTTTAGTAAGTGTATTATTTTTTACAACACAACTGATAATGAAAATCAATATCATCGGTGTTACTTAATGAAATTAATGTTTATGTGAAAGGATAGAGAAAATGAACTTAGGGGAATTTGATGGGCAAACAGTTTTAGTAACAGGTGCAGCACAAGGCATAGGCAGTGTCGTTGCCAAAATGTTTTTAGAAAGAGGAGCCAAAGTTATTGCGGTTGATCAAAATGAAGAGGGGTTAAATGTACTCTTAAATCAAAATGAATTAAATAATACACGTATGAAAACGTTTCGTTTAGATGTGAGTGATAGCGCCGCTGTTGAAGACATGGTAAATCATATTACAAATGAAATAGCGCCAATAGATATTTTAATAAATGTTGCAGGGGTTTTACGTATGGGACCAATTCATTCGTTAAGTGATGAAGATTGGAATAAAACATTCTCTGTAAATACGACAGGGGTTTTCAATATGTCCCGAGCGGTAAGTAAAAATATGATGTTAAGAAAATCGGGGGCAATTGTTACAGTCGGTTCAAATGCGGCAAATACGCCAAGAATGGAGATGGCTGCGTATGCTGCGTCAAAGGCCGCAACGACGATGTTTATGAAATGTTTAGGACTAGAGCTTGCGGCATACAATATACGCTGCAACTTAGTTTCTCCAGGTTCTACTGAAACTGAGATGCAAAGATTACTATGGGCTGATGAGAATGGAGCTAAAAATATAATTGCTGGTTCTCAAAATACATATAGACTCGGAATTCCATTACAAAAAATTGCACAACCTTCAGAAGTTGCTGAAGCAGTGTTATTTTTAGCCTCAGATAGAGCGAGTCATATTACAATGCACAATTTATGTGTCGATGGCGGTGCTACGTTAGGAGTTTAATAAAAATTCAGGAGGTTATTATATTATGAATGAACATATAGCTGTAAAGGAATTGTCAGAAAAACTTTTAGATGATTATAAGACTGAATCTTCATTCTTTTTCGCTTCACCAACTCGAACGATATTAACAGAAGGAGAGTTTACTACAGTAAAGCATCGTGAAATTGAAAGTTTCCCAGAGCTTGTGCAAACGACATTAAGTAATGCGAAACAAGCTGGAAATCCAAATCCTATCGTTGTGGGTGCTTTGCCATTTGATCGTAGAAAAGAAGTCCAACTCATCGTACCAGAATATAGCAGAATTTCTGAGCGGTTACAATTGGATACAACAAATCAGCTTGAAACAAATGAGAACGCAACATTTGAAATGACGCCAATGCCAGACCCTGAAGTTTATATGAATGGTGTGAAGCAAGGAATTGAAAAAATACAGGACGGTGATTTAAAGAAAATCGTTCTATCCAGATCGTTAGATGTTAAATCTTCCGAAAAGATTGATAAGCAAAAACTTCTGCGAGAATTAGCAGAGCATAATAAGCATGGTTATACATTTGCTGTGAATTTACCGAAAGATGAAAAGGAGAACAGTAAAACGCTAATTGGAGCAAGCCCTGAATTACTTATTTCACGTAATGGTATGCAAGTTATTTCTAACCCGTTAGCTGGTTCAAGGCCACGTAGTGAGGACCCAGTAGAAGATAAAAGAAGAGCAGAGGAATTACTTTCTTCTCCAAAAGATTTACATGAACATGCGGTAGTAGTGGAAGCGGTTGCCGCTGCACTTCGTCCGTATTGTCATACATTACATGTTCCAGAAAAGCCATCAGTTATTCATAGTGAAGCGATGTGGCATTTGTCTACAGAAGTGAAAGGTGAACTTAAGGATCCAAATACTTCTTCTTTACAATTAGCAATTGCCCTTCATCCTACGCCAGCAGTTTGCGGAACTCCGATGGAAAAAGCAAGAGAGGCTATACAGCATATTGAGCCATTTGACCGCGAGTTCTTTACAGGAATGCTAGGATGGAGCGATTTAAATGGAGATGGAGAATGGATTGTTACAATTCGTTGTGCTGAAGTACAAGAAAATACACTTCGTTTATATGCAGGAGCTGGAGTTGTTGCTGAGTCAAAACCAGAAGATGAGTTAGCAGAAACATCAGCTAAGTTCCAAACAATGCTAAAAGCTTTAGGGTTAAGAGATAGTTCACTTAATGAAAAATAGGGGGAAGAAAGAATGCTAGTAGGTTATACAGAATGGCCAAAAGAATTTGCCGATCGTTACCGAGAAGCAGGATGTTGGCTTGGTGAAACATTTGGAGGAGTGTTAAGAGAGCGAGCTGAGAAATATGGAAATCAAATCGCGGTTGTAAGCGGTAAGACGCATATAACGTACAGTGAACTTAATAAAAAGGTAGATCGTTTAGCAGCAGGTTTACTGAATTTAGGAATAAAGAAAGAGGACAGAGTTGTAATCCAGTTACCTAACATTATCGAGTTTTTCGAAATATGTTTTGCGCTATTTAGAATTGGAGCGCTTCCTGTCTTTGCACTACCTTCACATCGAAGCAGTGAAATTAGTTATTTTTGTGAGTTTGGCGAGGCGAGCGCTTACGTTATTTCAGATAAGGCTCTTGGTTTTGATTATCGAAAACTAGCAAGAGAAGTGAAAGAGAAAGTGCCAAATTTACAACAAGTCATTGTAGTGGGAGAAGAAGAAGAATTTGTGAACATAAATGATCTGTATATGGATCCCGTCTCATTACCAGAAGTTCAGCCAAGTGATGTTGCGTTTCTCCAATTATCAGGAGGGACAACAGGACTTTCTAAATTAATTCCTCGAACGCATGATGATTATATTTATAGTTTACGTGTTAGCGCTGAAATTTGTAATTTAAGTGCAGAGAGTGTCTATATGGCCGTTCTTCCAGTAGCACATAATTACCCGATGAGCTCTCCTGGAACATTTGGAACTTTCTATGCAGGTGGAAAAGTTGTGCTGGCAACTGGGGGTAGTCCGGATGAGGCATTTGCACTTATCGAAAAAGAAAAAGTTACGATTACTGCTCTCGTACCGCCATTAGCAATGATATGGCTTGACGCTGCATCTTCTCGTAATGCTGATTTATCGAGTCTAGAGGTTATTCAAGTAGGTGGTGCTAAGTTTAGTGCTGAGGTTGCAAAACGTATACGCCCTACATTTGGATGTACGTTACAGCAAGTATTTGGTATGGCGGAAGGATTAGTGAACTATACAAGATTAGACGATCCGGAAGAAATTATTATTCATACACAAGGTAGACCAATGTCTGCACTCGATGAAGTACGAGTTGTTGATGAAAATGACAACGATGTAAAACCTGGCGAAGTAGGTAGTTTATTAACACGAGGTCCATATACAATTCGTGGTTACTATAAAGCCGAAGAGCATAATGCCCGATCATTTACAAAGGATGGGTTTTATCGCACAGGTGATCTTGTAAAAGTAAATGAACAAGGATACATCATTGTAGAAGGAAGAGATAAAGATCAAATTAACCGTGGTGGTGAGAAAGTTGCTGCGGAAGAAGTTGAAAATCATCTATTAGCACACGATGCGGTCCATGACGTAGCAATTGTATCTATGCCTGACGATTATTTAGGTGAACGCACCTGTGCTTTTGTTATAGCTCGCGGACAAGTTCCAGCAGTAAGTGAATTAAAAATGTTTTTAAGAGAACGTGGTATAGCGGCTTATAAAATTCCAGATCGAATTGAATTTATTGAATCATTCCCGCAAACAGGAGTCGGAAAAGTCAGCAAAAAGGAACTACGTAAAGTCATTGCTGAAAAACTTATTACAGTAAAACAATAATAAAAACCGGAAGGAAGTGATTAGATGGCTATCCCATCTATTTCAGTATATAAAATGCCAATTGAATCAGAACTACCAAAAAATAAAGTGAATTGGACACCAGATCCGAAACGTGCAGTACTTTTAATTCATGACATGCAAGAATATTTTCTTGATGCATATAGCGATAAAGAATCACCAAAAGTAGAACTTATTTCAAATATTAAAATGATAAGAGAAAAATGTAAGGAACTTGGTATACCAGTTGTTTATACAGCACAACCTGGTGGACAAACGTTGGAACAACGAGGTTTATTACAAGACTTTTGGGGTGACGGTATACCTGCTGGACCAGATAAAAAGAAAATTGTTGATGAACTTACTCCTGATGAGGATGATATATTCCTAACAAAATGGAGATATAGTGCATTTAAAAAGACAAATCTATTAGAAATTTTAAATGAACAAGGAAGAGATCAACTCATTATTTGCGGTATTTATGCGCATATTGGCTGTCTTTTAACAGCTTGTGAAGCATTTATGGATGGTATAGAGCCGTTCTTTGTAGCAGATGCAGTTGCTGATTTTTCACTAGAGCATCATAAACAAGCATTGGAGTATGCATCTAATAGATGTGCAGTAACGACATCAACAAACCTACTGTTAAACGATTTACAAAGTGTAAAAGATGATGAGAGTGAAGGAATCACTATACAGGAAGTGCATGAACTAGTTGCACAACTACTTCGTGAGCCAGTAGAGAGTATTGATATTGATGAGGACTTATTAAATAGAGGGCTTGATTCGGTCAGAATTATGAGTTTAGTAGAGAAGTGGCGTCGTGAAGGGAAAGAAATCACTTTTGCAGATTTAGCAGAACGTCCAACTGTTGCAGGTTGGTACAGTTTACTATCTTCACAAACAGCACAGGTGCTGTAACAAATAGACTACATAATAAAGGGGTAGTAAAGAATGCCTAACAGTCAAAAGATTCGTCATTCGTTATCATCTGCGCAGTCTGGTATGTGGTTTGCGCAACAATTAGATCCGCTTAATCCAATTTACAATACTGGAGAATATGTAGAAATAAACGGAAATATTCATCAAGAAATTTTCGAATTAGCTGTACGTAAAGTTGTAATGGAAGCAGAAGCACTTCATGTTCGCTTCGAGGAGGATGAAATTGGCCCATGGCAAGTTATTGAAGAATCACAGTTTCATATGCATTTTATTGACGTTCGTAAAGAAGAAAATCCTGAAGAAGCTGCTAAAGTATGGATGAAAAATGATTTATCTATGCCAGTCGATTTGAAAAAAGATACATTATTTACTGAAGCACTTATTCAAGTTGAAAATAATCGTTTCTTTTGGTATCAGCGCATCCATCACATTGTGATGGATGGCTATGGATTTTCACTTCTTAGCCAAAAAGTAGCGAATGAGTATACATCACTTATAGAAGAAACAAACAAGAATGAAAAGCCATTTGGTTCTCTTACAAAGGTCGTGCAAGAAGATATTGAGTATCGTGAGTCTAAAAAATTTCAGGAAGATCGTACTTTTTGGTTAGAAAAATTTGCGGATGAACCAGAAGTTGTAAGCTTGGCAGAGCGAGCACCGAGAACATCAAATGGATTTTCACGAGAAACAGCTTATTTATCTAGTTCTAGCACGAAAACTTTATTAGAAGATATCAATATTTCGTTAACAAGTTGGCCGGAATTCATTGTCGCTGTAACAAGTATTTATATGCATAAGTTAACAGGTGCAAATGATATTGTTTTAGGTTTACCGATGATGGGACGTCTAGGTTCGGTATCTATTCATACACCAAGTATGGTAATGAATTTAGTGCCACTTCGTATTACAGTAACTCCAAATATAACTCTTGCGGAATTATTGCAACAAGTTTCTAAAGAAATCCGAGATGTACGTCGCCATTATAAATACCGTCATGAGGAATTAAGAAGAGACTTAAAGTTACTAGGTGAAAATCAAAGGTTGTTTGGACCGTTAGTGAATGTTATGCCTTTTGATTACGGGCTAAATTTTGCTGGAAATCGTGGTATTACGCATAATTTATCAGCAGGACCTGTCGATGATTTATCAATAAATGTATATAAACGTTTTGATCAAAATGAGCTAATGATTCATTTTGATGCAAATCCTGAAGTATATAATGGCGCGGAGCTAGCATTGCATAAAGAAAGATTTATGAATCTATTTGAATTAGTAGTAAATAATTATGAGAAAAACGAGTCGATTGGAAAAATAAACATTACTCTGCCTGAAGAAAATCATAAAGTTTTATTGGAATGGAATGAAACGAAGGAAGACGATGAGTTAATCAGTCTGCCTATATCATTTGAAAAACAAGTGCAAAAAAATCCCAATAAACTAGCCATTACTTGTGACGGTGTAAACCTTACGTATAAAGAGCTAAATGAACGAGCGAATGAACTAGCACATTATTTAGTAGAAGAAGGAATGCGACCAAACCAGTTTGTAGCTTTAGTATTCCCTAGATCAATAGAAATGGTAGTTAGTATGCTAGCAGTCTTAAAGGCTGGTGCAGCGTATTTACCAATAGATCCAGAATACCCAGCAGAAAGAATTAATTATATAGTAAATGACGCAAAACCAGTTTGTATCATAACACATTCATCTGTTTCATCTAAGTTAGTTATAGAAAATGATATGAAAAAAATTGTATTAGATGAAGAAGAAACGAAACTAGCGTTACATACATATTCTCGTATGAATATAGCATGTAAGAATGATGTATCACTTTTAAACCCAGCCTATACAATATATACTTCAGGCTCAACAGGAAACCCAAAAGGTGTAATTGTTCCTATGAGAGGTTTAAGTAACTTTTTAATGGCTATGCAACAAAAATTTTCATTACATGAAAATGATCATTTATTAGCAGTTACAACGTTTGCATTTGATATTTCTGCACTAGAAATTTATTTACCTCTTATTAGTGGTGCAAGTTTAACAATTGCACAAAAAGAAGACATACAAGAGCCATCAGCATTAGCGACACTTTTACAAGAAGAAAGAGTGACAATTATGCAGGCTACACCGACGCTTTGGCAGGCGTTAGTAACTGATTATCCAGAGAAGCTACAAGGGCTAAATATACTTGTTGGTGGTGAAGCTCTTCCAGAGCATTTAGCAAATAAATTAAAAGAATTAGGTTGCTCAATAACTAATTTATATGGACCAACTGAAACGACGATTTGGTCTACTTTCATGAACATTGATGAAGGTGAAAAGGGTATACCTCCTATTGGAAAGCCAATTTGCAATACAGAAGTGTATGTATTGGATGCAGGGTTACAACCAGTTCCACCTGGAGTTATTGGGGAATTATATATTGCAGGGGAGGGACTTGCAAGCGGATATTTAGGAAAACCTGAGTTAACAGCTGAACGGTTTATTGCAAATCCTTATGGAGAATCAGGGAAGCGCATGTACCGTACAGGAGATCTTGTGAAATGGCGTAGTGATGGTGCGTTAGAGTACATTAGTCGCGCAGATCATCAAATTAAAATTCGTGGATTCCGAATTGAATTAGCTGAAATTGAAACGGTATTACAACGACATGAAAATATTCAACAAGCGGTAGTAATGGTACGAGAAGATCGTCCAAATGATAAACGCATCATTGCGTATATCGTTGCAGAAGAAAAGGAACCGATTAATCTTTCAGAAATTCGTTCTTATGTTTCAGAAAGTTTAGCGAATTATATGATACCATCGGCATTTGTTGTGCTAGAAGAATTACCATTAACGCCAAATGGTAAGGTTGACAGAAAGAAATTACCTGCTCCTGATTTTAATGGAATGAACAATGAGAGGGTTGCTAGAAATCCGAAAGAAGAAATATTATGTGATTTATTTGCAGAAGTACTCGGTGTTTCTCGAATTAGCATTGATGATAATTTCTTTGAAATGGGTGGACATTCCCTTCTAGCATCTCGTTTAATGGCAAGAATTCGTGAAACGTTAAGTGTGGAATTAGGAATCGGGAAACTATTTGAATCACCAACTGTTGCCGAACTGGCGAAACAATTAGACCATGCCAAAAGCGCAAGACCAGCTATTCAGAAAGCAAGTAGGCCAAATGAAGTTCCACTTTCATTTGCACAGCGCAGGTTATGGTTTTTAAATTGTTTAGAAGGTCCAAGTCCTACTTATAATATTCCGCTAGTCATTCGTATGAATGGAATATTGAATCGAGAAGCATTACAAGGTGCTTTTTATGATGTAGTTGAGAAACATGAAACACTTAGAACAATTTTCCCTAACGTATTAGGTAGTTCCTATCAGAAAATTTTAGATATGGAAAACTTAAATCTACAAATGGTTATAACTAATACATGTAAAGATGAATTAGAAAGTGTACTTTCAGAGGCGGTAAGATATAGCTTTAACCTCGATTTTGAGCCGGCAGTTCGTTTGCAACTTTTTACAGTGAGTGAAAACAAACATGTATTATTAATTCTATTACATCATATTGTAGGTGATGGCTGGTCATTACAGCCGTTAACGAGAGATTTTACAGCGGCGTATAAAGCGCGATGTCAAGGTGAAAGAATTCAGCTGGAGTCACTTCCCGTTCAATACGCAGATTATGCACTTTGGCAACAGCAATTGCTAGGTGATGAAACGACACCAGAGAGTCTTATTTCAACACAATTAGATTTTTGGAAAGAAGAACTTAAAGGTTTACCAGACCAAATGGAGTTACCTACAGATTTCCAGCGTCCAATTGAGACGAGTTACCGCGGGGAAACAATTCATTTTCATATAGATGAAGAAATGCATAGTAGGTTAGTAGAGCTTGCACGTGAAAATGGAGCTAGTTTGTTTATGGTATTGCAAGCAGGGCTTAGTGCACTATTTACAAGATTAGGTGCAGGCACTGATATACCAATTGGAAGTCCGATTGCTGGAAGAAATGATGATGTACTCTCTGACATAGTCGGCTTATTTGTAAATACATTAGTGTTACGTACAAATACATCAGGAGATCCAAGTTTTAAAGAATTATTGAATAGAGTAAAGCAGACAAATCTTGCAGCTTATGAAAATCAAGATGTTCCATTTGAACGACTCGTTGAAGTGTTAAACCCAGTGCGTACTCGAAATAGTCATCCGCTATTTCAAGTTATGTTAGCTTTCCAAAATACGCCAGAAGCAATCTTTGATGCCCCGGATATAGAAGCGAACTTTGAAATTCAAAGCGTCGGTTCTGCAAAATTTGACTTAACATTTGAAATTAGTGAGAGTAACGGGGGTGACGGTACTCCGAACGGTTTACATGGATTACTAGAGTTTAGTACCGATTTATATAAACGTGAAACGGTTCAAAAACTAATAGAACGATTCATTTTGTTATTAGATGATGCAGCGAAACATCCGGATCGATCCATTGGCAGATTAGAAATATTAACTGTAGCAGAGAAAAATACAGTGTTAGAAAAGTGGAATGGTGGTTTTCAAATTGCACCAGAAATGACATTGCCACAATTATTTGAAAAGCAGGCTCATATAAATCCAAATTCTATTGCTGTTGTCTTTGAAGATAAGAAATTAACTTATGAAGAGTTAAATAGAAAAGCAAATAAAATAGCTCGATTCCTAATAGCAAAAGGGATTGGTCCTGATCAACTCGTTGCTTTAGCGATGCCAAGATCATTAAACATGGTTGTAAGCTTATTAGCTGTTCTTAAAGCTGGTGCTGGATACCTTCCGTTAGATCCAGATTACCCAGCAGACCGTATTTCATTTATGCTACACGATGCGAAACCATCATGTGTTTTAACGAATTCAGAAGTGGAAATTGAATGTAATGAGGCACTAAAAGTTTTAATTGATAATGTAAAAGTAATAGCAGAAGTTGAGAAATATAGTGAAGACAATATTGATGAAGTGGAACGTATTAAGCCATTATCTCCATCACATATTGCTTACGTTATTTATACGTCAGGGTCAACGGGTAGACCGAAAGGCGTTATGATACCTCATCAAAATGTAGTAAGACTTTTAGGAGCAACTGATCATTGGTTCCAGTTTGACGAAAACGATGTTTGGACGATGTTCCATTCATATGCTTTTGATTTCTCGGTTTGGGAAATTTGGGGACCTTTATTATACGGAGGGCGTTTAGTTGTAGTGCCACATACTGTAAGTCGCTCACCGAAAGAATTTTTACAGCTTCTTGTTAAAGAAAAGGTTACGATTTTAAACCAAACTCCATCAGCGTTCTATCAATTGATGCAAGCAGATCGTGAAAATGAAGAGATTGGCCAAAAATTATCTTTACGATATGTTGTTTTTGGAGGAGAAGCACTTGAGCTAAGTCGCTTAGAAGAGTGGTATAGTCGACATCCTCATAACGCACCAAAGCTTATTAATATGTACGGTATTACGGAGACGACAGTACATGTTAGTTATATTGAATTAGATGAAACTATCGTCTCTTTACGAGCAAATAGTTTAATTGGGTGCAGTATACCTGACCTTAAAGTGTATGTGTTAGATAACTATTTACAACCAGTGCCACCTGGAGTAGTTGGAGAAATGTATGTTGCAGGTGCAGGGCTTGCGCGTGGATATTTAGGAAGAGCAGGATTAACGGCTGAACGCTTTATCGCAGATCCATTTGGCAAGCCAGGTACAAGAATGTATCGTACAGGAGACTTAGCTCGCTGGCGTAAAGATGGGACGCTAGATTATATAGGACGTGCAGATCATCAAATCAAAATTCGTGGATTCCGAATTGAATTAGGAGAAATAGAAGCAGTCATAATGAAGCACCCTAAAGTTGAGCAAGTAGCCGTTATTGTACGGGAAGATCAACCAGGGGATAAACGGTTAGTTTCTTATATCGTTGCATCAAATAATGAAGCGATTGATACGAATGAAATGCGTCAGTTTGCTAGTGGTAGTTTACCAGATTATATGGTTCCATACGCTTTTGTAGTAGTAAATGAGTTACCTTTAACTCCAAACGGTAAATTAGATAGAAAGGCATTGCCAGCTCCAGAATTTATTGCATCATCTTCTAGTCGTGGTCCAAGAACACCGCAAGAAGAAATGTTATGTGACTTGTTTACAGAAGTGCTAAGTGTACCTCAAATTGGAATTGATGACGGATTCTTTGATCTTGGTGGCCATTCACTCCTTGCAGTGCAGCTTATGAGCCGCATGAAAGAGGCGCTTGGAGTGGAACTAAATATTGGTACTTTATTTGCAGCACCGACTGTTGCAGGGTTAGCTGAAAGACTTGAGATGGGGAATGGTCAAAGTGCACTTGATGTGTTGCTTCCATTACGAGCAAGTGGGGATCAATTACCACTATTTTGTGTACATCCAGCTGGTGGATTAAGTTGGTGCTATGCAGGACTTATGAAATCTTTAGGAACAGATTATCCAATCTATGGTGTACAAGCACGAGGTATTGCTAAAAATGAAGAACTTCCAAAAAGTTTAGAGGAGATGGCGGCGGATTACTTGAAACATGTTCGTGAAGTACAGCCTTATGGACCATATCGTTTACTAGGTTGGTCGCTTGGAGGAAATGTTGTGCATGCAATGGCGGCGCAATTACAAAATGAAGGGGAAGAAGTAGAATTACTCGTTATGCTTGACTCTTATCCTGGACACTTCTTACCGAATACGGAAGCGCCTACTGAAGAGGAAGCGTTAATCGCATTACTTGCTTTAGGCGGATATGACCCAGATAACATGGATGGTAAACCACTTACAATGGAAAGTGCAGTTGAAATCCTTCGTAAAGATGGAAGTGCATTAGCAAGTCTTGAAGAAGAGACTATATTGAACTTGAAAGAAACATATGTAAATTCAGTAGGGTTGTTAGGGAAATATGTACCGAAAGTTTATAACGGAGATATCTTATTCTTTAGATCTACTGTTATACCAGACTGGTTTGATCCTATTTCTCCAAATACGTGGCTAAATTATTTAGATGGGCAAATTGTGCAGCACGATATTGATTGTAGACATAAAGATCTATGTCAGCCAGGTCCACTTACGGAAATTGGACAAGTATTAGCGAAATATTTGCAGAATAAGAAAGGGGTAAGTAGAGTATGACGAATCCATTTGAAAATGATAATTACACATATAAAGTATTAATAAATGAGGAGGGCCAGTATTCTCTCTGGCCTGCTTTTCTCGATGTACCTATTGGCTGGAATGTCGTATATGAAGAAGCTAGTAGGCAGAGTTGCTTAGAATATGTTGAATATAACTGGAAAGATTTGAATCCACAAGGTAATCAAGTTCGCGAAAAAACATTAGTAGGAAAACGATAATGAAAGAAAAACTAAATCCAAAAGTAGTTGTAAGTATCGTTTATATAACTGCGATGTTTATGGCTGCGATGGACGCAACGATTGTAAATGTAGCACTGCAAACGATAAGTAGAGAACTACAAGTACCTCCATCTGCAATGGGGACGGTTAATGTTGGGTATTTAGTTAGTTTAGCTGTTTTCCTTCCGATTTCTGGTTGGTTAGGAGATCGTTTTGGTACGAAAAGAGTGTTTTTAATTGCTCTTTTCGTATTTACAATTGCATCTGCTTTATGCGGAATGGCTAACGATATTACTTCATTGAATATTTTCCGTATTATTCAAGGTGCTGGCGGAGGGCTTTTAACACCGGTTGGAATGGCGATGTTATTTCGAACATTTTCACCAGAGGAAAGACCGAAGATTTCCCGGTTCATTATACTTCCAATTGCTGTAGCACCAGCAATTGGTCCTATCATCGGTGGTTTCTTTGTAGATCAAATGTCTTGGCGTTGGGCATTTTATATTAATCTACCGTTTGGAATCGTTGCATTGCTATTTGGACTTCTATTTTTAGCAGAACATGTTGAAAAATCAGCTGGTCGCTTTGATTCGCTCGGCTTTATTTTATCAGCACCAGGATTTGCGATGCTCATATATGCACTCAGCCAGGGACCATCAAAAGGGTGGATTTCTCCAGAAATTATGAGTACTGGGATAGTTGGGGTTGTATTCATTACATTGTTTATAATTGTAGAACTGAAAGTAAAGCAACCGATGTTAGATTTACGCTTATTAAAAGAACCAGTCTTTAGAAAGATGAGCCTTATATCATTATTTTCATCAGCTGGTTTATTAGGAATGTTATTTGTTTTTCCTCTTATGTATCAAAATGTGATAGGAGTTTCTGCACTGGAATCAGGACTTACGACATTTCCAGAGGCGATTGGATTAATGATTTCTTCACAAATTGTACCATGGTCATATAAGAAATTAGGAGCTCGAAAGGTAATTTCTATTGGATTAATTTGTACCGCGGTTATCTTTGTTTTATTAAGTTTTGTAAATCACGATACGAATCCGTGGCAAATCCGGGCATTATTGTTTGGTATCGGTATTTTCTTAGGTCAATCTGTCGGTGCGGTTCAATTTTCTGCCTTTAACAATATCACGCCGCCTTCTATGGGGAGAGCGACTACTATATTCAATGTGCAAAATCGACTAGGTTCAGCAATAGGAGTAGCGGTTTTAGCTAGTATACTAGCTGGTTTTGGAGGTAATAACGTTCAATCCGATTTTTTACCATATCAAGCAGCATTAATTGGGTCAGCAATATTTTTGCTCATAGCACTACTATTTTCTTTACGTATTTCCGATAAAGAGGTAATGTCAAAGAAGAAAGAAAAAACATTATCTGTATCAGAAAAAGAGAAAGTACTTGTCAATGAATAACAATATACGTATGCTTTTTTATGAAAATTGATATTCGTTGAATAAAGGAGAGTTTACATGATAGAAAGTAAAGTTGTAGATTCTATTCCAACTTTGAATGAGAATGATTGTCAAATATGGTGGGCAAGAATTTCGGATTTACAATCATGGCATTACAATTTACTAAATGATATAGAGCGAGAGAAAGCAAATTCGTATCATCATTCGGCAGATCGAGCTCGTTTTATAATAGGTTGCGTAATAAGTAGATTAGTTCTCGGCAAGATACTTTCTATGTCACCAGTCCAAGTACCAATTGATCGAATGTGCTCAGTATGTAAATTGCAGCATGGAAGACCACAATTACCAGAAGGTATGCCGCAATTATCCGTTTCGCATTCAGGTGAGTGGGTTGTCGTTGCATTTACAAAATCCGCACCTGTTGGCATAGATGTAGAACAAATGAATCCAAGTATAGATGTTATGAAAATGGCAGAAGGTGTATTAACAGACATTGAAATAGCGCAAGTTATGAAACTGTCAAATGAACAGAAAATAGAAGGTTTTTTAACATATTGGACTCGAAAAGAAGCGGTGCTGAAAGCGACAGGTGAAGGACTAATGATTCCACCAGTACATATTACAGTATCAGCTCCAAATGATCCTCCAAACTTGTTGGTTTTTAAGGATAGACAAGAGTTAGCAAGTAATACAATGATGGAAGATGTAAGGCCTAGTTTAGATTATAGGGCTTCTGTTGCAATATTCAGTAAGGAAGTGACTGAAATTACGCAATTAGACGCAGCAGCACTTTTAAATCTTAAATAAAAAAATTACAGAAGAGGTGTTCCTCATGTTAGTAGCGGAAAATAGAAAGAATGAATTCACTTATAATGTACAAGCAATTAAAAATATTTTATTTTCTGGAGATACATCATCCATTCATGCTTTAGAAAAGCTTTTAAATGATACAGTTCAGTTTGATGTTCTTGAACAAGAGGCACTTGGTAGACAGTACATTCCGAAAGAAGCAAAGAATTTCTTTGATAAAGATGGAACATTTCTTTACCGTGTATCTAATGTTAGTTATAAAGGAAAGGTGTTATCTGAAAATCTAATTTTTGCAGACACTTCGTTTTTACCGGACGCAATAAAGAGTGAATTAGAGAGTGGAAATATTCCTGTTGAAAAGCTTATAGAAAAGATGGAAGTAAGAAGAAACGTATTATATGAAGGATATCAGCCATCTGGAAATATTATTGAATTGTTTGATGGATGTTCTGTTACAGCGAATGTGTATCCAACTAGAAAGTATCAAATTGTAAGTAACTGCAAATGTGTATTTTATATTTGTGAAGTGTATCATGCAGAGAATATAAAGCGATTGCTTAAATAAAAACAAGAAACCAGCCTATAAAATGGCTGGTTTCTTGTTTTTATTTAACAGCTTCTTTTAATTCTTTACCCGCTTTAAATGCAGGAACTTTACCAGCGGCGATTTGAATTTCTTCGCCAGTTTGCGGATTACGTCCTGTACGAGCAGATCTTTCGCGTACTTCAAAAGTTCCAAACCCGATTAGTTGAACCTTATCTCCAGATTGTAATGCATTAGCAATTGTGTCAAATACGGATTGTACAGCTGCAGAAGCGTCCTTTTGAGAAATATCAGCTGATTGGGCTACGTTTTTAATTAATTCTGTTTTGTTCATGTTTTCACCTCATAAAAAAATTTTTGGAATGAATGTTTTAGTATAATAGATAGTAAAGATAAAGCTATCACTATGATTAGAAAGAATACTATATAATTATGTTAATTTCGTTGCAAGAGACTGAATCCCTTCTATTATTTAGGGATTAATTAAGAATCGATGCATATAAAAAGCTTTAATATGGGGATGAGGGGGAGTATACGAATGATTTTTCGTGAAAAAAATGAGAAGGAAAGTATTTTAATTCGTCAACATGATCATGGTTTTTTAGCTGGAGAGATTGCAAAGCATATAAAAGAAGACTTTTTTGAAGATAAAACATATTTAAAAGAAACAGTTGATGCAATATATGAGCATGACAGAGGATGGATAGAGCTTGATAAAGTACCAATTTTGAATGATGCTAAAAATATTCCATATACATTTATGGATTGTCCAAGCCCATTACGTTTTGTTTTTTATACGATTGGGTTGAATGAAATTGAAAATTCTAATCCATACGGGGCATTGCTTTGTAGTAAACATTTTTTATCATTTCCACTAAACGAGGAAGATGAAGAAATGATGTCATTTTATAAACATGAATTAGAACGACAAAAAAGAATTTTGAAAACGTTAACAAAGGAACAGTTTGCAATGTTCGATAAGCATTATAGATTATTAAAGTTTTGTGATGAACTTTCTTTATACGTATGTATGAATAAGCCTGGTGTCAAAAAGAAAGATGAAATTGACTTATTTAAAGATGGTTTTGAAGGAACAGAAATGTTTAATAGTAAAGAGGAGAAACTTATTCAAGCTGAATGGGTGGACGAGGAAACAATTCGGATTACACCATTTCTATTTCAAACGGAATTTTATACGTATGTAAAATATAAAACGATAAATAAGCATGAAATGAAAGAAAAAGGGATTGCAAAGGCTGATAGAGAATCAGAAATGAAGAAACAAACCATTCGTTTCATACAATAAGGAGGTAATATAAATTGAAAGATTATATATTAAAACAGTGTGATTACCATGCTTGGGCTAATACTAGATTATTCAATCGATTAAAAGAGTTACCAAACTATGAGACAATTTTTAATGAGCAGATACAGAGTGTATTCCCATCCATTAAGGATACTTTTGTGCATATTTATATTACAGATCAAGTGTGGTTACATATATTGCATGGTAAAAGTATGAATGAAGCAATACAAGACCGAGAAGATTTACGAAAACAAATTGAAACTAAATCGTTACATGAATTAGAAAAAATGTTTGAAAACATGGCAAATCAATATAAAGAGTTTTTAATTACAATACAAGATGTGAATGCTGTATTTGTTATTGAGAATCCATACGTAGGGAAATTAGAAACTTCGATTTTAGAATTAGTGCAACATGTCGTAAATCATGGTACATATCATAGAGGAAATATAACAGCGATGATCCGTCAACTTGGTCATTCGTCGACAATGATGGATTTTGTACTGTATTTACATATGGTTAAAAAGCAGGGAGAGTAATATAGTTTGTAAGAAGGAGAGGCTGTAATTGTAGAAGTCTCTCCTTCTATTTTATCCGGCATTAATGGTAGATCGACCGATTAAAATTTTACTTTATTTATTAAGAAGCTTTATTTTCTTGTAATTGCTTAGCGTATTGTACAGCCTTATATGCATTGACTCTACCATTTTTCCAGTACGTACCTGTACCACTAATTTTATCAGAAGTTGACTCAATAATTTGGCGGATTTGTGTATTGCTATATCCTTGATTTGCTAAAAGAGCAGCGACTCCTGCAACATGAGGTGTTGCCATAGATGTACCACTTAATGATTGATACGTGCTTCCTTTATATGTTGAATATATATTTGAACCTGGTGCTGCAACATCTACCCAGCTACCATAAGTAGAAAATGAAGATTTTCTATCTGATTGATCTGTAGAAGCAACTGCAATTACTTCGCTGTAATAAGCAGGGTAATTAGCTTTTGTGTTTCCAGCATTTCCAGCAGCTGCAACTATAACAGAGCCTTTATTCCATGCATATTGAACGGCTTGTTGTAATGCAGTACCACCATTTGGAGCTCCTAAACTTAAACTAATTACTTTTGCACCCGAATCAGCAGCTTCTCGAATACCTTGCGCTACAGCATCAAGAGTACCACTTCCTTGATTATCTAATACGCGGACAGCATAAATTGAAGTTTGTGGGGCAACACCAGCAATTCCGACACTGTTATTTGTAAGTGCTCCAGTAATTCCAGCGCAATGTGTACCATGACCATTACCATCATCAGATGTATTGTCATTATCAACATAATCATGCCCGTAAATTACTTTCGAAGCCAAATCAGGGTGTGATCCTTGGACTCCTGTATCAATAATAGCTACTTTTACACCAGGATCACTTCGTTGGCTATCCCAAGCCTGTGGAGCTTGAATCTTTTGCAATCCATATTGATTTTTAAAATATGGGTCGTTTGGAGTCCAAAAGGCGTGAACGTAATAATTCGGTTCTGCATATTCCACATCTGGATTATTTTTATAACTCTTTATTTTTTCTTTTACAGTACCTTTCGAAAATTGTACGACTTCAAAACCTAACTTATCATCTTTAGATAAGACATTAGCTCCGACAGATTTATGAAAAGATTGCACATTACTTAAAGATGCATTTTGCTTGAACTTAACGATTAATTGGTTAGGAACGTAATCAGTAGATGAAGTTTCAGCACTTGAAGTATTTGTGTTAAAGAAGAAACCACCAATAATAAATGACAAAACAGATAGGAAAGCAATGATTTTGTTTTTCAAAAGATTTTTCCTCCCTTTTCTTGGATGAGTTTTTCAGCGACTCTTTAATGTCGCATTCCTTTTCAACTATATAGTTAGACCATACGATTTATGACATTTATGTGAAAAACTTTTGGAGGAATAAAAAGGAGTAAACATTGATATAAATATATTTTTAATGACAGTAATTAAGTAAAAGAGGGGATGAAAAAAGGAATGCTCAACATGTATGAGTCATTCCTTTTTTCATAGATTAACTTGCCTGTTTTTTATTACTTTCTTTCAATTTCTCTGCTTGTAAAAAGCGATTCGTTTCAGCAACAACAATACTACTTAATCCAATTAGACCAATCAAGTTTGGAATTGCCATAAGTCCATTTGCAATATCAGCAAATGTCCATACGATTCCTAGTTTTAAATTAGCACCAATTGCAATCATGACAATAAAGATTGCTTTATAATATTTAACTGCACTTTCTCCGAATAAATAAGCTACACATTTTTCTCCATAATACGACCAGCCTAAAATAGTAGAGTAGGCAAATAAAATAATTGCGATACCGAGAATCATACTACCAGCAGTACCGAATACAGATTGGAATGCAAGTGTTGTAGCTTCAACGCCAGTTTTAGCAGATTTCCAAGCGCCTGTAGTAATTAATACTAGTCCTGTAATTGTACATACAATAAACGTATCTAGAAAAGTACCAGTCATTGAAACTAAAGCTTGCTTTGCAGGCGAATCAGTTTTTGCAGCCGCAGCAGCAATTGGTGCACTCCCTAAACCAGCTTCGTTCGCAAA
Source organism: Bacillus thuringiensis (assembly GCF_001595725.1). Taxonomy (GTDB): domain Bacteria; phylum Bacillota; class Bacilli; order Bacillales; family Bacillaceae_G; genus Bacillus_A; species Bacillus_A thuringiensis_K. Next base: position 2,223,539 of record NZ_CP014282.1, read on the forward strand.
TACACCACGCGCCATTCCGATTTGGATAGCTGATGCAACTGTTGCCCCAATAAAACCACCAGCAGCTGCCGTACCATTAAATGCACCAGAAAAAATAAGTGAAAATGCTTCTGGAATTTGGTCGTAGTGATAGAAAATAATTATAAGACCAGCAATTATATAAAAGAAAGCTTTTATCGGAACGACATAACCCGTCACTTTCCCGATTTTTTTTACACCGCCTAAAATAACAATTGCGATTAAAAATGACATTACTATACCAGTTAAAGCAGGAGGGAAAGAGAAATTAATTCGCATTGCCTCTGCAACTGAGTTAGATTGCACCATATTACCAATACCGAAAGAAGCAGTTGTACCAAATATAGCGAATAATATAGCAAGCCATTTCTTACCTAAACCACGCTCTAAATAATACATTGGTCCACCTGAATATTCACCATTTTCATTACTAACACGGTATTTCACTGCAAGTATTGCCTCGGCATACTTTGTTGCCATACCGAATAAAGCGGTAATCCACATCCAAAATATTGCACCAGGACCACCAATTGTAACAGCTGTTGCAACACCAGCGATATTTCCCATACCAATCGTTGCGGCCATAGCTGTCATAAGTGCTTGGAAGTGACTAATATCTCCAGAAGAAGAGGTATCTTCTGATTTTTTAAATGCTAGTTTGTGAGCGTATAATAGTTTACTAAACTGTAAACCTTTCAAACGCACTGTGAGAATGATACCAGTTCCAACGAGTAGCAACAAAGTTGGTAATCCCCACACGTATTGATTCATTTGTTCTAATACTTTACTTACTGTCTCCATCTTTATTCTCCTTTATTTAGAAAAAATAAAAACCACTTCAAGTAAATGAAATGGTCTCTGGAGAAACAAGGGATAGAAAAATAAACCGATACAATCGGCTTTTTCTTTCGCTTGTCTCTGTCCTTTTACCTGAGAGATTATCCGCTAAAGTAGCGGATTTGCTCCTTCGGTGCTCGTTTTCCTCCGCGCTCTATGAAAGCGAGAGGGAGTCTCTCCAGAGATTCGTCCCCATGCAGTTCTACTTGTAACCAAGACCTGAGAGTTTCAAAGTTGGTATAACAACTTTTTGCCCCGTCGGTAGATCAATAGACCTTCTCCTGAATGGTTCATCCGAATTATAAAATTTATAAACACATTGATTGTAAATCAATAAAAACATTATAGACATACAAATTGTGAATTGCAATCATTTTTTATTTTAAAATAGTAAATAGTTTTATTTTTTTGTAATTCCTAATTTATCTTTAACTTCATTTAAAGTAGATAAAGCGATGACAATATGTTGATCCGCAAGTCCTAAAGCTTGTTTTGTTTTTTCAATAGTTTCATTGGTTGGAGTAGAGTTATTTGCTCCGTCTATAATTAAATTTGCTGCATTTTTCATGAAATTTGATGCGGATTTAAACTGAGTTGTGAATTGAAGTAGTTGTTTTTGTATATCTATATCTGTTATGTTTTCTTCAATTTTAAGCGTGTCTATTTCGTTCATAATTGTTTCGTACTGCTTCGAAACAGCACTCATTGTAACTAATAGTTTATTTCGATCTACTGAATCTCCATTCGTGTTAATCTCTTCCCAGGCAGGTAACCAATCTTTTTCGATGATGTCATTATAATGAGTAGTCAATTCATTGATTTTAGGCTGTAATTTAGTTTTGAAAGTTTTTGTATCCGCTGTTTCTACAGTTGCTTTTTCATTGTTATTTTTAACATTAGTAGCGTAGAGAATCGTACCGAAAATGATGAAAATAGAAATAACAACTGTCCATTTAGTAAAAAGTAATTTCTGCAATATGTAACGCCTCCAAAATTTAAAAACTTATAATTATAATATATAACAATAATGTTGCTTAAAGTAGAGAAAATAGGCTAGAAATAATTTAAATTATTTCTTTTCTATACATAAATAATTAAAGTTAGTAAAATGATGAAAGTTATATGCGAGAAAAGAGGATTTTAGTGAAAATGAATAGAAGAAAATTGGTTTCAAATATTTCAATGGCTATGTTATTAGTTGGTTTAATTGCATTCATATTTATGGATAAAGAATCTAAAATTAAAGGTTTTCCAGTACCAATGTCAGCAATTCATATTAACGATGATAAGGAAGAGGACTATCAATATATAAGTGTAATGCCTATTACAAAGGCCAGTGGATGGGAGAACTTAGGGGAAAACGGGCATACTGTTACTTTTAAAAAAGGGGAGAGGAATGTAACTGTAATACATTATCCGGGAGAACTAACGTATTATTTATTTGAGAAAAAGGTGAATATGGGAGATAAGATAAAGATGTAATTCGTTAAGGGTTACATCTTTTTTTGATTCTGAATTATTTGAAATAAAATTAGATAGATGGTTTGATAGATGTAGTGATAAATATGATAAGTTCTATATGTTGATAAAAAGCATCGAAGAGACCATAAAAATATTATGTAAATTAAAAGTTGTAAGTGGAAGATAAATTATATCTTAAGGGGGAATTAAAAATGTTACTAAAAACAATTTACTGTCAAGTGGAAGAAGAGAAAAAAGAGTTATTTTCAAACGCACAAGAAAAATGGCGCGATATACAGCATCTAGATGGATTTCATGGACAATTTGGTGGATGGAATAAAGATGAGGCATGTGTATTTACTTTATGGGAAAATCGAAATGCATATCAATCATTTATGAATGGTGCTCACGATACAATTTATTTAAATAGTAATCAAGAGGATACGTTTCTTTCATGTGAAATTGAATTATTTCAAACGTTGTATGATATAACTGATACGCATTTAAAAGACGTTGTTACAGAAGGATCATTCGTAAGAGTTGCTATATGTGATGTAAAGGTGGAAAAGGAAAATCATTTTTTACATAAGCAAGAAACAATTTGGAATAAAGGAATGGAAAAGCAAAAGGAATGTTAGGTGGAGTAGTTGGGAAGTCTTTAAAAAATGAAAATCGTTACATAGTGTTAACGTATTGGAAAGATGAAAAGACGCATCAACATTATGTGGACGAGATTTTCCCAGATTTATATAAATTAGCTAATATTCATGAAGATACAGAAGAGATAAAAGGAAAACAAGCTGTATGTAAGGAAGAATGGCTTGTATATTAAACAAAGAAAAAGTGCATAAATGAATGTATAATAAAGATATTTTCTTATAAACAAGTAATTAATAGAAGACGTTATATACCCTTTCATGTTAATATATTTAAGTTATAATAGGAGGCTTACCCTTTTGTATTGTACGGTAGAAGCAGTGTGAGCTTGAAATTTTTTTAGAAAAGGATGTGCCTAATTTGCGTATCAATAAATTTATTAGTGAAGCTGGAAAAGCGTCTCGACGTGGAGCGGATAAACTAATTAATGAGAGAAGAGTAATTATTAACGGTAAGGTTGCAAAAATTGGTGACCAAGTGAACCCAGGTGATGATGTACGAGTAAATGGAGAGCAGCTTCGAATTGCTCGAGATCATGTATATATCGCTTTAAATAAACCAGTAGGTATTACATGTACGAGTGAAAAAGCTGTAAAAGGTAATATTATCGATTTAGTGAACCATCCTTTACGAATTAGTCACATTGGACGTCTTGATAAAGACTCAGACGGTTTAATTTTGTTAACGAATGATGGTGATATTGTTAATGAAATTTTACGTGCTGAAAATAAACATGAGAAAGAATATATCGTTTCAGTAGATAAGCCTATTACACCTGATTTCTTAGAAAAAATGGCAGCTGGTGTGAAAATTTTAGGAACGAAAACACTTCCTTGTGAGATCACACAGTTATCAAAATATGAGTTCAAAATTATTTTAACACAAGGGCTAAATCGTCAAATTCGTCGTATGTGTGAAGCTTTAGGTTATCAAGTATACACGTTAAAACGTACGAGAATTATGAATATTGAATTGAATAATTTACCCGTTGGACAGTGGAGAGATTTAACGAAGAAAGAGAAAAGACGTCTATTTGCAGACTTAAATTACGAACCACAAGATTGGTAAAATTGTGAAGTGAAACCAAAAAAATTTGGTTTCACTTTTTTAAATTAAATAAATAATTTTTTTAAACACTTGCAAAAATAAAATGAATAAGATATATTAAATAACAATAAATGGATGTTTTACAAAAGCGAAGAAAAGGACACGAGTTATTTTCCCCGGTTATACAGAGAAGGAAGGAAAGCTGAGAACTTCCTAACGCAGAAAAATAACTTACCACCTTAGAGCTGCACTAGGGAAACGAAGTATCTAGTGCCGTGTAAGCGACGTTATCGCAAAAGAAGCCATTATGTTTTTTGTGATGGGAATCTGGGTGGAACCACGGATATAAGCATATTCGTCCCTATATTTAGGGATGAATATGCTTTTTTTGCATTCAATTTCATAATAAGCGAAGAAAAGGACACGAGTTATTTTCCCCGGTTATACAGAGAAGGAAGGAAAGCTGAGAACTTCCTAACGCAGAAAAATAACTTACCACCTTAGAGCTGCACTGGGGAAATTAAGTATCTAGTGCCGTATAAACGACGTTACCGTAAAAGAAGCCATTGTTTGTTCACAATGGGAATCTGGGTGGAACCACGGGTATAAGCACGCTCGTCCCTATTTTAGGGATGAGTGTGCTTTTTATTATGAAATGGAGAGATGAAAAATGAAAGAACAAATGATTGAAATTAAATTTCCAGATGGTAGCGTGAAAGAATTTGTAAAAGGAATTACTTTAGAAGAAATTGCGGGATCCATTAGCAGTAGTTTAAAAAAGAAAGCAGTCGCGGGGAAAGTAAATGATGGGTTATATGATTTACGCCGAAATATTGAAGAAAATGCGGAAGTGGAAATCATTACTATACATTCAAATGAAGGTGTAGAAATTGCAAGACACTCTGCGGCACATATTTTAGCGCAAGCCGTAAAAAGAATGTATGGTGATATAAATCTTGGAGTAGGACCTGTTATTGAAAATGGTTTTTATTATGATATGGATCTTCCGAGTAGTGTAAATGTAGAAGATTTACCGAAAATCGAAAAAGAAATGAAAAAAATTATAAATGAAAATATAAAAATAGAGCGAGTTGAAGTTTCACGAGAAGAGGCAAAAAAATTGTTTCAAGAAATGAATGATCATCTGAAATTAGAATTGTTAGAGGCAATTCCTAGTGGGGAAAGTGTAACACTATATAAACAAGGTGAATTTGTAGATCTATGCAGAGGACCACATTTACCGTCAACAGGCTATTTGAAAGCCTTCCAATTAACTCACGTTTCAGGTGCATATTGGCGAGGAGATAGTAACAATCAAGTGCTTCAGCGTATATATGGCGTTGCATTCTCTTCTCAAAAAGAATTAGAAGAGTATTTACATTTCGTTGAAGAAGCAGCAAAGAGAAATCATCGCAAATTAGGTAGTGAGCTGGAGTTATTTATGTTTTCTGAAGAGGCTCCTGGAATGCCATTTTATTTACCGAAAGGACAGATTATCCGAAATGAATTAGAAGCATTTTTAAGAGAAATTCAAAAAGAGTATAAGTATCAAGAAGTACGTACTCCGTTTATGATGAACCAAGAGTTATGGGAGAAATCCGGACACTGGGGACATTACAAAGACAATATGTATTTCTCTGACGTGGATAATAAAAGCTTCGCATTAAAACCAATGAACTGCCCAGGACATATGTTAATGTTCAAAAATAAATTACACTCTTATCGCGAATTGCCAATTCGTATGTGTGAGTTCGGCCAGGTACACCGACATGAATTTAGCGGGGCATTAAATGGATTATTAAGAGTACGTACTTTCTGCCAAGATGATGCTCATTTATTTGTAACACCAGAACAAATTGAAGATGAAATTAAATCCGTAATGGCGCAAATTGATTACGTTTATAAAACTTTTGGATTCGAATATGAAGTAGAGCTTTCTACTCGTCCAGAAGATTCAATGGGGGATGATAAGTTATGGGAGCAAGCAGAGGCGTCATTAGAAAATGTATTACATTCATTGAATTATAAATATAGACTAAATGAAGGTGACGGTGCATTTTACGGACCGAAAATCGATTTTCATATTAAAGACGCTTTAAATAGAAGTCATCAGTGCGGTACAATCCAGCTAGATTTCCAAATGCCAGAGAAGTTTGATTTAAATTATATAGATGAGAAGAATGAAAAAGGAAGACCAGTTGTCATTCACAGGGCAGTATTAGGATCTTTAGATCGTTTCTTAGCGATATTAATTGAGCACTTTGGAGGTGCGTTCCCGGCATGGGTGGCACCAGTTCAAGTGAAAGTCATTCCAGTTTCAAATGCAGTACATGAACAATATGCCAGTGAGGTTGCACATAAATTAGCACAAGCTGGGATTCGTGTTGAACAAGATGCACGAGATGAAAAACTAGGATATAAAATAAGAGAAGTACAAATGCAAAAAGTACCGTATGTTCTTGTTATTGGCGATAAGGAAATGGAAAAAGGAGCTGTAAATGTACGTAAATATGGGGAAGAGAAGTCAGAAGTTGTTGCGCTAGATGTATTTGTGGCAAGTATTGAAGAGGAAATAAAGAATAGAAAATAAAGAATAGAAAATATTGATGGTAAAGAACACACACTATTAGAAATTAGTGTGTGTTCTTTTTTATCTTACAAAAATGTAAGGTAAATGTAAGCGAAATCGAGGGAACGAGTTGTAGAAAAATGAGAATATGAAGTAGGAAATAGGAAATAGATTCATGTTAAGGGTGTAACTCTTATTGAATGAATAATTAAAAAATTATTAAGGATTTACATGACAAAATAATAAGAAATATGTGAGAAATTAATTTTATACAAAAGGGATGGAGTGAAAGAGATGTCAGCAAATGTAGTTACTGTAGAAAGTGTAGAAAAAACGTATGGAAAAAGAAATGAGAATCAGTCAAAAGCATTAAGGGGTGTATCGTTAAGTATTAAAGAAGGAGAATTTGTCGGGATCATGGGACCTTCTGGGTCTGGAAAAACGACGTTACTTAATGTGATAAGTACACTTGACCAAGCGACAGGTGGTAGTGTGACGATAGCTGGTACAAATATTACTTCTATGAAGGGCAATGCGTTATCTGATTTTCGCTCTCAAAAATTAGGTTTCATTTTTCAAGATTTTAATCTACTAGAAAACTTATCAATTTATGAAAATATAGCTTTACCACTTTCTTTGCAAGGCGTACCATCAAGTGAGATTACTGGGAAGGTAAATGACGTTGCGAAGAAATTAGGCATCACTGAAATTTTAAAAAAATATCCGACGGCTGTTTCTGGAGGACAAAAGCAAAGAACAGCGGCAGCACGAGCTTTAGTACATAATCCAGCAATTGTATTAGCAGATGAACCGACAGGAGCGCTTGATAGTAAAAATGCAAAAAGTTTATTAGAAGCGATGCAAGATTTACATGAAAATCACAATGTAAGTATTTTAATGGTTACACACGATGCATTTAGTGCAAGTTATTGTGAGCGTATTTTATTTATTCAAGATGGTCTTCTTTATAAAGAATTAAATCGTCAAGGCACTCGAGAGAATTTCTATCAAGACATTTTAGGTGTGCTCGCTCATATGGGCTCAGCTGCTGAGTCTAAGTAGGGGGCGAAACTATGTTATTTAAATTATCACGTCATAGTATGAAAAAGATGTTAAAAGATTATATGGTTTTACTTATTGGCCTCGTTATTAGTATTAGTATTTTCTACATGTTCCAAACGATGGCGATGAATAGTGAATTTACGAAAGATAATAGCCTAATTAGTAGTATTAGACTCGTCTTTTGGGTAGGTGCAATACTATTATCTTTCATTACTGTATTTTATATTATATATGCCAACTCTTTCTTACTCACGTTAAGAAGAAAAGAACTCGGTATGTACATGATGCTTGGTGCAAAAAAGAAAAAAGTAGCACAGTTATTATTTATTGAAACATTCGGTATGGGTATTGTCAGTATTATTATCGGTATTTTAGTAGGGATGTTACTTGCAAGTGTAGCAGGAAACTTTTTAATGAATGGAATGGAAATTTCAGCAAAAGGTAGTTATGCATCTGTATACACACCAGCAATTTTAGTTACAGCTATTTTCTTCTTAATACTATTTTTCATTACTGGCTTAATGAACGGTGTCCGATTGTTACGTAAAACTGAACTAGAGTTAATTCGTGAAGATGAAACACTAGATGAAGTGAAGAAAAGTAAAACTCGCATTATAATAATGACAGTACTTGGTGTATTACTAGTAAGTACAGGGTACTATTTTATGATCAATGTAAAAATATATGCTGAATTAGGTTTTATTATAGCAACCATCGTTACAACACTTGGAACATATTTTATCTTTAGTTCATTACTCCCATTTTTTGTGATGAAAATTAAGGGGAATAAAAAACGAAATGAAACGGGCTTAAATAGTTTTACATATGCACAGCTACGCTTTCGAGTAAATAGTTTATCGAGAGTATTAGGTACTGTAGCGATGTTAATTGCATTAGGCGCAGGTGCGATGACGGCAGGTATGGCTTTCCAAAAAAATGTAGGTATTATGACAGACTTTTCTCGTGTATATGATGTTGTAATTCATGATCCGAATGATCAAGACAAAGCTGCCTTAAAAGAAATGGAAATTGTTGAAGAAAGCAAGTACAACTATAAAGTAGATGGAGAAGCGGTTTATTATTTACGTAACGACTTAACTGCGAAACCACCACTTGTTTCAGACCATTTTGATACAAAAACGTTAAAAGAGCCTGTTCGTAAACGTGTGACTGAACCTTTAACTGAACCTGTATATTCAGCTTTAGAGGCTCCTGAATTAGCAAAATTCCCTCATATGCCAAAGGATTGGGAAGACGCAGTTGTAAGAGAGATACAAATTACGCATAATCAATTTAGCGGAAAACCAGTAAGAATTGCAGACGAAGAGCATTATAAAGGAATTCAAGGAACAGAACACACTGTAACATTAGCAAAAGTAGATGATATGAAAAAATATAAACCGTTATTGATCGAAATAGACAAGAGACAAAAAGCACAAATTGAAAAAGCAACAGGTGAAAAGGTAGACTTATTTACGAAAATGACAATTTATCAGTTTATGAACAGCTTCATGAGCGGAACAATGTTTATGGGATTTTTCCTCGGAATTGCCTTTTTAGCAATGATGGCAAGTTCCCTTATGTTCAAAATATTAACAGGTGCTTCTCGTGATGTACGCCGTTATGAAATGTTACGAAAAATTGGTGTAAGACGTAGTATGTTAACGAAAAGTATATATAAAGAAATTTCATATTTATTTATCTTCCCAGCGATCATTGGCATTTCTCACGTATTAGTAGGGCTTAACTTATTCAGCTTTATATTAGTTGACCCGTTTGTAAAAGTATGGGTGCCGATAGGGATTTTCTTAGTCATTTATTTCATGTATTACTGGATAACTGTTCAACTTTATAAAGGTATGGTAATGCCGAAAGAAGAAGTAGCTAAATAGTTTATGAAAAGAGTCCTTGTGTTGAGAATAAGGGCTCTTTTTTATGTTTTTTATAAAGAAGGAAAAGATTGGATAATGGTCGAAAAATATAATATTATTTCTAATAAATTACTAAAATGATAATGTTTTAGTAAGAGAAACGATCTGAAGTATGAAAGAAATACTACAGTTAGTTGGAAACAAAGTGTATGCACGTTTTTTCTAGGGAATATTTTAGAGCGAATTAGTTCTATAATTGTTGGAATTATTCTTTCTATAGAGAGATAGAAAGAATAAAAAAGATAGCTGAAAACAAATTGTTTTCAGCTATCTTTTTTGTTTAATTTAGTGATGTCCAGCTAGTAGAGTAAACGCTATTATTAGGAGAAAACCACTAGTTGCCCACATTAGAAATGTAAGGAAAGAGAGCTGTTTCTTAGCTTTCCAAAGCATTTCATGAATTGTGACATATCCAAGTGAACCGATAGCACTTCCCATAATGAGCCCTTGCAGATGAAGAGCTTTTCCTTCCATCAAAATTCCAAAAACTGTGCCAGTACCGAGAATAAGAGAAAGTAATAAAGTCGTTAATAAAAAGGAAATATATTTATGTTTTGTAAAAAGAAATGGAATAATTAAAGCTAATCCTTCTGGAATATGGTGAACGACAATTGCTATTAAAAAGGGAATGGCAGAGTCATTATGATTTATAAAAGCTGTACCTAACGCAAATCCACTAGGTATATTATGAATAAATATAGCGAAAGAGAGAAAAAGGAAGGTTTGCCATGCTTGTTGATCTTTTTTATGTATCATTGGATGGTGACAATAGTTATCTAATAAGCTCATAACTAAAATACCGATAGCTATACCAAGTATAGGCCCAACTATTTCGTAGCTTGAAAATGTTTCAGGAATAATTTCAAGGGATAAAAGCCCAAGTAAAATACCACCACATAATGCGTATAAACGATGCATCTTTTCTTCAATAAGTTGGCGTGTTGCTACTCCAACAGCACCTCCTAATAGTAATCCACCGAACGAAAAAAATGTTACAATCATTGGAATCCATAAACGTTCCATAGTATCACACTCCGATTCTATTCCCTTATTTTTAGCTTACGAAAAGGAAAGTTAGATTAGTCCAAGTAATTGTGTTTGATTATAGAGAAAAAAGTAGTGATTCGTTATAATTTATATATTAATTTTAAGTGAGAAAATGAAAAGGGGAATTGGTTATGCAACAAATTAAAAAAATAGGAAACTCATTTTGGTATATGACACCTGTTTCTGAAACAGATAGACCTATCTTAGGAATGGTCGTTGGACAAAAAAAAACGTTAATGATTGATGCAGGGAATTCAGAAGAACATGCACAATTATTTTTAGAAATGTTAAAAGAACAAAATGTATCGATTCCTGATTTTGTAGCACTAACGCATTGGCATTGGGACCATATTTTTGGATTATCCGTATTACGGAATGCATTAACTATTTCGCACGCTGAAACGAAAAAAGAAATGCAGGCAATAGTATCTTATGAATGGACAGATAAAGCGTTGGATGCACGCGTAAAAGAGGGTACTGAAATTGAATTTTGTGCGGATTGCATCAAGAAAGAGTTTGAAGAAAAAGCGAGAAATATTAACATTATTCCTCCAACCTTAACGTTCCAGGATCAAATGGAATTAGACCTTGGTGAAGTGACATGCGTGTTAAAACATGTGGGCGGAGATCATGCACATGATTCTGTTGTTATGTACATAAAAGAAGAAAAGATATTGTTTTTAGGAGACTGTATATATGCAGATATTTTTTCTTCGAAGTGGAACTATACGACGAAAAGAACGTTTGCATTAATAGATGAATTAGAGAAATTTGATGCTGAGACATATATTCTTTCTCATGGGACAGCTATAAATCGAGAAGAGTTTTTACAAGAAATTCATTTGCTAAAAACAGTAGGAACATATACAGAAGCTTATAAAGGCGATGAAGAGAAGATAAAGGCAGCGTATAAACAAGAGCTAGATAGAGAATTGAATGAAGATGAGCTAGAAACAATAACGTATTTTGTCAATGGTTACGAAATGAATAATCTGTAAGACACTACATTAATCAAATATAATTAAATTGCACAAAAAGAGTATTGAAATTTAATTCAATACTCTTTTTAATAGTTAAATATCTAGTTACAACCAATTTCTAAAATTAGGGCTCGTTATCTGAAGTTATATCACTTTATAGGGGTTCAGATAGAAGCTTTCTTTGCTAATTCAGTAATATATTCAAAGAAAGCATCATGTTTTACATCATAAACGACATTTACAGGTCGTCCATTAGCAGCTTCCTCTGTACGTCCTTGGCTTGGTCCGTATGTATGAACGATACTATTAATTGTTTCAGTTTTTGCAAGGTTAGTGTTTCCGACAAGCGCGGTAGTTAGTACATCCCATAAATAGTAAGTAGAGTTCGTTGAGAAGTGAACCAGAGGGGGAACCATTGCATAGCATTGACCAAGGAAATCCATACCAATATACTTTCGTTCTTTTGCCCACTGTTCACGTATGTTTATAGTTAACGGAACTTGGTTTGTACTTTCTAGTGTCACTAAGTCGATTTTAATTTTTGCATCCCATACACGAGCCACTGCTTTAGGGTCCCAAAACGAATTCCACTCAGCTGTTCCATCATGCTCTGGTTCATGTACATTGCCTGCTGTAAGAAATGTACCACCCATCCAAACGAGACGTTCAATTTTATCTTCGATTATGGGAGCTTCATATAATGCACGAGCAAGGTCAGTTAGGGGCCCAGAAAATAATAAAGTTGTTTTTCCTTCCGTTTGTAGAAGTATTTCTATTAAATGATGATGCGCGGGTTTTGCCGCCACGGGTGTTACAACTTTTCCAGACTCATTTAAAATTGGTAAAGCATCTACATAAAATGCATGCATCCGCCAGTCTTTTGGAAACGGTTTTGCCCGCGAGAGTTTGAAGCGGCTACTGCAATATTACCTTTGCCGAAGCGATCGATAATTTTACGACTGGCAGACATTGCGGGTTCTAAATAGCAGTCTGCTGGGATAACAGATACACCGGTAAGCTCAACGTTTTCCATTTGAAGTAATAAAAATAATGAAATTAAATCATCTACGCCGCCATCATGATTGAAGTACACTTTTTTCTTCATTGTAATCTCCATCCTATATGATTTAGTTAGAAATTAAATATGAATTGAGGAGAAGTCATCAACAATTTCCACAACTTCAATTTCTCCATTAATCAGTAGCTCAGGAAGCTCATTTCTAATATTTCCTTTCCAATACTCTCTAGCTTGTTCGAATTTTTGAGAAAAAGGAATACCATCTTCTTTCGGTAAAAGATTACCGTCACCTTCAAAAGAACTTCCGATTACTCGTAGTTTAACAATCTGTAAAACTTCTCGATTGTAAGAATCAAATAATGCTTTCCATTTTAAAGCATCTTCATAGCTTTTAGCAGCATATAAGCAAGATAACCTGGAAGGGTATTTAGGGAATTCTTGTAGTCTAACCATTTCTGCAATTGTTTCTCTAACTGTTTGATCTATATAACTCATAATTACTTTAGCATTTTCATTATTTATATGTAATTCTTCATTTTTATAGTGATTATTTAAAATTTGTATGCCATCTTCACCACTAGCATTTAATTGTTCTCTTTCAAAAAAGAAGTGATATAGAGTATTGTGTTGATTTTTGTTAACAGGAATGATTTGTCCGATATGCATTTTTTTCTTTGTTACGATATGATATACGAAAAATTCTTGTTCATTCATGGTTCTCCTCCTAGTAGTAATGTTTAAATTTAGTAATTCAACATCGAAATATATAAAACCTTTATAAGTAAAAGTTAGAATTTGAGATGAAAGTAAAGAGAATATATGAAAACGTTTTAAGTTTGTTCACAAAATGTTCACTTACGAAGGGGTTTCCAATGTCGATATAATGACAAAGAATCAAAGAGAAAGGATGATGAAATTTGCCAACAACAAGAAAGGAAAACCTCCAATTTGGCATGATGATGTGCCTTGGGATGGTTATCGTAATGACGTTTTACAATTTACTAATGAATGAAGCAGGAGGACCAATTTATATTAAAGAGATTGCATTAGAACTATTGATTGGATTTATTATTGCGCTATTAATTGAAATATGTATCGTTGGACCTTGTGCGAAAAAAATTGTATTTATGTTACCATTTGATAAATCTAAGAAAATAAATATTATCGTTGCGATGGCGACAACTATGGTAATCGGAATGGTGTTCTTTATGTCATTTTTCGGTATGACTATGATGCATTTACATGGTGGACTACAAGGAGATTCATTTGTTTCAATTTATGTTTCAATTTTTATTAAAAATTTCATAATGGCATATCCATTACAATTAATTATTATGGGACCGCTTGTGCGTTTCTTATTTGCAAAGTTTGTTATGAAAAAGAAATCTTTTAATGTAGCGTAATTATAATTTGAAAAACATTATATGCAAATAAAAACCACATCTCGCATTTTTGAGGTGTGGTTTTTTGTTCATTCCTAGTTATTTTCATAGTGATGTGACATTTGTCCTTTTGCCATTATAGGATTATAGCTTTTAATTAAGTCAGAAATAAAAGATGAGGAGATGATTTTTTGAAAGGTATTATATTTGCTATTTTTGCGGGGATATTTATAACACTTCAAGGAACCTTTAATGCGAAACTTAGTTCACATATCGGTATATGGTCGACGAGTATTATAACCCATTTAATTGGATTCATTATTGCAACAACTGTATTTTTGTTAAAGAAAGAAGAGAAAATAACGGATTTAAAGAGTGTGAAAAAAATATATTTAGCAGCGGGTGCATTTGGTGGATTCATTATTTGTGCAGAAACTATGGCGATATATTCATTAGGAGTTACATTGACAGCTGGTACACTAATGGTTGCTCAATTGTTAACGGCAACAGTTATTGAAATGAAAGGACTGTTTCATATAAAAAAGATACAGATGGAGAGATATCATATTGTGGGAACAATAGTAATGATTATAGGTATTGTTGTATTTAATATGTGAATGAAAGGGGGGAAATGAATATGTGGGATAGATCAAGTTTAATTACGCATTATTTAAAAAACAATAAAACGCTCGAGTTATTTTCAGAAATAGATACAGCGTATTTTCAAATAAATCACTTTGAAAAAGGCGAGCTTATTTGCAATATAGATGACGAAATGGATCGTTTATATTTTGTTGTTAAAGGTAAAGTAAAAGTTTATACGATTACACCTGAAGGGAAGAAACTAATTCTTCGCTTTATCAATCCATTGGCCATTGTTGGTGATATTGAATTAATTCAAAATAGCAAAGCACATAATGTCGTTGAAGCTTGTTCAGATGTTGTAGCAATCTCTATTTCTAATACGGTTATTAGAAACAAGTTATTACATGATCCTATATTTATGAAGTTCTTGCTTAAAAACATTGCGAACACGTTAAAAATATCGACTCGTTTTACTGCTCTTAATTTACTGTATCCTGTAGAAGTACGTGTAGCTAGTTATTTACTTTCAATTTCAACAGATAGTAACGGGAATATGTATAAAGGGGATTTGGATGCAACTTCGGTAACGAGTATTGCAGATTTTATAGGGGTAAGTTATAGGCACGTAATTCGGGTATTACAAAGATTTTATAATGAAAAACTAATTGAAAAGAGTAATGGAGTTATTGTAATTAAGGATTTTTCTAGAATGAAGGAAGTCGCTAAAGATAATATATATGAGCAATGAAAGGGAGAGGAAGATTTTGATTGGATTTAGTTTAGCCATATTAGCAGGAATATTAATTAGCTTACAATCTGTTTTTAATGCAAAAGTAAATGAAAATGTAGGACAGTGGTTAACGACTACATGTGTCCTTGGAATAGGTCTCATTAGTTCTATTCTATTTTATATCATTACAGAAAACAGTAGTAACATTAAAGTGTATACTACAAATTATTTGTTTTATGTAAGTGGACTGTTTGGCATCGGGTTAATTATTTGCATAATGGGTGCAATAAAGAGCTTAGGTCCAGCATATACGGTGCTAATTAGTCTTATTACTCAATTGGTTGTTGCGTTATGCATTGATACATTCGGATTATTTGGAATGGAGAGCATTCCATTACAAGTAAATAAATTAGTTGGTATAGGTTTATTAATTGTGGGAGTAGGAATTTTTAAAAATCTATTTTTGAATAAGAAAGCTATTCATATAAATGAGGATAGTGTCTAAAGAATATAAAGGGAAAAAGTGTGAATGGTCAGAACTTATACATTTAGATAGTAATAAGTGAGCGATGAGGAGAGAGGATAAATGAATCAGTTAATGTTGCAAGATGGTGTACACTATTTGAAAATCAATGGGGTATTGCATTGGTGTAAAGTTGCAGGGGCAGCTCATAATACAGTTCCTCTCATTATTGCACATGGTGGTCCAGGTGGCAATCATTATGTATTCGAAAGAACACTTGGGTTGAGGTTAGAAGAGAATATGACTGTTGTTTATTATGAACAAAGAGGATGTGGTAGAAGTGAGGCACCACAAGATGACGGTGAGTACTCAATCAATACTCTAGTCGAAGATTTAGAGGAATTAAGAAAGCAATTACATGTAGAGAAGATAAATTTGTTAGGATATTCTTTTGGTGGACAACTTTGTTTAGAGTATGCTTTGAAATATCCGAAAAATGTTGAACAAATGGTATTACAAGCACCATCGTTAGATGATTTAAATGATATGTATACTGTGCAGATAGAAGGTTTTCTACAAGTAACGAAAGGGGAAATGAAAGAAGAAATATTGATAATAAGTAAGTCAGAAATTCCTTTAAAAGAAAGGTATAATCAAGTTTGGAGTATAGTTGATACAAAAGCTGTAGATCGATTATTGTTTAAAAATGAAGAATTTGCAAAGCTAAATCGGAGTCTTTGGGAGGAAAGTCAGTTAAGTAATACAGGGAAGATGAGCAAAGTTATTTTTGGAACAAAATCATCTTTACCGCTTATTGAGCGTATTAAAGGTTTAGAAATTGATACGTGTGTCATAGTTGGAGCGCATGACTATAACACGGGTGTAGGAATGAGTTATAGAATAACGAGACAATTGAAAAATGGTAAACTTGTTATATTTGAAAATAGTGGACATTTCCCAGATATCGAGGAGACGGATAAAGTATGTGAAACGATTATTGAGTTTTTGGAACGATAGGGAGGATCGCTAGTATTTCAGAAAACCCTCAAGCTAAGAGTATACGAAATTTTATACAGTTTTTCGGATAATTCAATAACAAACGAGATCCATAAAATGGAACCAGAATAGAAATTTATAAAAAATGTATAGATCCCTAGAATAAAAAAGGAGGAATTCTTATGAGAGTAAGTGTTCCTCCTTTTCCTTGCTACCAATAATGATACGTTATGTTAAACAGTCATGAATAAGTATTCATCCCTATTTTCATTGTTTATAAGTGTAATTGCTAATGGTACAATCAGGATGATATAGGAATATCATCCTGATTGTGTTTTATGGAACATCATTTCTGATAATCAGTACTGCAATGGGACAAAATAACTTTCTATGAAATTATTTATATTGGAGCTGAAACACATGGATTATATAAGTTATTTAAGAAATATGGTTGGACATGAAAAAGTAATTATGGTGGTCGCAGGTTGTTTTGTGGTGAATGAAAAGAATGAAGTACTTCTGCAATTACGATCTGATAATGGGAAATGGGGACATCCTGGCGGGTTTATGGAATTTGGCGAGACAGTTGAAGATACAGCAAGAAGAGAAGTGTTTGAAGAAACTGGTTTAAAATTAGGAAAACTTGAATTTTTTAATGTGTATTCTGGAAAAAAATACGAAAAAAAGCTATCTAACGGTGATCAAGTTGCCTTAGTGAAATTAACTTATATTTGTAAAGATTTTCATGGAACATTACATACTGATAACGAAGAAAGCTTACAGCTAAAATTTTTTCCCCTAGATAACTTGCCTGAACTATGGCAAAATCAACAAGAAGTTTTCGATGATTTATTAAAGTTTATGAAAATAAAAAACTAATTCCCCCTCCTTTTTTGATATTATTTTACTGCCTATGACGATAATTAGATAAATAATCTATCCTTATGGGCAGCTTATTGTAATTTTTTATTTGGGTTATTTTTCTTCAAAAATGCATTGGATTTTCATAGAAAATTGTGATGTGATGAAAATTTTAGCTAGATGGTTATGAACTGGTACCCCATAATAAAAAGCAGGAACATTTTGTACATATCAAATATGTTCCTGCCTTTTGTTTTATTAAGATTAACATCTATGACTTAAAAATAAATTTATTGATTTTGAAGTTATGTGGATTGAATTCGATGTGTTTGAGTAGTGGTTTTAGGCAACGAGAATATAACCGAAAATAAAATATTACTAAACGTATATAACTAATGAATACAATGTCTTTTTCAGTTATTAAGTTGTAAATCATTTTATGATAAAATCTTTTACATAATTTAATAAAGGGGTAGTATTCAATGGGTTATTTCTCAAATGGTTTATTAGTTTTGTTTGTGCTAATCGTATGCAGTTGTATATTTTTTGGTTGATAATATAATGAGAGTCTTATATAAAAGAAGTTATCTTAAGTGAGATAACTTCTTTTTATTTTATATTGAGAAGGAATTCTATCTTTCTTATTGAAGTTTATTCTAGTTATTTTTACATCGATCAGATTTGTGTAAAGGGAATTTTATGAAATAAAAACAAGCCTGAGAATAGGGAGTATTGACATGGAAAATAGTATACGCTACACAAGTGAACATCCTACAGATTTTAATGGATTATTATCCTTATACGAATCTTTAGGATGGAATTCTCTTAAATTAACGGTTAACGAGTTAGAACGAATGTGTAAGCAAAGTTGGTATGCAATTTATGTTTTTGATGATAAGAGGTTAGTAGGGATGGGGCGTGTCATATCAGATGGAGTCATAACAGGCATTATTTGTGGAGTTGGTGTATTGCCAAAATATCAGTCTAGTGGCATCGGAAAAGAAATAGTGAAACGATTAATCCAGCACTGTGAACAAAATAAGGTTATTCCACAACTTATGTGTGTAGAAAAATTGCAATCTTACTATGAATCTATAGGGTTTGAAGCATTCTCTATTGGGATGACAAAACATATTATAAGATAGAGGTGCTTTATCCCGCTATTTGTCGGGTAGTAAAACCCCACGGATTAAAGTTTCACTTTATATTTTCAGTTTACTCGTACATATTTTCAAACTTCAATATAAAGGAGAATGGCTGTATGGAGATTGCTAAAGGGATAGAAATGTTACAACTTGAATTTCAAGAATTTGTTATTCATCCAATTCTTTTATGGGATGATGAAATGGCAGTATTAATAGATACGGGTTTCCCAGGACAAATTGAAGATATACAAGTAGAGATGGAAAAGATTGGGGTATCATTTGATAAGTTAAAAGTCGTGATTTTGACGCATCAGGATATTGATCATATAGGTAGTCTGCCAGAATTGTTGCAGCGCTGTCGAAGTAATATTAAAGTTTATGCGCACGAACTAGATAAGCCATATATCGAGGGGGATTTACCTTTATTGAAGGACGGAAATGTAGAGAACCGACCAAAAGGAAAAGTGAGTGATACTGTGATTGACGGGCAAGAACTTCCGTATTGCGGTGGAATACTAATTCTTCATACTCCAGGGCATACTCCGGGTCATATTAGTTTATATTTGAAACAAAGCAAAATTCTTATTGCAGGAGACTCTATGTATAGTGTGAATGGGATGTTAGGAGGAATTCACGCCCCAACAACTATAAATATTAAGGAAGCAAAGCAGTCTTTGAAGAAGTATTTAAATTTACATATTGAATCTGTAGTTTGTTACCATGGGGGATTAAGTAAGGAGAATATAAATGTTCAACTTCAAAATTTGTAAAGTTAAAATGGAGTTTTTTGTTAAGTGACGTTGAAGTATAATCTGGTTATTAGTATATAAATAAATTATAGAAGAGCATGTTTGAAAAAATTAAACATGCTCTTTTATTAAAGTAAATCAGTTTAATATGAATGACCTAACCCATTCCAATAAAAAGAAACGATTTCTTGTGCTAATTCATCTATATTTGCCAGAATAGGATTGTGATTTTCATCTTTAAAATTCCCAATTGATAATAAAGATACGAAAGCATGAGCCACAAATTTAGCGTTTCCTTTCGGAATTTCTCCCATGTGCATCGCAGTATCGAGTGCTTTTTCTAGCACTTCATACATATTATTTTCAGCATTTTTTAATTCCTTCAATTGTTCTTCAGATAACGACAGTTTAGCATCTTTCATAAAATTTTTCATATCAATATCCATCGTTGCGTGTAAGTAAACTTTGGCGAAGTCTAATAATCTTTCTTCTAAAGTTTTGTTTGTAGAGAGTATTTGAGACATATTCTCTCGTATACGTATCATCATTTGGGTCATAGTAGCGGTAAATAAATCGGCTTTTGTTGAATAGTAATAGTAGACGGTTGCTTTCGTAACACCACAAACTTTTGCGACTTCATCCATAGAAACGACTTGATAATTTTGTGTAAGAAATAAGCGAGTTGCCACTTCTAAAATGGTTTCTTTTGTAGATTTTGTATTTTTATTTTGACGTGGCCTTCCGAGAGGACGTTGTTTTTGTTCCAAATCCATTCGCTCCTGACATTTATTCTTGAGATAATTATAACATAATTTTCAATCATTCTTGATTAATTAACCTACCAGTATATATAATTAATAATGAAGGAAAAAAGGAAGGTGGGTTTTTATGAAAAAGCACCCGTTACATATGTTAGGGAGGCTTGTAGCAGGAAAAAATACGCAATGGATCACTTTATCGGTGTGGGTTCTTATTACATTATTACTTTCATTTACGTTACCACAAGTAAACAGTACGAAAGAACCGAATCCAAAAAATTTACCTGAAACAGCTATGTCACAGCAAGCGGAAGCGCTTATGAAAAAAGAGTTTCCGAATAATGCAGGGAATCCGTTGTTAGTAGTATGGTATAGAGATGGTGGATTACAGTCACAGGATTATAAACTCATACAAGACGTTTATAAAGAGTTAAAAGTTAGTCCTTTAAAAGAACAATCAACGTTACCACCATTTGATACAATCCCAGAGCAAGTATTATCAAAAAGTGCATCAAAAGATGGTACATCGTTTGTTACACCGGTATTCTTTAATAAATCTGCTGGTACGGATATATTAAAAGGAAATCTTGAAGAGTTTAGAGAAATAGTGAATAGTAAGGTGGATGAAGATCCATTTAAACAAAAAATAAGTGAATCTGGTTTACATGTTCGATTATCTGGACCTGTAGGTATTCAAACGGATGCAGTTAGTTTATTTAGTCAAGCAGATGTGAAATTGCTAGTGGCTACAGTACTACTAGTGTTAGTTTTGTTAATTTTACTGTATCGTTCACCAATTTTAGCGATTTTACCTATACTTGTTGTTGGCTTTGCATACGGTATTATTAGTCCTACACTCGGTTTTTTAGCTGATCACGGATGGATTAAAGTAGATGCCCAAGCAATATCAATTATGACAGTATTATTGTTTGGCGCTGGAACGGACTATTGTCTATTTTTAATTTCGAGATATAGAGAGTACTTGTTAGAAGAAGAAAGTAAATATAAAGCATTACAACTTGCGATTAAAGCTTCTGGCGGTGCAATTATAATGAGTGCGTTAACTGTTGTACTTGGTTTGGGAACATTATTACTTGCTCATTATGGTGCCTTTCATCGATTTGCAGTACCATTTAGTGTTGCTGTATTTATAATGGGAATCGCGGCTTTAACGATTTTACCAGCACTATTATTAATTTTCGGTAGGATTGCATTTTTCCCGTTTATACCGAGAACAACTTCAATGAATGAGGAGTTTGCAAGAAAGAAAAAGAGGGCTGTAAAAGTTGAAAAATCAAAAGGCTCCTTTAGTAAAAAACTTGGAGATGTAGTAGTACGAAGACCGTGGACAATAATTATGCTAACTGTGTTTGTATTAGGTGGATTGGCTTCGTTCGTACCACGTATTCAATACACATATGACTTATTAGAATCGTTTCCAAAGGATATGCCTTCTCGTGAAGGGTTTACGTTAATTAGTGATCATTTCTCAGCTGGTGAACTAGCACCAGTAAAAGTTGTTGTTGATACGAAAGGAAAAGAGCTTCCTATTAAACAAGAACTAGAGAAATTTTCTTTCATAAATACAGTGAAAGAGCCAAAAGAGGGAAAAGAAAATAAGCAAATACAAATGTATGAAGTTTCTTTAGCGGAAAATCCATACTCAATTGAAGCGTTAGATCAAATTCCTAAATTGAAAAGTAATGTAGAAAAATTATTAAAAGATGCTGGGATTAGTAATGCTGAAGAGCAATTGTGGATTGGTGGAGAAACAGCTTCATTATATGATACAAAGCAAATTACTGAACGTGATGAATCAGTAATTATTCCAGTAATGATTAGCATTATCGCTTTATTATTACTTGTCTACTTACGATCGGTTGTTGCGATGATTTATTTAATTGTAACTGTTGTCTTATCATTCTTCTCAGCGTTAGGAGCAGGATGGATATTACTTCATTACGGTATGGGAGCGCCGGCCATTCAAGGTGCGATACCGTTGTACGCATTCGTATTTTTAGTTGCTTTAGGTGAAGATTATAATATCTTTATGGTTTCAGAAATATGGAAAAACAGAAAGACACAAAATCACTTGGATGCAGTAAAAAATGGTGTAATACAAACAGGTAGTGTTATTACATCGGCAGGTTTAATTTTAGCAGGAACTTTTGCAGTGTTAGGTACACTTCCAATTCAAGTATTAGTTCAATTTGGTATTGTAACTGCAATTGGCGTATTACTAGATACGTTTATTGTAAGACCGTTACTTGTACCCGCAATTACAGTTGTGTTAGGCCGATTTGCTTTTTGGCCAGGTAAACTTTCAAGAAAGAGTGAAGAAATACAAAAGGTGGATGCATAGTTAAAAAAGCCAAGGGTATTTTCCTTGGCTTTTTCAATGTAGTTAATTAATTTTTTGAAGTCAAATCATCAGCTGCAGCGTGATCAGCATCTTCAATTGTTGTTTCGGGCATTCCGTATAAGCCGTTCATTGCTTGTTCTTCAATAGTAAGGTTTGCAGTATTATTATTTTGAATAGATGTAGTATTTTCAGTAATATTTTCTTTTTTATTCATATTTTTGTTATTCATGTATGTATCCTCCAAATTTCATTTGATTTATCTATAGTATGTGGATGGATTTCAAGAAATATGTGAATTGATTCTTACATATGTTATATAATTAAATAAATAATTAGGGTGAAATGTAAACTGTTAGGAGTGAACAATTATGGTGAAAGCAAGGGAAATAGCCTTCTAAAATAAAAAGAAAATTTTAGGAGGCTATTAGAATGAAGTTTCATGTAATTGATAGAGAAGATTGGAATAGAGAGCAGTATTTTGAGCATTATTTAAAGTTGAAATGTACATTTAGTATGACTGTTAATGTTGATATCACGATGTTATTAGAGGAATTATATCAAAAGGGAATAAAATTTTATCCCGTTTTTATATATTTAATTTCTAGAGTAGTAAATAATCATAAAAAATTTCGAACATGTTTTAACGATGAAGGAGTTTTAGGCTATTGGGAGGAAATGATACCGAGTTATACAATCTTTCATAAAGATGATAAGTCTTTTTCAAGTATATGGACGGATTATTCAAGTGATTTCCGCACTTTCTATAAGAATTATGAAGACGATATGAGATGCTATGCTAGTGTTCATGGTTTTTTCACGAAAGAAAATATTCCACCTAATGTATTTCCGATTTCTAGTATACCTTGGACTAGTTTTACTGGATTTAATCTTAATATTAATAATGATGAAAATTTTCTATTGCCAATTATAACTTGTGGGAAATATTTTAATGAAGGAAACAAGGTTATGCTACCAGTTTCATTGCAAGTACATCATTCGGTTTGTGATGGATATGATGCGAGTCAATTTATAGAAGATTTACAGCAGTTAAGTAATACTTGCAACGAGTGGCTTAAATAATATTTAATTTTTAATTATATAAAGTGAAACTTTAATCAGTGGGGGTTTTGTTCAGCCCCCACTGATTATTAGCCCGACCCCCACCTAACTTCTTTGCTTTCGCTGAATTTTGAGGTGGGGGTCTTACTGCCCAGCAAATAGCGGGATAAAATTGAAAATGAATAAAAGAAGAGACCATGTTGGTATTACATGGTCTCTTCTTTTATTCATTAATACTAAGTAATTGTGGAAAATATAGGGTGATTTGTAGTTTAATAGTAAAGAGAGTGATTAGTATTAATTTTCTTTGTTTTTAAAATTTTAAGTATATAAATGTTTAACAGGGGGGGATAAAGTGAAATTCGTAAGCATTAAAAAAGATGAAATCTTAATTGGGGATATGGCAAAATTGTATTGTAAAGTATTTGAGAAAATAAATTTCAATGAAATGATCGAGCGAATGAATAGGCATATAGAATATACAGGTTTTAAAGGTATAGTAGCAATAAATGATGAAAATGAAGTAGTTGGCTTTACTTATGGTTATCGCTCAATGGAGGGACAGTACTATAATCAATTAATGAGAGAAGCGTTACATCTAGAGCAAGTAGACGAATGGTTACAAGATTGTTTTGAATTTGTAGAGTTAGCAGTCCACCCACAATATCAAAATGAAGGTCTTGGAACGAAATTACATAATGAATTACTAGAAGGGATTCCAAATAGAACGAGTGTTTTAACAACACAAATAAACAATGAAAAAGCACGTTCGTTATATGAAAGATTAGATTGGATAAATGTATTGGAGCCATTTCATCCAAGTACAAATGATGTTCCATATGTAATAATGGGAAAAGCATTAAAAACAAAAGTGAATTGATAATTATGCCATTCACAAAAATGGTTGGTTTGTAATAATGAAGGGGAAAACGAAAATGACGAGAATATCTATAGAAAAAGCTACAATTTTAGATGCTGAGAAATTAACAGAAATAATGAAAAGAACATTTGATGCAGAAGCAAAACAATGGCTATACGGCCAAGATGATGTCATTGATTATAACATTCAACCGCCAGGGTATTCTTCAGTTGAAATGATGGAATATTCCATTGAAGAATTGGATTCTTTCAAAGTTGTAATGGATAAAGAAATAATTGGAGGGATAATAGTTACGATTTCTGGTAAGTCGTACGGTCGAATTGATCGTATTTTTGTAGCTCCTGTTTATCAAGGAAAAGGAATTGGATCACATGTTATGAAATTAATAGAAAAGGAATATCCAAACATAAAGATTTGGGATCTCGAAACATCTAGTAGACAAATTAATAATCATCACTTTTATAAAAAGATGGGCTACCAAATGATTTTTGAATCGGAAGATGAGTATTGTTACGTGAAAAGAATAAAAACAAGCTCAAACAAAGAGAGTGTAGTTACAAATAAAGATATGAAAAATAGTCAATACGAAAACTGTAATTTAGCAAATACAGGGTATTATCAAGTGAATTTAAAAAACAGTTCATTTGTTGGTAACAATATAATGAATACGAATATGAGTAATTGCAATGTAAGTCAATCAAAGTTTAGAAATATAAATTTTAGAAGTTCATCATATGCAGATTTAAATCTTTCTGGCAGTAAATTTAATTTGGTGACTTTAGGTGGAGTACAATTCAAAAATACAAGTCTCGGAGATGAGAAGGAACCTATTGTATTCGATAAATGTGACTTGGAAGGTAGCACCATAAGTAACAGTAATCTGAAAAATATTGAAATAGAAAATTGTGATATAGTCGGTATGGAAATAAATGGTATTCAAATTGAAAATTTGCTTAATTTATATAGCAAGGTGAAAAGTTAATCATATAGATATGTTGTTAATCTTTTTGGAAATTAAATATTATATCGGAATAATTATGTAAAAATGACATAAAGAAATACGGACGAGAAGGTCATTCATGAACATTTCTAGAATACACACAAATATATTGTTATTTATATGGAGGAGAGAAAGATGGGGGTTAACGTTAGAGCAGTAGAAATACAAGATGCTAGAGCAATTCATTGTATATGTATACAAGATGACGTTTTACCGTATATGGTTTTCTTACCTAGCATGCGTGTAGAAGCTATGGAAAATAGAATTCGAAATTTAGCACCAAATCAATTTGAATTTGTTGCAGAATATGATGGAGAAGTTGTTGGATTTGTAAGTTTAACACAAAGTCCAGGCCGAAGATCTCATTCAGGCGATTTATTCATTGGGGTAGACAGTGAATATCATAATAAAGGAATTGGGAAAGCACTTCTTATGAAGATGCTTGATCTGGCTGATAATTGGTTAATGTTAGAGAGAGTAGAACTAGGTGTGTTAGAAACGAATCCAAAAGCAAAAGCTTTATATGAAAAATTTGGATTTGTAGAAGAGGGGGTAAAGATAGGGAATTTGAAAGCTCACGGAAAGTTTATTAATGAAATTATGATGAGTCGTTTTAGACCGAATGGTTTAATTGTACATAATTGATAGTTAAAAGCATGACAGTATACTGTCATGCTTTTTCATTAGAATTTGGCTGTAATAAAAATAATGCTAAACCAATAAAAATAACGGCAATTCCTAGTCCTTGTTGTAAAGAAATGGTCTCATGTAATATAAAGTACGCTAGCATACAAGTGCCAATTGTTTCACCTAAAATACTCATTGAAATTACAGTAGCACTCATCCATTTTAATAACCAATTAAAAATGGTTTGTCCTAAAATTGTAGCAATGAAAGCTAATCCAATAAAGCACAACCAAGTTTGTGTAGAGTAATGGATGAAAGATTCTTGTTGCGTGAAAGCAAATATGCCAAGAAAGCCAGCACTACTTCCATAACTAATTACCGAATAGGGTATAAGTGACAAATCTTTACGGACGTGTTGGCTAATGAAAAAATAAGCAGTAATGATACCAGCAGCGATAAATGCTAAAATATCTCCATATAAAGCTTCTCCACTAATTTGGAAATCTTGCCAGCCAATGATGATACTACCTGAAATGGCGATGAGGCAACCAATAACCGCTCCTTTCGTAAATCTCTCCTTAAATAAAAAATAACCACCAATTATTGAGAACAAAGGTTGTAACGTTACGATAACTGTAGAGCTTGCTACAGAAGTATATTGTAATGATTCAAACCATAGTACATAATGTGCAGCTAAAAATAGCCCAGATATGAATCCGAATGTCCATTGTTTTTTCGTTAAAGTTTTTAGCTCATTTCGACTATTTTTATTAAATAGTAATAACGGTAACAGGATCAGTGTGGCAAAGAATAATCGGTAAAAAGCAATGATTGTCGCAGGAGCAGCTGCCAATTTTACAAAAATTGCTGAAGTTGATAAGGCGAATACACCAAAAAATAAGATGAAATATGAAAGAATAGGTGATTTCAAAGTTTGTCCCTCCGATAGATTGTTTATTATAATAAACTTAGTGCGATATAATATACAAAGGTAAGTATATAAGTCCCGGAGATAATAGGAAAGGATTATTTGCCTTTGTTTAGTATGTCAGCACAAAGACAATGAAATATGCATTATGATGGACGAAAGGAAGTTTTACTATGATACATGATAGGCTTGGACAAACGGTATTAAGTTATCGTAAGAAAAATAATATGACAATTCGTGAATTCGCTGAGTATGCAGGGATTAGTACATCACTAATTAGCCAAATTGAAAGAGGACATGCTAATCCTTCTTTAAATGTTTTGGAGTTAATTGCAAAAGCATTAAATGTACCGCTGTTTACACTTTTTATTAACGATATTGATACAGATTCGCTCATTTCCAAGAAAAAAGATCGAAAAAAAGTATATCGGGAAAACAATGATCACATTGTATATGATGTATTAACACCTGATTTTATGAAAGCACGTATTGAAATGCTAATGATGGATTTAAATAAACAAGCAAACACAACAGAAAGCCATTATTCCCATGAAGATAAGGAAGAGATTGCTGTTATTATGAAAGGGGAAGTATACGTAGAATTGGAGGGAAAAGAATATTTTTTAGAAGAAGGCGATGTTGTACGTATTCCACCAAATGTGAAGCATCGATTTTTGAATAAAAGTGATGAATCGAATCACATTTTATTTGTCCTGACACCATCTTTAGGATGAAAATATAGTGATTTTAATTAGGGGAGAAAGAAAATGGAAAACAAAAGTATTTTAAAAGGCGGCCTTTCAATTATTTCTCAATGCAAAAAAGAAACAAATGATATTTGGCATGCGCATTTTGGAGCAGCTGCAATTGCTAGTTATTTTAATCATATAAAGAGAGCTCCAAATTATAAAGATATAACATTAGAAAAATTCCGGTATGTTATTCATTCTTAATGAACTTTAATAATCTGAAAAAAGAAGCTTAATCTAGTTTCTTTTTTTGTTAGTAGTATATTATTTTTTCAAATATGTAAGATTTTACATGCGTATTTTACTTTTACTAATTATGTAAGTAGGCTATACTGAAATACATACATTTTATTTTTGGAGAGATGTAAAACGACATGGAACTAGCGAAATTGGAAAAAGTAATTGAAATAAAAAAAGAAGAACTTTTATATTTAGTATCGGATTATGGAATTCAACATGAAAAAGTATTGGCATTGAGTCAAGAACTAGACAAATTAATCAATTACTTTATGTTTTTAAAATAAAGAGAACTATGACGGGGTTTGTAAATGTTATAGTTCTTTTTTATTAGGTAATTTGAAAATATATTCAAATATATTGTCTAATTTCTTACAGAATGCGCAACTTGCTAGTCGAATATAAGGACTTTTGGTTATAATAAAAAGGAATTATTAATTGTATCGGTTAGGAGCGCAGCACATATGAAAACAGTTGTTGTTATCGGTGGAGGTATAACGGGACTTTCTACTATGTTTTATTTAGAAAAATTAAAAAAGGATTATAATATCGATTTAAATTTAATTCTTATTGAGAAAGAAGAGTATTTAGGTGGTAAAATCCATAGTGTGGAAGAAAAGGATTTCATTATGGAGTCAGGAGCGGATTCAATCGTTGCTCGTAATGAATATGTTATGCCACTTGTAAAAGATTTAAATTTAGAAGATGAAATGGTATATAATGAAACGGGTATTTCTTACATATATTCTGAAAACATGTTACATCCGATTCCTTCTGATACTATATTTGGGATACCTATGAGCGCCCGGTCGCTGTTTAGCAGTACGCTAGTCTCAACGAAAGGGAAAATCGTAGCTTTAAAAGATTTCATAACGAAAAATAAAGAGTTTACGAAAGACACATCACTTGCTCTATTTTTAGAAAGTTTCTTAGGGAAAGAGTTAGTGGAAAGACAAATTGCTCCTGTGCTTTCAGGCGTATATTCTGGTAAATTGAATGAGCTTACAATGGCATCTACATTACCATATTTACTGGATTATAAAAATAAGTATGGAAGTATTATTAAAGGTTTTGAAGAGAATAAAAAACAATTTCAATCAGCAGGAAATAAAAAATTCGTATCATTTAAAGGTGGACTATCTACGATAATTAATCGCTTAGAAGAAGTGCTGACTGAAACTGTCGTAAAAAAAGGTGCTATAACGACGGCTGTAAGTAAACAAGAAGATCGATATGAGATTTCTTTTGTAAATCATGAAACAATACAAGCTGATTATGTTGTTTTAGCAGCTCCACATGATATAGTACAAACTTTATTACAGTCTAATGAGTTAAATGAGCAGTTTAATACATTTAAAAACTCATCTCTTATAAGTATTTACTTAGGATTTGACATACTAGATGAACAACTACCAGCTGACGGCACAGGGTTTATTGTAACGGAAAACAGTGATTTACATTGTGATGCTTGCACATGGACAAGTCGAAAGTGGAAACATACATCGGGTAAACAAAAATTATTAGTAAGAATGTTTTATAAGAGCACCAATCCGGTATATGAAACAATCAAAAATTATAGTGAAGAAGAATTAGTACGAGTTGCTTTATATGATATTGAAAAAAGTCTCGGAATTAAAGGTGAACCAGAAGTAGTCAAAGTTACAAATTGGAAAGATTTAATGCCGAAATATCATTTAGAACATAATCAAGCGGTTCAAACATTGCAAGAAAAAATGACGAATCTTTATCCAAATGTATATTTAGCTGGTGCCTCATATTACGGTGTCGGAATTGGTGCGTGTATTGGAAATGGAAAGAATATAGCCAATGAAATAATGGCTACATTAAATAAATAATACTGTAGAATAAATAAAAACTGTCCCTTCAGCAAAATGGAGGAACAGTTTTTATTTATTTTATTTGAATCGAAATTGTATTGTTTTTTACATTGTTTTCTTTTATTGTTAATGTTATTTCTCCAGACTCTTTAAATGAATACGGTGATAGTTGATAAATATCTTTTATATCATGTTTTTCTTGTAATTTATTTACCGGTATTGATACGATATTTGGCTTCCATGTTTCTTGTTTTCCTGAAGGATATTCTATAAGTATTACCGGATTTTTTAACTGTATTGTTTTCCAAGAGACGAAATATAGTTGTACTTCTGTATCTTTTTTTAATAATTCTTCGGAGAAATAACCGAATTCGCCTACATTACCGAAAACAGTATAATTTTGATTTTTTAATTTAATATCTAAATAACTAGGTTGATATGTTACTGCATGATAAGTTCCATATGAAAGTGAGAGTATGGCAGCGATTAAAATACCGATTGAAAATGTCCTAAAGCTATTGC
The DNA here is from genome assembly GCF_001595725.1 of Bacillus thuringiensis. GTDB lineage: Bacteria > Bacillota > Bacilli > Bacillales > Bacillaceae_G > Bacillus_A > Bacillus_A thuringiensis_K. The sequence goes on from NZ_CP014282.1 coordinate 2,254,037, forward strand.
CTTTAAAGCTAGTCATCATGAATGAGTTTGGTGTGAATTTTTTTGCGAATAAAAAAATAAGTAATATGAGTAAGAGGGATAAGCCGATGAATATATACATAGGAAATTTACACCTCCACAATAAAAAAATACATTAACTATATTTTACCATAAATGTATGGGGTAGGGTGGTTGTTTAGAAGGAGAAAATGAAGAAACAATTTCTTTACAGTTCTTGATAATTTAAAATTAGATTTATGGAAATTATAGCGTCATGTTTGATTGGCAATCAGAAGGTATCCAATTCGTGTATATAGAATAAAGAGGGAATGCGCCATTAGAAATGTTTGATTTATGGAACAATAAGGACTTTACTAATTATACATATTTTTTCTGATATAATGAACGAGTAGAGAGAAAGGAGTGATCCTATGGCATTTCCTATATTAGAAACCGAACGCTTACGTTTAGTTGAAATAGAACAATCTTATTGTCAAAAAATATATGAAATCTTTTCATTGGATGAAGTGACGTGTTATTACGGTATGAATTCTTTTACGGAGTTTGGACAAGCTTCACGTATGATCGAATCTTTTTCAAAAAATTACTTTGAGAAAAAGGCAATACGATGGGGAATTGTGTTAAAAGAAACGAATGTTTTAATAGGAACAATTGGACTAAACAATTTACAATTATGGAGCAAACGATCTGAGATTGGATATGATCTGCATCCTCATTATTGGGGAAATGGTTATGCTTCAGAAGCAGCTCGAGAAATTATTGATTATGGATTTAAAGATTTAGGTTTGTTTAGAATTGGAGCTATTACATATCCTGAAAATGTTACTTCTTGTAGAATGTTATCTAAAATTGGCTTCCAAAAGGAAGGTCTATTGCGCGGATATATTCATCAAGGAAATAAGCAACACGATGCATTATTGTATTCTATAGTACGAACTGATATTGAGGACATAAATTTATAATAAAAAAACCTCTTAATTAAAAGAGGTTTTTTTTATTATAAATTAACCTAATTTAGGTAATAAACGTTCTCCGCTTTTCATGCTACTTTTACATAAAGGGCATTTAGGCTCTTCTTCAAATGAAAAGTTCTTTCTCATCCATCCTAAACAATCCTCTGATTCACATTCCCAAACAGGGGTTTGTTCTGGTGGTACTTCTGCTACATCGTTCTTTCGATTGCGATACATGTAACCACTCCTTTTATGTAAAAAATTTTAGTTATATATTAAAAAGGTTGTTAACCTTGCTGGTAACAACCTTTTTATTGTTTGAATTATAGCTTTACAACGTTTTTAGCTTGAGGTCCGCGGTTACCTTCTTCAACTTCAAAGCTAACTTCTTGACCTTCGTCAAGAGACTTGAAGCCGTCGCCAGTGATAGCTGAGAAGTGAACGAATACATCGTTACCGTCTGCAACTTCGATGAAACCGAAACCTTTTTCGCTGTTAAACCATTTTACTTTACCTGTTAATGTCATGGTAATGCCTCCTAAAAGTAGAAAAATTACAATATGATCGGCCTTATTTGAATGAAAATAAAATTTCACATATTATCAAAAACCCATAAGGAGTACAAACTGTCCCTGATTGATACTTGATAATATGCAAAGAAAATATAGTGTTAAATTGACCTTAATTACTATCTTACAACAAATGGTGGGAAATAGCAAGTGCTGGTAATACCACTGAGTAATCTGGGTGATAATAGTAAAGGCACAAAGGCACCTCTTTTATTTATATATTATTCCTAATTTGGATTTATGCAAAATCATGTAAGAAAAACTTAGAGTAAATATTAATAATGTATTTTTTATAGTAAAATATGGATGTTTACTGTTGGTAGTTAAATATTATAAAAGGAGAAAAGAAAGTGAAAAATAATTCATTTTTAATAATTGAAGCAGCAAAAGCAGGGAGAAAAAAGGTCCATCCAGTCTTTGTTGTAATATTAGCCATTATATTTTTGACTTTAGGCGAACTTTTTATGTTATTTATGTTATTTTTACCGAAAGCTGAAACGATATTCATGAAAGGTATTTATGACAATGTTAGAATGGTGTTAACGTTTGGCGGAGCTATATTTATTTTATTTATATGGGTTCGTTTTGTAGAAAAAAGACCTTTTTCATCCATTGGCTTTTGGAAAGAGAAATGGATGAGAAAGTATTTAAAAGGTGCGTTAATAGGGTTTTTATTTATTTCAACGCCAGTTATTCTACTATTATTAATGGGGAGTGTGAAATTGCAAGTACAACATATTACCTCAACAGTGATAGTAGGAATAGTAGGATCTCTAGTTGCATTTTTAATACAAGGGGCAACGGAAGAAATTATTGTACGAGGTTGGTTATTCCCGGTTCTTTCTGTTAGAAGTCGTATATGGGTTGGAATAATTGTAACTTCATTTTTATTTGGATTTCTTCATCTACTTAATCCAGGAATTACAATATTATCTATATCGAATATAATATTAGTGGGTGTTTTCGCAGCTTTATATGTATTGAAAGAAGACGGTCTGTGGGGAATATGTGCATGGCACTCAATTTGGAACTGGGCTCAATATAATGTATATGGTTTTGCAGTTAGTGGCACAACTGTATATTCTACTCCAATTTTTAAGTCTATAACAAATGGACCAGAAACATTGCATGGAGGCACGTTCGGAATTGAAGGTAGTATCATTACAACAATCATGCTCACTATTGCTTCAATTGTTTTATGGAGAAAGTTATGGGGAAGAAAAGTGAAACAACGAAATTTTAGTTAATGAAAGAGGGAGAAATTATGGGGATAATAGCATTTGAGGGAGCAAGCGCTGTTGGTAAAAGTACCACGTGCCGTGAATTAGAAAAGAATTATGGTGCTTATATAATACCTGAAGTGAATTCTTTATTTGAAAGGCCAAAAAATGAACATAGAACATGGTATTTTGAAAAACAAGTTGAGCGCTGGAATATAGCTGTTCAGAAGTCAGAGCAATATGAATTAGTAATACTCGATGGCGATATATATCAGCCACTTAGTTATAATTGGTGTTTTCATTTTGATATATTTAATCAGCCATTATCTTTAATAGAAAATTTTTATAAAGAAAAGATGATAAATAGGGAAATTGGTTTTCCAGATCAATATTTTTATTTATATACGAACGATGAAGAACTTAGAAAACGGAAAGTATCTGATGAAACGAAAAGAAGGAGAAACTTTGAAAAACATTTACATATATCAAAATCGTTTCAGCGTTATTATGAAAATTTAAATACTGTTACAGATGGGTATTGTAAATTAATTGAGGCAAAAAGTGTAAGAAATAATGAATTAGAAATAGTGAGAAACTCAAAAAATTTGAACGTGTGTGAAGAAGGACGTTTTGATGTTTCGAGGTTAGATGCTATTACGAAGTGGTTAAAAGAAAATCGTGCATAAAGTAAAAACAACGAGTGTTGTAGAACGCAATCGTTGTTTTTTTGTTTCTTTATAAATATAAAGGAAAAATTTGTAGAATATTTTCAATATTTAACAGAATAATCTTTTAATTTAAAAGGAAAAGAAATACAATATGAGGAAGTATATATAAATAATATGATAGGGGATGGGATGCGATATTTGGAATGAAGTAACAGTTTTTATATAAGAAATAATTAGGTAGTCAGAACAGAGAAATTTGGGAGGAAACAAGCGAGATGAAAACATTTTTGAAAATAATAGGTGTTATAGCTGGTATGGCGGTAATTGGAGTAGGTTTAACATATGGTATGCTGCATTATTTAAATAATAGTAAACCAGCTGCGAAAAAGGCATCACCAGCTGCTCCAGCAGTAGAAGTATTAGCTGATAGTAACGTAAAAGCAGAAGATGCAAAGCTTTTAGAAAATGGAAATTATTCATTGCCGAATAGTGGTTTTAATAAAAATTTTAAATGGACAGATGAGAACATACAGACAGCATTACATGAAATGGCACATCAAAAAGCGAAAGCTGATCAAAAGTGGGGCTATATTTTTATTACACAAGAGCGGATTGAAAGCTTAATTGATATTGTAAAGAGTAATGATCTTGTACAGGGAAGTACATATGTAGAAATTTTAGAACGATGGAAACAAGGAAAATATGAAAAGGTTGATGGGGATCATAATAAGATTTGGAAATTACAAAGTGGGAATTTAGGAGAAGGAAAAGGAGTAATGTCGGTAGCTGAGCAAAAAGAATTAATTAATCAAGTGTTTATGAACAAAGGTACATATTCAGGTAGTAAATTAATTGCAGGTGGGGGACAGACTAATAAATAGTATACTAATTAATGAAAGAGAGTAATTGCTTATTAGGCAATTACTCTTTTTCTATGTACGTCTTAATATTTTAGTCTCGTTCAAGTAAGGAAAGGAACGATTGTAATACCGGGGAAATCCATCTAGATTTATGATAGATTACATAACTTTGAATAACTGTTGGAGTTTCGATAGGTTGAAAACATAGTTGTCCTTTTTGGCAACTTTCTTGTACAACGATATAAGGAAGAATTGAAATGCCTAACTCACACATAACGGATTGTTTAATGACTTCAACATTGGAAGTTTCAAATGTTTTAGCTGGAATATTTCCACTTTGACGTAAAAAACGATCTACCATTGGCCTATAGCCGCAGCTTTGTTCTGTAAAAATGAACTGGGTGTCCTGTAATAACTGGAATGGATTTGTATGTGCAGAGGAATAAGCTGGTAAAATCCATCCAAATGTTTCATTACTAAAAGTACGCGTAATAAAATCATTATGTTCTATACTTTCTCCAATTATGAAGACAACGTCTGTTTCTCCTTCACGTAATTTTTGTAATGCTTGTTCATTTGTGTTTGTTTCAAGTACGATATTTACTTTTGGATTTTTCTGTTTGTAAGTACGTAATAATTGTGGTAATCGGTATACCGCTAATGATTCATTAGATGTAATACTTAATGTACCTTCTAAATAATCTGTATTTTGGGGGATTTCTCGCGCTTTTTCATATATTGAAAGTAATTCTAATGCATAAGGATGAAATTGATGACCTGCTTTTGTAAGTAGCACTTTTTTCCCTAACCGATCGAAAAGAGGAATATGTAAATCGTTCTCTAAAGCTTTCATATGTGCTGTAACAGTAGATTGCGCATAACCTAGCGCATGCGCAGCCTTAGAAAAATTACCATACTTCACAATGGCGCAAAATGTTTTAACATGTCTCATTTCCATAAGCGATCCCTCTTTTATTATCATGATTTGTGAATGATTATATCATGTATTTTAATTTTCCAAATGATTAAATTCTGTATAAAATGAAATTGTAGAAATATTCATTCAGGTGATATTGGAGGAGAAAAGATGAAAAAAAAGGGCTATCATGTAGCTGTTGTTGGGGCTACAGGTGCGGTAGGGCAAAAAATTATTGAACTGTTAGAGAATGAAATGAAGTTTAATATAGTTGAAGTTACATTGCTTTCGTCAAAACGATCCGCTGGTAAGAAAGTAAGATTCAAAGGACGAGAGATAATTATAAAAGAGGCAAAAACAACTAGCTTTGAAGGTGTAGATATTGCCTTTTTTAGCGCTGGGGGAGAAGTATCTAGACAATTTGTAACTCATGCAGTTTCTAGTGGTGCGATTGTAATTGATAACACAAGTGAGTACCGAATGGCACAAGGTGTACCGCTCGTTGTTCCGGAAGTGAATGCGCATACTTTAAAGCAGCATAAAGGTATCATTGCAGTTCCAAATTGTTCAGCATTACAGATGGTAACATCACTTCAGCCGATTCGAAAATCATTCGGTTTAGAAAGAATCATCGTTTCAACATATCAAGCCGTATCGGGTTCTGGCATTCATGCGATTCATGAATTACAAGAGCAGGCTAAGTCTATGCTTGCTGGTGAAGAAGTGAAAAGTAATATATTACCGGCGAAAAAAGATAAAAAACATTACCCAATAGCGTTTAATGTACTGCCTCAAGTAGATATATTTACAGACAATGATTTTACTTTTGAAGAAGTAAAAATGATTCAAGAAACGAAGAAAATATTAGAAGATGAAAACCTGAAAATGGCAGCTACTTGTGTACGTGTTCCAGTTGTATCAGGGCATTCAGAATCGGTTTATATAGAACTGGAAAAAGAAGCAACCGTTACGGAAATTAAGGAAGTATTAATGGATGCACCAGGTGTTATTTTGCAGGATAACCCTAGTAAACAGCTGTATCCAATGCCATTATATGCAGAAGGGAAAATAGATACATTTGTCGGAAGAATACGTAAAGATCCTGATATGCCAAACGGATTCCACCTCTGGATTGTTTCTGATAACCTATTAAAAGGTGCGGCTTGGAATTCAGTTCAAATCGCAGAGACTTTAGTAGAAAAGGGAATACTTTAATCTAGTTTGAAAAACCGGGGAATCGATAATCATTTTCCGGTTTTTATCCCGCTATTTGCTGGGCAGTAAGACCCCCACTGATTAAAGCTTCACTTTATTTAATAATTGTTTTCTTTATTTCGCCCAACTTTAATTTAAATTAGTCGTTATTGAATTTTTATAAATATCTACTTTATGTGCAGTGAAGCGTAAGGTTTTGGATTCTGCATGAATTGTTAGGTTAATAATAATCGATAACGGCATTTCGACCGTTTTCACAATATCTTCTATAGCAATATACTCATTTTCTGCTTTGTTATAATAAACAACAGAACGAATTACTGCCTCGTTATTTTCAATGTCAATTTCACACATCATAGGGAATTTTTCACCATTATGTAAGAATAGTTCGCCTAGTACGATTGAACCGTTTAGCTCCTCTGTAAAATTAGTAGTTGCTGCTGGTTTTACCCATGTTTCGTCATGTTCTTCGTTTTCCTCTTCATCTATTGCCCATTCCCAAATGGGGTTTTGTTTTAGGTCTTCAATAGTTAATTCATCAATTGGTTTGCAATTGCTCATACATAATTCTCCTGTTGCTTTGATAAATAAGTTTCTTAATCTCAAAAATTAGATGATTGCTTACGAGTAAGTTCAATATAGTATTTTGCTCATTTGATATTAAACTATTTTATTTTGAAGTAAAGCTTCTGTAGCAATATTAACAAAAAAATAATTATTTAGTAAATAATTATTAGTGGAGGTTTTAAAGTGGCATGGAGTTAAGGTAAGGTAGTAAAAAACATCAAGAATGAATGGGATTCATTTGGTACGATATGGATATGTTTAATAAGAGGGGGAATTTGATGTATCAAGTAAAGGGGTATTTTTCATCGCTCAAAGGAAGTCATTATGAAATTGGTAAGCAACAAGGTGAATTTGTGAAACAACATTCTTATCTTATTCCGCAATTTATAGAGCAAGAAAACTTAATATCGCATAACCATTGGACAGAATCTAGAAATATATTAAATCAATATTGTTCTGGAATTAATGAAGAAATTGAAGGTTTTTGTGAAGTGTTAAAAATTCCTTCAAAAAATATGATGTATTACTATCAAACACTATTGAAAGCAGGTTGTAGTCATTGTGCAGTATTACCTAAAAAGACAGATTTAACTCACACTTATGTATTAAGAAATTATGATTTGTCACCAGTAATAGATGATATGCGTTTTTGCTCGACGCATGTTGAAGGTGCGTATGCACATAGTGGCTTTTCTACTCAATATTTTGGTCGAACAGAAGGGGTTAACGAACATGGATTATCTGTTACATTTTCAGCATGTGGTCAACCAGTAGGAAACATTGCAGGTTTAAGAAAGCCAATGGTAAATGGTTTACAGTGTTTTGCGGTAATTCGATTGTTGTTGGAGAAATGTAAAAATGTGCAGGAAGCTAAATCACTAATAGAAGAAATACCAATTGCTAGTAATATTAATTTAATAGTAGCTGATCCTTTAAACGCAGCACATATTGAAATATTTGACGGTCATAAATCCACAACAACGATTGATGGTGACAACCAAGCTTTTATTGTATCAACAAACCATGCAGTTAGTTCATCAATTCAGAAATTAAATAATAGGAAATTAGAACAATCTACAAAGAGATATCATGTTTTACATGAGCATTTAAATGGATATGAACAAGTGAGCATAGAGTCTTTAAAAAAGTTAGTAGAAGAATATCCTGATGGACTGACTGTACATAACTATGAAGAATGGTTTGGAACTTTACATTCTGTATTATTCGATTTACATGATCGTACAATGAAGATTTGTTTCGGATCACCACTTTTAAACGACTGGTACTCATTGAAAGTTGGAGGAAGTATGCCGTTTTCTGAGGTGAACGTGAACTTTAAAAATAAAACTTATACTGACTTTTGGAGGGAAGATAAGAATGAATTGATGCCTAAAAGATAAATGAGATAAGATGATAATGAAGAGAGTGCATTTACACTGGAGGGATTACCAATGCTAAAAGTTATGTTACCATTTATTCTTATCTTTTTTCTTGTCATTGCGATGTATATTGCTTATCAAAAGAGAAAAAAAACCGGGATAAAAGGATTGAAAAGTGCGTTAACTTCTATTTGCTTCTTTTCACTCGCAATTTTAAATATGTTTGCATATTGGTTTCACTTTGGCGGTGCTTTTACTTGGTTATTTTCAATTGTATTATTGCTAGTTGGTGCATATTTTACTAAATATATTCCAATATCTAAAAAGGTACATTAAAATCTATAAGAGTTTAATATAATGTTTACTTTGTTTTGAAAAGAGATTATTCTACTAGATCGTTGTGAAACGGTTTCATAGGATAATCTCTTTTTTTTAGTTTTGGAAAGAACTTACTGTGCTTTTTAGTTGTTCAATAAATTCTTGAGTTGCAGCACACATATATTTATCTTTTCTATAAATTAACCCTATTTCAATTGTTGGAGTAGGGTTTTCTATTTTAATAGCTTGAATGTTATTATTTTGTAAAAAGTCTATATATGGTTTGGGTAACACTGTAATTCCCATTCCTTTGGAAACCATTTGGATTAAAGATTCCATCGTGCTAATTTCTAAAATTGGTCTTGGTTTAAAGTTGAATTTTTGACAATAAGATGTAATTAGTTCGGTTAAAAAGAAATTTTTAGGTAAAAGAATTAAAGGATAGTTCTGTAATTCAGCAATAGATACATGATTACGTTCAGCTAATCGATGACCAGTGGGCACGACTAATGTAAGATCGCTTTTGTATAGAGGGATAGAGATAATCTCTTTATCTTGCACTGGGAGAAATGTAATTCCAATATGTAGTTCGTTTTGTAATAATTTTTTACGAATATCTCCTGTACGAAGCCCTAATACAGAAAGCTCTATATTAGGATATAAATTATTAAAATTTAAAATAGCTGGTGGTAGTAAGTAATTTACAACGGTTAACAAAGCCCCTATTGTTAAGGAACCTTGCTGTAATCCGTTTAGGTCTTGAATAGCTGAACGAGCTTGTTCGACTTCATGAAAAATGGTTTTACTATGTGATAATAAAATCTTCCCTGCTTCAGTTAGAGATATTTTTTTACCAATTCGATCGAAAAGTGGCATTCCTACTTCATGCTCTAATGCACGTATTTGTTGACTTAGAGAAGGCTGTGAAATATTTAATTTCTCAGCTGCTTTTGTGAAATGTAATTCTTTTGAAACAGCTAAAAAGTATTCAAGTTGTCGTAATTCGATTGAAATCACCTCAAGTATAATAATAGGTTATACCTATCATTATTATATAAATAATTGAATTGAACAATGATTTTAGAGGTTTTATAATCATCTTTAAATAACAGAGAGGGTTGTAAAAATTAATTGAGAGAAAATACATGTAACACCTTTAAAGGAGGAAATAGAATGGCTAATGAATATCAATTATTATCTTTAAATATAGGATTACCAAAAGAGGTTACATACGGCGGAAAGGTAATTCATACAGGCATAAATAAGAAACAAGTAAAGGAACCGGTATATTTATCCTTTGTAAAATTTAATGGGGATGGACAAGCTGACTTAGTTCATCATGGAGGAGTAGATAAAGCAGTTTGTGTTTATACTGGTGATCACTATCCATACTGGGAAAAAGAATTGAATCAAGATCTTGTATATGGGGCTTTCGGAGAAAATATAACAGTTAGTGGTATGAGCGAAGAGGATGTTTGTATTGGTGATACGTTTGAGCTAGGACAGGCAATCGTACAGGTAACACAACCAAGGCAACCTTGTTTTAAATTAGCAAAAAAATATAATATTCCAAAGTTACCACTATATTTTCAAGAAACAGGATATACAGGATTTTATTTTCGTGTATTAAAAGAAGGATGGGTATCATCAGTCGACACCTTAAAAAGACTACAGTCTGATCCAAAAGGTGTTTCAGTAGCATTCGCTAACCGTATTATGCATAAGGAAAAACAAAATATTGAAGGGGTAAAAAGGATATTAGAAGTAAATGCACTTTCAAATAGTTGGAGAAAGTCTTTTGAAAAGCGTATAAGTGGAGAAGAAATTAATACGAAGGAAAGACTTGAAGGGATAAAAGAATAAAAATATTTTATTATAAATAGTGTATTTCTATTAGTAAAGGCTAATTAGAAAGCGCTATTTTTATAAAATAAACTAATTAATATCCGAAAATCTTAATATTTTTTTATTCGACTTATTTTCAAATAGTCGAAACATAAAATTAATTAGACTTTTTTTTTATGTTTTATGATAGTATATTGATTGGTAAGACCTCTATTTTTAAGAGTAGGTCATATAAGTATATCTAATTTAATGGAATTTAACATTTGGAGGTACAACATGGGGAATGTTGAAAAATTGGCAAGTCTTCTAATAGAAGAACCGAAAAGAGAGCAGTTATTTCCTTTATTTGAAGAAGTGTTTGGAATTACAACTCAAACATTGAATGATTTTTCGGATAAAGGATATTGGGATGATACATATAAAGCTTTATCATTTTTACAAGAAGATAAAGTGATTGCAAATGTTGCGGCATTTTCACTCCCATTATTAATTAATGGTGAAAAAATAAATGCGGCGGGTATTCAATCAGTAATGACACACCCTAATTTCCGTAGACAAGGGCTAATGACACAATTAATGAGTAAAATGATAGAAGAAATTGATAAGAAATGTGAATGTGCATTATTGTTTACGGAAAAACCTGAACTATATACAGCATTTGGATTTAAAGTTGTGCAGGAATATTTGATGACTATACCATATGATAAAAATATTAATAATAACCATTCACTACTTAAAAAGTTAGATTTCTATAATATAGAGAATAGACAGTTAATACATGAAACTATTGATAGTAGCCAAAGACTTTCAAATAGTTTTTCAACTTTAAACTTCCATCCTTCATTTTATTTGAATATGTATGATTCAGAATGGAATGAGAAACTGTATTATTCAGAGAAACTAGATGCTTTAATCGTTTATGAAGTAGACAATGAAAAGTTGAAATTATTTGGAGTATTTGCGCCAGTACTTCCGGTTTTAGATGAATTATGTGGAGAAATCAATGAAAGGTTTACGGAAATCGAATTTTATTTTTCTCCGGATCAATTAGGGGTTGAGGATGTACAGTTTACAGAATTACAGTCTAGCAAGTATTTAATGGTTCGAAGTGATAAAGAGTTAGATTTTAAAGGTTATAAATTCCCAGTATTAGCGGAGTTTTAAATGTCTATATAAATGCTTTGTTATGGAGGAGCTATGAATATATCGTATATACCAGAAAGTATTGAGCAACTCACTATAATGAATGTACCTGAATACTATAAAATTAATGACAATCATGCGTTTATTGTCCGTTCGAAAGCAGAAACCGATTTTTGGCTTAAAACACATTATGGTTTTGAAGTAATGAATGGTCATGTATTTTATAATGAGATGATGACAGACTTTCAAGCTGAAGTTCAGTTACGTATGAATCCAAATTCAAAATTCGATCAAGCAGGTCTTTTTGTTATGATTTCGGAGAACTGTTGGCTGAAAACTTCATTAGAATATATTCCAGATGGTCCATCTCACTTAGGTGCTGTCGTAACGAATAATGGATATTCTGACTGGTCAACGCAAGATTATCCAACTGAAGCAGCTAAGCAACAACTTCGTTTTCGCATTATTCGAAAACGCGGTGATTATACAATATATGTGAAAAAGAGCCATCAATGGGAACAAATAAGAATCGCTCATTTAATGGAGGATATAGGGAATGAGCCTATTAAAATAGGTTTTTACACGTGTAGTCCTTCTAAAAATAAGGGATTTGAGACTGAGTTTTTAAATTTTACAATTGAAGAAATATAGATGAAAAACCGTATTCTTTTTATTAAGAATGCGGTTTTTGTATTTACATAATATAAAGCATATGTATTGACCAGAAAGTCATTAATACTTATCATTTAATAATGTTAAATATTAATTTACATAATATAATAGAAGTAATGAAGAAATTGCAAAAAATATCGCTTAAATAAGGAGGGATATGAATTATTCAGTGGTAATTTCATAGGAAAAGGAGATTATGTATGAAATCATTTCGTAAGTTATTACAGTATTTAAAACCATACATGTTCTTCGCTATTATTGGACCGCTATTTATGGTACTTGAGGTTGCGATGGACTTAATTCAACCGACTATTATGCAACATATCATTGATGTTGGGATTGCAAATCGGGATTTAAATTATGTAATAAAAATGGGGCTTCTTATGATAGGAGCAGCAGCACTCGGTTTAGTTGGAGGGCTTGGGTGTATGATGTATTCTACAAAAGCAGCTGTTAATTTCGCTACAGACATACGAAAAGATGTGTTTGCGACAATAGAAACATTTTCTAGTAATAATCGTTATTCATTTGGAACAGGTAAATTATTAACGATTGTGACGAATGATATCACTTCCATCCAATCGGCAATGACAATGACATTACGTGTTCTCGTTCGTGGTCCGCTGTTGTTTATTGGAAGTATAATTATTGTTTTTGTAACAGCGCGAGAGTTATTTCCAATATTACTTGTAGTTATTCCAATTTTATTACTTGCGATTATTTTAATTGCAAGCAAAGCAAGTGGTACATTTAAAAAGGTGCAAGAGGCATTAGACAAAGTCAATACAAAGTTACAAGAAAATTTATCTGGTGTGCGTGTTATAAAAGCGTATGTAAGACAAAAATATGAAATCGCTCAATTTGGAAATGTAAATACAAATTTAACGAAGATAAATATTCGAGCTGTGCAGCTTATTTCTTTAATGATGCCAATCATTATGCTAGTTGTAAGTGGCGGGATTGTCGCAACATTATGGATTGGTGGAGAAAAAGTATTCAATGGAACGCTTCAAGTAGGAGCGATTTTGGCATTTATTAATTACTTGAATATCATTTTAATGTCACTTATGTCGATTAGCATGGTATTTATTCAAATTGCGCGAGCTTTTCCATCTGCGGATCGTGTACAGCAAGTGTTAAATACAGAGGTTGATATTATAAGCGGAGCGAATGCGATCGAACCTGAGAAAATCGAGGGGAATATTCAATTTAAAAATGTTAGTTATAGCTATACGAAAAATAATGAATACGTTTTAAAAGATATTTCGTTTAGCATACAAAAAGGTGAAAAAGTAGGGATTATTGGATCGACTGGAAGTGGTAAATCTACCTTAGCGAAGCTGTTACCACGTCTATATGATGTTGATCAAGGTGAAATATGTATAGATGGAATAGATGTTAAAACATATGATTTGCAAAAACTCCGTGCTTCAATAGGGTTTGTACCTCAGAAGGCTTTGTTGTTCTCAGGTAGTATAGAAGAGAATTTACGTTATGGTAAAGAAGATGCAACACATGATGAGCTGGAAGTAGCAGCTGCATCAGCTTGTGCGACTGAGTTTATCAATAAGCTGGGAGAATCTTATCAATATAATTTAACACAAGGTGCGACAAATTTATCAGGTGGACAAAAACAACGTCTATCAATTGCAAGGGCACTTGTGAGAAAACCACCGATTCTCATATTAGATGATTCTACATCAGCAGTTGATGCGAAATCAGAGGCTACTATTCAAACAGCTTTAAAAACAAAATATAAAGGCACAACGACTTTATTAATTGCGTCCAAAATTTCTTCCATAATGGATGCGGATAAAATACTTGTATTAGATAATGGTGAATTAGTTGGCAATGGTACACATGAACAATTATTAGAACAAAGTGAGGTTTATCAGGAAATTTATCTTTCCCAAGGTGGTAATTTGCATAAAGAAGGTGGGGAAGAACATGCGTAATTTTCAAGGGCAATTTGCTAATAAAGGTGGACGAAACACGCCAAAGATGGGGAAAGCTAAAAATGCTCAAGGAACTGTAATGCGGATATGGAACTATATGGGCTATCAAAAAGCTGCTCTTATGTTTGTTATATTTCTAGTCGTTGTTACTACTTTACTTGGATTATTAGGTCCCTATTTTATGGGAGTCATTATAGATCAATATATTGTACCGAAAGATTTAAGTGGTACAGCAAGAATGTGTATGTTACTTATCGCGATTTACGGTGTAACTGTACTTTTAACATGGTTACAAACATTTGTCATGATTAACGTTGCATTAAAAACAATTCAAAAAATAAGACAAGATATTTTTGAGAAAATCCAAACGCTTTCTTTACGGTTCTTTGATGTGCGTTCTCAAGGTGATTTAATGAGCCGGGTGACAAATGATATAGATAATTTGAATCAAGCTTTGACACAAAGTGTTGTACAAATTATTTCATCAGCGTTAACTTTTATAGGTGTAACGATTGCGATGTTCGCTTTAAATTGGATTTTAGCAATTGTAACTTTAATTACAGTACCTATTATGTTTTACGTTACAAAAAAACTAGTTGCATATAGTGGTAAAAACTTTGCGAAGCGTCAAAAAGATTTAGGTGAATTAAATGGATTTATTGAGGAAGCAATTACAGGTGCGGATGTTACGACGTTGTACGGAAAAGAAAAAGAAACTGTACAAAACTTCAATAAAATTAATGAACAGCTAAGAGTTTCAGCTACGAAGGCTGATACATTTTCAGCTTTTATTTTTCCAAGTATGAACTTTATTAATAACTTAGGTATGGGGCTTGTCATTGGGACTGGATCAGTTATGGTCTTAAACGGAATGACAACAGTAGGTGTTATTGCAGCTTTTATTAATTATTCTCGTCAATTCTCAAGACCGTTAAGTCAATTTGCGACTTTAATGAATACAATTCAAGCGGCAGTTGCTGGTGGAGAACGTGTTTTTGAGATTATGGATGAGGTACCAGAAATTCAAAATAAAAAAGACGCATTTGTTGTACAAAATTTACAAGGGCATGTTGCACTTGAGAATGTTTCATTTGGCTATGCAGAGAATAAAACGATTTTAAAAGAAGTGAGTCTTAAAGCGCAGCCAGGAGAGACAATTGCTTTAGTTGGTCCGACTGGATCAGGGAAAACAACAATCATTAATTTGTTAACTCGCTTTTATGATATACAGCAAGGACAAATTCATATTGATGAAAAAGATATAAAAGATTATGATATTAATTCTTTACGAAGTAAAATAGGAGTAGTTTTACAGGATACGTATTTATTTGCTGGTTCGATTATGGATAATATCCGTTATGGACGCTTAGATGCTACTGATGAAGAAGTCATCACTGCAGCCAAGGCAGCATCTGCACATTCTTTTATTAAGCATTTGCCAAATCAATATGAAACAGAAATTGCTTCAGAAGGATCGAATTTAAGTCAAGGACAAAAACAACTTCTTGCGATTGCACGAGCAATTTTAGCAGATGCAGATATATTAATTCTCGATGAAGCGACATCTAATATTGACACAAGAACAGAATTACAAATACAAGCAGGACTAAATAATTTAATGAGAGGTCGCACAAGTTTTGTGATCGCTCATCGACTTAAAACAATTGAAAAAGCAGATCAAATCCTTGTTATAAAGGATGGAAGAATTTTAGAAAGAGGGGATCACGAATCTCTTATGAAAGATAAAGGATTCTATTTTGATTTGTATACGAGTCAGTTTAAAATATAGTAAAAGCATTGATATGTTGCGGTTTCTCTGAGAGGAGAAACCGCATTTTTTATATTTATAAATATTACTATTCAAATAGTTTTTCACTACATGTTTTAACAGTATCCTCCTGCATTCCAGGCAAAACATGTGAATAGCGATTTAATGTTATGAACATATGTTTATAACTGAAGTGTTCACTTACAGTCTTTGGATGTATACCTTGTTTCAAAAGTAGCGTAGCATGTGTATAACGTAAATCATAAAATTGAACCTTAAAAATTGGAATTTAAATAAAAAGAGCACTGTTAAAAGCGCTCTGAGACAAACCATATATTTAGAGAGGAATCAAGATAATATATGGATATTGTGTGAGAATGTTGTAGGTTTTAATTAAAAATAAAGCACACATATAAGTGTGCTTTTATGAACGCTTTAGATTTGTATGACTATATAGTCATACAATAAAATATGCTTGTTTGATATAAATGTGTGTAAAATCTATAAAAAGATATTGTGTATAAGGAACATATTAAATGTTAATTAGCCAAGTCTTTTGTTTTTATCCTGTTATTTGCCGGGCAGTAAGACCCCCACCTCAAAATTTAGTGGAAGCAAAGAAGTTAGGTGGGGGCTGGACTGCCCGTAAAAGCCCGATTGGTGAGAGCTCATTAAAGTTTCACTTTATTAACGAATTTGCGCAACTGTTAACGCTGCAGAACGAATATCTACTGTACCTATTACTTCAACGGGGACAATTTGAATTAAATCACCAGGGTTTAAGTTAATTAGAATGACACCACTTGATACATCGACTTCACCAGTTCCGATAATATTAGAACGGACTGCGGTTCCGGATCCTGCAATAACATTAGTCGATGAATTTAATGTCAAGAAAAAGCGTGCTGCTTCCGGGGCTACTGGAACGTTATCAAGGCTAATCGTTAATGTATAGCTAATTTGATAAATACCAGCTACCTGAATTTTAATACCAGTTCCAGTACTAATTGTATCATTGATTACAGGGACAGTAATGTTAGGATTTGGGCCTGTACTAGGTAATAGTAGTGGTGTAAATAATGTTGCAAATTGAGGTGAAGTAGCATTGAAGGCAAAACCTAGGGCAGGTAGTGTACTAGATGCTTGTGCTTCACAATTAAAATTAGCGAATTTACGAATGGATGAGCGCATATTTTCACTCCTTTCTTGTATTTAGATTTCGTGAGTATTAACTTCACATTTTGGACAAGCATAATACAATATATGAAAATTTATAGTAGATAGTGCATAAGCGTTACTATTACGGATAAAGCTATGAATAATAATAAATACTATATGGAAAAAGCAGTTAGCTAATTTAGCTAACTGCTTAGTAGGTTCTCCAAGAGCAAATAGACGAAAAATTATTGCGCTATATAAAAGATCACTATAGATAAGTGCTCTTTTTGAGAGTGAGTATAAATTTCTATCATTCTATCTAGTATATGCACTGTATTATGTAGTTGCTACTAAAATTGATATGAACTTTTAAAATTAGAGGTTTCTTTTAATGAAACCTCTAAAAAGACAACTAAAGTTACGTTATAGTAAATTCAATTGCGATAGGAGTGCCTCCATCTAGGACAGCTCCTCCTACAATAGTAGCAGCTGTAGTAGTTACACCAGTAATAGTATCACCTGTTTGAATAACACCATTAATATAAAGTGTTAAAAAGGCATATGAAGCAGGGAATGTTGTTACAGCACCAGTGTCATCAGTGAAGTCTGTGTTAGCAAAAGTTAAATCTGCTCCAGCAGCAGTTCCTGTTGCTGCTGTACTTACAAATCGTCTTCCAGCTATAAAAGGTTTAACGATAGGCATTTATATTCACCCCTTTTTGAGAATTAACTCAGACAAGTTTTTTTGAAAGTTTTGTCCTGTATCGTATATTATGCTGTGCTTCTACTAAGAGATACGGCTTGTATACTAGTAAATAAATATAATTATTATGCGTTTTACAAGTTAGATTCTTATAAGTAATTAAGTGATTAAGGTTGGATTTTGTATATGGTACGTTCAGGTTAAAAAAGAGCTCTTTTAGAAAGAGCTCTTCATCAAATTATTATCTTAGTGTTGGAGGGAAACTGGCGGCCTCAGTGACAGATGGTAGAAATAATTTACGTGGTATTGTAATAAATTCAAGCGCAATTTGCTTTGGATAAAAAAATATTTGAGTTAAATCTAGAGCATGTATTAATAGTATCATGAAGCTTGTAAGAATTATAAAACTACCCCAAAAGAAACTTTTTGAAGTATTGCGAAAATCTTTTATTAAAGAAAAGAATGAAAAAATGCGGTAACAATGAGAATTAAAAATTTATACTTATCAGACATTGTGATCCTCCTAAAGAACAGTAATTTATATTATAACGTATTTTTTTTCTATAATTATAAAAAGATTTTCAAATGCCTATGTTGTAGACTTATTGTTTTCATTTTGCATACAATCGTATAATATTAAATTGAATAATATTGAAGAGCTTTATTAAGCTAGCGTCACAAAACAAAATTAATATTATAAAGTGAGAAACATTCTAGTTTATTTCGTAGTCCCAATCCATAAATTAGAACTACGAAATGGATTATTAATAAAAACATTTTAAGATTATTATAATAATGATGTGGTGTATACAGAAAAGAGGATGAAAAAAAGCATCCAGAATGAGTTGATAGCTAGTGGATAACAATTGAAATAGCACTGAAAACTAATAAAACAGCCATAATGATGTTAAATAATTGATTATGTTTTAATAAAAGTTTTTGAAACATGGAACCAAAAAGGCTCCAACTAAATGTACTCAGTAAACCGACTATACCTAGAAATAATGAGAAAAGTAGAAAACTTGAATATGAATTGTAGTAAGGGAGTATAAAAGTAGAGACTACTGTGAGTCCGAATAATATTCCTTTAGGGTTAAAAAATTGAAGGAAAATACCCACTGTAAATAAGTTTTTATTATTTTTTTCATTGTGATCTGCACCGCCTTTACTAGTGATTATTTTAAAGGCTAAATATAGCATATACGTGACACCTAAAATTTTTAAAGGAAATTCAATTATAGGGACAATATTAATTAATACAATATTAAAGAAACTACATAAAGAAGTGAGGATGAAAAAACCGAATGCTACTCCAAAGCAAAAGTTTATGCTTCTCTTTAATCCATGTTGATTTGCGTATGTCATAGCTAAGAAATTGTTAGGACCAGGTGTGAAGCTACTTATAAATACAAATAACAAAAAAGAAAATATAGGCATTTCAACCTCCTTATTTTTTGTGTGTTATAATGACCAAAAAGAACAATATAACGTTTTTTATTATACATAACGGTCGTTATATTGTATACAGTGTAGGAGTGTTTTTTATGGAAGAAATTCAACTTATTCTGGCAAAAAATTTAAAATCAATACGTGAAAAAGAAAAATTAAGTTTAGAAAAGGTCTCTCAATTAACAGGTGTAAGTAAAACAATGATTGGACAAATAGAAAGAGGAGATTCAAGCCCGACAATAACGACAATATGGAAAATTGCTAATGGTTTGAAAGTATCCTTTACCTCTTTAATCAATAATCCAAAGCCTGATACGAAAGTAGTTTTACGAAATGATGTTCAAGTATTGTCTGAAGACAATGGGAAATATAAGGTGTATCCCTCATTTCCTTTCCAAGATGATAGGAACTTTGAAATCTATATGGTTGAAATTGATACAGAAGGGAAATTAAGTTCAGAAGCGCATAAAGAAGGAACAGAGGAGTTTATAACAGTATTTGAAGGGGAATTGACAATTGACATAAATGATTGTCAATATACGTTAAATAATGGAGACTCAATTCGCTTTAAGGCGGATAGACCGCATACTTATACTAACTCAGGAAGAACATTAACTCGGTTAAGTATGACTATTTATTATCCAGCTTTATAAGCTGGCAATAATATGAAGAGTAAAAGTGTATTGTTAAAACCATCTATAAGAGATGGTTTTATTTTTTTGAATATAAAAAAAGACACTCAATTGAGTGTCAATATAGTATTGCTCTCGCGTATAGGATTGGAGATGTTCCTCAAATACATATTGAGATGGTCTGTAAAAAAGAAACAATCTTCATCTTTAATGTAACATTGACATGGGGGAAGTGTAAATTGATAATATATATACGGAAAATTTAGTATAGATGTTTTCTACTATGGATATAGTACAATTTACTTTTATTACGTAATCACTATCGTAATATTTACCAATTGAGTATTTAGGTTGTTTATTATAAAAAGAATGAATCATTTTTTAATCAATTCGTATAATTGTAAGAGAGGCACCTGTTGATCCACCTCCAACTAAATTCACGACAGATAATATACCAAATAATTGTAGTGAAATTGTATTACCAGCATTTAAATTAGTAATTAAATTATTACTATAATTTGAAGTTGATAAAGCGGGAGAAAAAATAGAGCCAGGAATTGGCGTAGAAGCGTTTAATAGTAGTCTAGTTCCAGCAAGTAGAGCGGTTGTCGTATTAACTTGATAGGTTAAATGATATCTTCCAGTTACAGGAATTGTAAATACGTCATTTGAAGCGTTAACTGTAAAATTACCAAGACTTTGGTTATTTGAAAGTGGAATGTTTGTTCCTCCTAATATGACTGAAACAGGACCACCTGATGTATTATTAGCGAACATAGAGTTTGTTGTAACGATAGACCCAGTAATGCCGGTAGGCCCAGTACTCCCAGTAGACCCAGTAATGCCGGTAGGCCCAGTACTCCCAGTACTCCCAGTAGACCCAGTAATGCCGGTAGGCCCAGTAGACCCAGTAGATCCAGTACTGCCGGTAGGCCCAGTACTCCCAGTAGACCCAGTACTGCCGGTAGATCCAGTATTCCCGGTAGGCCCCGTAGGTCCAGTAAGCCTATAAGGGAAAATAATGTCAAGAGCCATTGATATTAATTCCTTTTTTCTAATTTCATTATTATCTTGAATATAAATCACCTCAACTTTTTAAATAAGAATGTTATAGATTTAGTACTTTTTAAATAGAATGATTAATTTATTATATTAATTAAAGCGGTTATAGCAACGGTAAAATGTTTAATATATGTAATAATTCTTTGGGAAGAAAAAAAGAGAATAGTTATAAATTTTTTCTTTAATGATAGGGTCATAATGATGTGTATGAATTAAAAAACATGTGGAATGAGGTATTAAATTGAAACGCAATGACAATTTATCATTGAATAAGGGGATGATAGGACCAGAAAATATTGGACCTACCTTTCCGATTCTTCCACCAATTTATATTCCAACCGGAGAAACAGGACCGACTGGACCAACAGGGATAACAGGCCCAACCGGAATAACAGGAGCAACCAACGGGGCCGACCGGAGGCCAACCGGAGAAACGGGCGACCGGAATAACAGGCCCAACCGAGAACCGGAATAACGCAACCGGAGAAAGGGGCCGACCGGAATAACCGGAGAAAACCGGAATAACAGGCCCAACCGGAGAAACGGGGCCGACCGGAATAACAGGCAACCGGAGAACGGGGCCGACCGGAATAACAGGAGCAACCGGAGAAACGGGGCCGACCGGAATAACAGGAGCAACCGGAGCAACAGGCCCAACCGGAATAACAGGTCCAACTGGAGAAACGGGACCGACTGGAATAACAGGCCCAACCGGAGAAACGGGCCGACCGGAATAACAGGCCCAACCGGAATAACAGGCCCAACCGGAGAAACGGGGCCGACCGGAATAACGGAGCAACCGGGAGAACGGGGCCGACCGGAATAACCGGAGCAACAGGCCCAACCGGAATAACGGGACCGACTGGAGCAACAGGCCCAATTGGAATAACAGGTCCAACTGGAGAAACGGGACCGACTGGAATAACAGGCCCAACCGGAGCAACAGGTCCTACTGGGGGTATCGGTCCTATAACCACAACCAATTTGTTATATTACACTTTTGCAGATGGAGAGAAACTTATATATACAGATGCTGACGGGATACCTCAATATGGTACAACGAATATTTTGTCTCCTAGTGAAGTTTCTTATATTAATTTGTTTGTTAACGGAATACTACAACCACAACCATTATATGAAGTGAGTACTGGTAAATTAACTTTATTGGATACGCAACCACCATCGCAAGGATCTTCAATTATATTACAATTTATCATTATTAATTAAAAGGACAGATCCTTAATGAAAAGGAATCTGTCCTTTTTTGTTTTATATTTAAATAGTTAAAATTAAGTGAAGGTACATTCAATTACTAGCTGTCATAAATGGTTGAATGATAGGAATTTTAACTTCAATCCTTTCCACAGTGTATTGGAATAAAATATAAAATGAATTTTTCAATATATTATATGAGAGTCCTCTATAATACAAACGGCTTCATGTTTAAAAAGAGAACACAATCTTAGTAAAGAAATAATGTATATTTATATAAAAAAATGGCACTGTTAATTGTTGAGTATATTCAAATTAATATGTGTATTTAAACCTAAGAGATAAACGTGGAAAAATAAAATAAACCCGTAAGTTTAGGTATTTAATCTAAGCAGTCAATTATTAAAAACATATAATTAATATGTGAGTCATGAACATAATTAAATAACGTTTTTAAGTTTAATTATATTTCATGTTTCCTATTTTAAGTCAATATATAACATGTTTTTTTACAACTTTATGATCCTTATAATAGGAAAAACTCAAATATAAAACAAGTAAGGAGGACATAAATGACAAACAATAATTGTTTTGGTCATAACCACTGCAATAATCCGATTGTTTTCACTCCAGATTGTTGTAATAATCCACAAACAGTTCCAATTACTAGTGAGCAATTAGGTAGATTAATTACTTTACTAAACTCTTTAATAGCGGCTATTGCAGCGTTTTTTGCAAACCCAAGTGATGCAAACAGATTAGCTTTACTCAATTTGTTTACTCAACTATTGAACTTACTAAATGAATTAGCACCTTCTCCAGAAGGGAATTTCTTAAAACAATTAATTCAAAGTATTATCAATTTACTACAATCTCCTAACCCAGATTTAGGTCAATTGCTTTCTTTATTACAACAATTCTATAGTGCTCTTGCACCATTCTTCTTCTCTTTAATTATTGACCCTGCAAGTTTACAACTTTTATTAAACTTATTAACTCAATTAATTGGTGCTACTCCAGGAGGAGGAGCAACAGGCCCAACAGGTCCAACAGGTCCAGGAGGAGGAGCAACAGGCCCAACAGGTCCAACGGGAGACACAGGTCTAGCAGGAGCAACGGGTCCAACAGGAGCAACAGGTCTAGCAGGAGCAACAGGCCCGACAGGAGCAACAGGTCTAGCAACAGGTCTAACGGGAGCAACTGGTGCAACGGGAGCAACTGGTGGCGGAGCTATTATTCCATTCGCTTCAGGTACAACACCAGCTCTGTTAGTTAATGCGGCATTAGCTAATACAGGAACTCTTCTTGGATTTGGATTTAGTCAGCCTGGCATAGCTCCAGGTGTGGGAGGAACTCTCACAATACTACCAGGTGTTGTAGGTGATTATGCATTTGTAGCACCACGTGATGGAATTATCACGTCATTAGCAGGATTCTTTAGTGCAACAGCGGCGTTAGCTCCATTAGCACCTGTTCAAATTCAGATGCAAATATTTATCGCACCTGCTGCAAGTAATACGTTTACACCAGTAGCACCACCTCTATTATTAACACCAGCATTACCAGCAATAGCAATTGGTACTACAGCAACAGGAATCCAAGCTTATAATGTTCCAGTAGTTGCTGGGGATAAAATATTAGTATATGTTTCATTAACAGGAGCTAGTCCAATAGCTGCAGTTGCCGGATTTGTAAGCGCAGGTCTTAATATCGTCTAATTTGTTACAATGTTAATAGGAAATTAAACAGGTGTTCGTATATAGTCCTTCCTAATAAATTTAGGAAGGACTATATTTTTGGGGGAAATATGTAATAAATTAAATGAACAATTACTCTTTGTTAAGTTCGTATAAAAAAGTATAATTTCCCCTTTCTTATTTAAGGAATAAATTATGTAACTTAAAAAATTTCAATCAGCAAAAAAAGATGAATTCTTTTAAAAAAGAATTCATCCATAAAATAAACTATTTATTTTTATTGCAGTTACATCCTTTTTTCTTTACATAGCCTTGCTGAGTTAAGTCTCTTTGCGATTGGGAATTGGAAGATTGCGAATTGGAAGATTGAGAGGATGCTGAAGAGCTACTATTTTTATTATAAGAGTAGTTTTTTCGATAGTTATAATTACTCATAGTACTATCACCTCCAATTTAATATATAAATATTATATGTATGTACACTATCAATTGTTACTATTATTAATAGGAAGAGAAGATACAATAAAAAATCTCCTCGGTATTTTCCTAGGAGATAAATGATGATTCTTTTGAAAAATTATAAATTAATAACCCCAGTAAAGAGGAAAGTAATAAGAGTCTTGGCAATACGGATTATGTTGTTGAGCGGGGGGCTGGGGTGGATAATTTTTCATTTCGCGGTTTTGATTACAGTTTGCCGGAGGGCCAATTACAGCAGTTGATTGGATAGGAGAAACCGCTTGTTTCCATTGTTGTTCATTGAGACAATAAGTATGGGCCATCATATGAGCAGGAGTTAATCTTAAAATGTCAGAACCGAAAATAACTTCTGGCGTTGGGGCATTGAAAATAGCTAATAAATGAGTATTATCTGCTGTAGAAATTTCATAATGCCACCATGCTTGTGGAATGTTGGCAACTTGCCCGGGTTTTATCGGTAAGTTTAATATTTGATTCGTAAATGGATTAAGTAAAGAAACAACAGCAGACCCTGAAATACAATAAACAAGTTCAGCTGCATTTTGATGAATATGTGGCTCTACAACATTTCCTGTACTTAAATAAATATCTAATAATGAAGTATTTTCTAAAGTATTTAATTGTTTAATACCAAGTACATTTATATAATTTTTGGCATCTTTCCGAAAAAAATTACTTTTATTTACATCATAAGTAAAATTGGTTGAGGGGGAGGTATAGTCGATGTTGGCAGTCAATTGTATTACCCGCCTTTCTATAGGTAAGTTAGGTTACAAAATTAGGATATGTGTCTAGTCTTTATTTTGTGCTGTTGTCGGTAGCTTAATAAATTCACTTATTCCATAAAGAATAAGGTGTTAAGACTAAACTATATTCGTATTCCCATTCATACTTTGGATTGATGGAAAAAAGTAATGAAAATGTTAATTTAAAATTACATCAATCATTTATAAGGAGTGAATGTTCATGTCATTTAGTGAAATGATTAGAAATGAAGTACTCAGCTGGGCGGGTGTTTCTGAAAAACCGCATCGATTTGGTGGTATTGAAATAAATTATGGTAAGAAAGAACTTGGGCATCTTCATGGTGATAAATTAGCTGATTTACCATTTCCGAAGTTAAAGAGAGATGAATTAGTGAAGCAAGGATTGGTAAAACCACATCACGTATTACCTGAATCAGGATGGATCAGTTATTATTTAAAGAGTGAAGAGGATATTCCATTTGCAATTGAGTTATTTCGTATGCAATATGATCGAATTAAAAAGTAATGAAATAAAGTAGGGTAATAAAAATTTATTTTTATGTCACATCCCTCCTTAATCGTTCGTCTTGTATGTAGAACGATTGAGGAGGGATTTTATTATGGATACATTTGATATAGCAATTGTTGGCGGTGGGCTTGCTGGATTAACAGCATCTATATATTTAGCGAAAGCTGGAAGGAAAGTGATTGTATTAGAAAAGTCTAGTCAATTCGGTGGCCGAGGGATGACTATAAATAAAAATGGAATCTGCATGAATCTTGGTGCACATGCTTTATATAGAGGCGGGACAGCGTTTATAACTTGTAATGAGCTCGGTATGAATCTTCCAGGTGGAATACCATCTACAAAAGCACATGGAATATGGAAAGGGGATATATTCACTATCCCAACAGATTTTTACTCAATTTTATCAACACCACTACTTTCTTGGTCTGCAAAAGTACAATTCTCACGTCTTATGATGCGTTTAGGAAATTTAGATGTAGGAGAAGTTCCGAAAATGAGTCTAACTACATGGGCAGAAAATGAAATAAAAGATCCAATGGTTCGCAATATATTTTATGCGCTATGCCGGACAACAACATATACGTTTGCTCCTACAATACAATTAGCATCATCTGTACTAAAGCAAATACAGCTTTCTATAAAAGAGGGGGTGGTTTATGTAGATGGTGGTTGGGAGACGATAATAACAAAATTAAGAGCTATAGCGAATGATATTGGGGTACAGTTTTTGGCTAAAAAGCATGTTGTGGAAATTGAGCATTCCGAAGATAAACAAAGAATACATTGTGTTGATCATGAGGTTTTTGAAGTAGGCACAGTTATCGTGACGACTCCGCCGAAAGAAGCTTGTAAAATAATAAAAGGTGCAGAAGGAACAAGTTTGCATAGATGGAGTGAACAATCGGTACCGGTTACTGTTGCTGCATTAGATATTGGCTTGAGACAATTACCCAATCCTACACATCAATTTGTATTAGGATTAGATCAACCTATATTTTTCACAAATCAATCGAGAGCAGCTAAATTAAGTGAAGATGGATCAATTGCAGTGAGTCTAATTAAGTACCATAATCCTGTGCTAGAGATGAATCATATTCATGAAGATAAAGAACAATTGGAAAGTACGATGGAGTTGTTACATCCAAATTGGAAAAGAGAAGTTGTTGCACAGCAATATTTACCGAAAATAACAGTAGTACATGATTTTCCTCATATTGACCGTGTTGAAAAACCGGGCCCTAATATACCTGAAATGCCAGGTGTTTATGTTGCAGGAGATTGGGCAGGGCATGATGAAATATTAGCTGATGCTGCGGTAGCAAGCGGGAAACGTGCAGCGTTACACATTTTAAAGCAATATGAAAGTGAGGCAGTTCATCATGGAAACGGAGCAGTTATATGAAGCGTATCAACCATTATTATTTTCGTTAGCATACAGAATCCTTGGGAGTGTTATGGATGCTGAGGATATCGTTCAAGATGTATTTATCTCGCTAAATAATATAGAAGATCCTCAATCTATAGAAAATATGAAAGCATATTTATGTAAGATGGCGACAAATCGTTCAATTGATAAATTACGATCGGCAGCGCATAAGCGTAACGTGTATGTAGGGATGTGGTTACCAGAGCCAATTGTAGAAGAGAGTGATGAGCCATCAAAGTCTTTTATAATGAAAGAATCCCTTTCCACCGCATATTTATTACTTTTACAACAGTTATCTGAGGTAGAAAGGATTGTTTTCATATTAAGAGAGGTTTTCAGTTATGAATACGAAGAAATAGCTTCAATTGTTGATAAGAGTAGTGTGAACTGCAGGAAGATCTTTCAACGTGCTCGAAAAAGCATGTTGGAGAAACCGAAGCAATCAAAATTAAGCACGGAGAAAATGGCTTCTTATGTTGAAAAGTTTGTATCATCATTACAGTGTGGGGATGCGGAAGGTATGTTAGAAGTATTAAAAACAGATGCTATACTCAAAGCTGATGGTGGCGGTAAAGTTACGACTGCGATCAATCCGATTTATTCTGCAGATCGAATTATACGTTTGTTCTTTGGGATTGCACAACGATTGACAGAAGAGTACACTGTTGATTTCAAAATGGTAAATGGTATACCAGGAGTTATAGTTACAATAAATAATAAAGTAACGTATGTTCTTTCGTTTGCATTTGAGGATGAGAAGATTTCAAATATTTATATGATGGTTAATCCTGAAAAACTTATGCATTTAAATGTAAAAATATAAAAAAGCGCATTTCTTCAGAAATGCGTTTTTTATTATTTTTCTAACATTTCAAGAGGTACATCTTTTTCGCCGGCTACCTCAAATTTAATTTCCCCGTCTTCTTCATAAATACGTGTAATAATCGGTATAGTAATCATTAATTTTTTATGCTGCTTTCGTTTTCGAGCAGCATCTAAGCTAATAACGTTCATTTGTAAGCATCCTTTCTTCTGGAAATATATAAACAAAGAAAATGCGTCCGAAAAGGGCGCTTAATTGAATTTGAAATACCGATTCATTTAAATGGGGTTTATATAATTTAATAACTGCAATTTTAATATGAAATAATATGAATGGAATAATTGCACGTAGAAATTAACTTTACCAAAAAACGAAACAATATGCTATAAAAAATTATAAATCTTTGTCATATAACAGGAAAAAGGTTTTTGTTTCGCATATAATAAAAAGTAGACGGGCAGCAAGAGCTTTTTTCATCATATTGCTTGGAAAGGCGATGAAAAGAATGGATACAGTAGATTCATTATTATTGCAACTTGAACAATATGGAGAAGAGCATGATCGAAATAAAAAAACAAGGGAAGAAAAATTACGGAATGTTTCTCGTGAGATGGGGCAATTTTTATCAATTTTAGTAAAAGGGTGTAATGCAAAAAACATCTTAGAAATTGGAACTTCTAATGGTTATTCTACATTGTGGTTAGCTAATGCAGTAGAAGAAACAAATGGAAATGTAACAACTGTAGAGCTTTCTTCAGAACGAGTTGGAGAGGCACTTGTCAATTTTGAAAAGGCAAACCTGTTACAAAGAATCGATATTCATAATCAAGAAGCAGGGGCATTTTTAGATTCACAATTAGATCATTCATTTGATTTTATTTTCCTAGATTCAGAGCGCACGCAATACATGTGGTGGTTTGAGCATATAAAACGTATGTTACAACCAAAAGGTTTTCTTGTTGTTGATAATGCAACTTCTCATGCGAGTGAATTAGATGAGTTTATAAAAATGATTGAAGAAGATGATACGTTTGAAACGGTGTTATTAGCGTTTCAAAAGGGAGCATTTGTAGCTCGCAAAAATAAATAGAAGTGAGTGTAATAGAATTATCACATTGAAAACGGGTGAATGTCAAAAGATTGAGTGTAGCACGATTAAAAGAACATAAATTATTTAGGAAATATATGAAGAATCCGCCTTCAGCATGTAGTTCTCTAGGTCTTAAGTCTGAGGAAAATTATGTTGATTACAGGTATACTTATAGTAAGAAACAGGGAATGACTGCATAAACAGACATTTCTAAAAAAATCGATTTCAAGCAGTCAGAATGTATATGAAATACGATATAATTGATGAAATATAGTGCATATAAATTCGCACATATAAATAAAGGAGCGATTTTGTTGACTGAACTCGAGAAAAAAGAACCTGTATCCATTGTGAAAGATAATAATGTAGAAGTAGTAGTTGATACAGTTATAAAAGATGAAGAATTAGAGGAACTAAATAAAGAAGCTGATCTTTATGTACAAAAGTTAAATAGCGAGCAAAATACAGATTTATCAAAAGTATTGTCTCAGCTAGGAGATTTAGGGGATAAAGAGCAACAAGCAGCAGGACAAACGTTATCAGCTTTAAAACGCCCTGTAACAGCGATGATGAATGGGAAAAATGAAGAAATTCCAAATACATTGTTAGAATTACGAAAAGTGGTATCAGAGCTTGATCCCAATTCACTTAAAGCAAGTGGTATGAAGAAAATAATGTTTAAAGTATTCAAGAAAAATCCACTTGAAACATACGTGCATAAATACCAATCTATAGATAAACAAATCGAGGAAATTATTAGATCCCTTCTAATTGGCCGTGATAACTTACAAGAGGATACAGTTGGTCTTGAAATGTTAAAAGAACAATCGCACGATAAAATTCATGCGCTTGATAAACAAGTATACTTAGGGAAAAAGCTTGCTGGCATGCTTGAAGCTGAGAAACAAAACCCAGAGCGTCAAAGAGATATTCCGTTAATTAACGATGCGTTAGAAAAGATACTTGTACGTACACGTAATATGCAGCAAGCGAAAAGTGTATTATTACAATCGATAGCTTCTGTAGACATCATTAAGAAAAATAACGAAAAGTTAACAGAGGCAATACGAAATGCAATTACGATGACGCAAAACGTTGTAACAGTTTCAGCTGCTATTCAGCTAGCATTAACGAATCAACGTAAAACAATTGACGCTGTAAATGCGACGAATGAAGCAATTGAATCGATGGTATTAAGTAATTCTCAAGCGTTAAAACAAAATACAGAAGAGACGACGAAATTGCTTGAAAATCCCGCTATTAGCATGGATAAATTACGTGAATCATTCCAAAATGTGTTCGCTGCAATTGAAGCATCTGAAAAATCGTCAGAACGTATTATCGAGTCAAGTAAGAAGTTCGTTATTGAACTAGACACATTTAATGATGAGATGAAGCAGAAACTCATTCAGCGTCCAAGGAAATAACGGATTATTAGAGGAGGTGAACAAATGAGTTTCATTCAAACAGTACTATTACTACTCGGTACATTGCTTTTAATAGCATTTACTGTTGTTGTTTTAGTCGTATATTTCGGACGGAAGTTGTATTTTTCATGGGCGAAGCCATATAAAAGAGCGCAAGATTCTTTAGATAAGTTATCAAACAAATCAATACCGTTTCTACAAGAATTTACACAACATCCACTGTTTTATCGCTGGATTCGCACTGAAGGAAAGAAAGAACAAAATACATTAAATACTCTATTTTGTGCATCAGGTCAACGTACGAGAGAACAAGTCTTCTCGATGTTACCGAAAGAAAAGCAGAAAAAAGTGCATGTAATGGCAAAAACTACGAAAAAGTTTACGAATGAAGATATCGATGTGGCTGCGATGAAAGTGAAAGATTTCTTAAGACAAGAAACACAACAAACTGTAAAACCGACAGACTTATCATTTTACAAATTGTATTTTTATGACCGTTATCCAGACGCATTAAATACAATTCAAGCGTATAAACGCTCAATAAATCCTTCATTACAAAGAACGGTTGATGATATTACAATTTCAGTATTGAATGCACTTCCGTACTATCAAGAGCAACGCATGTTTGAACAACAACATAAACTTGAAACGTTCTTAATGAAAGATTTAACGGCCATGTTATCGTTGGTAGTACAATTACCACCTTCACAAAGACCAGAGAAGGAAGAAGAATTGAAAATCTACTTGGAAAATTTCCAAAAAGAAATGGAAGTAGTAGAGCGAGATATTCGCGACTCAATTGATCACGATTTAAATGTGAAGATGAGAGCAGCGACTGAGAAGTTTAAGAATAAATAGAAGAGATCGCCTAAAAAGTTGAATGTTTCAGCTTTTAGGCGTTTTTTTTGTGAGTTGAGAGAGTGTAATCTTTTGTGAAATTGTATATACAAACGTTAATAAGTGGTAAAATATAGAGTGTTTTTTTATACTTTGTGTAAACAATTATTATAAAAGGGGTATGATATTGTGCTAATTGAGTTAGTCATACTATTTGTAATTCTATTTTTATTTCTTGGCTACCCTATTAGTAAAGCATGGGATAGTTTCCAATTGAAGAAGGAGAATTCCTCAAGTATACTAAAGTTCGAGCCACAGGAAATATTATCAATAGGTTTGAGTTATTTTATCTTTGGTTTAGGTATTATGTGGAATGCAAATGATGTAAGAGCAGGAATACCATTACATAAATTCGAAAAGAACGGAATGATGTCTGATCAATATGCTTCTTTAGCACATGACCACATTGCGATAGTAGTTCTTTTAGTTATTTTAGGTGGAGTTTCGTATTGGAGATTAACAACAGGCTTAATAAAACTTTCACCAATATTTTATATTTTTTATAGTACTTTAATGATAGTAAACATTGTATATACATTCATCTATATTACTCATACAGGCTCTGCTTTTTATACGGAATTAGGAGGATTGAGATACATTCCAGTCTTTTGTATTCAAGTTGGAATGCTTGCATTTAGTCTATTATTCTTAGCTAAATTAAGAAATACATTAGGTTATTTCATACAATCTCAGAATGAGAAAGATTATACGCAGAGCAACAGAATTATATTATTGCTGTATCGCATTTCTTTTGGATATCAAAAAATGGCTACAGTCTGGATGATAAGTTTATTTCCTGTCTTGTTAATTGTTCAATTTATTTTAATACTGTTTGGCCAAAAACCAGATAGTTTTATAAGAGTGTTTATGGAAACAAGTAGTTTTAATTATTCTAAGATTCCCGCCCCAAGTCCTCAAATTGTCTCCGGGGATGGGCATTATTTATGTACAGTTTCTGTGAAAGGTCATAAAAACATCGTTAAGCCATTACGAGCAGGAATTAGGCATGGGGAAAGAATTACAGTTAATCGACAGTTATTAATTGCGAACGCTTTTGAAAATGTAATTGAGGAGCGGGTACCAAAATGTCATAAAGTTATTCGTAATTTTTATGATAAATACGGTTATCCAATTAGTAAACATATTAATACGAAATGGTCGGCTGATTTTGTTTATATTTTAATGAAGCCACTAGAATGGTTCTTCTTATTTGTACTTTACACAGTAGATAAAAACCCTGAGAATAGAATTCATATTCAATATAGTGAACTACGAAAATAAAAGTAAGAGCCCGCATTCAAAAAATGCGGGCTCTTACTTTTATTTTGCTTGAATAGTAGATTTACTAGAAGCCACACTTTCATTATGCAATCGATCAACTGCAGTTACGACATACGTATACGTTTCTCCAGAAATAGCGGTTTTATCTACATAAATTTCTCCAAGTTTTGTTTTTCTTACAGTAGTAAGTAAATTTTTTGGGTTTTGTATATCTACTTCATTTTTCCCATTCGTGCGGTAAATAGCGTAATAAGCAGAATCATTATCTCTATTGTCAATGATACCGATTGCAATACCTTCATTTCTTGGAATGGCACCTTTTAAAGTCGGTTGTTTTGGTGGATCATGATCAAGCCAAGGCATAGGCGGGATTAATGCAGGATATTTATATATGTCTTTTGAGAGTCGATCTTTAACTCCAAGTGGATTGTTATTAATATCTTTTAAGCTAAAATGCATACTACCTTTTATTTCAGGATATAGCCGGTTTAATGCAATTTGTCTCGGATATTCTTCTGGATCAGACCAAGCAGGGACGGAGTTATTATTAATTTTATAGGCCGCTTGACCGATGTATAGGTGAATCGGTTTGTTATTTGTTTCTTTAACCCACCAATCTACTAATATGTCATATGCAGCTGGGGTGAAACCTATATTCCAATATATTTGCGGTGTAATGTAGTCAATATATCCTTTTTGTATCCACTCACGTGTGTCAGCATAAAGGTCATCATAGTTTCTTTGGCCTGCGGTTGTGTTAGAGCCAGTCGGATCGTCAGCTATATTTCGCCATACGCCGAACGGACTAATGCCAAACTTTACATATGATTTTTCTTGTTTTATAGCAGTATTTAAATCTTTTACAAGTTCATTTACATTGTTACGTCGCCAATCTTCTATATTTGTAAATCTACCGTTATTATATGTTTCGTACGTTTTCTGATCTGGAAATTCTTCACCGGCTACTTTATATGGGTAAAAATAATCATCCATATGCAGCGCATCAATATCGTAATTTTGTACGATTTCTAAAGCACCTTCTGTTATAAATTTTTTCACTTCCGGAATACCAGGATTGTAATATAACTTTCCACCATAAGGTACAACCCAATCGGGATGTTGCCTTGCAGGATGATTATTTGATAATCGATTTATATCGGTATGATTCATCGTTATTCGGTATGGGTTAATCCAAGCGTGGAATTCTATATTTCTTTTATGAGTTTCTTCAATCATAAATGCGAGCGGGTCATAACCAGGATCTTTTCCTTGTGTCCCCGTAATGTATTCAGACCAAGGACCGTAATTTGAAGGATAGAAAGCATCAGCAGTTGGTTTAATTTGTACAACAACTGTATTCATACCAGTGCTTTTTACATCGTCTAATAATCGTATAAATTCTTGTTTCTGTTTTTCAATGGGTAAGCCAGTTTTTGAGGGCCAATCAATATTCAGAACAGATGCAATCCATACAGCACGTAATTCGTGTTTTTTGTATGCAGTATTTACTTCAGCATAAGTAGAGTGAGGGGGAATGAAAGAGAAAGGGATGAACAAGATGACGATACAACATATCATTAATAAACGTTTAACGATCATTTATACGCCTCCTATCATATGATTAGTTAAAATAATATCTGAGGCGAGGTTGACCTTGCAATAGAGAAAATTACATATTGAAACATTAATTTAATAGGGGAAATATTTATAATGAAATTTACTTTCATTATAAATAAATTCATTTACTACTTCATATGCTTGTTAGTAAAGTGAAACTTCCTTTCATTTGAAGGGTAATAAATTATAAGTATAGGAGGATTAACAAATGAAAGTTTTGTTCGTCTGTTCTGGAGGAATGTCCAGTGCAATTGTTGTAAACGCTTTAAAAAAAGAAGCGGAGAAAAATGGTGTGAACATGGAAGTGCATGCAATTGGAACGAATGAGGTAGAGGAAGAAGTAAAGAATGGTTGGGATGTTGTAATGGTTGCACCACAAGTTAGACACCGATTTGACTCTGTAAAAAAATTTGCAGAAGAGGAGTCTATTCCGTGTGGTATCATTCCGCCGCAAGCATATACGCCGCTTGGTGGAGCGACTTTATTAAAGACTGTAAATGATTTAATTCGTTAGGGGGAACCGTTATGAATAAGTTTGTCACGTTTCTTGATAAAAACTTATCTGGACCGATGGCAAGACTTTCTGAACAGAGACATTTACAAGCAATCCGTGATGGAGTTATTTCAGCATTACCATTTATCATCGTAGGAAGTTTCTTTTTAATCGTAGCATTTCCACCATTACCGAAAGATAGTTTCATATCCGTTTGGGCATTAAAGAATCAAACAAGTATATTAATACCATATCGTTTAACTATGTTTATTATGTCTTTATATATAGCATTTGGAATAGGATATAATTTAGCGAAGAGTTATAAGTTAGATGCTTTATCGGGAGCTCAGCTTGCAGTATGTTCACTACTTTTAACATTAACTCCTGAATTAATTGATAAAAAAGGATTCATGCTTCCGATGACAAATCTCGGAGGGCATGGACTATTTGTGACTATGATTGTTTCTATTTTATCAGTTGAGATTTTAAGGTTTTGTAAGAAGAACAACGTAACGATTAAAATGCCAGAACAAGTACCACCGTCAGTATCGCGTTCGTTTGAAGCACTTATACCTGCTGCATTCGTTATTATTATTATGAGCCTTATTACAGTTGTTTTTAAAGTTGATGTACATTACGTAGTGGATAAATTAGCCGCACCGTTAGTCAAAGCTGGAGATAGTTACTTTGGCGTCATAATACCTGTATTTTTAATTACATTTTTCTGGTCCTTCGGAATACATGGTGTATCGGTTGTAGGTACTGTAGCAAGACCGCTTTGGGATGTATATCTAGGAAAAAACGGTGAAGCTGTAGCAAGTGGTGCGAGTCAATTTCCATTTATTGCACCAGAACCGTTTTATCAATGGTTTATTTGGATTGGTGGCTCGGGAGCAACATTAGGGCTTGTGTTAGCGATGATCGTATTTGGTCGGTCAAAATATTCGAAAGCATTATCGAGAACATGTATTGTTCCTGGGATTTTTAATATAAATGAACCGGTTATATTCGGTTTGCCGATTGTATTAAATCCAATTTTAATTATTCCTTTCGTCATTACGCCGCTAGTAACAGCGACTATTGCTTATGCCGCAACGGCAATGGGTTTTGTAACGCCAACTCATATTATGCCACCATGGACATTACCAGCCCCAATTGGTGCATATTTAGCTACAGGTGGAGATTGGCGTGCTATTGTATTAGTCTTAATAAATATAGCTATATCATTCCTTATTTATTTACCATTCTTTAAAATGTACGACAAAAATATGCTTGAAATTGAAAAGCATGGTGACGGGGAATCTGTTAATCCTTAATCTGCATGCTGTTATTTTGAGTGATAGACTTCTGTCTATCACTTCTTTCACATTAAAACCAGTAAGGGGGGAATAAAATGAATATAAAATTTAGTTATAAAGGTGTATTTTTATTATTATTTGGAGTGATTTGTTCAAATTTACTTTTTGTCCCTTTATTAGGCATGCTAAATCTATCGCAAATGCATAGTATATGGCTCGTTACAAGCATTGCGGCAAGCGTTTTGCTTACGATAGTTGTTTCTTTCATCGATGGGTCGTTTGCATCGAAAGCTCAATTGTTTTTTAGATTTATATTGTTTTCGATTGGTTGTACGTTGGTTACTTACATGATTGTTTTTTAGTAAATAGGAGGTCATGCACGTTATGTATATTGCAGGGGTAATGTCCGGTACATCATTAGACGGAATAGATGTAGCACTCGTTCATATAGAAGGAAGCGGTGTAGATTCTAAAATTGAACCCATCTATTTTACTACAGTTCTATTTTGTAATGATATAAAAAATGAGATCCAACAAGCGTTATCAATTGAAACTTCGAATGTCCAACTTATATGTAGTTTGAATTTTAAACTTGGTTTATTCTTCGCCAATGCTGTAAAGGAAGTTTGTAAAGAGGCCAATTTTCCTTTGAGACAATTAGATTTAATAGGTTCTCACGGACAAACGATTTATCATCAGCCAAAGCAAGAAGGGAATATTATTTCTTCAACATTGCAAATTGGGGAACCAGCAGTAATAGCATATGAAACGAACACGACGGTTATCTCGAATTTCCGAACAATGGACATGGCGGCAGGGGGACAAGGTGCACCACTTGTACCATATTCAGAAGTTATTTTATATCAGCATCAAACTAAAAATAGACTGCTACAAAATATTGGTGGGATTGGGAATGTTACAGTGCTTCCAAGTAAACGAAGTAATGAGAGTGTTATTGCTTTTGATACGGGACCAGGCAACATGGTAATCGATGAAGTATGTCAAAGATTATTTCATGTACCATATGATCAAAATGGTTGGATTGCAAAGCAGGGGGTAGTTGTAGATGAAATTTTAACATACTGTATGAACCATCCATTTTTGAACATGAAACCACCAAAATCAACAGGTAGAGAACAGTTTGGAGAATCGTTTGTGACTGATATATTGAATCGATTTAAAAAGCATAGTAAAGAAAATATATTGGCAACTGTCACGATGTTTACAGCATGTTCAATTATTCATCATTATAAGGAGTTTATTTTGCCGTATTATGAAATTGATGAGGTGATTTTAGGTGGTGGTGGAAGTTATAATAATACACTTGTTGAAATGTTACGGAATGGATTAAGAGAAGAGAAATGTAGCATATGTATACAAGAAGATATTGGTCATTCTTCAGCAGCGAAAGAAGCAATTGCGTTTGCTATTTTAGCAAACGAAACGTATCATCGTAATCCGAGTAATATGCCGAGCGCAACAGGTGCTAAGAATTCCGTAATTTTAGGGAATATAACATTCCCTCCATACGCAGATGAAAATGAGGCGAACATATGAAGTATATGATTGGAGTAGATGGCGGGGGAACGAAGACGGAGGCCATTGCATTTGATCAAGATGGAAATGAAGTTGTAAGAGGTACGAGCCGATTTGGAAATGTATTAATAGATTTTGATCAGGCACTGTTGCATATTATGGAAGCAATTGATCAATGCCAGAAGAGTTTAATAAATGGGCATTGCGTTTGTATTTGTTTAGGAGTAGCTGGTATAAACGGAGCGAATACAAATGAATTAACATTACGTTTTAAAAAGAAATACGGAACAAAAATTGAAATTTTTAATGATGCAATGATTGCGCATGCAGCAGCTTTAAAAGGTAAGGATGGAATATTAACTATAGGTGGTACAGGTGCAATTTGTATCGGAAAGAAAGAAGAAGTATATCAGTATAGCGGTGGATGGGGACATATTTTAGGAGATGAGGGGAGCGGATATTGGATTGCATTACAAGCTTTAAAGAAAATGGCAATTCAGTTCGATCAAGGAATCAGTCTTTGTCCATTGAGTTTGAATATTCAAAGGCAGTTTCAACTTTTGACACCGTCTCATATAAAAAGCTTAGTATATACTTCTTCTAAAGATAAAATTGCAGCAATCGCGCCATTAGTTATTCAGGAAGCGAGAAATGGCAATGATGATGCGCATGAAATTATGATGCAAGCTGGAAAGGAATTAGCAAGGATTACAGTAAATGTTTATAACAAGTTGAACTTTAAGTACTCAACGCCAATTGCAGTAAGTGGCAGTATATTGCGTTTAGTTCCTGAAATATTTGCTGTATTTCAGAAATGCTGTGAAGAAAGTATGAAAGAAATTACATTCGTATCACAAGCAGAAATGGCAGTGAAAGGAACATATTATTTAATGAGGGATATATATTTTAAAAAATAGTGTATGAGAATTTTTGTATGATTTGTAAAAATATGATGTTAAAATGTATAAAGGGATGTATGTTAAAAACGTACAATATACGTAGTAATTGAATATTGTATATGTATTCCCATGTAGAAAGTGAATGATTACATGATTAATAGTATGCAGTTTTTATATTTGGTGGCTTCTTATTTAATTGGAAACATATTGACCGCTTATATAGTAACAAAATTGAGACATAACGTTGATATTAGGGATGAAGGAAGCGGAAATCCTGGCGCAAGAAATATGGGGCGCGTATATGGAAAAGGGTATTTCATCGCTACATTTTTAGGTGATGCGATTAAAGGGGCAATAGTTGTTGCTGTAGCAAAATCTCTTTTTAAAGATCCTACATTCGTAATGTTAACATTATTGGCCGTTATTATTGGACATATTTACCCAGTTTTATTTAAAGGCAAGGGCGGTAAAGGTATTTCAACATTTATAGGAGGACTAATCGCATTTGATTATTTGATAGCGCTTACCCTCTTAGGCATTTTTATTGTATTTTATTTAATATTTAAAGGGTTTACGAAGCCAGGACTAATTACGATTGCTTGTTTACCAATTTGTATGATTCTTTATTCTTATTCTATTGTTACCACTATATTAAGTGGAATGATTATTGTACTTATTCTATATGTAAATCGAGAATAAAATGAATGTTTAATAAGTGGAGATAATCTCCACTTATCATTTTTTATTAAATAGATAAAGGAGATAAGGCATGGGGTTAATTTATAAAGTTGCTGATCAAGATTGGGAATTTGAAAGTATACATAAATTAAATTATAAAACTTTTGTGGAAGAGATACCACAACATGAAGAAACGAAAGACCGGTTTCGTATAGATCGGTTTCATAAAGAAAATACATATTTAATTTGTTTAGATGAGGATAGATTAGTAGGTATGGTCGCAGTGCGGGGAAAACGACCATTCTCGTTAGATTATAAAATCTCAAATTTAGATGTTTATTTGCAAGAGCATGGAGAAAAAGTGTATGAAATTCGTTTACTTTCAGTAGAACGTGAATATAGAAATGGAAGAGCGTTGTTAGGATTAATTCGTTTTCTACATCGTTATTTGCTTCTAAACGGATATGAATTAGCACTCATTTCTGCAACAACACGTGAACTAGCTTTATATAAGCAAATGGGATTCAAATCTTTCCATACGTTAGTTGGTACAGAAGAAGCAACCTTCCAGCCAATGTATGTTACTCCTGCTATGTTTGAAGAGTCGAGTGTTGGGGGGATTATGACGAAAGAATATACGTTTTTACCTGGTCCAGTAGATATTGAAGAGAATGTTCGAAAGGCATTTTCTACGCGGCCTATTTCGCATCGATCTAAGTCATTTCAAGTGACAATGGACAATGCGAAAAAACGGTTACTTCACATGACAAAAGCAAAACATGTACAGCTTATGTTAGGAACAGGGACGTTAGCAAATGATGCGATTGCTTTACAGTTACGTTCTTTAAAAGGGAAAGGACTAATATTAACAAATGGAGAATTTGGAAATAGATTAGTTGGACATGCAAAACGAGCTTGGTTACATTTTGATACGTATAAAAAAGAAATGGGAGAACCGTTTATTTATAACGAATTAGAAGAAATAATAACAACTGGAAATTATGAATGGCTTTGGTTTGTTCATCATGAAACATCTACTGGAATGTTAAACGATTTAGACGAGTTAAATACTCTTTGTAACGAGAATCAAATGAAACTATGTGTAGATTGTATAAGTTCAATTGGAGCAATACCATTAGACCTGAAAGATGTGTATTTTGCAAGTGGTGTTAGCGGTAAAGCGATTAAATCATATACCGGAATTTCTTTCGTTTTTCATAACCACATTGTAAAAATAAACGAGGCTGTGCCGGCCTATATGGACATTGGCATGTATGAAGAAAATGAAAGCATTCCATACTCACAATCATGGAATTTAATTTACGCATTGCAAGAAGCGTTGAAGAGATTTGAAGATGAAAAGGCATTTGTAAAAATTAAAGAGACATACGATTATGTTGAAGAAGTTATTACTGATATGGGGTTAAAGCTTGTTTCACCTAAAGAACATGCCGCGCCAATTATACTTACTATTGTATTGAGCGAAGATCATTCTTCTAAAGTAGTAGGCGATGCGTTAGCATTACAAGGATACATTGTTCATTATGAGTCATCTTATTTGCAAAAGAATAATTGGATTCAAATTGCATGTTTAAATCATTATAAAGAACGCGATATGAAGAGGATGTTAAATTGTTTGCAAATGTGTTTATTTTAGAGTGGGGTACATATATAAAGACTTTTTCTTTTCGTATAAAGGAGCTAAGACTTACGAAAACTTAGGAATAGAACATTGGAAGAGGTGTAAGTATGATAACTAGAAAACTACCATTACATATAGACGATATTAAAAAAGCTCACAAAATTCTAGATAGAAATGCTCGTAAAACGCCATTAGTAAAATCTTTTTACTTGACTAGTAAAACGGGCGGAGAAATTCATTTGAAATTAGAAAATATGCAATTAACGGGTTCTTTTAAATTTCGTGGCGCATTTAATAAAATGTCGCGGCTCACGGATCAAGAAAAAGAAAGAGGTGTAATTGCATGTTCAGCAGGTAATCATGCACAAGGAGTTGCATTATCTGCTCATTTACTCGGTATTAAGAGTAAAATTGTTATGCCAATTTCTGCACCGCAGGCGAAAGTTGAAGCAACTAAAGGATATGGATCTGAAGTAATTTTACATGGTGAAACCTTTGATGATGCAAAGGCAAAATGTGAAGAAATTATAAGGGAAACAGGTGAAACATACTTACATCCATATGATGATGTAGAGGTAATGGCTGGTCAAGGTACAATTGGATTAGATATTCTTGATGATATGTGGGATGTAGATACTGTCATTGTACCAATAGGTGGAGGCGGAATTATTTCTGGTATTTCTGTAGCATTGAAATCTTTTAATCCATCCATTAATATAATTGGTGTCCAAGCAGATAATGTTCACGGAATGAAGGCATCTTACGATAAAGGCGCAATCGTAGAACATTATGAGGCGCCTACTATTGCAGATGGTTGTGCAGTTAAAATACCAGGCGAATTAACATTTGAAATTGTAAAAGAATTAGTAGATGATATTGTAACTGTATCAGAAAAAGAGCTGGAAGTAGCGATGAAAGATTTATTAC
Source organism: Bacillus thuringiensis (assembly GCF_001595725.1). GTDB lineage: Bacteria > Bacillota > Bacilli > Bacillales > Bacillaceae_G > Bacillus_A > Bacillus_A thuringiensis_K. The sequence goes on from NZ_CP014282.1 coordinate 2,295,787, forward strand.
AACGTGGGAAAGCTGTTGTAGAAGGTGCAGGTGCGTTAGCAACTGCTGCACTTCTTGCAGGAAAAGTTGATAGCTATACAAAAGGAAAAAAGGTAGTAGCAGTTATATCTGGTGGGAACGTGGACTTACAGCGCATATCGAGTGTATGTGAGCACTTTTTTGTTGCTAATGAAGTAAAATAGTTTTATGAAAGAAGAGCTAAGAGAAATAATCTTAGCTCTTACTTTTTGTCTACCGTTTACTGTAAGTAGCAATAAACTTGCAGAATTTTCCGTTTAATTAATTGTATTATTTAAGCGCCAATTTTTGCACATATCTTTAATGTTACAATAATTATTTCAATATTGTCGAAACGTAAGCAGAAATTTAATATAATAGTCTTAATGTGCTAATGAGCGGTGAGGAGGGCAGGTCATGAATAAAGAAGAACAGGTCATGAACGGTTTCAGGGAATTATATAATAAGCTGGTTTGGCTTAATAAAGATAAGATGGAAGAAGGTCTTAAAGGGTTTAAGTCTTCTGAAGTCCACTGTATTGAATATATTGAAAACAATGCAGATTCTAACGTGACACAACTCGCAGAGGCTTTTTATGTGACTCGTGGTGCTATAAGTAGAATGACTAAGAAGCTCATACAAAAAGGCCTTGTTGAAAGCTACCAAAAGTCAGAAAATAAGAAAGAAATTTATTTTAGACTTACCGAACAAGGGAAAGAAATTTATAAAATCCATGAAGATCTGCACAAAGAGTTTCAAGAGCGGGATAAAGCTGTATTTGAGCAAGTAACTGAAGAAGAATTCAACAGTATAATTAGCTTTGTGGAAAAGTATAGTAGACATTTGGATGCAGAAATAAAGAAACAAGGTATACATATTAAATCGTAATACATTTTAATAATAAAGTGAAACTTTAATCAGTGGGGTTTTCTTCATCTCCACTGATTATCAGCCCTCACCAATCGGGCTTTTACGGGCAGCCTTACTCTAATGAGAATAGGCTGCTTTTTTATTATTTTAGTTTTGTTGACTAATCAACAAAATCTTTAGGAGAGAAGTTAAATGTCTATATTTAGATCGAAAAATGAAAGGGGAACTGAAAAAAGCATAGATAAACATGCTTTACTATTCGGACTTATTTCTGTATTTCTTTGTGGTATAGGTTTCAGTATCATCATGCCTGTAGTCCCATTCTTAGTACAGCCATATACAAGTAATCCGGAAGAACAAGCATTAGTTGTTACACTACTAACTTCCGTATATGCGGCCTGCGTGTTTTTAGCTGCACCAGTACTCGGAGCTTTAAGCGATAAGTATGGCCGTCGTCCACTACTTTTAATATGCTTATTTGGTTCTGCAATTGGGTACTTAGTTTTTGGAATAGGAGGAGCTTTATGGGTACTATTTGCTGGACGCATAATAGAAGGAATAACAGGCGGGAGCATAAGTACTATCTTCGCATATTTTGCAGACATCATTCCAAAAGAACAGAGAACGAAATATTTTGGATGGGTGAGTGCAGTTGTAGGTGCGGGAACTATCATTGGCCCAACCATTGGGGGGATACTTGCCAAGTTTGGTGATACTGTACCTATATATTTTGGTGCAATCATAACGTTAATAAATGTTGTATATGGGATCAAATATATGCCTGAGAGCCTTGAAAAAAATAATAGGTTGAAAGAGATTACTTTTGTAAGGTTAAATCCTTTTGTACAGCTAGCAAACATACTTTCCATGAAAAATTTAAAGTGGTTACTTGTCTCAGCGTTTTTACTTTGGATACCTAACGGATCTTTACAAGCAATTTTCACGCAATTTACAATGGATACTTTCAGTTGGAAACCTGCATTAATCGGACTTATGTTTTCAATTTTGGGCTTTCAAGACATTGTTTCACAAAGTTTTATAATGCCAAAGCTTTTGATCAAGCTTAGTGATAAACAAATAGCAATTCTTGGGATGGTTTCGGAGATTATAGGATACAGTTTTATTGCGGCATCAGCTTTGTTTTCACTCTATCCACTACTTATCGTTGGGACGCTGATGTATGGTTTTGGGGATTCAATTTTCGGACCTTCATTCAACGGGATGCTTTCAAAGTCTGTCAGTTCTAGTGAACAAGGAAGGATTCAAGTTGGAAGCCAATCTATTCAAGCTTTAGCAAGAATGATTGGTCCTATTCTTGGAGGACAAATCTATGTATCACTTGGTCATGCCGCACCTGCTTTTATGGGTATGATTCTTATAGTAGCGGCAATAGCAGTTTTGTATAAGGGGACACATGCAACTGTATAACAGATAGAAATAAGAACAAATAAAAGGGTGTCCGAACTTAGCAACACGTGCTGACACCCTTTTTGTTTACGGTTTGAGTACTCAGAGAAATACTTTTGCTTTTTAGGAATTTATTCTGCAGTGCTCTCATAGTGAAGAGTAATATTCAGTGAGGTTGAACTATCATTAATTACAGTTAGCTTTATTTGAAAGTAAAAAGCTAGCTAAATGACTAGTTAGTTTAATTATGCTTGTGCTGAAGTAAATAATGACTCCATTTTCACTTTGCTCTTTTCTCGAATTTCAGCGTCTGCATGGCGCATCACGTATTTATGAGCTACAGCGATTGCTAAAACATCATCTAATAAGCCAATTCCAATAATAGCAGCTATATTTGGAATGAAATCGATTGTTAATACGTAATAAGATAAAGCGGTTAATATTATGAATTTCGTTTTAGTAGGTAATTCTTTCTTTTTCATTGTGTAGAATAAAATAATACTTTCATATACGCTAGATTTACCGAGGTTTACCGAGCTTTTTTTGAACTTTTTCCAAAGTGTCTGTTTCTCCATATAAACACTCCTTTTACAAAACATAGATTTTTTAAAAGGATGGACAAAGAAGTGAGAGATTAATCAATTTTATTGTTTTTCTTAATTATATATTTCCATAAAAATAGGGGATTACCGGTTCAAAATAATATAATGTGGATTATGCAACGATTCACAGTGTTCCGTTACATAGTATATATAGTAAAATGTATGTGGATGATTTAGTTATTATTATGCATTTTATAAGCGGTGTGGGGGAAGGAAAATGAAAATAATAGAACTACCAATTGAATTCGAATTTAACGGGCAAAAACAATGTATTTATCCAAGTTTAATTATATTACATAATGAATTAACGTTAGTCGATACAGGATATCCAAGTTTTTTACCTTTAATTGAAAATGCAATATTAAAACATGGATATGAGATGAAAAACTTAAAGAATATAATTATTACCCATTATGATGATGATCATCTAGGGGCTTTATATGATTTCAAATTGAAATATCCTCAAATTAATGTTATTGCTAGTGAAATTGAATCTAACTATATTAATGGTGATATAAAATCAGAGAGGTTGGCTCAAGCTGAAAAAATGCTAGAACGTATGCCAAATGAAGAAAAAGAATTTGGTAAATGGTTTATACAACAGTTAAAAAATATAAAACATATTTCCGTCGATGAAAAAGTACATGATAATCAAATGATTTTGAATGGTGAATGTCAAATAGTAGCGACCCCAGGACATACTTCGGGACATATTTCATTATATTTTCCGAATTTAGATTGTGTAATTACGGGAGATGCGGCTGTTCAAGAGAATCGTGAGTTAGTAATAGCTAATCCGGATTTTTGCTTAGATATAGAAAGGGCGGAAAAATCTTTAAATAGGATTAAAAGTCTTAAAGCAGCACAGTACTATTGCTACCATGGAGGAAAGCTGACTTTATAAAATAATGAAAACCGGTCTTTCCTAAATCAAAAAGATCGGTTTTTTAGTTCATATATTTTGCGATTTCAACCAAATCAGTAACAGTATATTTCGGTAAAATTGAAATATATATGTAAAAAAGAATATATAATTTGAGCAAGGGGATAGGGGGGAGAAGATGGGTTCGTTATTTGATGTAATAGCAAAATTAAGAAGTTCATTTTGTCTTCTACTAACATGGAAGCATTAATAAAATCTGAGAAAAAGCAAAAAGAATTTGTTCGTCTAGTACACGATGAATATAAAAAAAGAAGATAAGAATTTTTTTATTTTTCATATTTGGCGAAACAAATGGTACAATGAAAGCTAATGTGAAAAATAAGGAAAAGAAGTGGTCTATTTGAAAAACTTTTTAGAATTAGGAATTAGTGAAACTTTTAATCATACATTACGTGAAAATGGAATTACAGAAGCAACACCAATTCAAGAGAAGGCAATTCCTGTTATTATGTCAGGTAAAGATATTATTGGGCAGGCGAAAACAGGAACGGGTAAAACGTTAGCATTCGTGTTACCGATTTTAGAAAAAATCGATCCAGCGTCTAGTGATGTTCAGGCTTTAATTGTTGCACCAACAAGGGAACTAGCACTGCAAATTACAACTGAAATTAAAAAAATGCTTGTTCAAAGAGAAGATATTAATGTACTAGCGATATATGGTGGACAAGATGTTGCGCAACAGTTGAGAAAATTAAAAGGTAATACACATATTGTTGTAGCAACACCGGGACGATTATTAGATCATATACGCCGTGAAACAATTGATTTAAGTAATCTTTCAACAATTGTATTAGATGAAGCGGATCAAATGCTTTATTTTGGTTTCTTATATGATATTGAAGATATTTTAGATGAGACACCAGGTAGTAAACAAACGATGTTATTCTCAGCAACGATGCCAAAAGATATTAAAAAATTGGCGAAGCGTTATATGGATGAACCGCAAATGATTCAAGTACAAAGTGAAGAAGTAACGGTTGATACAATTGAGCAGCGTGTCATTGAGACGACAGACCGTGCAAAGCCAGATGCACTTCGTTTTGTTATGGATCGTGATCAGCCATTTTTAGCTGTTATTTTCTGCCGTACAAAACTTAGAGTAAGTAAACTTTATGATAATTTAAAAGGACTAGGTTATAATTGTGCTGAACTTCATGGTGATATACCTCAAGCGAAACGTGAAAGAGTTATGAAGAGTTTCCGCGAAGCTAAAATTCAGTACTTAATCGCAACGGATGTAGCAGCTCGTGGACTTGATGTAGATGGTGTAACGCACGTATTTAACTTTGATATCCCTGAAGATGTAGAAAGTTATATTCACCGCATTGGCCGAACAGGACGTGCAGGTGGATCAGGTCTTGCAATTACGTTCGTTGCAGCGAAAGATGAAAAACATTTAGAAGAAATTGAAAAAACGCTTGGTGCACCAATACAAAGAGAAATAATTGAACAACCAAAGATAAAACATGTTGATGAAAATGGAAAACCGGTACCAAAGCCGGCTCCGAAGAAATCAGGTCAAAATCGTCAAAGAGATAGCCGCGAAGGTTCAAGAAGTGATTCAAGACGTGATTCCAGAAATAGCTCAAGAAGTGGTTCAAGAAATAGTTCGAGAAATAGTTCTAGAAATGAAAATAACCGATCATTTAATAAGCCAAGTAATAAAAAAGGTAGTACAAAGCAAGGTCAGCAAAGGCGTGGTCGTTAAATAGTTATAATTGTAAAAGAGTCGCAAAATATTGTGGCTCTTTTTTTGTTTGTATACAACAAGGATGATGGCAAGAAAAAACAAAAATTTCATTCACCGTATTTGAAATTTATAAAGGAAATTTTATAGTCCAAAACCATTAGAGCAAGGATATTACTATCATTCAGCAGAACACTTTGATTAAAAGAAAAGGTATTGAAGCGAGCGAGTATTTTCATTACACATTCCGCAATTATCGAAATAGAACAAGAGAAGTTTATGAAGGATTAAACTCGTATTGGTGTACGATTGTTGGAAACTGGAAAACTAATTTGTTAGTTTTGATCGATGAGGAACTCGAGAAGCACCACTGCCATCCTTATGGGGAAATTGCTTATGACGATGAAGGTAATGTAGTGATAATATGCGAAATAAGAAAAAAGGACTAGCAGTCGTACCTGCCGTCCTTTAATAGGAGAAAAAGTAATCTTGTTTAGAACTACGCATAAACAGAAAATCTGCTTGTAATTAGTTTTACCCTAAATATACATGTCTATACAAAAAAGGGATAAGTAAAAGATACTTATCCCCGGAAGGGAAATCCCAAGCACCAAAATGGCTCGTATTGGTCTGCAGGTTCAAAAGTAGTATATGTAAAACGAAAAATCTCATACAAAAAGCAGACAACGATTTTGGTTGTCTGCCAGTGAGCTCAATGAGTTAGCTAATTGTGATAATTTGCATCCCCATTGCGAGAAGAGTGAAGCTGCTAGTTCAAACAGCTTGTTGGTATTATTTTCGATTTCTTAAAAAATATACAGAGAAAGCAGATAAGTGAAGAACCTACCTGCTTTTGCTGTAACAAAAGATAAGAGGTATTAGCCGTGGACACGGCGGCTTGAAAATAGTATGTATTTTTATTTAAAAAATATTCAAGGGGTGAAGAAACATGGAATGTTTAATAAAGGTGTTTGTTTTATTAATCAGTTAATTAATAAAACAAAATAGTTATTTGGGAGAAAGGGAAAATGAATATGAGATGAATTGAAGCTGTTGAAGAATTACTTGAAGTGATGAAAGAATGCTTTTGGAACGGAACATCTTTAAAGGGGAAGCTAATGATTTTAATATTGTATCTTGGCTGATTGAAAAAGCGACGCGTAAAACAAAATAAAGATTTCATTTTGTAGCAATGGAGAATAGATATGTGTACTTATTGGGGGAAAGTAGATAAAGAGTTCTTTAAGAGGCAAGAACCGGAACAAAATAAAAGAGCGGCTAGCAAAAGCTAACTGCTCAATACTCAATACAAGGAGATACAGAGAAGACTACTTTAAATGAATGTTGGCATACAGCCTACATACAGTATTGACCGAATGTTTATTTTAAATTCAATTTATTTAAAGTAAACATCCCAACAGATAAAATGGTTGCGCCTGCTACAGAACCTAGCCAGTCTCTCCAACCTAATGTATTTAAAGATGCATCTGTTAAATCCGTAATTAAGAAGATAGCAAACATTAATACACCAAATGTTAAGCATTCCCAAAATGTTTGCAAATATTTAATCATCTTCTTTCGGAATTTGCTCATATAAATCACCCTTATTAATAATTTATATTTTTATAAATAAATTATCGCATGTGCAAAAATTAAAAGTGCGCCCAATATTACATAGGTATATTATTAGGGATAACGTTGAACGTGTATGAATCATCGATGAAGTCATCGATGTAAAGGAGATGCGCTGACTTGTGGTGAAGGAGCTGAAAAACTACAAAGTGTTGTGCGTCTGGATAAAGAATCGAGAAAAATAGGATCAAGCGGAGGGCATCGTTCTTTTCCTAAAATGAAAGATGACGATAAGAAACATGAGATACGTTTTACATAAATTGAGCGGACATTAAAAAATAAAAATTTATAAAGGAAATAGAAAGTATGGTGTTGTATATGTACGATAATAGGAAACTTTTTGCAAACTAAACATATAATTTTAATAGACCGACAGTCGGTCTGGTGGGAAGGAGAACTTGAATGCGAATTGTAAAGGAGTATGAGGAGCGTAGAAAGGAAATTTTAGAAACAGCTGAGCGTTTGTTTCTTACGAAAGGTTATACGAAAACAACCGTGAATGATATTTTAAAAGAAATTGGTATAGCAAAGGGGACGTTTTATCATTATTTTAAGTCGAAGGAGGAAGTAATGGATGAAATCATTATGAGGATTATTAAAGAGGATGTCACTAAGGCGAAAAGGATTATCTCCAATCCCGATATCCCCGTTTTAGATAAGTTATTTAAAATTTTAATGGAACAATCACCAAAATCAGGAGATGTAAAAGAAAAAATGATCCAACAATTCCATCAACCAAATAATGCAGAAATGCATCAGAAAAGTTTAGTGCAATCCATTATACATTTATCTCCTGTATTAACGGAAGTTTTAGAGCAAGGAATAGAAGAAGGCATATTTTATACTCCATACCCACAAGAAACAATTGAATTATTACTCTCTTCAGCACAAGTCATATTTGATGATGGTTTATTCCAGTGGAAAACGGAAGAAATGATGAGAAGAGCTAAGGCTTATATTAAAATGATGGAAGTATCTGTTGGAGCGAAAGAAGGGTCCTTTAATTATATGATCGAGGTTTTAATGAAACAGAAATAGCTTTTTTCTGTTTGGGTATTATAGACCGGCAGTCGGTCTATGCTAAATGAAGGATGTGATGAGGATGCCAGCAAGTATTCAATCTTCCTTGAAAGATTTTCACTTAATGGTAAGTGGTCAAATTATTACTATTTTAGGTTCAACACTATTACGTTTTGCACTGTCTTTATATGTGCTAGATATAACAGGACGTGCCGATATATTTGCAGGGTTATATGCCGTAACGAGTATCCCGTTTTTGTTAGCTCCTCTTGGCGGAGCGATAGCAGATCGTTTCAACCGCCGTAATGTAATGGTCATTTTGGATTTTATAAACGCTGCTATTGTATTAAGTTTTATAGTTTTGTTATTAACTGAATCGATATCTATTTTATTGATTGGAACAATTATGTTTTTACTAGCAGTCGTTAGTGCAATGTACGCACCAGTTGTTATGGCAAGTATTCCGCAATTAGTTCCAGAGAAAAAGTTAGAACAAGCGAACGGTATCGTAAATGGTGTGCAAGCATTATCTAATATAGTTGCACCTGTACTAGGAGGACTATTATACGGCATAATTGGTTTGAAAATGCTCGTAATAACAAGTTGTTTTGCTTTCTTTTTATCTGCGATTTTAGAAATGTTTATTACAATACCATTTATAAAAAGAATACAGGAAGGCCATATCGTACCGACAATTGTAAAAGATATGAAAGAAGGTTTTCTTTATGTTTTAAAACAACCTTTTATTTTGAAGGCTATGTTACTTGCAGCTTTACTAAATTTAATTTTGACACCGTTATTTGTTGTCGGAGGACCTATTATGTTACGAGTAACTATGCAGAGTAGCGATATGATGTATGGAATTGGAATGGGATTAATTGATTTTGCAACCATATTAGGGGCATTGTCAATCGGTTTCTTTGCTAAAAAGTTACAGATGAAAACATTATATAATTGGATGCTTATCATAGCTTTATTAGTAATGCCAGTGGCACTATCAGTTACACCGTTTATTCTTAATTTAGGATACTATCCACCATTTATCCTCTTTATACTTTCTTCTCTTCTAATCGCAATGATTATGACAATTGTATCCATCTATGTGATTACTGTAATCCAAAAGAAAACACCAAATGAAAATCTAGGAAAAGTGATGGCATTTATAACAGCGGTATCTCAATGTATGGCACCAATTGGGCAAGTCGTATATGGTTTTATGTTTGAAGGATTCAGTACGAAAATTTATTTACCTATATTTGCTATTAGTTTCATAATGACAATAATAGCTATATTGACGAAGAAAATATTAAGAAATGAAGGGAACTAGCTTCATATGCTTAGAGTATTAGCGAAACCCAACCCTAATCAATTCTTCATCATTTATTTCAATTACGAATCTATATTCTTTGTCTAATAGCCAGTAATAAAAACTGACTGCATCAACGTCAACTAGTGATTGGAATACTTTATCAAGATTTGTACTTACTACAGGGATTTCATAGTTATCCCATATTATAAAAATCTGTTCGTCAAAATCTAGTTGGTTTGCTCTAATAAGGGAAATTAGTTGTTCTTTGTTCGAAGCTATGAATTGATTATCTATCTGTTCCCAATCTATTCTTCCCGAGACAGTTATAGGAAATGAATTCATTAAAATAGTAGCAATCTGCTGGCTTTTTTCTTGGGAGAAAATGAGAGTTTCGTTTCCTAGGGATTCAAGGCATTCACTAAACAAAGGGTTTGTGTCATTGTTGTTTTTGGTTTTCAGTGCTCTTAACTTTTGTCGCAATTTCCATTGTCTTGACGATCTATCATCCATTTTTAACATTCCTTATACAATTATTTAAGAATGAGTATAGCATATAAGGGAAGTCTTTATGAAAAGGAACTTTTTAAATATAAATTAAACAAAAGCGTTATTTGAAAAAAAAGCCTTTTAAGGAAAGATAAGAGGCCATCAAAAAATATAACAACATAAAAAAATATATTATGTTTATACAATTTGAAAAGTTGATGGAAATAATAAAATGTATAAAATTCTTATAAAAAAAGCCCTAGGATTAGGGGATCTAGGGCTTCCTCTGTTGGTATATCTCACACGACATTATAAAAAGAAAAGAACTTAATGAAGATAACACATGAATGTTTCGTAAATGTATCAAAAAAAGTGAACAAAAGCGTTATTTTAAGGAGCATGATATATCATCAAGGGCTTTATAAATATAACTATACATTCGGTAAAAGAGATATCTTGGATTGTATTTTTGTTTCCAGTTCATAATAAGTCCCCCTTATACAAATAGTTTAATTATATTATACAGTTATTAATGCGAATGTTAAGAAACCTTGATATGAATTAAGGTGAATTTAAACAAGTTACAACGAACAGTGGACCTAAGGGATAGAAGAGAAAATAAAGGATGTTTGTCTTCGGCATAAATTACGATATGGATATCGAAGAGTGACCGCAACTCTTCGGAAAATGGGGCTGTGTGTAAATCATAAAAAAGTATTATGAATCATGAGGCAAAATCAGATTCTCTCAAAAGTTGGTCGAAAGAAAAAGAAATATATCAGTGGTGCGGAGCCAGTAGTAGCCCCTCATCGATTGGAACGCCAATTCGATGCATCCGCACCAAATGAAAGGTGGTTTAGGTATTTTGATAGGTGTCCCGTTTTAGGGGTTCACTTCAAAATGTAGGAGTTTTTTCTTTGTTTGAAAGTTCAAAAAGATATATAATAATTTTCTGACTATTAATTTATGGAGGGGTGTTAATGAAAAATGAAACGTTACACACACAAGAAGACATTTTAAAAATGCTTGATTCATTATTAAGACCTGCAGAACCATTTTGGAATGAATTTTATGAGAATAGAGAAAAGGATGTTCCATTTTTTGAAAATGTTCCAGATGAGAACCTAGTTTCGTATATACAAAAAGAGAGAGTTTCAAAAGGGAAAGTATTAGAACTTGGGTGTGGTCCAGGTAGAAATGCCATTTATTTAGCGACTCAAGGATTTGATGTAACAGCAGTGGATTTATCTGTAGAAGGCATTAATTGGGCTAAAGAAAGGGCATTGGCAAAAGAGGTAGCAATTCATTTTATTTGTGATTCAATTTTTAATTTAGAGGTTCAAAACGAATTTGATTTTGTATACGATTCGGGCTGTTTGCATCACATTCCACCGCATAGAAGAATAAATTATGTGGATTTAATTAAAAACTCATTAAAATCGGGTGGTTATTTCGGATTAACATGTTTTGCGGCAGGTGATTTAGATGAGCGAAATGGATCGGAAATAACAGATTGGGACGTATATAGAGGGTGGAGTCTACAAGGGGGTCTTGCATACTCGGAAGAAAAGTTAAGAGAGATATTTAAAGAATTTGAGGTAATTGAGATTAGAAGAATGAAACAAATGAAACAACCGAAAGAAATGTTTGGAGAATCATTTCTTTGGACAGCATTATTTAAGAAGAAATAATAAAGTAGATAATTGACAAACTCATCGTTTTTATAGACAATATATTAAAAGGAACGTACGTTTGGTTTTGTTGGCGTATGTTTTACATAAATACATAACAAGGGGCTGTCTCCATATGAGTAACGCAAATCAAAAAATTACTACGTTTTTAATGTTTGAGGGCAAAGCTGAGGAAGCAATGAATTTTTATACGTCACTATTTGATCAATCAGAAATTGTAAGTATTTCTCGCTATGATGAAAATGGACCTGGTAAAGAGGGAACTGTAATTCATGCAACTTTTACGCTAAATGGCCAAGAGTTTATGTGTATTGATAGTTATGTAAATCATAATTTTACATTCACTCCAGCTATGTCTCTTTATGTAACTTGTGAGACAGAAGAAGAAATTGAAACGGTCTTTCATAAACTAGCGCAAGATGGAGCGATTCTTATGCCTTTAGGTTCTTATCCGTTTAGTAAAAAGTTTGGCTGGTTAAATGATAAGTATGGTGTATCTTGGCAGTTAACTCTTGCTGAATAAAAAAGAAAAAGCGTAGCTTATTTGTTTGTAAAAGATGTTCATCTTGTATGGAATGAAGTTTCTAGGGTTTTAAAGAATAAGGGTATTCTTATTGCTGGATTTACAAATCCGTTACTATGGATTTTTGATGATAACCAAGAGCAAAAAGGTATTCTTGATGTTAAACATTCAATTCCTTCATCAACATTGGATTATTTACCAGAGGATGAAGTTCAAGATTACATCGATTCAAATCAAACAATAGAATATGCGCATACTTTAGAAGACCAAATCCAAGGCCAAATTGAAGCTGGTTTTGCTATAACAGGTTTTTATGAGGATGATTTTGGTGGAACAAGGATATTAGATAAGCATATTAAAACATTTATTGCGACAAAAGCTATAAAGTTAAAGATGGATTAAGAATTTTTGCTTGTCGCACGGGGCGTTAGTCGAAGAACGCTCTTAAAATAGAAAAGGATGGTGCTTTCCATCCTTTTCCTTATGTATTTTGAGTGTCGAAACTATTCTGAAAACAAGTTTTACACTACCAATTGTATAATTAGGTTATACTTTTATATTAAGAATTTTGCTGACCAAATCTTTTCCCGAGTTTAGCTAACAATTCAGGTTGATCGCTTTGGCTCATTATAACTTCAATAAAGATAAGGTGATTCTTATTAAAAGTTATATTTGTTAAGACTTCTGCTAATTCTGATTCATTTTCTACTTTAAATGTTAGACTTTTTTCTTCTGCCCCAAATACCATTGATAGTTTATTGTAATCCCACATTTGTATATCATTATAAGGTTGGTTTTGGCCGTGAATGGCACGTTCAACAGTGTATCCGTTGTTATTGATTAAAAATATAATCGGTTTTAAATTTGACGTAGTATAGTTGATAACTCTTGGGCAGTTACTTGGAAAGAACCGTCACCAATAATTAAAATGTTGAGCCGTGATAAATTGGCGACCTGTGTACCAAGTAGAGCGGGCAGTGTATATCCGATAGATCCCCATAACGGTTGTCCTACATATGCAGTGTTATTAGGTAGAGGGATAGCAGCACTACCAAAGAAAGGTGTTCCTTGCTCTACAATTAAGATGTCGTTTTCTTGTAAGAAATGGTACATTTGCTGCCAAAAACGTTTTTGTGTGACCATTTGTGATTTGGGATTGAACTCTTCAGTAAAAAGAGATGATTTTAGAATAAATGGCTTAACGTCAAGAGTATCTTTATTACGATGCTCAATTGAATCACTTAAATGTTGTAAAATATCCTGCATTACAACTGGACCGTATTTTTTATCTATAATTTTCACAGCGTAGGGATGGATTTCTATAACTTGTTCTTTTGTAAAACCTTGTGTGAAGCCGCCTGTAATAGTATCAGTTAACTTCACACCAATACTAATAATACAATCCACTTTAAATTTTCATGTGGTACTACATCATCTAAAAAGCAAGATTATAATCACCAGGAACCCCGAATGTATGTTCGATTCCTAAGTCGTGTAGTCTATCCAATAAATATGTACTTACAGTATATTGTTTTTTCAAATGAATCACCTCCTAATTATGCAATGAATGTTTCAATAGACTAAACAAGTTCTAATGCGTTGATTAAAATATTCATTACTAGATTGTGGTATAATTTACATACAGGGGGAAAGTAGATGACACAACATAAAGAAGAACAGATGAATGAGGCATTAGCATTATTTTATTTTGCATATAAAACATTTACTGAAAAGCCAGATGAAATTATAAAAGAATATGGCATTCAACGAGTACATCATCGAATTTTATTTTTTATCGCACGTTTTCCAAGGATAAGTGTAAATGAGTTATTATCACTATTAGAAATAAGCAAACAAGCTCTTCACGGGCCGCTACGTCAACTTGTGGAAAAGGGCTTAATTGAGAGTAATGAAGCTATGCATGATCGCCGTGTGAAACAGTTGTCTTTAACAGAACAAGGTGCAGATTTAGAGAAAAAACTGAGTGATGTACAAAGACAACAAATGGGTGCTATTTTTTCAAAATTTGGTGAATCATGTGAGGACAATTGGCACCAAGTTATGAATGAAATGGCAAATAGCCGATCAGGTTTTGATGCTTGGATATCGAAACGGGAAATACCAGTCGATCAAAAATAATGAAAAAACTTCTGTTTTTATCGTTTGAAAAAGAACAAATTTTATCCATACATTTGGCAACTATCGTTTGGTCATAGAATGAATGGATAAAAAGATACATTACTAGATACTTTATACGTGTACGCAATGGAACAATAAAATTCACATTTCCGAAAGGGGAATTTTAATGATAAAACTTGTACTTATTCGTCACGGGCAAAGTTTATGGAATCTTGAAAATCGCTTTACTGGATGGACAGATGTTGATCTATCAGAGAATGGATTAAGTGAAGCGAGAGAAGCAGGAGCAATATTAAAGAAAAACGGATATACTTTTGATGTGGCTTATACATCTGTATTAAAACGCGCAATTCGGACGTTATGGATTGTACTTCATGAGATGGATCTTACTTGGGTCCCAATACATAAATCTTGGAAGCTAAATGAAAGACATTATGGTGCATTGCAAGGGTTGAATAAAGATGAAACTGCTCAAAAATATGGTGAAGCGCAAGTTCATATTTGGAGAAGAAGTGTTAATGTAAGACCACCGGCTCTTACTGAAGACGATTCTCGATATGAAGCGACCGATCCAAGATATAAAACACTCAAAAAAGGTGAATTTCCGTTAACTGAATGTTTAGAGGATACGGAGAAGAGAGTACTTGCTTATTGGCATTCAGAAATTGCGCCGACATTAAAAAGTGGTAATAAAGTAATTATTTCATCACACGGTAACACAATTCGCTCGCTAGTAAAATACTTAGACAACCTTTCAAATGATGGTGTAGTTTCATTAAATATTCCAACTAGCATTCCGCTTGTTTATGAATTAGACGAAAACTTACGTCCGATTCGTCATTATTATTTAAGTATGGATGGAGAAGTACCTGAAGGCGAAATTCCGAAACATATTTCTTTTTAATACGAAAATTTGAAATGAATGCTTGTCTACATATACAATATAGACTCATGGTAAAGTAAAATTTTAATCAGTGGGGGGCTTACTGCCCACAAATAGCAGGATAAAAGACGTGGCACCTTCTAATATATATGCAATGTAGCTAAATTTAGAAGCTTGTCCACGTCTTTTGTCATAAAGAGAGCAGCTTGCGCATGTAATGGTATCGTGAGTAGTTTTTGAATGGAGGGTGATGTGATTAATGATCTCTAACATTCGAATTGGCTTATTTGTTTTAGCGATTGTCTTTGTAGTCCTTGTTTTCTTTTATTGGAAAAATGAGGAGTTGTACGAGGAGAAAAAGCAACGTATTAGAAAGACTTGGTATGGTTTGTTTATCATATCTGTCACCGTGTATTTCATGATAAAAGGAATCGATTTAACCCTTTGGAAGAATCTTTTAATGTTTACTGCAATGGTTATTTTTGTTGATATTGCATTCATTTTAACACCTAATATTTCAGAAATATGGGGTGCCAAATTTAGCGATATTGGCAAGACAGTTCAATCAATCAAACGATCATTAATTGCATCTAAAGCGAGAGGAGAAATATACACGACAATTATTCAAAATGTTAATCCATCAGTTTTCGGTACGATGGAATGGCATACGGAAGAGGAATATACAAAGAGCTTAAATGCATTTTTAGATTCATACGGGGAAAAGATTGGCGCGAAAATTGTTGTTTTTGAAGCCGCGAAGGAATTAAATACAAACTTTCGTGGTATTCGCTCGCAATTTAGTATTATCGTTCCGTTAGAACATATCGAGCAATTGAATGAGCAGAAAGCGGTACAAGTAGAAAATGTCGGGATCATACCAGCAAAAATAGTAAGTGACGTTTTCATTGTTATTGATGGAAAGAAAAATAACCTGCAAGATCGGGATTTTGAAAATGTATATAATTTAACAATACATCATAGTTATTTTAGTAAATAAGGACAGAATCTTTTTCTGTCCTTATCTTCTATACATAAATTAAAAACAAAATCCGACAAAGTTGAATAAAATTGGACAATCATTCCTACACTAGCATGTAGAGGTGATTGTAGTGGTAAAAAATTATGACAATGATTTTTTTAAAGAAGGTAACGAAGATACAACAGATTTCTCTTTAATAAAAGGGGATACGTTGCAGCAAGTAGAAGAATTAGAAGAAGAATTAAAAAGAAAATCATAAGTGTACACTCTTTCTACATTTGCTATATAATATAAATAAAAGGTTGTATCTTTTTGAAAAGGGGGAGAAGAGATGGCTGAAGTCAATGTGCAAAAGTCTTCGTTTTTTAAAGAAAAAAAAGAAGAATCCAATACAGATTTCTCTCTTGTGAAAGGTGCATTAACGGAGAATATAAATCGGTTAGAGAAACTGATGAATAATAGTAGTTCAAAATATATACAGGTGAAAAGAACAAAAGAAAATGCATAGAGCATTTTCTTTTGTTTTTTTATTTAATAGTAAACTTATCTTTTACTTTATTAGGTAAATCTGTTTTCTGAATTTCTTCATAAGACTTTACTTCAATTGATGATATTTCATTTTTGCTATTATCATCTTGATCTACATAGAGGCGTAAAAACGCGTCTTCATTTAATTTATGGTCGTTTTCTTTTTTTGTACTTCTAAATGTAATTTGTTTTTTGACGCCATCTTCATCATATGCGGGCAGCGTATAGTTTCGTAAGTTTCTACCATCTACTTTTTCGATATTTCCTTCGCCTTTTATCTGCATGTAATATACATCTTTACCAATTCTATTTAGTGACGCTCTCTCACAGCTAATAGTAAAACTAGAAAATAATAAACATAGTGTAATAATTGTTAAAAACTTTTTCATTTTCTTTATCTCCTTCAAAGTGTGTCTTTAAAAAATATACGTCTATTATTTAATAAGAAAAATCGATATAGCTTACAACGCCCTTACAATGTTGTAAGAGTGTTGTACATAAAATGAACAATAAAAGTAAAAAGAAAGGTAAAATAATGAATCATGGTATAATGATATGAGACTTACATATTATTTTGCCATTTGGAGAGGAGCTTGAAAAATGTATTCTACATTAGAACAATTAACAAAGCACCCTGTATTTTATCATTTTGCAGAAATTTCAAAGATTCCTAGAGGATCAGGTAATGAAAAGGAAATTAGTGATTATTTAGTGGGCTTTGCAAAAGAGCGTAATTTAGAAGTTATTCAAGATGAAGCATTCAATGTCATTATTAAAAAAGAAGCAACAGCTGGTTATGAAAATGTACCAGCTATTATTATTCAAGGTCATATGGATATGGTTTGCGAAAAAAATCAAGCAACAGTACATGATTTTGAAAAAGATCCGATTCAATTACGAATCATTGGGGACATGTTATATGCAAATCAAACAACATTAGGTGCTGATAATGGTATTGCAGTTGCGTATGCATTAGCTTTATTAGATTCAAAAGAAATTCCGCATCCAGCACTTGAAGTCGTTATCACTACTGAAGAAGAAACGACAATGGGCGGGGCTTTTGCTATTGATCCAAATCATTTTGAAGGAAAGATATTTATAAATATTGATTCTGAAGAAGATCATAAATTACTTGTAAGTAGTGCAGGTGGTGCGAAAGCTGTTGAAACAATTCAAGTAATTTGGGATGAAACGCCAGCGAATATGGATGCATACCGTCTATATGTTGGTGGTCTAAAAGGCGGCCATTCTGGTATGGAAATTGATAAACAACGCGGTAATGCGAACAAAGTATTAGGACGAGTATTACGTGATTTATCAGTACATACGGAGTTTTACATAAGTGAAGTTCACGGCGGATTAAAAACGAATGCAATTCCGCGTGAAAGTGTAGCTACAATTTTAATTCGTACAGAAGATGTAGGACAAGTAGAAGAAAAACTAGAATCATGGACACGTGTATTACAAGAAGAAATGCGTGCTGTTGATCCAGATGTTCATGTTACACTGACAAAATTGGATGAAAAAGTTGAAAAAGTATTTGCTAAAGAGACACAAAAGCAGCTTATTTCATCATTATTCTTAATTCCGAATGGCATTCAAAGTATGAGCATGGATATTAAAGGTCTTGTAGAAAGCTCAACAAATTTAGGCGTTATTGAAACGTTGCAAGATGAAATTAAATTACGTAACGAAGTGCGAAGTTCTGTAAGTAGTTTAAAACAACATGTTGCAGAAGAAATCAAATATATTGCTGAATTAGTTGGTGCTACATTTGAAATAGAGTCAGAGTATCCAGAATGGCCATACAATCCAAACTCACAAATTCGTAATTTATTTGAAAAAGTACATCAAGAAAAATACAATAAAGAAATTGAAATCTTCGCTGTACATGCGGGAATTGAGTGTAGCGCATTCGTTCAAAAGATGCCTGAATTAGATGCAATTTCATTCGGACCAGACATCTTTAACGTCCACACTCCAGATGAACATATCAGTATCTCTTCTGTAGTGAATAACTGGGGATTCTTCGTTGATGTAATGAAGGGTACGAAAGAATTAGCTAAGTAATAACGACGAAATAAAAAGGAGCCTATAAAAATTTATAGGCTCCTTTTTTGTATTGGAATTTATCCCGCTATTTGCCGGGCAGCTCGATTGGTTTAACTAATAATCAGTAGGGGATGAATAAAACCACTACGGATTAAAGTTTCACTTTATGAGAAGTCGTTTTTCGTTAGTATGTAATATTAAGCTTGAACAATTAATAAGGATGAATTGTTGATGTTTTTTAGTACTGATGAAGGGGTGGAGAAATGAAGGGAAGAAAACATTTTATCGTTATTATGTTTTTATTGTTCTTTATATTTAGTTTTGTTGGTGTTGAGAAAATAATAGCAGAAGAAGTTGAATTTTCAGGAACAACAGCTCCATTGAATGTAAATGTTAGAGAGGCAAAAAGTTTGAATGCAAATATTGTAGATATGATTCCTGGAAATACAAAAGTATCTTTTAAAGGATGGGAGTATGGTGAAGCGGTTAAAGATTACTGGACAGGAAATTTAGATAATCGTTGGTTTTATTATTTTAAAGATGGAAAAAAAGTATATGTAACGTCAGCGTATATTAATGGAAATCCTCCAAGTACACCAAAAGACCGTAAATTATCTGTACCTAACATATTACAAGAAAGATCAAATTGGTGTTGGGCAGGCACTTCGGTTTCAGTTTTAAATTATTTTGGGAAAACTCCTTCACAAGATCAGTACGTTAGGTATGTTAAGGGTGGATCATATAATAATCCTGCAACTTCACGTGAAATACAATATGGATTATCAAGATATGGGGTTAGCTCAGCTATAAGTTCTGGAGCAAAATCGTATGATTGGTTCAAAAGTCAAATTAATAGTAATCAGCCGATGATTGCACTCATTATGTGGCAAAATGGAGCTAACATCGGACACTTTCTAGTACTTGATGGATTTTATAAAGGGACAAATGGAACAGATTATATAACGTACATGGACCCTTGGTATGGTGATCATTATAATCATAATTTCAGTACGTTCCATAACAATAATAATTTTTGGTGGAGTGAAACTGTTTATAATATCCATGCAAACTAATAATATTAAAAGCGGGGGTTCATAAATGGGAAAACTACTTAAGCTTGTGATACCGTGCATGTGCTTAATGACCGTTATTATTTTCGCTAGTAAAATTAGTTATGCATCAAAAAATAAAAGTGAATCAGTACAATCGATCGCATTAAAAGATTATCAATATAGTAAGGGAAGTTCTTCTGAAAATTTAAGTTTTGAAAAAATAACAACATCTCCATTTTCGTTACCAATCTATGAAACAATTTCAGCACAGCAAATTTTAAATAGCTCTGAATTTAAGCATTTACTATTACCAACAAATGAAAAGCTATGGTTTATTATGAAGGGTGAGCAGCCAGAAGGACTAATTGTTGCGAATGATATTGAACCGATTCGAACGGGCGGAGAAAATAAAAGTAAAGATTTATATGGATTATATAAAGCAATAAAAAATAATACAAATGAAACAAAAGATATTAGTTATTTCGAATTTGAAGGGCAAGGAATATTGGTAGTAAATCAAAATAATGATCAAGAAATATACCTTAGTAAAGGTGCCGCTGCCATATTAAAACTTCCTGCTGGTCAAAAAGTATTGAGCAGTGAAGTAATACAGAAAATGAAAGAGAGAATTGTAACTGGTTTTGAATAGTGAGAATGTCTGATTTTTTTTTGTTTATACAAGGTTGAATAGGGAACAGGATTAATGGTAGCATTAGGGCATCTTTACTGTTTGAAACCTAGTAGTGTATATAAAAAGGTTAGAGAAGTTAATTCTCTAACCTTTTTATATTAATGTCTGAAATTTAAAAAGTGATGGAGTAAACCAAATAATAAAAGTATGTCTGCTCTTATATTTTTATTTGCAATTTAAACTCGTTATATTCCGCTATCTATTGTACAACCTTTTTACATAGTTGAATTTTTTTATTTGAAAATAAGGGTGCATCTATAAAACCATAATGATAAACTAAAATACCTAATTCCACTCTAGAATTAATATGCCATTTTTCTTTAATATGATTAATTATCGTTGAAATTCTTCGAGGGGTAACATATATTTTTTTGGAAATTTCTGCATCTGTATATCCTTTTGCTACATAAATAGCCACTTCTAACTCTCTTTCGGTCAACATTCTTTTCATAAAATACGCTCCTTCGAAATTATTTATATAAAAATCAAAAGAAACTATTAAAAGAAATAAAGGTGAAAAATCATATTTATTTTAATCCGGCTATTTGCGGGTAGTAAGACTTCCACCTCAAAATTTAGATGTGGCAAAGAAGTCGGACTCCCTGTAAAAGCCTGCCTGGAGTGGACTAATAATCAGTGGGGGGATAAAACTCCCCTTAATTATTAGTGAACCATATTTTAATAATTTCTCGTATTGTGATACAAGTTTGTAAAAGAAACTATAAATCCATATAATTAGTAATTATAACTATATTAATTTTACATTACATTAAAAGTTGGAAAATATTCTTATACTCATAAAGTGTTACATTTGAGGGAGGAAATATGGAATTCTACAATCTTGGTATTATTATTAAAGAACTTAGAAAGAAAAAAAACATGTCACAATCTGAATTATGTCATGGAATATGTTCACAAAGTCAAATTAGTAAGATAGAAAAAGGTATTATTTATCCATCTAGCATATTGTTGTATCAATTATCTGAAAGACTTGGTATTGATCCAAATTATATATTTGCACTAACTAAAAATAAAAAAATAAAATATATTGAAAATGTAAAATGTGTAATGAGAGATTGTGTGAAACAAAAAGAATATAATGAGCTTTACGAAATAGTGAAAAAAGAGAAAAACGAAAATAATTTCCAATCAAAAGAAGATAAACAATTTCTATTATGGCATGAAGCGATTGCTATATATTATGTAAATGGAGCAACAATTAATGCTTTTGACATTTTAAATAGAGCACTAAAACAAACTTTAAGTAGTAGTAACTTTTTATCAGAGAAAGAAATAAGCATAATGAATTCAATCGCTATAATACATGCAGAAAATGAAGAGTATGAGAAAAGCATAAATATATTAAAACAAAGTTTAATTAATTTTAATAAGATAGAATTCCCTAGAGAAAAAGAAATCAAATTAAGACTCATTCATACGTTAACAAAATGTTTACACCTTGCAAATCAATATGAAGAAGCGATAAAGTATAGTGAAATAGGTATAAAATTAGCCATAAATATGAATACTTTATACTTATTAGGTGAATTATTCTTTGAAAAAGGTGCAATTTTATTAAAAGTTCAGCACTCTAATGAAGTTGGTTTAACATACATAAAAAAGGCATTATTTATATTTGAACTAACAGAGAGAAAACAATATATAAAAATGATCAAGGAAAAATATATTAAAAATCAAAAATAAACGAGAAAGAATTCTAACATAAACTATTCCTAATTGTTATTTATTCCTAAAAAAGTACTGTAATACGAACTATTCCTAATTGTTGTTTATTGCTAAAATAAATACCGTAATATTAGATAAATATAAAGGGTGGCATTTTATGAAATCAAGAGGAATTACTCGTAAAGCAGATAGTATGGGGCGTATTGTTATTCCAATGGAAATAAGACGGAGTTTAGGAATTGTAGAAAAAGATTCTCTTGAAATGTTTATAGAAGAGGAGCAGATTATTTTACGAAAATATCAATCTCCAAGAGCTTGTGCACTTACAGGAGATATTTCAGACAGCAATATTTCGTTAGCGAATGGGAAGATTATCGTAAGTCCAAACGGTATGGAACTGTTAATAAAGAAGTTACAGCAATATCTTTTAAAGTAAAAGGTAAGTAAGAACTTTAAAATAGAATATACTTGGAAAAAGTTCTCTATTCATTTAGGGGGCTTTTTTATTGTTATCAATAAAATTGAGAGGCCGTAGTTGGTTCAATGAAATACGGATTACCTTATGAATAGTCTGACTATTTTTTATAAAAAAACTATTTATTTACATTTTTTTGTTTCGTGTTATATTTTTAATGTTAACATAGTTGTATTGAAAATTCTGATTTTAAAATTAGGAAAACTTTAGAAAATGAAATACTCTTAATTGAATTGAAAATCATATAAACATAGTTTGAAAGTAAAGTATGAAAATGAATCAGATTTTCAAATTAAATTTGCCAAATCAATGGAGGTTCGTGGGGGAAATGTAACTAAGAAGAAATCTCTTATACTCCACGTTTTTTATTTGTAAATCGGTAATTCTAATAGCTCTGACGAAAAGTAAAGGAGTAAAAAAGAAGTGGATAGTTTGTTTAATAGAAGATAGGGTGTAAAAAATAAAACAACGGAGGTTTTATAATGAATAAAGGAATACTGCAGATTACGGAAATTGAAGAAATTACTATTCCTAATGTATTGAATGATAAAATGAAGAGTTTGATAGACAATGAATTGAAAACCCATAATCCCTATACTTGTGATCAAGAAATAGCAGCATATTTTTCAAAAGAGTGGCTTACTTGTTTGATTGAATACTCAATGGAAACTCCGAATTCAGATATAAAAAAACTACTACATATGATAAAAGTAGCGAATTGTGGTGGGAACGTACCGCCTACTCTTATTAAAAATACTCCATGTGATCCTATGGAAACCCTATTACCTGGAGAAAATCGCAAAGGTTTTAATTATGGTGAAGACGAAAACGATAGAATGAAAAAATATTTTTATGCAGAATGGGTGACATGGCTTTTTGCCACACTTTTTAATTATGATGCTTTAATTCATCCATCCGAACATGCAGGGAAAAATAGATTTCATCTCATTTCCCCTTTAAACAACGATGAAGTTTTGCGAAATGTCGGTGCAAGCACCGGTGGCGGGAACTTTTATCAACATAACGATGCCACAGTGTATACAGATATGAAAGACCAGTCAGATATTGAAGCGAGATTGAATACATTCAATACGAATTTAGAAATTGTATCAAATAGACTTAATAAATCCGTGGAACGAATAGTGTCTGAAATTACTTGTGGCAAATTTACTAGAGTTGATGCTCTTTTATTAAAAGGAGTGTTAAATTTAAAAACTCAAACTCATATTGGAACCCCAAAATTACTTCAAAAGCATCTTGAAGAAAATTTCTTCAATAAAGATGACATATTGGCGATAAGTAAAATGCCTATTGCTCATATCGCAGGAATGGCTGATGGTGAAATATCTGGATTTGTAGGGGAAATAAACCAAATTATATTTTTAGATGATAATGGTGATATTATTGCAACTTGTTTGAATGGAGCAGAAAATAGATTGATTTATGTGGGAGAAAGTGAAGAAGAAAAATTGAAATTTGACATGTTTTTAGAACTCTTACGAACAACGCCTACTTATAAGGTTCCACTTACATCTGAAGATTTATTAATTATACCAAATTCATACTATGGTAAACAAACAAATGTAACTCATGGTAGGGAAAGGTTATCTGGGGAAGAATATAAAATCCCGATTGGAAATAATAAATACGGAAGAAGAATTGTTTGCAGGCAATACGTTTCCAGCCGATTACGTGATCAGAAAGAAAGTTACTTTACAGATATTATTAACTAGTTTAAAGAGAGGAGGGACGATGGGGAGGTTTGGAGTATAATAGCTCAAGCCTTCCCATATTCTTTGTATGGATTTTACTATTGAATTACTCATATTACTATTTTTAGTAGCTGTAATAGCAGGGTGGATAGATACGATTGCTGGAGGCGGTGGTATGATAACTATCCCGATAATGTTATTAGTAGGTATGTCTCCTTCTGTAGCGATAGCAACTAATAAACTGCAAGGGAGTAGCGGAACTCTCATGGCGACAGTGTTTTTTATTAAGAAGAAAGAAATTAATCTTAAAGAAATGCGTTTGTCCATCTTAATGACCTTTTTTGGATCAGTTTTGGGTGGATGGCTTGTTTTACAGATACGAGCAGAATATCTAATTATGATATTACCTTTTTTACTTGTTTTTATTGGCATTTATTTTCTATTATCTCCAAATATAGCAAACGAAGATCGACCGAGAAAAATAAGTATGTTGTTGTTTGCGTTAACAGTGGCTCCGTTAGTGGGATTTTATGATGGTTTCTTCGGCCCAGGAACAGGTAGCTTGATTGCTTTAGCATTCATTCTTTTATGTGGATATAGTGCTACACGGGCAACTGCAAATGCTAAGATTT
The DNA here is from genome assembly GCF_001595725.1 of Bacillus thuringiensis. GTDB lineage: Bacteria > Bacillota > Bacilli > Bacillales > Bacillaceae_G > Bacillus_A > Bacillus_A thuringiensis_K. The sequence goes on from NZ_CP014282.1 coordinate 2,320,783, forward strand.
TGAATTTTACTAGTAATTTCGCTGCTTTGTTGTATTTTATTATTTTTGGCCAAATCGATTGGACAATTGGATTGATTATGATGCTTGGTCAAATTATAGGGTCATATATTGGGGCGAAGATGGTGCTTACAAAAGGGACGTTATTAATACGACCAATAGTGGTTATTGTTTGCTTTGTCATGGCAATTAAGATTTTTTTACAAAATATGAACTAAATGTAATGAATATAGTGTTTGTATCGAAGTTAGATTGTTTTCATGTTGTTATTGCAGTATTACACTGTTTAAGATGTGTTCAAAATTAAACAATTTGACTGGTGTAATGTATTGCGTTATGCTTTTTCTAGTATAAAAGAAAGGCTTGAAGATAATGATTCGTCGTTTGAGAAAGCTAAAAAATGTAGCAGTCGTAGTAAGCTTCTAAGTAAATTATAAAATCTACTATACTTAGAAGCGAGGAATAAAGTTATGAAGTATCCATTATTTAATCATTGGTCAGAAACAAAGTATATAAAAGATATAGTAACAAATCCACTCATTGAAGTAGGAGAGTACTCCTATTATTCAGGGTATTATAGTCATCAAAATTTTGAAGATGGCTGTGTAAGGTATTTGTGGGGAGATGCTAAGTCCCAAGCACTGTTCAATCCAATTGAACAGATGGGATGGCACCTTGACAAACTCATTATTGGGAATTATGTTTGCATTGCAAGTGGGGTAGTCATTTTAATGGGTGGTAATCATAATCATCACTCAGAATGGATTACAGTATATCCATTCGCTGAGCAAATTAAACAATCATATGAACCTAAGGGAGATACAGTCATTAAAAGTGATGCTTGGATTGGAATGAATGCTATAATAATGCCTGGCGTTACTATTGGTGAAGGTGCAATTGTTGCTGCAGGATCTGTCGTAAGTAAAGATGTTCCGCCGTATACAATAGTTGGTGGAAATCCTGCTAAGGAAATAAAGAAACGATTCACTGATACAGAAATAAACATGTTAATGGAAATGCGTTGGTTTGATTGGGATAGGAAATTGATTGAGAAGGCAATTCCGCTGTTATCTAGTCCATCCATCGAATCATTATTTGCTTTTTATAAAAATGAAGTGAAAAATAAATAAATCAGTTAGAAAAACTACATCCAGTATAGGGTGTAGTTTTTTATTTTTTGTAAATGTGGAACAAATGTATTATTTAGATTGTCTATTAACTGTAATCCTAAAAAATATGAAAGTGTGAATCATTTTGAAAAATATAAGGGGATTAAAAATAAGGATATGTGTGGAAATACAAAGTATTAGCGCACCTAAAAGTGTCGGATGAGATGGTCTATATGAAAGCGATTCTAACGTTTTATATGTATATACAATTTGAGAACACTGTCTATTTTTTTTCGGGATTATGTTGGAATAACGCTTTTTAAGTACAAAGAAATTGGAGGTAACAGAAGTGAAAGGTATGTTTTGCAAGAGAGTTATTGCAATAGTAACAGTGCTTACAATATTTTGTAGCATGGTCGTTACAATTGGAAGAGCAGCAGCGGAAACAGTTCCTGCTATAGACGTTGAAGCAGGATCAGCAATTTTAATAGAAGCAAATTCCGGAAAAATTTTATATGAAAAAAATGCAGATGAATCATTGGCAATTGCTAGTATGACAAAAATGATGAGCGAATACTTAGTTCATGAAGCGGTGGATAAAGGAAAACTTAAATGGGATCAAAAAGTTAAAATCTCTGAATATGCACATAAGATTTCGCAAGATCGTTCACTATCAAATGTTCCATTAGAAAATGGTGGCTCTTATACGGTAAAAGAGTTATATGAGGCAATGGCAATTTACTCTGCAAATGGTGCAACAATTGCTTTAGTTGAACAGATTGCTGGTAAAGAGGTCAATTTTGTAAAAATGATGAACGATAAGTCAAAAGAGTTTGGTATGAAAGATTATAAGCTTGTAAACTCTACCGGCTTAACAAATCAAGATTTAAAAGGATATCATCTAGAAGGGACAACTCTAGACGAGAAAAATAAAATGTCTGCAAGGGATTGTGCAATTTTAGCACAACGTCTTATTCAAGATTTCCCCCAAATATTAAATACAGCAAAAATTCCTAAAAAAACATTTCAAGAGGGTGTAAATATCCAATTGATATGGCGAACTTTAATTGGATGTTAAAAGGTTTAATTAAGCAATATGAAGGTGTAGATGGTTTGAAAACAGGAACGACTCCAGAAGCGGGAGATTGTTTCACTGGTACAGTAGAAAGAAATGGTATGCGCCTAATTTCTGTAGTGATAAAAGCAAAATCTCATACGGCACGTTTTGATGAAACAAAGAAATTATACGATTATGGATTTGCGAATTTTGAAGTGAAGAATGTCTACGGAAAAGATTCAGTAGTAAAAGGGCATGAAACAGTTCGAGTAGCAAATGCAAAAGAAAAAGATGTAGTAGTTCAAATGAAACAAGCTGTTTCGCTTCCAATGCCGAAGGGCAACAAAGACATTTATAAAAAAGAATTTAAAGTATCGAATACGGAACAAGAAGCGCCTATTAAAAAAGGTGTAACAATTAGTAAAATGATTATCTCGTCTAAAGATAATACAGATCCTGGGTTCTTATCAGGTAATTCATTACAAATAGACCTTGTAACAAAATCTGATGTGGAACAAGCAAATTGGCTTACACGTTTTATACGTAAAACAGGATCTTTTTTTAGTGGTATGTGGGATCGTGCGATTGATATAGTAAAAAGCTAATTTTATAGGATACAACTAAATATTAGTTTGAAACAAAAGGTTTCAAAGCACTATAGATTCTTATGTGGATAGCTTGGAATGTCAGGGTGTAATTTTTTCTTCTTACTTTGTGCATTGCAATGACACTACTTTTTTCTATAGTTTTGTATCATTTAATCGAAAAGAAATGTATCAACTGGGCAAAACAAAGAACAACAATTTTTTTGAAAAAAAGTATAATTCCTAGGGAGATTTTATTTCTTTAGTAAATATACGAATATGACCGATTCCTTAGTATACTTGGGAATCGGTCAATTTTGGATTCTAAATGTAAATATAGTAAAGTGGAATATAATTGAAATCGAAAACCACTTAGAAATAACAATTACGGTGTGAGCTATTGTATAGTATAGATATATTTAACAATAAAGGGGGAATACATATGTGGAAGCGATTTGTAGCAATTGGTGATAGTTTTACAGAGGGGATAGGGGATGAAGTTGAGGGAATTGCATTAAAAAGCTGGGTAGATCATTTTGTTCAACTGTGTGAAAAAGATATAGAATATGCCAATTTTGCAAAGCGTGGGTTAGTAACTGAAGAAATTCGCTTGCAGCAATTAGAAAAGGCGTTAACTTTTAATCCAGATTTGGTTAGTCTCATTGCAGGGGCAAACGATGTTTTAAAAGGACGTTGGAATCATGATGCATATAAGAACGATATGGAATTTATGATAAATACATTAAGTAAAGCAGGGGCTGATATTATTATAGCAAACCTTCCTGATTTTACAGTTAGGCTTCCTTTTGCTTCTGAAAAAAAACAAGTAATAAAAGAACAATTATTAGAGGCAAATGAAGTTATACATTCACTGAGCAGAGAGTATAAGCTTCATCATGTTGATTTTTGGAATCATCATTTAGTTAATGACAATACGCTTTGGTCTAAGGATTTAATTCATCCAAACTCAAAAGGATATGTAAAAGTTGCTGAATTGATTTTTAGTAGTTTGTCTGTACAGAAGACAAAATAATAGTTTGTAATTTAACAAATATGATATTAATTGTATTTAAGCTATGTTTTTTAATAAATGGAAAGAACTAAACATTTAGCAAACAAAGCGTATCTACGATATATTTCTAAAGTAGTGTACAAATACAGAATTACAAGAAAAGATCACCTACGGAAATAGGTGATCTTTAAACATTCTTATACCTAAATTAATATATTAGATTACTAAATAAATTCGTACTACATAAAAATTAAGTTCTTTTATAGAAAAACTGATGATACATTAGCGTAAAATATATTATATCTTACAAGAGATTCATAACAACATTATATAATAATATAGTCAAATTATATTTTAGGGATTTACCCCGATTGTGTATAATGTGTAATTTTTTTGAAGCAGTAATGTCTAATAGATTAAATAGGTAGTAAATGTATAGGTTCAATACTATATGATTCAATCTTTGTTATGAGTGCATTAGTAATTGTTAGTATTATATTTTTAATATCTATTTTAGTTATTGGAATTAATTTGAATAGAAAATATGTAGGATAGAGAAAGGTACATATACTTTAATGTATATGTATCTTTTTATTTAGTAGGATTTATAGTCTCTATAAACTATTATGTTAATAAAATTAAAAAACTTTATTCTTAATATCCCTATGGTTAAAGCTATCTATAAAATGAAAATATAACTAAATAATAGTTTTGTTATGATTTGTGGATTTGGTTTTTTATCCGAATTTTCTGATTCAAATATTTCAACTTTATGAATATAGTAGGTGAAATATTTGTGTGATAGTATTTGAGATAGAAAAAAGCCAACTTTAAAAAGGATGTGAATTGAATGTGCAAACAACTGTAAATGGTTATATTAAGGTAATGTTTAACTAAGGTAAAGGTCTATTTTGTAACAGTTGATATAAAGACGAAGAAATAGGTGCACTCTTATTTATCAGATTATTTAAAATATGAGAAACCTTGAGATTAGTCTAGGTTTTGACGAAGTTAAATTCTAGATGAAATCTTTATAATGATTAATTAGGTTTAATAAAGGGGTACCTTATACGCAAAGGTGTTTATATTAGTAACCTAAGGAGCTTGCTTTTATGAAAACTACTGATTCAAAAGGCCTATTAGGAAATAGGGTTTATTTACAAGTTTTCTCTGCTTATTCATTGCTTATGCTTGGTGTTTTTATTGATATGTTAGCGATTATGACTATAGTTGGATTTGAATGGGAAGTAGATCCTACTATGATTGGATTGATTCCTGTTGCATACGCACTTCCAGGAATTATTTTTGGCTCATGGGCAGGTGTTATTGCAGATCGTTTTAGAAAAATTCCAATTATGATGTTCTGTAATCTAATGGTTGGTCTAATAACGATTGCTCTTTTATTTGTACAAGATATCCACTGGCTCTTAGTAGCATTAATGATTCGTTCCATTTTTATTGTTTTCTATTATCCTGCACAGCAAACACTAACAAGACAGATTGTATCCCCGGATTTGCTTACTAAAGCAGTAAGTATCAACGGAATAGTAGAGCAGGGTACCAAAATAGTAGGCCCGCTTATAGGGGGGATGTTGCTGAGTTGGTTTCAACCAGAGTTCTGCCTCATTATGAGAGCTATAAGTTGTTTATTAGCTACCTTAGTTCTGATACCCACAATAAAATTTAAAGAAACTATATCGAAAGAATTTGTTGAAAAGCAAAAACAAAGTACTTGGACCGCTTGGGTACAAGGATGGAGTTATGTGTTATCTAATCGGATAATATTATCAACTATGATTTTCGTTACAATAGCCATGGCAGTATTACAATTAGTAGACTCACAATTTCCAACTTTATTTAAGAGCTTATTCCCACATGATAAAAGTAAAATGGGATATATCATTTCTATTATTGGTCTTGGCGGAATACTTGGTGCATTACTAACTCAGAAATTAAAACAATTTCAATATGGCAGGGTAGTATGTGGAGGTATGGTTTTAATGGGAATTGGTTTTGGCGGGATCGGTTTGATAACGCCCAGTACGGTCTTCGTTTTGGCCTACTTAATTAGTTTTATCGCTGGTATTGGAAGTGGGCTGATGCTTGTATCTAATCAAGTCATTTTACAAATAGAATCCGATCAAGATCAAGTAGGAAGAGTATTTGGTATTCAAAGCAGTTTAACAAACGCAGTTCTAATTATTTCTCCTGCTATGAGTGGCCCATTAGTGCATTTGTTTGGAGTAACTCAACTCTATGTTTATGGAGGGGTTGGGCTTGTTATTATTGGAGTAATTGGAGTTTCACTGCAGAAATATTTATGGGCTAAACATAAACACGAACCTATAAGAGCAAATAATTTTTGAAGGGGAGATTTTTATGACCAATGAGGAATGTTATCCATTAAGCCATCCGCAGCGAAGAATATGGTATACAGAAGTTATTCATTCTGATAAAGGAATATGTAATTTAAGATTTTTATTTAAACTTCATCGGAAAATGAATTATTCAAAATTAAACCAAGTTGTGAATCGCGTTATCAGTGAAAATGACGGTCTGTGCATTAGGTTAAAAGAAAATGGGCATCAGGAACCAAAACAATATTTTATTAAACATGAAGAACAAGAATTTGAGTTTTTTGATTTCAGTAATGTGGAGAATACAAATTTGCTTGAGGAATGGATTGAGCAGAAAACAAAAGAAACGTTTACATTATTTAATTCAAATTTATACTATTTCGCTTTAATAAAATTAAACGATAATGAATGTGCAGTCTTTGGAAATGTTCATCATATTATTATGGATGGTTTATCAATTCAAATATTTACTGAGCAAATTGCAAAATATTATTATGAAATGCATAACGAGAATGAGGAAGGCGAAATTAAAAATTCATATGTTCAATTCCTGACTAATGAACAAACATACTTGAATAGTAGTCGCTTTCAAAAAGATCAAAAATTCTGGTTAGAGGAATTTAAAACACTGCCATCTGTGACTGGATTGAAGCCCTATAATACGTACCAAGTTAGTACCAAAGCATCACGTGAGACATTTATATTAACGGAGCATTTGAAGAGAAAGATAGAAAAATTTTCTGAAGATTACAAAATTAGTTTATACACTTTTTTTGTTGCTGCTTTCTCGTTGTCCATGTATCGGTGGACTTTATCGCTTGATATTGGTTTAGGAATGGCTTACGGCAACCGTATAACTAAAATGGAACGAAAATTGATTGGAATGATGGTGAGTACAGTTCCTTTAAGAATGGATATTGATCCAGAAGAAGAAGTACTTTCATTTATTAGTAGGGTGTCCAGAAAACAAAGCAAATTATTGAGACACCAGAAATATCCATTTGATTTGTTGTTAAAGCAGATTAATAAAGAGAATAATAGTAATGTGAGACTTTTCGGAACTACGATTGATTATAGGGATCGCGATGAAAGTGGTGACTCACTATGGATTCCAAACCATGAAGAGGTACAAGATTTTGCAGTGCATATTGAAAATCTAATTGATATTGACTCTTTACATGTACATATTGATTATCGTGAGGAGCTATTTTCTAAGGAAGAGATAAAACGGTTTTTTAACGTGATGTTAGCGATAATGGAAAACACTTTTGAAAAACCAAAGCAGAAGGTAGCTGAAATCGAAATCATTTCTGATGAAGATAAAAGAAAAAGTTTAGTTGAGTTCAACAATCCTAAGCTGGATTTCCCATCTCAAGTAACTATTCATGAATTGTTCGAACAGCAAGCGTTGAACTATCCAAGCGATATTGCAGTTACGTATGGCAAAGAAAAAGTTACTTATAGGGAGCTTAATGAACGCGCAAATCAGTTAGCTCATTATTTGCAGAAAAAGGGAGTAAGACCTGATACTTTAGTTGGACTGTGTGTTGAACGTTCCCTCGAAATGATTGTAGGTATTTTAGGAATTTTGAAGGCTGGTGGGGCTTATGTTCCACTTGATCCAACATATCCAGAGCAGCGACTTCAATATATTTTAGAAGATGCTAGCATTCAGTTATTCGTAACGCAAGAAAGTTTAAAAGAATTGAAATGTTTACCAGAAAATGTTAAGTCGATTTTCCTGGATCGTGATCAAGATGAGATTGGGAAAGAAAGTAAGACTTTGCCTGTTTCTGATGTCGGTCCCAAAAATCTGGCATATGTAATCTATACTTCGGGATCAACGGGAAATCCAAAGGGCGTTATGATAGAGCATCACAATGTCATTCGGTTATTTAAATCGACGGATTGTTGGTATCAATTTAATGAAAAAGATACTTGGACGCTTTTTCATTCGTATGCATTTGATTTCTCAGTATGGGAAATTTGGGGAGCATTATTATATGGTGGAAAATTAGTTGTTGTTCCGTACTGGATTAGTCGATCACCTAAGGATTTTTATCAATTATTGGTGGAGGAAGAAGTCACAGTTCTAAATCAGACACCTTCCGCATTTCGACAATTAATACGAGTGTGTGAACAAGAAGATAAGAATAAAAATTTGCAGCTGCGTTACGTAATATTTGGCGGAGAAGCGTTAGAACCTATTAGCTTGTTACCGTGGTTTAAAAGGTATGGGGAGAAAAAACCACAGTTAATTAATATGTATGGAATTACAGAAACTACAGTTCATGTTACATATTATCCAATTACTTTAGATGATGTGCAGCATGCTTCAAGAAGTAATATTGGAAAGCGGATTCCCGATTTAGAAGTGTATATACTAGATGCTTATCAACAACCTGTTCCTATAGGTGTTGATGGTGAACTTTATATTGGTGGAGCAGGATTGGCACGTGGGTATTTAAATAGACCTGAATTAACAGCAGAGCGTTTTATATCTCATCCATTTAGTAGTGATCCGAAAGCAAGATTATACCGGACAGGAGACTTAGCGAGGTATTTGCCAGATGGGAATCTAGATTATCGTGGAAGAATTGATCATCAGGTTAAAATACGTGGTTTCAGAATTGAGATTGGGGAAATTGAGTCTACTTTACATACATATGCATATGTAAAAGAGGCAGTTGTAATTGTAAGAGAAGATCAGCCGGGTGATAAAAGATTAGTAGCATATGTTGTAGGAGATGGAAATGTAGATGCGTGGAGAGAGTATCTTAAAGCGAAACTACCAAGTTATATGGTTCCTGCGGGATTTGTGGCGATGGAAGCTATTCCACTTACAGCTAACGGTAAAGTTGATCGTGAGGCCTTACCTATGCCGGAGGAAACGCAGATTAATAGTGAATGTGTTGGCCCTCGGAATAGTAACGAACAGATACTAACTACCATTTGGAAGAGAGTATTAGGTGTTAAAAAGGTGGGAATCTATGATAATTTCTTTGAAATTGGTGGCGACTCGATTCTCAGTATTCAAATCATATCTCAAGCAAGTCAAGTGGGGTTAAAACTTACTCCAAAGCAAATGTTTGAATGCCCAACTATCGCTGAGCTGGCACAAGTGGCTATAGAAACGCAGGGAGTACAAGCGGAGCAGGGAATTGTGATAGGTGATGTGCCTCTTACTCCAATTCAGTGCTGGTTCTTCGAGCAAGAACATCCACATACAGAGCATTGGAATCAATCAATGCTTTTAAGAGTAAAAGAAAGATTGGATGTGAAATTACTAGAGGGAGCGATATTAAATTTACTGAAACATCATGATGCTTTACGTTTCCGGTACGAACAGTTACCAAACGGAACGTGGAGGCAGAGAAATGAAGGGACTGATGAGCTGTCAGTACTCCATGTTGTAAAACGGAATCAAGTTAATGAAAAAGAGTGGAATAAAATAATACAAGAAGAGATGAATATTCATCAAGCTAGTTTCAATTTAATTACTGGTCCGTTAATGAAAGTAGTGTACTTTGAAGATAACTTGACTGAAAATGATCGAATATTCTGGGTGATACATCATTTAGTAGTAGATGGAGTGTCATGGAGGATTCTATTGGAAGATTTACAGGTGGTATATAACCAGATGAAACAAGGTCAAGAAATTCGCTTACCTGCGAAAAGTACATCTTTTAAAGAATGGTCTGAACGACTTCAGACATACAGTGATTCGGGTATTTCAAAAGAAGTAAAGGATTATTGGAATGAACAAGTAGAAAAAGCAACGATGAAAATTCCAATGGACTATCCAATACAAGAAACGACAGAAGAATCGATTGATCAAGTGACGAGGACTTTAGGAATAGAAGAAACACAAGCATTGTTTCACGAAGTTCTAGTCACTCATAAGACAAGGATTGATGAGGTATTATTGGCGGCATTAGGACAAGCTATCGTCGATTGTACAAATCAGCAAACCGTTTCTATTCATCTAGAAGGACACGGGAGAGAAGAGATGATTGAAGGTATTGATTTATCAAGGACAGTGGGCTGGTTCACGAGTATTTATCCCGTTCATCTCAATTTTCAAGGAACTCAGACACCTATTGAAGGGTTAAAGGCAGTCAAAGAGCAATTGCGTCGAATCCCAAATCGCGGAGTTGACTATGGTATTTTACGTTACTTGAATAAAGGATTACTTCCGTTTTATCAGCAAAAGCCTTCAATAAGCTTTAACTATTTGGGCCAATTTGATCAGGTGTTTTCAAGGGACTCTTTGTTTATGCAAGAGACAGGATTTACATTTTTAGATCATGCTCCAGATTCCAAACCATCTCATCTAATTGATGTTATCGGAATGGTGAAAGATGAAAAGTTACATTTTATTTGGATGTATAGTAGGGAACAGTTTTCTAAATTAAAAATTCAAGTGATAGCAGATGGTATGTTGAGGCATCTTCGTCAACTTATAAATAAACCAACAACAGAGTCTGCTTTTACGGTATCAGATTTTGCTGATGCAGAGGATCTTACGGAAGAAAGCTTGAGCAAAGTATTACTTAAATTAACAAAGAAGAGGGTGTAAAAATGGGAGACGTTATTGATATATATGGTTTATCACCTTTGCAAAAAGGAATACTGTTTCATACTTTATACGATCAAGATGATGAACATTCTTTTTCCTATATTGTACAAGTAGGTTTCTTGCTCGGGGGGCAATTGGATGTTGATACTTTTGAAAAGGCTTGGGAATATGTTATTAATCGACATGAGGTTTTACGTTCAGTATTTGTATGGGAGGAAGTAGAAAAGCCACTACAAGCGGTTTACCAACGTCTTCCTTTTACTATTCATCAAGAGGATTGGAGCACCTATCCACATGAGGAAAGGGTGAAGAAATTACAACAGTTTTTGAATGTAGATCGTAGAAAAGGATTTTTATTGGATGAAGCACCGTTGATGAGAGTCACTGCGATTAAAGAAGCAAAAGAGGAAACGAGAATTATTTGGACACATCATCATATTTTGCTAGATGGATGGAGTGTATCATTGGTCTTTAGTGAAGTGATGGAAGTTTATCTCAAGATGATAAAGGGAGAATTATTGACTCTTCCTAAATCTCTTCCTTATAAAAAATATATCCAGTGGATAAATAAACAAGATCAAAGTCAAGCAGAGGAATTTTGGAAAGAAGAATTAAAAGGGTTCTATGCACCTACGCCATTAGCAATGGAAAGAAAGGATCAAGGACAAGAGAAGGGCTATGGAGAGTGTGTTTATCAAGTATCTGAGAAACTTACTGAGAAGTTACAAGAGTGGGTACGAAATAGTCGATTAACGTTGAATACGTTAGTACAAGGTGCATGGGCTTATTTGATGAGTAGGTATAGCGGTGACAGTGACGTCGTATTTGGCGTAACTAGCGCTGGACGTCCTACTGATTTAATGGGAGCAGAGAATATGGTGGGGCTATTTATTAACACATTACCTACCAGAATTCGATTAACGGATAATACATCAGTAGTAGATTGGCTTCGTAAAATACAAATGAAAGAAATGGAACGAAGACAGTATGAGTATAATTCGTTGATAGATATTCAAGGCTGGAGTGAGGTTCCGCGAAATAGCTCCTTATTTCATACCTTGTATGTGTTTGAAAATTATCCAATTCAAGGTGAGAGAAATGATGATTTAAGATTACTAGATGTTACAAGCACGGAACAAACAAATTATCCTTTAACACTCATTGTAATGCCCGGTAAGAAAATTACTTTAAAGTTGATGTATGATCGAAGCTATTTTAATGAAGAAACAATAAATCTGATTCAGAATCACTTATTGCAAATATTAATTCAGATGACGAAGAGCCTAGATTCAAAACTATTTGAAATTACTCATTTAACAGAAGAAGAACAGATACAGTTACTAGAGGAATGGAATCATACTCAATTTAATTATTCGGCTGAAGGCATGATTCATACGATGTTTGAGGAGCAAGTTAAAAAAACACCGGAAGCAATCGCGGCTAGTTACGAAAATGAACAAATTACCTATAAAGAGTTGGAGAAGCGTGCAAATCAGCTAGCTCATTATCTACAAAAGCATGGTGTAGGCCCAGAGTCTCTAGTTGGGGTATATATGGAACGTTCATTACAAATGATGATAGCGTTATTAGGTATTCTAAAATCAGGAGCAGCGTATGTTCCACTTGACCCTACTTATCCAGAAAGTCGACTTCGATATATATTAGAGGATGCTGGAATCGAAGTACTAGTGACGGAAGAAAATTCTAAAAATTTGTTTGTATCTGAAAAAATAGAAACGATTTGTATGAATAAAGATTACACTGCAATTGAAAAAGAAGAATCAACCCCATGCATAAGTGGTGTAACAGGAGAAAATTTAGCGTATGTTATGTATACTTCAGGATCTACAGGGAATCCAAAGGGAGTAATGATTCAGCATCATTCAGTAATTAATTATCTAGAATGGATGCAACATAAATATCCGCTTTCTGAAAAGGATGTGGTCTTGCAGAAAACGCCATTCTCATTTGATGTCTCTGTTTGGGAATTGTTTTGGGGCATTCACGTTGGTGCAAGTGTATCTTTCCTACCTCCAGGTGGAGAAAAAGATCCTTCTATTATAGCTGAAGTGATTAAACAACATCAGGTTACTATAGTTCAATTTGTACCTTCGATGTTATCTGTTTTCTTAGACCACTTCAATCATATTGAATTGAACATGAATTGTTCGTCCGTACGCCATGTATTTTCTGGTGGAGAAGAACTAAGTTCAGGGTTGGTTAGACGATTTCAACAGAAATGGAATTATAGTGGACAAGTGAAATTAACCAACTTTTATGGACCAACTGAAGCCACTATTTATGTGAATGCATTTGATATTCAGCCTAATCAAGAATTTGTTTCTATTGGGCAGCCAATACAGAACACGCAATTATATGTATTAGACCAAAATCAACGCTTGCAATCAATAGGAATTGAGGGTGAGTTATATATTGGTGGTGCTGGTTTAGCACGTGGATACTTAAATCGTCCGAATCTTACTGCTGAAAAATTCGTTTCGCATCCATATCGATTTGGGGAACGACTATATCGAACAGGAGATTCAGTAAGATATTTAACTGATGGAAATTTAGAATTTATAGGTAGAATGGACCACCAAGTCAAAATGCGTGGTTTTAGGATTGAATTAGGAGAAATTGAAGCGACTTTAGAAAAATGTTCGTTTATTAAAGAGGCTGTCGTATTAGTTAGAGAAGATCGTCCAGGTGATCAACGATTGGTTGCATATGTAATAAGTGATGGAAATACCGAGGAGTGGAGAGAGTGTTTACAAAAACAATTACCGAATCATATGATTCCAGCGCACTTTATAGAGTTAGAACATTTCCCGCTTACTCCAAATGGGAAAATTGACCGAAAGGCCTTGCCAGCACCTGATGAGCAAGCTATTGAAGATTTAAATGTGCTACCTCGGACGCCATCGGAAGAGCTTATTGCCTCGGTTTGGAGTCAAGTGTTAGGAACAGAAAATATTGGCATTCAGGATTCCTTCTTTGAACGTGGTGGGCACTCACTACTTGCTACTCAAATTGTCTCTCGATTGCAAGAACTGTTCCAAATTAAAATTCCATTACGTGAACTTTTCAAGCACGATACAGTGGAAGCATTGGCGAAACGAGTGGATCAGTTACGAAAAGAAGATAAAAAACGAGAGGTTGCGCCCCTTGTACCTATGAAACGAGAAGAAGTTATCCCACTTTCCTATGCGCAGAAACGTCTATGGTTTATTGATCAATTAATGCCAAATAGTGCTATGTACAATATCCATGCAGCGTGTCGCTTAACAGGTGAATGGTCAATTGAAGCATTGGAGGTCGGATGGAATCAATTGTTGGAGCGTCATGAATCATTAAGGACGACAATTCTAGAACAAGAGGGTGAACCTTTTCAACAAGTTCAATCTCATGTGTTCAGGTATATTCCTCAAACGAATCTAACAGATCTTTCCTTGGAAGATAGGGAAAGAGAAATGAAACGCCTTATTCAAAACGAGGCGGAGGAACCATTTCATTTTGGACAAGGTCCTCTGATTCGAACACGAATATTGAAAGTGGACAGGGAAGAATGGGTTCTCATTTGTACGATGCATCATATTATTTCAGATGGATGGTCAATGGGAATCTTACTTGAAGAATGGATGGCTTTTTATGAAGGAGCACTAACCGGAAAACCAGTGGAATTGAAGGAGTTATCTATCCAATATGCAGATTTTGTTATGTGGCAGAAGGAATGGCAAAAAGAGGAGAGTTTGAATCAGCATCTTCAATATTGGAAGGAAGAATTATCTGGGGAACTACCGGTTTTACAATTACCGATGGATCGTCCTCGACCTGCAGTTCAAACCCATCGTGGTGCAAGTCAGTCCTTAATAGTGGCGAATTCCTTACAGAAAAAGCTCAAAGATTTAAGTTTGCAAGAAGGATGCACTTTATTTATGACATTGATGGCAGCGTATCAAAGCTTCCTTTCTCGTTATACAGGACAGGACGACATTATAGTTGGAAGCCCAATCGCTAATCGAAATGTGAAAGAGATTGAGGGATTAATAGGATTCTTTGCAAATACGTTAGTTTATCGAGCTGATTTCAGTGGAAATCCCACGTTCCAAGAACTATTGTCGCAGGTAAGAAAAAAAGCGCTAAAAGCATTCGAGTATCAGGACATCCCATTTGAGAAAGTGGTAGAATCCGTAAAACCTGAACGGAATACAAGTCATTCACCAATATTTCAAACTATGTTTACTTTACAGAATATGAAACAAGAATTTCTTCAGCTATCTGAAAGACAAATGGAACTCATGGAAAGCCATGCTTCTGTTGCCAAATTTGATTTGAGTTTATTTGCTTCTGAGACGGAAGAAGGATTATCACTAACCTTTGAATATAATACTGATTTGTTTAATGATACAACCATTGAACGTATGGCAAGTCATTTTAAACATTGGTTAAATCAAATTGTCTCTCATCCAAAATGTATACTATCAGAACTGAATATGTTATCAAAAGTAGAATATAAGCAACTACTAGAGGAATGGAATGAATCAGCCGTTATAGATATAGAAGATAGTACGATTCATACAATGTTTGAAGAACAAGTAGAAAAAACACCAGAAGCAATTGCAGTAGTGTGCGAAGATGAAGAACTAACATATCGAGAGTTGGACGAACGCTCGAATCAGTTGGCACATTATTTACAAAAAAATGGTGTAACATGCGAATCATTAGTTGGGATTTGCGTTACACGTTCATCCGAGATGATTGTCGGTCTCTTAGGAATTATGAAGGCGGGAGGAGCATATGTCCCAATTGATCCAGCGTATCCGGAAAGTCGACTGCAGTACATTTTAGAAGATGCTCAAATAAAGGTACTGGTGACACAGGAAAAGTTACAACAAAAAATGGTTATACCTACATTCGTCAACGTCATTTGTATTGATCGTAATCGAGCAGAAATAGAACAAGAAGTTACTACGGTATGCACGAGTGAAGCGACGGGTGATAACTTAGCTTATATTATCTATACTTCAGGTTCCACGGGAAATCCAAAGGGAGTAATGATTGAGCACAGAAATACAGTAACAATGATTCATTGGGCGCATCATACGTATTCTCGAAAGGAATTAGCGGGAGTATTAGCTTCAACTTCACTATCTTTTGATTTATCCGTTTTTGAAGTATTTGTTCCCTTAACGATGGGTGGTAAGGTGATTGTCGCTGAAAATGCTCTACATCTAGACAAGTTGTCTACCAAAGGTGTGACTTTGGTTAATACTGTGCCATCGGCAGCAAAGGAACTGGTTCGAGCAAAAACAATTCCTTCTTCAGTAAAGGTAATGAATTTGGCTGGAGAACCGTTACCATATCCGCTTGTTCAAGATTTATACGAGAGAAGTACGATTGAGAAGGTGTTCAACTTATATGGACCGTCTGAAGATACTACGTATTCCACGTATATGGAATTAGAAAAGGGTGTCATGCATAGGGTACCACCAATTGGTAAACCAATCTTCAATACAGAAGTATATGTATTGAGTGCTGAACAAAAAATGGTTCCAATTGGTGTAGTTGGTGAGTTGTACATTGGTGGATCAGGGTTAGCACGTGGATATTTAAAACGCCCTGACTTAACGAAAAATCGATTTATAACGCATCCGTTTAAAGAAGACGAGCGAGTATACCGGACTGGAGATCTAGTAAGGTATTTGCCGGATGGAAATTTGGAGTATGTTGGACGAATTGATCATCAGGTGAAAATTCGTGGGTTCCGGATTGAACTAGGAGAAATCGAAGCGGTATTACAAAAGCATACATTAGTTAACGAAGCTATTGTGATGGTGCGGGAAGATTATCCTGGCGATCCACGTTTGATTGCCTATGTTGTAGGAGACGGGGATGCTCAAAAGTGGCGTGATTATCTCAAGGAACAACTACCAAACTATATGATTCCATCCTATTTTGTTGGATTAAATGCATTTCCACTCACTCCTAATGGGAAAATTGATAGGAAGGCTTTACCAGCACCAGAGAAGCAGGAGATAGCAAGTTGTTATATTGCTCCTCGTACGTCTACGGAAAAAACAATTGTTTCGATATGGCATGAAGTTTTAGGTATGGAAAACATCGGAATTCAAGATTCGTTTTTTGAAATTGGTGGACATTCATTACTTGCTACGCAAGCTGTTTCCAATCTTAAAGAGGCTTTTGGAATCGAGATACCATTGCATGATTTATTTATATTTCATACGGTGCAGCAATTGGCAGAACAGATTGATCAATTGCTCGATAACAAAAATCAAGAAATGCAGAATGATAGTAAGGAGAATGTAAGTCTTCAAGACTATATTCAAAAAGAAGCAGAAGTCAGTAATGATGAAGAATTACTAGAACTGCTTAAGCAATTAGAAGAGCTATCAGAGGAAGAAGCACATGGGATATTCGAGAGTAATTTGATTGAGGAAGGGGTAAAAAAATGAGAAGTGATTTACTTGCAAAGCTGAGTTCACTTTCTCCTGAGAAGAGAGCATGGCTTCAGAAGCAAATGCAAAAAAAGGAGAATAAAGAAGCACTCCCGTTGTCTTATGCACAACAACGTTTGTGGTTTATGGACAGATTTAACCCAAACAGTTCTTTATATAATATTCCAACAGTATGGCATCTAAAAGGAAATTGGATACCTGAAGCATTAGAGAAGGGATTCAATCGACTCATTGAACGTCATGAATCATTACGAACTGTTTTTAAAGAAATAGGAGAACAGCCTGTGCAACAAATTGTCGAATTCCTTCCTAGAGCATTACCTGTAAGGGATTACTCTCAACTTCCTCTAGAAGTAAAAGAAAAAGAGGTAAATAGTTTAATTGCGAGCGAAGCGCAAGAACCATTTGATTTAATGAATGGTCCTTTAATTCGTAATCAGCTTGTTCAATTAGAGAAGGATGAATGGTTATTACTGTGTACGATGCATCATATTATTTCTGATGCTTGGTCCATTGGTATATTCATGAATGAATGCCTTGCTTTCTATGAAGAAGAAACGGGTGGAAATCCTGCTAAATTAAGTTCATTATCTATTCAATATGCAGACTTTGCGAAGTGGCAAAAGGGGTGGTTGCAAGGTGATGTGCTAAATCGTCAGCTTACGTATTGGCAGGAAGAATTGTCTGGTGAGCTTCCTATCTTACAACTGCCAGTGGATCGACCTCGACCGGTTAAGCAGACTTACTCTGGGGCTGCGCATCACGTGATTTTTCCTTATAAATTGCTCAGTCAATTGAAGGATATAAGCCGACAAGAAGGATCCACTTTATTTATGACTTTAATGGCCGCATACCAGAGCTTTCTTGCTCGTTATACGGGACAAAAAGATATTCTAGTTGGTAGCCCGATTGCAAATCGGAACCATAAGGGAGTAGAAGGATTAATTGGTTTCTTTGTTAATACGTTGGTTTATCGATCAGATTTGAGTGGCACCCCTACCTTTCGGGAGATTTTGAACCAAACAAAGAAAAAAGCGTTAAAAGCTTACGAATATCAAGATATACCATTTGAAAAAGTGGTAGAAGCTGTGCAACCTGAACGAAGCATGAGTCATTCCCCTATATTTCAGACCATGTTTACGCTACAGAATATAAAACAAGAACGACTAGATTTGCCTGATAGAAGTATTGAAATGGTAGAAAGTAATATGTCTATTGCTAAATTTGATTTGAGCTTAACTGCCTATGAAGTGGAAGAAGGTCTATTCGTCTCATTTGAATACAACACGGATTTATTTGATAGTAGTACCATTGCACGTATGGCAGGACATTTTGAGAACTGGCTAAATGAAATCACGTATCATCCAGATGAATCATATACAAAGCTGTCAATGTTATCGGATACTGAGCAAAAACAACTCCTAGAAGAATGGAATGATACGGACGTAGTTTATGGTCATGATTGTATGATTCATGAGCTATTTGAGCAGCAAGTTGCACGGACACCTGACGCAGTGGCGGTAGTTTATGAGGGTGGAAAGCTAACGTATCAAGAACTAAATGAAAAATCGAATCAATTGGCACATTTTCTACAAAAACGAGGTATCGGACCTGAATCATTGGTTGGTATATGTATTGAACGTTCTCCTGATATGATTATCGGTCTCTTTGGGATTTTGAAGGCAGGTGGGGCTTATGTCCCACTGGACCCAAGTTATCCTGAAAACCGCCTGAGATATATTTTGGAGAATTCACAAATTCAAGTGCTGTTAACAAAAGAGGCACTACAGGACTGGTTACCTAAAGATATTCAAGCAATTTGTTTAGACCGGGATCAAGTGATGATTTCTAAAGAGAGTAATTTAGCTCCGGTAAGTGGAGTAACAGCAAATAACTTAGCCTATATTATATACACTTCGGGTTCGACGGGAAATCCAAAGGGGGTAATGATTGAACATCATTCCGTTATCAACCGCCTACAGTGGATGCAGAAAAAATACCCATTGTCCGAGGAGGATACAATCCTACAAAAGACACCGTTTTTATTTGATGTTTCTGTATGGGAATTATTTTGGTGGTCATTTGTAGGAGCACGTGTTTGTTTACTTCCACCAGGAGGAGAGAAAGATCCTGCGGTGATTGAGGAGTATATTGAACGATATCGCGTGTCCACCATACACTTTGTTCCGTCGATGTTATCTACTTTCTTAGATTATATGGAACTATATAATTCGAAAAGGGATGTATCGTCTTTAATTCAAGTTTTTACTAGTGGAGAAGCGTTAAACACTGAGCATGTTCGCCGGTTTAAGGGGATCTTTTACAATGTTCAGCAAACAAAGTTAATTAACTTGTATGGTCCTACTGAAGCGACTGTGGATGTGACTTATTACAATTGTGATTTAGAAAAAGAAGCAATGATTATTCCGATTGGTCGTCCAATTGATAATACAGAGTTGTATGTGTTAGATCAATATCAACAAGTAGTCCCGATTGGTGTGGCAGGGGAACTTTACCTTGGAGGAGTAGGATTGGCACGTGGCTACTTCAATCGACCGGATTTAACTACTGAACGTTTTATTCCGCATCCTTTTAAGGACGGGGAACGATTATATCGAACGGGTGACTTGGTGAGATATATGAATGATCGTAACTTAGAATATATTGGAAGAATAGATAACCAAGTTAAAATTAGAGGATTCCGAATTGAATTGGGAGAAATTGAAGCAGCTTTACATGATCACTCATCTGTAAAAGAGGCAGTCGTGTTGGTGAAGGAAGAACGACCAGGAGATAAGCAGTTAGTAGCTTATGTAGTGGGTGAAGGGGATGCTGGAGAATGGCGTGAATATCTCAAGAAGCAATTACCACATTATATGGTTCCGGCATACTTTTTCCAAATTGAAGGTATGCCACTCACTCCAAATGGTAAAGTGAATCGGAAAGCATTATTGGAATTAGAAGAACAGTTCATAAGTGAAGATATTACTTCATCACGAACACCAGTGGAGGAGCTCATCGTTTCCGTTTGGAGCCAAGTGTTAGGAATAAAAAATATTAGTGTTCAGGATTCCTTTTTTGAAATCGGTGGTCATTCACTACTAGCTACTCAAGTAGTGTCACGTTTACAGAGAATTTTTCAAATCGAATTACCAGTACGTGAACTATTTGAATATACAACGGTGGAGTCACTGGCAAAGCGATTAGAACAGTTACGTAAAGGAGATAAAAAACGAGAGATTCCGCCACTAATACCAATGAAACGAGGAGAAGCTATTCCACTATCTTATGCCCAACAACGTTTATGGTTTATTGATCAATTTACACCTAATAGTGCCCTTTACAATATGCCAATGGTATGCCGTCTTACAGGGAATTGGCTACTTGAAGCATTGGAAACGGGATGGAATCAACTAATAGAACGTCATGAATCACTGCGGACGGTCTTTCAAGAGGTGAATGGTCAACCCGTACAGCAAATTGAACCGTATGCTTTTCAATCAATTCCGAAAACGGATTTAACTATGTTTTCTTCTGAAGATCAAGAAGAAGTTAAACGTTTAATTCAACAAGAAACAGAAGTACCATTTGATTTAACAGAGGGTCCATTAATCAGGACAAGTATTTTGCACGTGGGAGAGGAAGAATGGATACTCCTTTGTACTCTACATCATATCATTTCAGATGGATGGTCAATGGGAATCCTACTTGAAGAATGGATGGCATTTTATGAGAAAGCAACGGATGGAAAGGTAGCGGAACTTGAACCATTACCGGTTCAATATGCCGACTTTGCTCAGTGGCAAAAGGGATGGCTAAAGGAGGAGGTGCTTGATCAACAACTCCAATATTGGAGGGAAGAATTGTCTGGGGAGCTTCCTGTACTCCAACTTCCTGTGGATCGCCCGCGTCCCGCAATACAAACACATCACGGGTCGACATACACTCTGGTTCTGCCAAGCACGCTACATGATAAATTGAATGAACTTAGTCGAAAAGAAGGGGCTACACTCTTCATGACGCTTTTAGCTGCATATCAAAGTTTTCTATCTCGTTATACGGGACAAGAAGATATTCTGGTCGGAAGCCCAATTGCGAATCGGAATTATAGAGAAATTGAAGGACTAATTGGTTTCTTCGTTAACACGCTGGTTTATCGAGCTAATTTGAGTGGTAGACCGACATTTCAAGATGTACTGTATCAGGTTCGTCAAAAGGCATTGAAGGCGTATGAATATCAAGATATTCCATTTGAAAAAATTGTAGAAGTTGTGCAACCGGAGCGAAGTACAAGTCATTCGCCAATTTTCCAGACTATGTTCATCTTGCAAAATATGAAACAAGAGTTACCGGTGTTATCTAGTAGAAGTATTGAAATGATAGAAAGCCATAGTCCAATTGCAAAGTTTGATTTAAGTGTAATGGCAGTTGAGACGGAAGAGGGATTACTTTTTACTTTTGAGTACAATAAGGATTTATTCAATGCTACTACTATTGAACGGATGGCAGGACACTTTGAGAAATGGCTACATGAAGTTTCTCATCGCCCACAAAATCCGTTGCATGACCTGAGCATGCTATCAGAAACCGAGCGTACTTTGTTATTAGAAACATGGAATGACACTGTAATGGAAATGTCTCATCAGGGTCTTATTTGCGACAAATTTGAGGAGCAAGTAGCAAGGCGTCCTGATGCGATTGCGGTAGTTGATCAAACAAAACAGTGGACTTATGGTGAATTGGATACACAAGCAAATCAGTTGGCAAATGTTTTACAGCGAAAGGGAGTAGCTCCAGAGTCAGTGGTAGGGGTTTATCTTCCGAGATCAGCTGAGCTGATGGTAAGTTTACTAGGCATTTTAAAAGCTGGTGGAGCTTATGTCGTTTTAGATCCGTTGTATCCAAAATCAAGGTTAGAATACATGATTGAAGATGCAGGAATTCAATTTGTAGTGACGGCGGAAGGACAAGACGGACATTTCGCACACGTCGAAATGGTGAGGTTAGAAGAATTAACGGTGGAAAGCGTAATCGCACCTACACGTCAAATAAATCCAGAGAACTTAGCCTATATTGTTTATACCTCTGGTTCTACAGGAAAACCGAAGGGTGTAATGGTTGAATATCGCTCATTAATGAATATGGTTTCTTGGCATCAGGAAGTTTATCATATTTCAGCAGAGGATCGTGCGACTCAGATTGCAGGGGTTGCTTTTGATTCGGCTGTCCAGGAGATTTGGCCGTATCTAACTGCTGGCGCAGCGCTCTACTTGTCAACAGAGGAACTGAGAATTAATCCAGAAGCACTAAGGGACTGGCTCATTGATTCACGAATAACAGCTAGCTTTGCACCTACGCCTATTCTGGAAAGACTCTTGAAATTATCTTGGCCAGATAAAACGGATCTTCGTTTTATCATTACTGGTGGGGATCAATTAACGCAGTATCCATCTAACGATATTCCTTTTGCGGTAATTAATCAGTATGGTCCATCGGAGAATACCGTTGTTACCACAGATTGTTATGTACCTGTAGGAGTGACAACAGGTACGCCATCGATTGGTCGACCGATTGCGAATACAGAAGTTTATGTGTTAGATTCTCATCTTCAGCTAGTACCAACTGGTGTAATTGGAGATCTCTATATCGGAGGGAAGAGTCTTGCACGTGGATATGCTAATCGTCCGGATCTTACAAAGGAAAAATTTATTCCACATCCTTTCAAGTCAGGAGAACGTCTCTATTATACAGGAGACAAAGCAAGTTATCTTTCTGATGGTAATCTCCAGTTCCATGGACGTATAGATGACCAAGTGAAAATTCGTGGTTTCCGGATTGAATTGGGAGAAATAGAAGCTGTTTTGCAGGCGCATTCTTCTGTGAAAGAAGCTGTTGTATTGGTGCGAGAGGATAATCAAGGTGATAAGAGATTAGTAGCTTATGTAGTTGGTGAAGGAAGTGTCCATGAATGGCGAGAACATCTACAAACACATTTACCTAATTACATGGTTCCAACAAACTTTATTGAGATGGAATTTTTACCACTTACACCGAATGGAAAACTTGATTTGAAGGCATTGCCTATACTTAGTGAACAATTCGCTGAAAATACTGTATACCCAAGAACTCCGCTGGAAGAACTTATTGCTTCAGTGTGGAGTCAAGTGCTAGGAATAAGAGACATTGATGTTCAGGATTCTTTCTTTGAGCTCGGTGGTCACTCTCTACTTGCTACACAAGTGGTCTCACGCTTACAGGAAGTCTTTCAAATCAAATTGCCAGTACGTGAACTGTTCGAATATTCAACGGTCGAGGCATTATCGAAACGAATAGATCAGTTACGTAAGGGGAGCGAAAAACGAGAAATTCCACCATTGATGCCGATGGAACGAGGGGGAAATATTCCACTGTCTTATGCCCAACAGCGCTTATGGTTTATTGAACAATTTGCACCTAATAGTGCACTTTATAATATGCCGATGGTATGCCGGCTTACAGGGAATTGGTTACCTGAGGCATTGGAGTTGGGATGGAATCAGTTGATAGAGCGTCATGAATCTTTGCGGACTGTATTTTATGAAGAGGATGGCCATCCTGTGCAGCAGATTCAAACGTACGTTTTCCGTCCGCTTCTGCAAATGGACTTAAATAAGCTTTCATTAGAGGAGCGAGAAAGAAAGTTGGAGCAATGGATTCAAACTGAAGTCGAATCTCCATTTGATTTAGAACAAGGGCCATTATTCCGTGGGAAACTCATAAGAATTTCAGAAGAAGAATGGGTTCTTCTGTGTAATATGCATCATATTATCTCGGATGGGTGGTCGATGGAAATCTTGCTTCAAGAATGGATGGCATTTTATGAGAATGCGATTGGTGAAAAACAAGCAGAGCTGGAACCACTACAAGTTCAATATGCCGATTTTGCTCAGTGGCAAAGAGACTGGTTGAAAGATGAAGTACTATATCAACAGCTTGCATATTGGAAGGAAGAATTATCTGGTGAGTTACCAGTCTTAATGTTGCCAATGGATCGTCCGCGTCCGCCAGTGCAAACCCATCATGGATTAACTCATAATGTTTTGTTGTCACGCTCATTACTGGATAAATTAAACGAACTAAGTCGTCAAGAAGGGGCCACACTTTTCATGACCTTATTGGCATCGTATCAAAGTTTCCTTGCTCGTTATACGGGACAAACGGATATTATTGTTGGTAGCCCAATTGCAAATCGAAATTATCGAGAAATTGAGGGGCTGATTGGTTTCTTTGTCAACACTTTGGTTTATCGAGCTGATTTAAGTAATGCACCGGCATTTCAAGAGTTGTTGTCTCAAGTGCGGATAAAAGCATTGAAGGCGTATGAGTATCAAGATGTTCCGTTTGAGAAAATTGTAGAGGTTATCCAACCTGAACGAAATACAAGCCATTCCCCGATTTTTCAAACCATGTTTACTTTGCAAAATACGGGACAGAAGCTACCAGAATTACATGGAAGAAATATAGAAGTAATGGAAAGTAATGCTCCGATCACTAAGTTTGATTTAAGTTTAACTGCTGCAGAAGTGGAAGAGGGTTTATTACTTACTTTTGTTTATAGAACTGATTTATTTGACAGTTTAACTATTGAATCCATGGCTGAACATTTTGGGAACTGGTTGAATGTAATCGTGGAGAATCCTGATAAATCATTAGCTAAGTTGCCTATATTATCAGGATTACAGCAAAAACAGTTGGAGGAGTGGAATAATAATAATGTAGCATATCCACAGGAAAGTACGATTCATCAGCTGTTTGAAGAGCAAGTAAATCGTACACCTGATGCGGTAGCAGTGGTAGATGAAAAACAGCAGTTAACATATCGAGAGCTGAATGAAAAAGCTAATCAATTGGCCCACTATCTTCAGCAATGTGGGATTGGGACTGAATCATTAGTTGGAATTTGCTTTGAGCGTTCAGTTGAGATGATTGTTAGTATTATGGGGATCTGGAAGGCTGGAGCAGCATATGTTCCATTGGACCCATCATATCCAGAAAGTCGCCTACGATATATTTTGGAGGACACTGAAATTCAAGTATTAGTTACGAATGAGTCATTGGAAGGCTGGATACCCAAAGAAGTCAAGGCAGTTTGTCTAGATAGGGATCAGGCAATGATTTCAAAAGAAAGCATTCTTTCACCAAAATGTGAAGTAACAGAAGAAAACCTAGCGTATGTTATCTATACTTCGGGATCGACGGGGAATCCAAAGGGTGTCTTGATACAGCATCATTCTGTACTAAACTTGTCGCATGGTTTACAAAAAGAGGTTTTCGAACATGAGATACCATCTAACATGCATGTCGGTTTAAATGCGTCAATTGCCTTTGATGCATCTATTCAGCAATTACAAATGCTGCTTTATGGTTCAAGTTTGTATATTATTCCGAATGAAGTACGAAGTGATCCGGAACAGTTTGTAGCTTATATTAGGGAGAACAAGTTAGCAATCTTTGATATAACGCCTTCAATGCTTCAATTACTTATAGATGCCGGATTGTTAGAAACGTACGATGGCGTTCATGTTCCAAGTAAGGTATTGGTTGGCGGCGAAGCAATTATGCCGTCATTATGGGAACAGCTAGTAGAGACTGATAAAATGGAGTTTTATAATGTATATGGTCCTACAGAATGTACGGTTGATGCAACATGCTATCATATTAAAAAAGATAGTAAGAGAGTAACAATTGGGCGTCCATTGCCTAACATCCAAACTTATGTATTAGATAGAAATAGGTTGCCAGTTCCAGTTGGTGTGATGGGGGAACTTTATATCGGAGGAGCAGGTCTAGCAAGGGGGTACTTGAATCGTCCAGAGTTAACATCCGAACGATTTATTTCTCATCCATTCAAAGAAAGCGAGAGGTTATATAGAACAGGTGATCTTGTGAGATATCTTCCTGATGGTAATATAGCCTACTTAGGAAGAATGGATAATCAAGTGAAGATTAGAGGATTTCGAATTGAACTTGGAGAGATTGAGTCGACCTTACAGGAGCATTACTTAGTAAAAGAGGCAGTTGTAATGGTTAGGGAAAATCAGTCGGGAGATAAGAGGCTGGTAGCTTATGTAGTGGGCGAAGGCAGTTTAGAAGAATGGCGAGAGTATCTTAAAACAAAACTGCCAATCCATATGATACCTTCCTACTTTGTCGAAATGAAAGAATTACCGCTAACCATAAATGGAAAGGTTGATCGGAAATCGTTACCTATACCAGATTATCAAGGAACAAAAGAAGGATACGTGGCCCCAAGAAATGAACGTGAACATAGGCTTTCTATCATTTGGGAACGTGTGCTAGGTTCAAAACGTATTGGTATGAATGATAACTTCTTTGAAATTGGTGGAGATTCAATTCTTAGCATTCAGATTGTCTCGCGCGCGAAGCAAGTTGGTTTACAATTGACACCAAAACAAATATTTGAACACCAAACGATTGCTGAGTTGGCGCAAGTAGTCAAAGAAGAACAAGGTGTACAAGCTGAACAGGGAATTATAACTGGAGAGACGATACTTACACCTATTCAGCAAAGGTTTTTTGCACAAAATCATCCTAACCCACATCATTGGAATCAATCCATGTTCTTTAGAACGAAAGAGAAATTGGACATAGGATCACTGGAAAAGGCGGCAGGTAACCTTCTACTTCATCATGATGCTCTGCGTTTAAGATATGAACGTTTGCCTAATGGGGTTTGGAAACAGTGGAATGAAGGAATAGAAGAACAATTGATGCTTACTGTCATTTCATTAGACGAAGTGCCGGAAGCTGATTGGCATCAGGTTATTCAAAAAGAGATTAATGTTGCACAAGAAAGTTTGAATTTACATGATGGTCCGCTAATGAGAATGGTGTATTTTGATGAAGGTGAGCACGCTGGCCGATTATTTTGGACAATTCATCATTTAGCCGTGGATGGTGTTTCTTGGCGAATTTTATTGGAAGATTTGCAAACAGCATATACGCAAGTAGTCCAAGGGCAGAAAATTCAATTACCTATGAAGAGTACATCTTTTAAAGAATGGTCGGAGAAATTACATCATTACGCTGAAACTGGACTATCAAAAGAAGTGCTACATTACTGGGAGGAGCAGGCTGAACAAGACGTAGTTAAATTGCCGGTAGATGGTACTATAAGTAATCCAGTAAGCGCAGTAACTGAGGAAATTACTGTGGTGTTAAATGAGAATGAGACCCGTATGTTATTGCAAGAGACTTTAAGCACTCACCGTGTCCAAATCAATGAAGTATTATTAGCAGCATTAGTACAAGCTACGGCAGCATGTACGGGGCAGCCGATATTGAGCGTAGATTTAGAGGGACATGGTCGAGAAGAGATTATTGAAGATGTTGATTTATCGAGAACTGTGGGATGGTTTACAAGTATTTACCCAGTTCATTTAAATATTACTAGTGCTAATACGCCAATTGAAGCATTAAAAGCAGTTAAAGAACAAGTTCGCAAAATTCCTAATAAGGGTGTTGATTATGGGGTGTTGCGTTACATGAACGCAACAATGTGTGAGCAATTAAGCTCCCAATATACACCGTCTATTAGTTTTAACTATCTTGGACAATTTGACCAAATGTTTTCTAGCGATGCAATGTTTATTCCGGAGAACGAATTTAAGCGTTTAGATCATGCAGCCGGTTCCAAGCGATCGCATGTAATTGATGTAATTGGGGTTGTAACGGATGGAAAACTTCAGTTCACTTGGGTATACAATGTTGGACAATTTGCCAAATCAACGATTCAAAGTATTGCACAGAATATGCTATATCAACTGAGTACATTGATTCAATTTTCAGATAGAGAATCTGCACTGACCATTTCGGATTTTGCAATGGCTAATCTTAGCCAAGAAGGTTTGACAAATGTACTAAACAAAATGCATCGCGGAAAGAACAATCAGATTACTGATTTATATCCACTATCACCTTTGCAAGAAGGTATGATTTTCCACACATTGCATGACCAAGGGGATGAACATGTTGCACCGTATATAGTGCAATTGAGTTTTATGATTCGAGGAAAAATGAATATTCCTACATTTGAGCAGGCGTGGAAATCTGTAATTCAGCGGCATGAAATTTTTCGTACAGCATTTGTATGGGACGAAATTGAAGAACCTGTACAAGTGGTGTATGAAAATATCCCATTTAAAGTGAACAAAGAAGACTGGCGTACAATGACAAGTGAAGAGATAGAGGAAAAAAGAAAAGTCTTTTTGGCATTAGATCGAAAACAAGCCTTCCAATTTGATGAAGCACCATTGATGCGGGTAACAGTCATTCAAGAAGGTGAGGAAGAATATCGGATTGTTTGGACCCATCACCATATTTTACTGGATGGATGGAGTTTACCATTAGTATTTAATGAATTACTTACAGTCTATCAGAAGAGAATGAATGGAGAAGCTGTGAAGTTACCTAAGTCCTCACCATATAAGAAATATATCCAATGGTTAAGAGAGCAAGATAAGGAGCAGGCGGAACAATTCTGGAGAGAGAAGCTAAAAGGTTTTACTGCGCCAACTTTGCTGGGCTTAGAAAGTAAAGAGGAAGAAAAAGGTTACACAGAGAAGGTTACGTATTTATCAGAAGAGCAGACTCAAGCGTTACAAGGATGGGCGAAACGCAATAAACTTACTTTGAGTACAGTAATTCAAGGTGCATGGGCATATCTCATGAGCCGATATAGTGGAGAAAATGACATTGTTTTTGGTGTAACAAGCTCAGGGCGTTCTACGGAGATTATTGATGTTGAAAACATCGTAGGTCCTTTCATTACAACGTCACCGACGCGAATTCAATTGGTGGATGATATAAAATTAATAGATTGGTTGCAGAAGATACAAGAGGAAGAGATAGAAAGAAGACAATATGAGTATGCTTCTTTGACAGAGATTCAGGGGTGGAGTGAAGTTCCTAGAGGAATACCGCTGTTCAATAGTTTATATGTGTTTGAAAATTATCCAGTGAAAGAGGAGTCTTCAGAAAATCTGGAAATTGGTGAATTGGAAGGGGTAGAACAAACCCACTACCCATTAGGGTTAGCTGTAGTTCCAGGAATCCAGTTATCGTTAAAGTTAATGTATGACCGTAGTAAGTTTAATAGAGTAACCATTGAACGAATGCTGGGTCATTTACACCAAGTGTTAATGCAAATGCTCAAAAACATTGATCAAAATCTATCGGAGCTAGTATATATTACGGAAGCTGAACAAAGAAAGCTATTGGAAGAATGGAATAATAATACTATATCCTATCCACGTGAGAATGCAATCCATCAACTATTCGAAGAGCAAGTAAATCGTACGCCTGACGCGTTGGCAGTGGTAGATGAAAAACAGCAACTAACATATCGGGAGCTGAATGAAAGAGCTAATCAATTAGCCCATCATTTACAGAAATGTGGAATTGGGACAGAGTCATTAGTTGGCCTTTGCTTTGAGCGTTCAGTTGAGATGGTTGTTGGTCTCATGGGAATTTGGAAGGCTGGAGCAGCCTATGTTCCATTGGATCCATCGAATCCGGAAAGCCGCCTGCAATATATTTTAGAAGACACAGGAATTAAAGTGTTAGTTACAAATGAGGTATTACTAGGATGGATACCTAAAGACATCAAGACAGTTTGCCTAGATAGGGACCAAGCAATGATTTCTCAAGAAAGCAAACTTTCACCAATATGTGAGGTAACAGGGGAAAACTTAGCGTATGTTATCTATACTTCTGGTTCGACAGGGAATCCAAAGGGGGCTTTAGTACAGCACCATTCTGTAATAAACCTATCCTATGGTTTACAAAAAGAAGTTTTCTCACATGAGATACCTAGTAATATGCGCGTCGGTTTGAATGCGTCAATTGCCTTTGATGTATCTATTCAGCAATTACAAATGTTGCTTTATGGTTCAAGTTTATATATTATCCCAAGTGAAGTTCGCACTAATCCGGAACAATTTGTATCCTATATTAGGGAGAATAAATTGGAAATGTTTGATATGACACCTTCATTGCTTCAATTACTTATAGATGGAGGATTGCTAGAAATAAGTGCAGATGTTCATGTACCAAGTAAGATATTAGTCGGTGGTGAAGCAATCATGCCATCATTATGGGAACAGCTAGTAGAGACCGAAAAAATTGATTTTTATAACGTCTACGGTCCTACAGAATGTACGGTTGATACAACGTGTTATCATATTCAAACAGATAGTAAGAGAGTTACAATTGGACGTCCGTTGCCGAACGTGCAAACTTATGTATTGGATAAAAATTTGTTACCTGTTCCAGTTGGTGTAACAGGTGAGTTATATATCGGTGGTGCAGGTATAGCGAGAGGATACTTGAATCGTCCAGAATTAACAGCAGAGCGATTTATCCGTCATCCATTTAATGAAGAAGAGCGTTTATATCGTACTGGAGATTTGGTTCGTTATTTACCTGATGGTAATTTAGATTACTTGAGAAGAATTGATAATCAAGTGAAAATTAGGGGCTTTCGTATTGAACTTGAAGAGATTGAAGCGAATCTAGAGAGGCATCCATTGGTAAAAGAAACAGTAGTTTTGGTAACAGAGGATAAATTAGGAGAGCAGAGATTGGTTGCTTATGTAGTTGGAGATGGAAGTATGCATGATTGGCGTGAATATCTCAAGAGACAAGTACCGAATTATATGGTTCCCGCACACTTTATTAAGGTAGACGAGATTCCTCTTACAACGAATGGAAAAGTTGATCGAAAGGCATTGAACAATTTAACTATTCAAAGAGAAAATAACTTCTCTACACCAATCATTCCAAGGGATGAAATTGAATATCAGTTGATTAAAATCTGGCAGGATGTGTTACAGATAGAAGATGTGTATGTAAATGATGATTTCTTTAATAGAGGGGGACACTCTCTCCTTGTAATTAAATTAGTTTCAAAAATTAGGGAGAAGTTTGGAAAAGAGATTAAGGTGTCTACATTGGTTAAGAATCCAACAGTGGAAGGAATCGCATGCCTTATTCGTGATAAGCATGATATGACGAAATCGGTATCAGCGCTGGTTCCACTGCAAGAATCAGAAAAAAGACCTTTCTTCTGCGTTCATCCGTTTATGGGGAATGTATTTTGTTACATTCAACTAGCAAGATTGCTTAAGAACCATTGTTCATTTTATGGTTTACAGAATCCTCTTATAGAAAAGAAAGAAATTGACGAGTTAAC
Organism: Bacillus thuringiensis; assembly: GCF_001595725.1. Taxonomy (GTDB): domain Bacteria; phylum Bacillota; class Bacilli; order Bacillales; family Bacillaceae_G; genus Bacillus_A; species Bacillus_A thuringiensis_K. The sequence goes on from NZ_CP014282.1 coordinate 2,352,205, forward strand.
TTTGCCGGAAGTAATTCAACTTTACATCGAAGAAATAAAACGTGTTCAGCCAGAAGGCCCATATCGTCTTGGAGGATGGTCTTTAGGCGGTGCAATTGCTTATGAAATCGCAACTGTGTTAAAGAATCAAGGTGAGGAAGTTGAGTTGTTGGTACTCATGGATACTAAAGTACCTTCAAAGCAGGACTATAAAACGAGTGAGGATATGCTCTCATATATATCTAAGCATTTCATTCCTAGAGATCTTACTGAGCAGGAAGGAGGCCTCGTCCATCAACAAGATATGCTTGTGGAGCGATTAATTATTGAAGGCGTACTCCCACCTGATGCAGATCTTATGAATTTGAAGCAAGTTATCAATGCTCATAGGAAATGCCTGAACATAATGGCAGAGCATGACTTGATACCATACTTTGGGGAAGTTATCTACTTTAGTGCTGAGGAGGGAAAAGAGTTGTTTACAGATTGGGGACCTTTATTAAAAGGAAGAGTAAATAAGTATTCTGTCCCTGGATCACATGAAGAAATAGTGAGCTCCCCGGCAGTTGAAAAGATAGCTAAGTACCTATTAAATGAATTTGAAGGGATAAAAGAGAAATCCATTTTATTAACGGAAAAGTAGAGAGTATAAAAGATGCAACGCAATGAACGAAAAGGGTAGACCAATACCTGCATATCAAGTGCAGGGAATAATGAATATATTAAGAGCATTACTTTTTAAGGGGATAATGTAAAAAGTAATTGGTAAAGACGTAGAAATCTTTATGAGTTATTCATAGTATGATGTAAATACTATGAAATCTTTGTAATAGAAGCGAATGCCTGATGATATTACTGAGGGAAGGTGCATATTTTCATTGATATGTAAATATGCACCTTTTCTATTGTATTTGCAATTTAATAAAGTTAATTTGAATTTATGTAACGCACATATATGAAGCCATCCTTTAAAAAAAGGAAGTGATTTATCATACACATTCAAGCTGTGAAAATACCAAAGAATATTGAAAGTCATTTGTTTAAGCAACTTAGTAACTTGGTTTCAAATGAGAAGAAAGAACGAATGAAGCGTTTATTAAACTCATGCGACATTAATAGAACTTTGATAGGGGATTTACTAATCCGATCTCTAATCTGCCAAAAGTATAAAATTAATAATGAAGAAATTAGATTTATATATAATGAGTATGGAAAACCTTTTGTTGAAAATTTTTCTGACTTTCATTTTAATCTGTCACATTCAGGAGAATGGGTGGTTTGTACTACTGCTAATTTTAATGTGGGTATTGATATAGAAAAGGTTTCAGAGATAGAGGCTCTTAAATTAGCAAATGAATTTTTTTCAGAGGAAGAATTTTATGATATATCTAATATAAATTCTGATGAACAAATTAATTATTTTTATGATTTATGGACATTAAAAGAAAGTTATATAAAAACGATTGGAAAAGGGCTTTATATCCCGTTAAATTCATTCTCTATAAAAAAAGAGTCACCAACTTTAATTTCATATAAGTATATACCTCAAAACTTTTACTTTAGACAATATAACATTGAGCCAAATTATAAGATATCTGCTTGTGCAACAAGGGATGAATTTCCGCAAGAGATAATAATTAAAGACATTTATGCAATTTGCCAAAATATATACAAATTTGAAAGTAAGGAGAAAATCAATGCAGAAGACTAAACTTTTTTGCTTTCCACATGCTGGGGGATCTGCGTTTAGTTACGCAAAATGGAAAAATCACTTTAATCCATATATTGAGGTAGTCCCGATAGAGTTAGCTGGTAGAGGATATAGAATTGAAGAAAACTTGTACCAAAGTATGGAAGAGGCAGTAAATGATGTCTACAATAAAATAGTTATGCAGATAGATGATTCGCCCTACATTCTATTCGGGCATAGCATGGGAAGTTTGATTGCCTATGAAGTAGCAAGAAAAATAAAAGATTCTAAAAACGTATCGCCTGAATTTCTTGTTTTGTCCGGTAGAAATCATCCAAATAGTAAAATAAAAAATATCCGACATAATCTTTCTAATGAGCAATTTAAAAGAGAAGTTATTGCAATGGGAGGTACACCATCCGGGGTACTTCAATCAGAAGAATTAATGGAGATTTTTCTCCCAATTCTAAGAGCAGATTTTAAAATTGTCGAGACATATATTCATGACAATGATATACAACCATGTGATATTGATTTTCTTATATTTAATGGGGAAAATGATGAATTTACTACATATGATCAAGTAATAAAATGGGAGCAATATACAAGTAGAACGTGTACTCTTCATTCTTTTGAAGGTAATCATTTCTTTCTAAATGAAAATATTGAAGAAATAGCAAAGAGTATTATAAGAAAGTTAGATTCTAAAAGATTATCAAATAGTTTTTAGAGGTTTTCTTTCATCATCAGACAGTCGTTGGATAACTGGTGAGTTAATTGATGTAAGGGGTGGATCTTGCTTATAATGCTAATTGTAAGTATTATTTACTTTAAAATCAAAACTTTCTCAATTTAATGTTGAGAAAGTTTTGGTTTTTATTATTCTAGTAGTAATCACTTTTTAAAGTTATAGAAATTTAAAAATAAAGTATTGTATACATGTAAGTATGATTAAAAATGAAAAGTTGTAAATGCTAAATTTAATTAAATACGCCTTACTCTCTTTAACATTGGCCTGAATGAATAGTTTATAGGAGATTACACTGGCTAAAGATGCGATAATTGTTCCAAGCCCTCCAATATTTACTCCTAGTAATAAAGCTTTCCAATCAGAAGTAAAGTTTGATAGAAGAATTGAAGTAGGAAAATTGCTAATCAATTGACTCAAAAATATGGAACTAAAGAAGACTGAAGTATCTCCTCTTAAATTAGCGCGAGCAAAGGTCCCCAGCGCATCAGAATGAGAAATGTTTCCAATAAAAATAAAAAAACAGACAAAGGTTATTAGAAGAAAGTAATCAATCTTTAATAGTAAGTTTCTATCTAACGTAAAAGCTGCCATCAATGTAACTATTAGCGCAATGTAATAATTAATGAAACCAAAAATAGATGCAATGATAGTGATAAGTATCAAAATCCAGATGGTAGCTTTTTTTCGATTCTTCACGGTAATAACAGGTAGTTCTATTTTTAAATCTGTTTTTTGAAGTTTTTGAGTAAATATAAACAACAAACTAATTCCAAGTACAGCTAAAAGCAGGATTGAACCTAAAAATGGGATGAGCTTAATTCCATAGTAAGAATATAGATATAAATTTTGTGGGTTTCCCATAGGCATCAAGCTACTACCGATGTTTGCCGCAATTGTCTGCAGGATGATTGTATCCATCATGTTCATTTGTGTTTTTTTACTAATGACAAGTGTTATTGGTACAAAAGTGAGGAGAGCAACATCATTTGTTACAAACATGGAGCAAATAAAGCATAACAAAATTAGAATAATAGATATTGACCTGCTGTTATTGCATTTATTTAAAATCGCAACGGCAAGTTTGTCTAATATCTTTAGTTGTTCCAAGGCCTTAATGGCCACCATTAGATTAAATAAGCTAATTAACACTTCAAAGTTAATATATTCGACCTTTGGCGAATGTATGAAGCAGCTTACAATTGCTAGTATCAGTGAAATGGTAAGTACTAAATCCTTTTTTAAAAATTCGAATTTCATAAGGAGTCTTTTTTTATTTTGAACGAATACTATTTCTTTCACAATACACCACCTGTAATCTATGTTAGTAAATATACGTTTTTTGGGATAACTCGATATTGCTAGAAAAGAGGATGTCATAAGGTCCTAAATAAGAGTTTTGTAATGTTTCATCCCTTCAACAAAATCCTTTTTTTCTTAGTGTCTTTCATGTTGCAAATATGTGCAATATAGACGAATCAAACTAGGGGGATTAATTGAGAAAACAAATGTTTTTTGTATGATACCATAAATAAATTAAATGTTTTATTTTTTAAATATTCTTATAATATCCCGTTGATTCTTGATTTCAAATACTTTATATGAACTTCTAAAAGAGAAAAAATATGCATGTTTTTATGAAGAAAATAGAGGCTTGTCAAAGGTTAGGTAGAACAGCATCCGCGATGTTTGGATACTGTATAAAATTCACAAAATCTCACTGTTTTTTAGATGAAAAATCTTAAAATATTTTTTTGTTTTTATAAAAATCTGTACTTTTTCGTAACATTCTGTACTTTTAATTATAAATTAAAGACAAGCTTCTCTTAGTTGAAGATTGAAAGCGCTTTATAGATTTTTCGTGAAGTTTTTATCTAGCCTATTTTTGAGATTAGTAGTGAGAAAGGAGATATTTCCATGTTCTTGAGAAAATTAACAAAAAACCACTTAATCACTATTGATTATTATGATTTAAATGTAAATCACCGGTAAACGAAACAAACGTAATAGTACAACAACAATAGTGGATAAGAATATTAGTTTTGCAGAAAGGGATAGAGCATCGTGTGTATAATCGATAATTTTTTTGAAAATTTGGGTTTTTAGGTGCATGTTGCGATGTTTGCTTAAACAGGCCAATTCTATTCATATAGAAAATTTTTATCCTTGTTGTATTTGAATATGAATGAGGTATTTATGCCACGGAATATAGGTGATTTTATATAGATTATGATAGATAAATTTTTGGTATGGAGTGATAATATGGAAAGATTTTTTGTAGAGTTAGTCGGATCAACAAATGATTTTTTATGGTCTAAATTGTTAATTATTATGCTTGTTATTTGCGGAATTTATTTTACATTTAAATTGAATTTTGTACAGTTTCGAATGTTAAAAGAGATGGTCCGTGTATTAATGGAGGGAAAAAGTGGTTCTAAAGATCAAATCTCTCCTTTTCAAGCGTTTTGTATTGGTATGGCAGCTCGCGTTGGAACAGGGAATATTACAGGAATTGCGATTGCGATTGCATTAGGAGGTCCTGGAGCTGTATTTTGGATGTGGATTATTTCTATTATTAGCTCGGCATCCAGTTTTGTTGAAAGCACATTAGCACAGATATATAAAGTAAAAGATAAAACTGGTTTCCGCGGTGGGCCATCCTATTATATGGAAAAAGGGTTAAATAAACGTTGGATGGGAGTATTATTCTCTATTTTAATTACAATTACTTTCGGTCTTGTATTCAATTCAGTACAATCAAATACAGTTACAATTGCTTTTCAAAATTCATTTGGTACAGATCGTTTAACAGTTGGGATAATCATGGCCATTGCTTTCGCCGCGATTATCTTTGGTGGTGTACAACGTATTGCAAAAATGGCTGAATACAAGGTGGTATTTTTAGCGGTATTATACATTGGAGTTGCATTATTTGTTGTAGTTACCAACATATCAAAAATGCCGGAAGTTCTTTCTCTTATTGTTCAAAACGCATTTGGTTTTAAACAAATAGCAGGAGGTTCAATTGGTGCAGCACTTATGAATGGAGTTAAACGTGGTTTATTTTCAAATGAAGCTGGTATGGGAAGTGCACCAAACGTTGCTGCAACAGCAACAACAAGTCATCCGGTGAAACAAGGACTGATTCAAGCATTTGGTGTATTAACCGATACACTGATCATTTGTACTAGTACTGCCTTTATTATTTTGCTGTCTGATGCATATAAACAACCGGGGTTAAATGGTATTGCACTTACACAAGCAGCATTAAGTGAACACATCGGTTCTTGGGCATCGGGTTGTCTTGCTATCTTTGTCTTTTTATTTGGATTTGGTGCGTTAATTGGCAACTATTATTATGGTGAAACAAATATTCGCTTCTTACATACAAGTAAAGTGTGGTTAATGACATACAGAATAAGTGTGTTGGCTATGATTGTATTTGGTTCTGTTGCAAAGGTTCAAATTGTATGGGATTTAGCGGACTTATTTATGGGATTTATGGTTATTATTAATTTAATTGCTATTACCTTACTTTCAAAAGTAGCATTTGCGGCGTTACAAGATTATATAAACCAGAAAAAAACTGGTAAAGATCCTGTTTTTTATAAAGAAAGCATTAAAGGACTTGAAAATGTTGAATGTTGGGATAGTTATGAGGAAACTTCAAAAAAGAAAAGTGTGTAATAAGAAAGATATTCAGACTGCAATGTGTCTGAATATCTTTCTTGGTTCTAGTGCAAATATTATTGATGATATTAAAGAAAAAATTATTCTATATAAAGTTAATAGTACGGGGGAATATTGTTAAATGATAAAGGATTCTATCGTTCAAATTGAGGGTCAAGAAAAAGTTTGCTTAGATCAATGGGTAGCTCATTATCGAACGTATGCAGCTAAGGGACGAAGCGCCAGTTATATTCCCGCTCTGGGGGAAATAAATGTATCGCAGTTAGGGATTTGTATAGTAAAGCCAGATGGAACAATGATAAAGTCAGGAGATTGGGAGGTACCTTTCACATTACAAAGTATATCAAAAGTAATCGGGTTTATAGCCGTTTGTTTAAGTCGTGGTATTTCTTATGTATTAGAACGAGTTGACGTAGAGCCAACTGGAGATGCCTTCAATTCGATTATTCGTTTAGAGATACATAAACCAGGAAAACCTTTTAATCCTATGATTAATGCTGGAGCGATTACGATAGCTTCACTTTTGCCAGGGATATCGGTGAAAGAAAAATTAGAATCTCTATACGTATTAATTGAAAAAATGATAGAGAAGCGTCCTGCTATTAATGAAATAGTATTTCAATCAGAATGGGAAACGGCTCATCGTAATAGAGCTTTAGCATACTATTTAAAGGAGAATGGTTTTCTAGAATCAGATGTGGAGGAGACACTAGAGGTTTACCTAAAACAATGTTCAATTGAAATAAATACAGAAGATATTGCCTTAATAGGGCTTATACTAGCACATGATGGATATCATCCTATTCGCAAAGAACAAGTGCTCCCTAAAGAAGTAGCTAGGTTAACAAAAGCTTTAATGCTTACTTGTGGAATGTACAATGCTTCCGGGAAATTTGCTGCTTTTATTGGATTACCAGCTAAGAGTGGGGTATCCGGCGGAATTATGACACTTGTTCCCTCAAAATCTAGGAAGGATTTATCGTTTCAAGATGGATGTGGTATTGGTATTTACGGACCAGCCATTGATGAATATGGGAATAGTTTACCAGGAGTTATGTTGTTAGAACATATTGCAAAAGAATGGGATTTGAGTATATTTTAAAAAGGAGCACAAATATTTTGGTGTTAGAGCGAGTCCAAAAGTGTTCAGGCCATATATTGTGTCTGAACATTTTTGAGTTATAAAGTATCTTTCTAAAGTAGAAGACTGTAATGAATACTCACAATCTGTAATACTTTCGTTTATATCTTATTTATTAGTTTTTGAAAAAAATAGAGTAAGTGTTGTATTAATACAAATAGGTTTGTATACTGACTGTTAGGCGAAAGTGGGAAGTGATTATTTTGAATCTTAGTAATTTAGTAAAAAAAGACATCTATATTCTTGTTTTAATGATACTTACAGTACCCTTAGTAGGTGAAATAAAGTCATTTCCCTTAAACGAAACATTTAGAATGAGCTTTGGTGCACCGACATTTTTCTTTTTTTTGTTATTGTTTCGACGAGTTCCAGCATTTTTACCGGGTTTTTTAACAGCAATAGTCGTTGTAGTATTTCGTATGTCAATGGATGTAATAATAAAGGGAAATATGGATTGGTTAGCCGCTTTTCATACTCACTATCCTAGTTTTTTCTTTTATTTTACGTATTCGTATCTCTTTCATTTAGCAAAAATTAAACGTTTTTATCATCAACCACTAATGATTGGTTTGATTGGTTGCGTTATTGAAATATTGTCAGACTGTGTGGAATTAATGATTCAATATTTCGTATTAAAAACATCGATCACATCCGAGGCAATAAATGAGATCGTTGTTATCGCATGTTCCCATAGTTTTATAGTTCTAAGCTTTTTCAATATGATGAAATTGTATGAAGCGCAATCAAGGGAGAGACACATAAAGAAACAAAATGAACATATGCTTATGCTCATTTCTAATTTATATGAAGATGCTGTTCATTTAAAAAAAACATTACAAGATACTGAGAATATAACAAAAAAATCCTATGATTTATATAAAACCTTAGACTCTTTTGAGCATAAACAGATGGATTTTCAGTTTCAGGATTTAAGGCAACAGGCATTACAAATTGCTGGTGAGGTGCATGACGTTAAAAAGGATAATCAACGTATTTTTGCGGGACTTTCAAAACTAATTTCTGATGAAAGTTTTACAGATTATATGTCTGTACATGAACTAGTAAACATCATTATACGGGCAAATACGAAATATGCACGGTTGCTAGAGAAAGACATCCAATTTGTATATAAAATTGATGGTGTGCATCCTCATTATCATATTTATACAATCCTATCTATTGTAAATAATATCGTGACAAACGCTGTAGAGGCTATCCAAAGTATGGGAACCATTATAATTGACATTAATAAAGACCATCATTTCGTTGAATTTCGAATAGGAGATAACGGTCCAGGTATTTCTTCAAAATATAAAGATTCAATTTTTGAGCCTGGTTTTACTTCTAAATATGATGGTTTAGGCAATCCATCGACAGGCATCGGACTATCGTATGTTAAAGAAATGGTCGAACAACTTGAAGGTGATGTTACGCTTGAGGACAGAACCGAAGGAAGAGGATCAATTTTTATAATTAGATTAGGGATTGATCATATAATTTCGAAAGGGTGATTCTATGTATTTTTATATAGTAGATGATGAAAAAGCGGTTCGTTCAATGTTGGCTCAAATTATCGAGGATGAAGATCTTGGAGAGGTTATAGGAGAAGCTGAGGATGGTTTATCTTTAGAGAAATACATGCCGATCCTTAAAAATATAGACATTTTATTTATTGATTTGTTAATGCCCATTCAAGATGGAATAAAAACAATTCGTCAAATAAAGCCTTCGTTTAAAGGGAAAATCATCATGGTCTCTCAAGTAGAATCAAAAGAATTAATTGCTGAAGCTTATTCGCTTGGCGTTGAATACTATATTATTAAGCCAATTAACCGGATTGAAGTATTAACAGTTGTCCGGAAAGTCATTGAAAGAATTCGTTTGGAAAAATCGATAAAAAACATTCAAGAATCGCTTAATACGGTACTAAAATTGGATAGTAATTCAAGTGCGCAAGAAAAATACCGTAATGAAAAACATTTAAATACTTTTAATCATTTTCAAAATTCCATTCATTTTCTTTTGTCGGAATTAGGAATAGCCAGTGAAAATGGAAGTAAAGATTTAATGGATATGCTAGATTATTTATATAAATATGAACAAGATAACACGTTGGAACAAGGTTTTCCCTCACTAAAAGAGATTTTTATGAATTTAGCTCAAAAAAAACTTGGGGATTCAGCTGAAGATACCGAATTAAAAAGGTTCATAGAAGCTTCCAAACAACGGATTCGGAGAGCAATTTATCAATCATTAAACCATTTAGCATCTCTTGGACTTACTGATTTTTTAAACCCGAAGTTCGAAAATTATGCTTCTAGATTTTTTGATTTTACTACCGTAAGGAGAAAGATGACAGAATTGAATAATGAACCAACAGTACCTGCTCGTATTGATACGAAAAAATTCATTCAAGTTCTTTATTTTGAAGCAAAACGAATACACTTGGAATTAAGATGATAAACTCTTGCTCATTATCATTTTCAATTAATAGATTGATAGTTGTTTTCATGTTATTTGTTTTATATAGTTTTTCTAAGAGAGTATTTTCCTTTCTTTCATATCATTTTTAAAATCAGAAAATTCCGTATCGATTTGGTAGAAATGTACTAACTTGGAACAAAAGAATATGTATTTCTTACACATTAATATTCATCTAAAAACGAGTATTTCCAAAATAAAATATAACTACATAGTAAGTTGAATTTAAAAAAAGATGCTATCTTCTAGCATCTTTTTTTCTTTTAGAGAAAATATCATTCATACTTATATTATTTGAAATTCAAATGCAGGCATACAAATGAAGGAAGAGGAGATAATATTTAACAAATTATAATTAAAAATGGTATTTTAGGTCAGAAATGTTTTTATACTAACTAGGTTATTGGTACTAAATAAGTATAATGTCTCGCTTTTCTGCTCTTTAATCTTATCGTTATTTTTTATTAAGTACATATCGTTCTTTAGAAATTTCAATCCTAACAGAGTATATAAATTGGGTGATAAACATGTGGAACATAATTACTTCTTATTTTCCAGATTGGAAAGTCTTTGTACAAGCTTTTATTTTGTTTTTAATTCCGTATACTATCTCAAGATTTTTTCATTGGGTTCGTATGACAGAGAAAGAGTGGGAAGAATGAGTTGGTGGAAGTCCAGAGACAAACAAGTGAAGAAAAATAATATTCAAAGTAAAACGAAACAAGAGTATAAACCTTCTCAAAATGCAACCGTTCATTTCACAAACGATTTTGCCTCTAACTTAAAACTTATAAAGCAACAGATCGGACATAATTCTGATGTTCGCTTTCGGAAGTTTAATATTGGACGCACAGATATTCAAGCTGGGATCATTTTTGTTGATGGTCTATCAGATAAAGAGATCATTGACAAACATATTATGAAATTACTAATGGATGATTTTTCTGACGAATATAAAAATGAATCTTCTTATGTGGAGGGGACTGTTTCAAAAGAATATATTAAAAATAAAGTTCTTACAATTAGTGAAGTAGCAGAAGTCCATTACATAAAAGATGTGATATCCAAAGTATTGATAGGTTCAACAGCTCTTTTAATTGATGGTTTAGCAGATGTGTTTATTCTTGGTACAACAAAAGCAAATAAACGAAACATGGAAGAACCAGTATCAGAGGCATTAGTCAGAGGGCCACGGGTTGGTTTTACTGAAGTATTAAGTGATAATACCTCACTTTTGCGACGGCATTGTGCAGATGAGAACTTATCATTAGTAAAGCTACCAGTAGGAGTACGTGCAAAGAAAGAATTAGTTGTCGCATTTATTAAAGATCTTGCTAGTACAGAATTGGTGGAAGAAATAAAAAACAGAATTCAGAAAATTGACATAGACAGTGTACTCGAATCTGGTTATATAGAGCAACTCATTGAAGATAATTATCTCAGTCCTTTCCCGCAGATTCAAAATACAGAACGACCTGATCGTGTTATTAGTGCTTTGATGGAAGGCCGAGTAGCTATTTTGTTAGATGGAACACCATTTGTTTTAATTGCTCCAGTTACATTTAGTATGCTGCTGCAATCACCAGAAGATTATTATGAAAGGTGGCTTCCTGGTACGCTTCTCCGCTTATTACGCTTCATGACAGCGTTTGTTTCATTATTTGCTCCAGCACTGTATATTTCTTTTATTTCATTTCATCCAGGATTAATTCCCACCAAGCTAGCTATTTCTATTATCGGATCGCGAGAAGGAGTTCCTTTTCCCGCTTTAATCGAAGCGTTGATTATGGAAGTAGCCATCGAAGTTTTACGAGAAGCAGGTTTACGTCTGCCTAAACCGATTGGACCTGCAATGGGAATTGTGGGCGGTTTAATAATTGGTCAGGCTGCCGTAGAAGCAGGAATCGTTAGCCCAATAATGGTTATCGTTGTTGCGGTAACAGCTATTTCTTCTTTTACTATCCCACAATATAGTGTGGGAATTACGTTACGCATTCTTCGTTTTGTAGCTATGTTTTGTGCTGCGATATTTGGATTGTATGGAGTTATTCTCTTCTTTCTTTTACTTTGCAGTCATTTAGTGAAACTGAAAAGTTTTGGCGTTCCTTATACTAGCCCTGCTGTTCCGTATCGATTTAGTGACTGGAAAGATTTTATGGTTCGCATGCCATTAAAAATAATGAGACGTAGACCAAAAATAATGCATACTAAAAAAACTATCCGCAAAAAGTAGCTGATGACGAAAGGAAGTGGCCTTCAGTGATTACTAAATCCCAAGACCGAATAACAACTTCGCAAGCAGTTGTTATTATTGTAAATTACATACTCGGAACAGGAATCCTCACTCTGCCCAGAGCATCTGTGGAAAAAGTGAAAACACCAGATGTATGGCTAAGTGTGATATTAGGTGGAATACTCGCAATGGTTTCAGGAGTAATCATGGTCAAATTAAGTCAAGGATTCCCAGAAAAAACCTTTTATCAATACAGTCAAGAAATTGTAGGGAAATGGATAGGCAGGTTGCTTAGTTTTCTTATTATAGGTTATTTTCTTACAACCTCAGCTTTTCAAATTCGTTCAATGGCAGAAGTAATAAGCTTTTTTTTGCTCGAAGGAACTCCTACATGGGCTATTATTATGCCTTTTATGTGGATAGGTCTTTATTTGATTATGAGTGGTATTAACTCAATTGCACGGATGTTTGAAATAATATTCCCTATTACTGTTTTTATTTTTTTAGTCATTTCCTTTATGAGTATCGGAATATTTGAGATAGATAATCTCCGTCCCGTATTGGGTTTTGGGATTAAACCAGTGTTAGATGGGATAAAAACAACGTCTCTCGCATATACAGGTCCTGAAATTATGTTAATTCTTTTGGTGTTTATGGAACAACGAAATAAAGCAGTAAAAGCTATTTTAGTTGGAATTTCTATTCCGTTAATCTTTTATGTAATAACTGTTGTAATGGTCATCGGTGCATTATCAATTGATGGGGTTGTAACAAGAACATGGCCGACAATTGACCTTATGCGCAGTTTTGAAATTTCTGGTTTGATATTTGAACGTTTTGAATCTTTACTACTTGTAATATGGATTATGCAAATATTTGCTACCTATACGATTAGTTACTATGCAGCTGCATTAGGATTAGCCCAACTCTTTAAAAAGAGTATTCATCCATTTATTTTTGCTTTGATTCCAATCATTTACATCATTGCTATGACTTCGAAAAATATAAATCATTTGCTTAAATTGGGGGATATGCTCGGTAATGCTGCTATATTTTTATTTGGTTTACTGCCACTGCTCCTTCTTATTATTAAGCGATTAAAAGGAGGAATAGTGTGAAAACGAAATTTAATTATATGCGGTTCTATTTGGCTTTGTTATCGATGCTTGTGCTCCTATTTTTAACAGGATGTTGGAGCAGTAAAGAGGTAGAAGAGTTGAGTTTAACTGCAGGTATAGCACTAGATAAAGGGAAGGATTCAACAATTGAGAAAGAGGATGAGGAAGGAGGATATCCTAAAAGAAATCTTATAACAGCTACTTATCAAATTGTTAGTTCGCAAGCACAAAGTAAAGGAAACGGACAACAAAAACGGTATATAAATGTTTCTGAGACCGGTGATTCCATTCATCAAATTGTTCGGGAGCTTTCATTGAAAAGAGAGAGCGAAATGTTCAGCCCGCATTTAAAAAACATTGTTATTAGTGATAGTCTTGTACGTACATACAGTTTAGAACAATTACTTGAACAGTATCTCCGTGACAATGAAGTTCGGCTGAGCTCTATGATCTTAATTAGCAAGGGGCTAGCGAAGGAGGTACTGGAATCAAACAAAAAAGGAGAAATCCCAGCATTTCGTTTGTCTGGAATTGCAGATAATAGAAATAGAACAACAAGGATTTTGGCTCCTGTATCGCTCGCTAAATTAGAAGGAAAGATGCGGTCAGGGTCCAGTTTTCTTTTGCAAAATGTAATCTCGATGAATGGGGAAACAAAATTTGCAGGAGCTGCTGTAATTAAAGGGAAGACAAAAAAATTGATGGGCTTTTTAAATGAACAGGAATTGGAAGGAGTAGTATGGATAAACGGAAAAAGGAATGGTGGTGTGATAAAAACTTTTGATAAAGAATCAAAGAAACTCATTATATACGAAATAAAGTCAATAAAAAGCAAAATCATACCACATGTTAACGGAAATAATATTTCCTTTGATGTAAACATTGAATCAGAAGGACGTTTGTCTGAAAATTGGATGCAACCAGGAAAAGATTTTGAAAATGAATTTTTAAAAAGGGAAGAAAAAGCTATTGAAAATGAAGTAAAGCACTTAGTACATCATGTTACAAAAAAAATACAAAAAGAATATCAAGTCGATATTGCGGGTTTTGGCAACCAATTAAGAATTAAACACCCGAGAACATGGGAGGAAGTCAAAAAAGATTGGGATCGAACATTTAGTAAGGTACCGATTAAATATCATATAAATGTAACTATACAAGATTATGGAGCGTCAAGTTTAAAACGGTGAGACGTCTTAATTGACCTTATATTTACACAAAAACAAAAAGTTACAAAAATTTTAATTTGAAAATTTTTGTAACTTTTTGTTTTTTTATGTCCTTCTTATTATAGATTAAAGAAATGATTTTACCCTATACATTTCTTTTACGTTATAAAAGTAGATCACAATAGTTACTATTGGCGTTTTATTTAACGTTAGGAAAGAGGAATCGTTATATGTCTTGAATAGGAGGGAGTTTGAAGTGCAAGCGAAAGCAGTGCAAATAAAAGAAATCTATCAAGAAATATTAGACGGTAAAAGAAGTAGGTTTCCACCGAATACATGGAAAGAAGATAGCAATAGAGAGCTATCTAAAAGGGTTACAAAATATTTAATTGAAACAATTTTAAAATAGAAATTAACAAAGTCTTAAAAGGAGAGAGTTTAAATGATGATTGTTCTTCAGGTAGTTTTAGCAATTTTTATTGTAGTAGGGGGATTCATAAAAATTTTTCGTATATCTTTTCAGGTGGAACATTGGCAACAATATCAATATCCATTATGGTTTATGTCTATAATTGGTTTTATTGAAATTATTGGAGCAATAGGTATAATCGGTGGTATTTGGAATCAATACTTAGCGCTAGGAGCAAATATATTATTAGCAGTTCTCATGGTCGGAGCCATTCATGCTCATATTTTTCGAGCAAAACAATCTATTTTAATGATAATTCCTGCATTACTTTGTTTCATACTATCTACGGCGATAATTATTTGGAACTTAAATACATTTTCTTAAGCGTAACTATAAATTTTGAAAATAAGTAATTATTAGAGGAATATGTAAGCTCTATTTAAAATGGTGAATAGTTAAAGAATATTAATTCCGAAAAATCATCACCA
The DNA here is from genome assembly GCF_001595725.1 of Bacillus thuringiensis. Taxonomy (GTDB): domain Bacteria; phylum Bacillota; class Bacilli; order Bacillales; family Bacillaceae_G; genus Bacillus_A; species Bacillus_A thuringiensis_K. The sequence goes on from NZ_CP014282.1 coordinate 2,367,351, forward strand.
TTTTACTCTTGTTTTTAATAGTTCTATGAATAGAAAGTCTCTACATTTTTTAAATGCATGCTTGTAAAGTACATACAAAAGTGTAGCTCATTATAGGAAGGAGAATTTTTAAATTCTATTGATAAACCCAGTAATTGTAATAGCCCTAACTTAGAATAATAATTTCAAAATCAATAAAGTTTAGAATAAAAGGAGCAAGATCAAATTATTATGAATAAACAAATAGGATTTATCGGATGTGGAAACATGGGTATTGCTATGATAGGTGGGATGATTAATAAAAATATAGTGTCTCCAAATCAAATAATTTGTTCAGATTTAAACGTCAGCAATTTAAAAAATGCTAGTGATAAATATGGCATAACTATAACTACTAACAATAATGAAGTCGCTAACAGTGCTGACATTTTAATTTTATCAATTAAACCAGACCTATACACATCGGTAATTAACCAAATAAAAGACCAAATAAAAGATGATGTAATTGTTGTAACTATTGCTGCAGGAAAAAGTATTAAGAGCACTGAGAATGAATTTGATAGAAAGTTAAAGGTTATTAGGGTAATGCCTAATACACCGGTACTTGTTGGGGAAGGAATGTCTGCATTATCTTTTAATGAAATGGTTACAGAAAAAGATATAAAAGAGGTACTAAATATATTTAATATTTTCGGCCAGACGGAGGTCGTAAATGAAAAACTAATGGATGTTGTTACATCTATTAGTGGTTCTTCTCCAGCATATGTGTATATGTTTATAGAAGCCATGGCAGATGCTGCTGTACTTGACGGTATGCCGAGAAAACAAGCTTATAAATTTGCGGCTCAGGCTGTATTAGGTTCTGCAAAAATGGTATTGGCAACGGGAATACATCCAGGTGAATTGAAGGATATGGTTTGTTCTCCAGGTGGAACGACGATAGAAGCTGTAGCAACACTAGAAGAAAAAGGTTTAAGAACAGCTATCATTTCAGCTATGAAACGTTGTACGAAAAAATCTATGGAAATGTCTCGTTTAACTAGTAAGTGAGAGGCTTTGTTTAGGCGTAACTTCACATCCATTAATGTAAGTAGTTATTTAAATTGAAAATTTGTTGCTATTCTCTTATAGGGAGCGGGGGCATACATTGCCTTCCGCAACGGTGCTCTAGGATGGAATTAAATAGATTAATATATAAATTATAGGGAAAATAAAAAGTGTATACAAATGTATAATCGGAGGAGTTGTTATGTCAAATAAAGTTCCTACTTCCTTTATCATTATTATAGGATTGATGCTGTTTGCATTGTTTTTTGGAGCAGGAAATTTAATTTTTCCACCTATGCTTGGTCAAATGGCTGGAAATAATGTATGGATAGCCAATGCAGGCTTTTTAGTTACTGGAGTTGGTTTACCATTGTTAGCAATAACAGCATTTGTTTTTTCAGGTGAAAATGATTTGCAATCTTTAGCTAGTCGTGTGCATCCGGTGTTTGGTATTGTATTTACGACCGTTCTCTATCTAGCGATTGGCCCCTTTTACGCCATCCCTAGATCTGGTAATGTATCGTTTGAAATTGGAATTAAACCTTTTTTATCACATGATGCAGGTCCTGTTGCCTTAACTGTATTTACAATCTTATTTTTTACAGTTACATGCTTGTTATCCCTTAATCCTACAAAGATTATTGACATAGTTGGGAAAATTTTGACTCCTATCAAATTGACTGTTATTGGGATGCTCGTAGTTGTGACTTTTATTCATCCTATTGGAAGAATTCAAGCGCCTATTGAATTGTATGCATCAGATTCATTTTTTAAAGGTTTTCAAGAAGGATATTTAACATTAGATGCCCTTGGAGCTTTTGTTTTCGGAATCATTATCGTGAATGCAATTAGAGAAAAAGGGGCTACGACTAAAAAGCAGCTTATGATTGTTTGTGTAAAAGCAACGGCTATTGCTGCTACACTCTTAGCTCTTATTTATACTGCCCTTTCCTATATGGGCGCTTCTAGTGTAGAAAAACTAGGTCGTTTAAATAATGGGGCTGAAGTTTTAGAAAAAGTTTCGGACTATTACTTTGGTTCGTATGGTGCAATTTTCTTAGGTGTAATGATTATAGTAGCATGTTTAATTACAAGCGTAGGACTTATCACTGCTTGTTCTTCTTTTTTTCATAAATTATTTCCAAAAATTTCTTACAAAAAACTTGCTATTATTTTGTCTGTTTTCAGTACACTAGTTGCGAATATAGGGTTAACACAATTAATTAAGATTTCAATCCCTGTATTAATAACTATGTATCCAATTGCTATTACCTTAATATTTCTAATATTTTTACACTCTGTATTCAATGGTAGATTTGAAGTATATCAAGGGAGTTTGATATTGACATTTATTTTTAGTTCGTTAGATGGATTAAAAGCTGCTGGAATAGAAAGTGAAATAATACATAATTTTCTTGAACATTTTCTTCCTTTATATAGTGTAGGTTTAGGGTGGGGGGTTCCGGCTATTATAGGCGGTGTATGTGGGTATATTGTTAGTGTATTACGGAAGAAAAATAACTTAAGTTCTAGTGAAACTCAATTAAATAAATAAATTATTTTTGTTTATCATACCATTATCGAACATACAAAACTAATTATCTCTTTGGAATGACAAAATCTTTTATTTATATCTTTGGAGGTAAATTGAATGAGTTATAACACATTATAGCTGATGTTTGTTGAACAGTGGAGGAAAGAGAAAAAATAGAATGTTACAAATTTATTTAACGTAAAAGAAATATTATAAGACTATGTAATAACTAAGTAAATTTATATACAACAATAATGAGAAGAGCAAACCTTATTTTAAAGGGGATACAGAGAATATGAGTAAGTTATTAAAAAAGAAATCCGTTACACAATTGTTAGAGCATAATCAAAGCAAGACCTTAACGAAAACATTAGGAGCATTTGATTTAATTATGTTAGGGGTAGGCTCAATAATTGGAACGGGCGTTCTTGTGTTAACTGGATTAGTAGCAGCAAGAGATGCTGGTCCAGCAGTTATTTTTTCATTTGTACTTGCAGCAATTATATGCGGATTTATAGCATTATGTTACGCAGAAATTGCTTCCACACTCCCGGCATCTGGTAGTGTATATACGTACTCATATGCAACAATTGGTGAGTTTGTTGCTCATCTAGTAGGTTGGTCTTTACTGTTAATATATATCGTGGCAACAGCGGCTGTCGCTGCTGGATGGACAGGCTATTTCCACAATTTAATAAAAGGATTTGGATTAGAGATACCTAAAGCTCTAGTAACGATCCCTTCACATGGTGGTATTGTAAATCTACCAGCAGTAATCATTACATTGATATTAGCATGGATGTTATCCCGTGGTACGAGGGAAAGTAAACGAATCAATAATATAATGGTATTGATTAAAATTGGTATGATTTTATTGTTTATTACAGTTGGTATATTCTATGTAAAACCAATGAACTGGGTACCAATTGCACCATACGGTTTAAGTGGGGTTTTTACGGGTGGAGCAGCTATTTTATTCGCTTTCACGGGTTTTGATATATTAGCAACTTCAGCAGAAGAAGTAAAAGATCCGAAACGTAATCTTCCCATCGGTATTATTGCATCATTAATCATATGTACAATTATTTATGTTATGGTATGCATTGTTATGACAGGAATGGTTTCCTATAAAGAATTAAATGTTCCTGAGGCAATGGCTTATGTAATGGAAGTGGTAGGACAAGGAAAAGTCGCTGGTGCAATTGCTGCAGGTGCTGTAATTGGCCTTATGGCTGTTATTTTTTCAAATATGTATGCGGCAACACGAGTTTTCTTTGCAATGAGTCGTGATGGATTGTTACCGAAATCATTTGCGAAAGTTAATAAGAAAACTGGAGCACCCACTTTTATAACTGGATTGTCAGGAATAGGGAGTTCTATAATAGCTGGGTTTATTGATTTGAAAGAATTGGTTAATTTAGTTAATATCGGTAGTTTGGTGGCGTTTGCGTTAGTTTGTCTATCAGTTATTATTCTCCGTAAATCACACCCAAATTTAAAACGTGGATTTATGGTACCTTTTGTACCTGTATTACCAAGCGTTTCAATAGTTTGTTGTGTGTTTTTAATGCTAATTTTACCGTTAAGAACATGGATGTACTTTAGTATTTGGATTACTATTGGGGCAGTCATATATTTCTTTTATTCGATAAAACACAGTAATTTAAATGAGGAAACGATCTCGAAATTACATGATAAAATTGCGAGATAATAACGAGAGAAAATTGTATTAATAATCATATTGATAGTTGAGTAACATAGAAGCAGTTTTTTGATATTTAGCAAGAAATAAAATGAAAAATCCTAGGACAGCTGAGTGCCTTTTTTAGAAACCTTGCCTGTTTTTCATGATTTAAAACTAATAAGGAGAGGAAAGTATGAGTGAATTGCATTTTATGAGTCTAGAAGAACTGGATAATGAATTAGAAAAAGATGACAGTGGTATTTATTTTATTAGAGATTATAATGACAATATTATTTATATAGGTAAGGCTTTTAGTATAAAAAGTAGAGTATTAGCTCATTTTAATAGTTATTCCAATATTAAGGAATATGTACATTTATTTAATAAAGTAGCGTATCTTATTGAAGATAGTTTGTTAAAACGCTCATTGTTACAAGTTACTTATATGATTAAATATAAACCAGTATTAAACAAAGAAGTCCAAAAAGAATTCCCAGAGTTATATACTCAATACATTAAGCAAACAAATAAAAAATCCATGTTGTTAGAAATGGATGAAGCTAAAGAAAAAAGGAATGAGTTAAAGAATAGATTAGTAAAATTAGTAGGCGGAAAAACTATGTTTTATGACATAATTTCTCTGTTAAACAATGGATATAACTATCATGTTCTCGCAAAAGTATTGAGCATAGAACTTCAAACTTTAATTATAATGAAAGAACACCGAAACAAATTTCCGATACCACATAATTATAAGAGGACAATAAAGCATCAAGATATAATGTATGCTTTATCTGGAAAAAAGAATTTAAGTACTTCAAGGTTAAACACTTAACTTTAAAGTAGTAAATTCGTTGCTTTTGTAGCTTTTATTGTTATATTGAAATGCAATGTACATTTGTGTTTCAAATTCAATTGGTAGAATAAGGGGAGGGAAAGGGTTCCCATAAAAGTACTAGAAGAAATTAGGTTACTCATGCGTAAATAGCATAATTAGGCACATGTTATTCATAAATATTCAAAGATACGAAAGTAATACAAATGAAATTCTTATTTCTGCTACTACAAGTACTATTGAGCAAATGAAGTATGAAATTGCTTTTGAACTAGGAGTCACACTGGGACCTGATACATCACATCATCTGCAAATGGTTCGGATCGGTGGAGAGATTACAAAACGCTTAGTTCGAATGGCTGAAAAATAGTTAACAGGTCAATACAGATTACACTAAGAAAATAATCCGTATATATACGGATTATTTTCCTTTAATTTACAAAAAAACAAATTTCGAAATTGAAAAGACCTCTCAGATTCCTTTGTAACAATCTTTTTTAGTTATGTTAATGACATAGGTATCTAAAGGTGATAAATTCGGTATGAACGATGTATGAGCCCTTAAAAGTATTTTGGTGTTATTTGCAATTTTAATTCTATAATACTTAAGCTGATATAATAAAATGTTTTATGTCTAAATCGATATAAAATAATAATTATTAAGTGATATTTCTTTTTTTATAGAATAAGTAAAAACTGATACTGTAGTAATTACTGTTTTGAGATCAATTTACTGTGTACCTTAATTATTGAAGTTTTTTGTTGATTAACAACTATTGTATTTGGAAATTAATAATAAGTTTATCCCGCTATTTGCCGGGCAGTAAGACCCCACCTCAAAATTCAGCGGAAGCAAAGAAGTTAGGTGGGGGTCTTACTGCCCGTAAAAGCCCGATTGGTATGGGCTAATAATCAGTGGGGGATGAACAAAACCCCCACTGATTAAAGTTTCACTTTATGTGATACGGTAATAAAACTAGCTAGTTTGCTATTCTTAGTATTTGTAAAGTCTATATATTTTTTCCTCTTTTGTGGAAAGTAAAACTAATGTTACGACCAGTAATATAGTGTCATTTTTTGAATATTCCATTCGTTTTTTATTTTTAGTTGATGAAAAGACCTTTCTCTCAATTAAATGTTTAATTGAGTACTTGAATTTCCTCTACCTTGTATTTTTCAAAGCATAGTGCTTCAAAAATAGCCGTATCGCTTTCATCTGTTTCCAATTTCACAACTTCTTTATTATCTTTTTCTAAAATTTGGAGCAAAATAGTTTTTCAGTTTCACATTTAAATTAGCAGTATTTATTTTTTGAATTCAATTTGTATAAATGATTGAATTGGAACTTTGACTGTTATTTCTTGCGGTGGTACAGTATCTCCTGTAACTTTCGCTGCATTTTAAACCTTTTTCCAGCTTGGTCCTCGCATTGACTACCACTGTATTTTGTAGTACTTCACTGTTTTCTCAAGTTCAATAATTATATCTTGTAGAATTAAGAAAAGAACTTAGTGTATTTCATTTACTTATCTACTCTGATATTTAGATGCTAACTACAATTAAATAATATATGATTTTTATAAAAAAGATATAGTAATATTTTGTTGTGAATTGTACTAATTTGATATTTTATAGTATTATTTGTCATGAATTATATCTAACAGAATATATTTTATGGATCTATAAAGGAGAATGTAATGAATACTTCTATCGATATACAACACTTGTGTGATCTTGCACATAAAGCATTTAATGCCCCTGTACATATTTTATCTGCAGACAGAAAAATTTTATATCATTCTACATCTGATAATGTTTGTAGTCCTTTTTATTCTTCAAAAGAAGAACATCTTAGTGATATTTATCAAGAAAACGATCCCTTTAACTTGCCACTTTTCCGAAGTAACAACTATCTTGAAAATTTTGTTCTAATTCATATAGAAAATCATGATGATATTAAAGGGACTATTATAATCGGTCCTACTATACATCCAAAAGATTCAGATGATATGATCATAAAATTTCAGAAAGAATTTAAATCAAATGATAACATTCAAGAAAGACTTGCCTATTATCAGTGTTTATCTGAGATTAAAAAAACTACATTAATTGATATGGGAATTTTATTACATTACATGATTTTCAATGAAAAGTTAGATGTAGATATTGTCTTGGAAAAAAATAGAGTACTAGAGGAAATTCCTAATAAAAATGTGAAACCTGATTTATATATTTTAAAACGCCGACAAAACAAACCTAAAACGCACAATATGGCATTAGTAAATGATTTCTTTTCGACTATTAAAGAAGGAAATAAAAAAAAGTTAATACAGTATATGTATGCGGTTTCGCAAGAAGATGTTGAACTTATGCTAATAGAGGATCCGCTCAGGAATCAAAAAAACCTTGGAATTATTGCGATTACCTTAGCCACTCGATATGCAATAGAAGGAAACCTGCCACCAGATATTGCTTTTGCTCATAGTATTTTATATATACAAACCCTAGAACAATTAGATAATGTAGAATCTGTAAAGCGATTGTCAGGGGACGCTTTACGTACCTTTGCAGATCGTGTGAAAGAATACAATGCAAAAAAGTATTCTTACGCGGTTACTACATGTATAAAACATATTAATAAAAATGTTTACGATGGAATATCTCTGAATGAACTTGCTAATCAATTAGAAATTACGCCTACTTATCTGTCTAAACTATTTAAAAAAGAAATGGGAATCACTTTCAGCGAATATATTCAAAGGGAACGAGTGGAAGAAGCAAAAAAATTATTAACACTTACTACTTATTCTTTATCAGATATCTGTGCTTGGCTTAATTTTAATGACCAAAGTTATTTTATAAGAGTTTTCAAAAAAAATACTAGTATGACTCCTAGGCAGTACCGTGAAAAATATACAGTAATATAAGCTTGTTATCTGCTGTCTCCAATGTAAAGACTTAAACATGGTATAAGTATCCTAAAAAATAAAAATTCACTAACCATTATTTTGCTAAAGGAAACAAAAAGATAGAAGGCTGCAAAGTGTTCCAAGAAAGCTTTGCAGCTTTTTTGTAATTTAAAACCTACGTTTATAACGAAGATAAGTTTATAGATTAATATCTTCATATTAGATATTTAATAATGATGATATCAGGATGTTTTTTAAAAAAATCAACAATATAACATATATTACTAAATATATCTACATTTTATGCAATTATACATAACTAAATAAAGGTAAAAAAGTATAAAAAAACCTATTATATTATTCTATAAGTATTTTTTTCTAAAATAAATTTCTTGGTTGAGCTAAAATAGTTATTTTTAACCGTATACACATTAATTTGTAATCATTACAATTACAGAAATGAAATTTACGAATAACTATATTTATATAATTTTTTTGGTTCATATTTTTATTTAACAGTAAATTATCGAGCATAATCGACAAAATTTTTCTATTTACGCATTGAAAATTTAATGTTTTAATGAACAACATAACTGGTATGACCAGACAGAAAGGAGAAGGTTACGCTAATAGGAATTATAGTGAAGTTATAAGTAACATTATGTCTTTGATAATTTTCTGAATAGTAAATTTATTTACAAGAGGTCAAGAATCAAATTGGTAATAAACGTGTTCTAAGTTTCTGCATAACAAAAGTGAAGTTATTCCGCAATAAAAGTATAAGCAATGTACAGTATAATTTCACCTTTTGTTGTCTAGTAAGGAGTTTGCTGACAAAACTAAGAGGGATATTATCAAATTAAAATTAAACAATGTTATGACAAGATTAACTGTAAGCATTGGTTTATTGATCCTCACGATTCTGTAAGTTAAACCGCAACTTTAGGAAAGAATTAATAATTTACTACTCATAAGGTGCCTGATTCAAATATAGTTAATAAATTTTTGTTATTTATATTTAAAAAAATAGAGTATCGAAATGAGAGATAAATAAAATCCTTACATCCTATTAGAAGTAAAAAACAACGATATTAACGTATCTGAAAGATTTCTCCTTCTTATCCAGTTTACAAAGAGAGCGGTCGTACAAGTTATATGAATTAAGTTATAAAAACAATGGTAAAGGAGTGTACGGAATGAAAACTAAAATAATGACAGGATTATTAGTCACATCCATTGTAACTGGAGCAACTATTCCTATCAATACTCTCGCAACACCAATCGTTCAAGCGGAAACTCAACAGGAAGGCAAGGATATTTCCTCTTCATTACGAAAATTAGGTGCGCAATCTAAATTAATCCAAACGTATATTGATCAATCTTTAATGAGTCCTAATGTACAGCTAGAGGAAGTCCCAGCTTTAAATACCAATCAATTCCTAATCAAACAAGATATGAAGGAATGGTCATCGGAACTCTATCCACAGTTAATTCTATTAAATTCAAAAAGTAAAGGGTTTGTAACAAAATTTAATAGTTATTACCCGACATTAAAATCGTTTGTAGACAATAAAGAAGATAGAGAAGGGTTTTCGGATAGACTTGAAGTACTTCAAGAAATGGCTATGACGAATCAAGAAAATGCGCAACGACAAATCAATGAATTAACAGATCTTAAATTACAGCTTGATAAAAAATTAAAAGATTTTGATACTAATGTGGCAACTGCGCAAGGCATACTAAGTACAGATGGAACAGGAAAAATAGATCAGTTAAAAAATGAAATATTAAATACCAAAAAAGCAATTCAAAATGATTTACAGCAAATTGCATTAATACCAGGGGCTTTAAATGAACAGGGATTTGCTATATTCAAAGAAGTTTATAGTCTTTCAAAAGAAATTATTGAACCAGCTGCGCAAGCAGGGGTGGCAGCGTATAACAAAGGAAAAGAAATTAACAACTCTATTCTAGAAGCTGAGAAAAAAGCAGTGCAAGAAGCAACAGAGCAAGGTAAAACTGCTCTAGAGATTGAATCAGCAAAAAGAGCAGCTCGTGAAGCAATTGAGAAAAGCAAACAAGGTGAAATAGCAGCCGCAGCCGCAGCAAAAACACAAGAGTATGACCTGATGAAGGTCATTGATACCGAAAAGATTAAGAAAACATTTGGCGTTTTTGCTGAAGTAAATAAATTAACAGCAGAACAGCGAGCATATTTAGATGATTTAGAGAAACAAAATCAAAAAATATATGATTTAACAACGAAATTATCAATAGCTGATTTACAAAAATCAATGCTTCTTCTTACACAAAATGATTTGCATACGTTTGCAAATCAAGTAGATTTAGAACTTGATCTACTAAAGCGCTATAAAGAAGATTTAAATCTAATAAAAAATAGCATTACAAAATTATCTACTAATGTTGATACAACTAACGAGCAGTCTCAAAAAGATACATTAAGACAATTAAAAAATGTAATAAGTTACCTTGAAGAGCAAGTATATAAATTTTGATATTACGTTTTTGGAAATCTATAAAGAGTATAAGTATTTAGCGAAAGAAGGAGAATAGTCATGAAAAAATTTCCATTCAAAGTACTAACTTTAGCTACATTAGCAACTGTTATAACTGCTACTACCGGTAACACTATTCATGCATTTGCACAAGAAACGACCGCTCAAGAACAAAAAGTAGGCAATTATGCATTAGGCCCCGAAGGACTGAAGAAAGCATTAGCTGAAACAGGGTCTCATATTCTAGTAATGGATTTATACGCAAAAACAATGATTAAGCAACCAAATGTAAATTTATCTAATATCGATTTAGGCTCAGAGGGGGGAGAGTTGCTCAAAAATATTCACCTTAATCAAGAGCTGTCACGAATCAATGCAAATTACTGGTTAGATACAGCGAAGCCACAGATTCAAAAAACTGCTCGTAATATTGTAAATTACGATGAACAATTTCAAAATTATTACGACACATTAGTAGAAACTGTACAAAAGAAAGATAAGGCAGGTCTAAAAGAGGGTATAAATGATTTAATTACTACAATCAATACAAATTCAAAAGAAGTTACAGATGTGATTAAGATGCTACAAGACTTCAAAGGGAAACTATATCAAAATTCTACAGATTTTAAAAATAATGTTGGTGGTCCAGATGGGAAAGGTGGATTAACTGCAATATTAGCAGGTCAACAGGCAACGATTCCACAACTTCAAGCTGAAATTGAGCAACTTCGTTCTACTCAGAAAAAACATTTTGATGATGTATTAGCATGGTCAATTGGTGGTGGATTGGGAGCAGCTATTTTAGTTATTGCAGCTATTGGAGGAGCGGTAGTTATTGTTGTAACTGGCGGTACAGCAACACCGGCTGTTGTTGGTGGACTCTCGGCTCTTGGTGCAGCTGGTATCGGTCTAGGAACTGCGGCTGGTGTCACAGCATCTAAGCATATGGACTCCTATAATGAAATTTCTAACAAAATCGGAGAATTAAGTATGAAAGCAGATCGTGCTAATCAAGCAGTTCTTTCGCTTACTAACGCGAAAGAAACATTGGCATATCTATATCAGACTGTAGATCAAGCGATATTGTCTCTAACAAATATTCAAAAGCAATGGAATACAATGGGCGCAAATTATACAGATTTACTGGATAATATCGATTCTATGCAAGACCACAAATTCTCTTTAATACCAGATGATTTAAAAGCCGCTAAAGAAAGTTGGAATGATATTCATAAAGATGCAGAATTCATTTCAAAAGATATTGCTTTTAAACAGGAGTAGAACTGAAATTTAAAACCTAAATTGGAGGAAAATGAAATGATAAAAAAAATCCCTTACAAATTACTCGCTGTATCGACGCTATTAACTATTACAACCGCAAATGTAGTTTCACCAGTAACAACTTTTGCAAGTGAAATTGAACAAACGAACAATGAAGATACGGCTCTTTCTGCAAATGAAGCGAGAATGAAAGAGACCTTGCAAAAGGCTGGATTATTTGCAAAATCTATGAATGCCTATTCTTATATGTTAATTAAAAATCCGGATGTGAATTTTGAGGGAATTACCATTAATGGATATGTAGATTTACCTGGTAGAATCGTGCAAGATCAAAAGAATGCAAGGGCACATGCTGTTACTTGGGATACGAAAGTAAAAAAACAGCTTTTAGATACATTGAATGGTATTGTTGAATACGATACAACATTTGACAATTATTATGAAACAATGGTAGAGGCGATTAATACAGGGGATGGAGAAACTTTAAAAGAAGGGATTACAGATTTGCGAGGTGAAATTCAACAAAATCAAAAGTATGCACAACAACTAATAGAAGAATTAACTAAATTAAGAGACTCTATTGGACACGATGTTAGAGCATTTGGAAGTAATAAAGAGCTCTTGCAGTCAATTTTAAAAAATCAAGGTGCAGATGTTGATGCCGATCAAAAGCGTCTAGAAGAAGTATTAGGATCAGTAAACTATTATAAACAATTAGAATCTGATGGGTTTAATGTAATGAAGGGTGCTATTTTGGGTCTACCAATAATTGGCGGTATTATAGTGGGAGTAGCAAGGGATAATTTAGGTAAGTTAGAGCCTTTATTAGCAGAATTACGTCAGACCGTGGATTATAAAGTAACCTTAAATCGTGTAGTTGGAGTTGCTTACAGTAATATTAATGAAATGCACAAGGCGCTTGATGATGCTATTAACGCTCTTACTTATATGTCCACGCAGTGGCATGATTTAGATTCTCAATATTCGGGCGTTCTAGGGCATATTGAGAATGCAGCTCAAAAAGCCGATCAAAATAAATTTAAATTCTTAAAACCTAATTTAAATGCAGCGAAAGACAGTTGGAAAACATTACGAACAGATGCAGTTACATTAAAAGAAGGAATAAAGGAATTAAAAGTGGAAACTGTTACTCCACAAAAATAGGGAAATATTAATTCTGTTGTAAAGTGAACTAAAACATAGAAAGTCTATGATTACACTGTTAAACAGAAAAGTAATAATTGATAAATCCTTATATAACAGAAAGGCGGAGTCTCATTAAAGACTTCGCCTTTCAATTATATATAAGTATGATTCTAATAAAAGAATAACCTTGTAGTTTAATTGCTTTTTTTAAATTTGCAACAGAATCGGTTAATTTGAAGCTGATTATATACATTTTCTTTAATACTTAATGATTTGAAGACTGCTAAAGAAAGTTCAAACGATACTGATAAAAGAGGTAGAACTTATTTTGAAAGACATCGCTTTTTAATAAGATTAGAACTTGAAACCATACCCTATAGAGGAGGAATACGAAATGATGAAAAAAATCCCTAATAAACTACTCGCTGTATCAGCGTTTTTAACTATAACAACTACTTATGCAGTCATACCACTAGAAACTTTTGCAATTGAAATTGAACAAACGAACACTGAAAATATGTCTCTTTCAGCAAATGAAGAACAGATGAAAAAAGCTTTGCAAGATGCTGGTTTATTTGCAAAAGCTATGAATGAATATTCTTATTTGCTAATTAATAATCCAGATGTGAGTTTTGAAGGAATAACTATTAATGGAAATGCAGATTTACCTAGTAAAATTGTACAAGATCAAAAGAATGCAAGAGCACATGCTGTGACATGGAATACACAAGTAAAAAAACATCTTTTTGATACATTGACAGGCATTATAGAATACGATACAAAATTTGAAAATCATTATGAAACATTAGTAGAGGCGATCAATACTGGAAATGGAGATACTTTAAAAAAAGGGATTACAGATTTACAAGGAGGAATTCAACAAAATCAAAAGTCTGCAAAAGCATTAATAGAAGAATTAATTCAATTAAAAAATGCTATTGGAGAAGATGTTAGAACATTTGGAAGTCATAAAGAGACATTGCAATCGATTTTAAAAAACCAAGGTGCTGATGTGGAGGCTGACCAAAAGCGTCTAGAGGACCTTTTAGGACAAGTAAAATATCAGAAAGACATAGAATCTAAGGGATTAGACATGGTGAAAATCCCCTTTATTCCAACCTTGATTGCTGGTGGCATAATGATAGGTGATGCAAGAGGTAAGTTAGGTTGGCTAGAACCTGAATTAGCAAAATTGCGTCAGACTGTAGATTATAAAATAACATTGAATCGTGTAGTTGGAGTTGCGTTTCATAATATTAGTGATATGCATAGTATGCTTGATAGTGCTATCACTGCTCTTACTTATATGTCTACGCAATGGGAGGATTTAGATTCTCAATATTCGGGTGTACTGGGACATATTAGTAAAGCTGATCAAAAGGCTGATCAAAATAAATATAAATTCTTAACCCCTAGCTTGAATGCAGCGAAAAACAGTTGGAAAACATTAAAAACAGATGTTGTCACTTTGCAAGAAGGGATAAAAATTGCAGAGAAAAAAGAACAGGATTTTTTGAATCAGCTTCGTCCATCAAACGTTTTCTACTTTTATAAAAAAATTCATAACGCATACACTTTTGAAATAAAGACTGGAACAAATGCGCCAAATGCGTCTTATAAAGTTATGAATTTAACTAAAAACACTGTTCATAATATGTGGAGTGGAGGGGCTAATACTAACATGTGGGCTGATTGGCTTTCATTCAATCCAAATGATGAATTTGCGGTAGTAGCAGTAGTGGATGGTAAGGAATATGTTGTGTATAAAGACAAAGTACAAAATATAATGAACTGAATCTGAAAGTAACGAAGTAATTGGAGCTGGAGAATAAACTAGACACCAAGTTAATTGAAAAATCTCCTTATATCCTAGAATATTTTGCTCAAGAAAAAGAATTTGTTCAGCGAAAAAGTAAATATTGAACCAAGGAGTTAGTTGTATTATGTGTATGGTTTTACCGAAATGTTTCAAGTACATTACTCATACAATTATGTAGTTATCCTGAAGCATCTACAGGTGTTCTTATCGACCTTGAAGAACTACTTAGCTTCCTAAGTGGAGTGACTTTATGCAAAATTAAGTGAACGTTTTTGTACATAGATTAGTTGACATTTATATAGATTTTTTCCATTTTCAAAGATAGTTTTGTTTTTTATGTTATTTTTCAAAAATTACTGTTGAAGTTTCTATATTCATGACTCAGCATATAATCATTGTTTGATGAAATGACATACCACGTCCCTTAGAGTTTCATACGTATTACGATAACTTAAAGAAAAAAGATAATAGTAGTCAACGGTTACTATTATCTTTTTTGAACTATTTTTCATTAAAATATCTCATCTGCTGTGCTCCTTATTTACTTTTCCAGATTTTATCCTAGTTTAAAATTTATGCATTTGAACTGTTTATACAATTTGTAGGATTTTTAGCTTTTTTGTCGAATACACTTAATTCAAGGAGGGACATTACATGATTATTAAAGATTATTTCATCAACCTTTCTATTTTTTCTTTATTAGTTAGCGCAGCAATATTTATTCAAGTGTTTACAATTAATTCTAGTCGATATTTCGAAAAGCTCTATGGAGGGATTATTGCAGTTACGTTAATGTTCTTTTCTTTTCCATACATGGGATTTTCCTACGATCTTCGAGTTGTTCCTCTTATTCTATCTTTTATTTACTTTGGTCGTATTGCTGGTTGGATTACGTTAATTAGCATAATTGTAATGCGTATCTTTTACACTGGAGGGTATTGGGAACCTCCTGTGATTGCTTATTTAGGTATGGGGATTCTATTTTCTACCTTTAAAACTTATTTTAAAAAACTACGTCCTTTTAAAAGTGCATCGTTATATTTTTCTGTTTTTATTGGAATAAAGTGGTTAGTTGGCGTATTATTTAATACTACATTACTTTACACAGGAGGCCTATTATATATAGCGTTGGGACTTTTAATTGGGCTATTCCTTATGGAAGCCTACCAGAGATTGTATTATTTAACACAGGACTTATCTAAAATGAATCGAGAATTAAAAAAATCGAAGCAAGAACTTGCAGATACCGTACATGAGCTTCAAGGAGGAATTTTTAAATTTAAAAAAGTGGATAAGCACTTTATACACACTTTATGTGATGGACAGTTTTATTATCAAAACGGATTTTATTCTGAACAGGTGGTAGGAAAAAGCTTACGTACTATTGATGCTTCTATTGTTCCTCCACATTTAGTTCCACAATTGATGAAGTACTATCTTCAGGCATGGGAAGGAAAAGAAATTATATTTGAATTACCTTGGCCAAATGATAAAACTATTATTCTTATTGCGCTTAGGCCAATTAAACGAAATGGACAAGTTATTGAAGTTGTTGGTTCTACAGTTGATATAACCGAAAGGAAAAAGGTAGAATCAGAATTAAGCGCTACCAAAGAATTATTGGAATCATTTATAAAGCACAATCTAGATGCTATTACCATTTCTGATCGAGAAGGGCATATTTTACAAGCCAATAAAGCTTATGAAAAGATATTTGGGTGGTCATCACAAGAAATCATAGGTAAGAGATTACCTTGTGTACCAGATTTTTTAATGGAAGAATCGCTCAAAAATATTCAGAAAATTCTAACAGGTGAATCTGTGGTTACTAAATTAGAAACTGTTAGACAAAGGAGCGATGGGAGTCTTCTTGATGTTAGTCTGACAGTTTCTCCTATACTAGATGTAAGAGGAAATGTGATAGCTTTATCAGCAATATGTAGAGACATCTCTGAAAGAAAACAAGCAGAAAGAGAACGGCATCGATTACACCGGCAATTAAGAGATAGTGAAATGAAGTACCGTGCACTAATCGAACAAGCAACTGATGCGGTATATGTAGTAGAGCTGAATGAAGATAATGCTCCAAGTCGATTTATTGAGGTGAACCCTGTTGGGTGTAGAAGATTTGGATATAGTAGAGAAGAGTTGCTCTCATTATCATTTTCAAATATAGTACCACAAGATTCTCAAATGATCGTAAGGCTATTAGAAAAAATTAAAAAGGGACAAACTTCCTTCACTTTGCAAGATGAATATGTTTTTCCAACAGGAAAAGTAATAACAACTGAGTTTAGTGTTCGTGTTTTTAACTTAAATGGTAAAAAGGTTTTCCTAAGTATTTCTCGTGATATCACTGAACGGCTAAAAACAGAAGAATTATTACGAAAATCTGAAAAACTTGCTGTTGTAGGACAATTAGCGACTGCAATGGCTCATGAGATTAATAATCCATTAACTGCAATGAAAGGGTTCATGCAATTACTAAAATCAACAGAAAATGAGAATAATCAGGGTTATATTAATATAGTATCATCAGAGATTGAGCGTATAGAGAGCATTACAACTGAATTTATGGCGGTAGCCAAACCACAGGTGGTAAAAATACAACATAATGACATTAGTGTGCTAATGGATCAAGTTTTAATGCTACTACAACCTCAAGCAATGATGCATAATATAAAATTTAGAATCGATCTTAACCCTGGTATTCCATTGATTTCATGTGAAGGAAATCAATTAAAACAAGTATTTGTTAATATATTAAAAAATGCAATTGAATCTATGCCGATGGGAGGAGAAATTCTCATTCAATTAAATATACTTGATAATAATCAAGTAAGCATTCGTTTTATCGACGAAGGGTGTGGGATTCCAAAAGAACGTATACCATACCTCGGAGAACCTTTTTATAGTATTAAAGAAGAGGGGATTGGCTTAGGGTTAATGATCTGTTATAAAATCATTGAAACACATCAGGGAAAGATATTTATTGAGAGTGAAATGAATAAGGGGACTATAGTTGAAGTCACTCTCCCTATTTGTACACTTCAAAATTAAGATATTCTCTTACTGAAATTTTTTAAGAAACCATACAGAATGTAATGCTAATGTTACTTAATGAAATAATAAAGAGAAGAACACTGGTAAATGTACCCTATAGAATAGACACTTGAAAAAGCCTGTTATAAAAACATCCTTTCTTTAGAACCAAAAGAAAGGATGTTTTTAATATTGTAATTTTTCTTGGGGACATTTCAAATTTTTACTCGTAATACATTTTTTAACTAATTTTGGTTAAGTTAGTTAAAAAGGTATTATTTTTAATGAGCATATTGACATATAAATATCCCTCATTTTTAAAATAGAAATTTCTAAAAACTATATATAGGTTCTTTTTGAAAGGAAGGGTATTATCAATTGAAACCACATGAAAAAGTACCTGTTCACTCTATAAAATCTTTGCAGGAATTAATGCAATTACTAAAAAAATCTAAAGATTTTATAACGTTGGAGATCGCTTCAAACAAATCCTCTATAGTCATTTCATATTTTAGAACCTTAATCGATGTAAATATATTTCATGAAGAGGTTTTAACTTATATAAAAGAGAAGAGCTTCGATTCATTACAAGATATTCGGTCTGTCTTACCCTTTGAAAATTCAAAAATAACAAATCAAATGGAAGATATTCAGGATAGTATTTTAAACGGCTATATACTTATTCAGTTCGATACAGATAAATTAAATGGCTTGTTAATTAATGTGGCAAAGAAAGAAAAAAGAGATATTACAAAAGCTGAAATTGAATACAATATTGTGGGTCCACAAATCGCGTTTGTTGAAGATTTAGATGTAAACTTAAATTTAGTACGTAGAAAGCTTCCAACACCTTATTTACAAATGAAGGAATTGAAAGTAGGCGCGCTATCTAACACAACCGTTGCGATTGTATATATTGAGGGAATTGTAAATGATCAAAATCTACAAGAAATTATAAAACGGGTGAGTCTAATAAAAACAGACCACGTTTTGGATAGCACGTATTTGATTCAGTTAATTGCAGACAACCCGAATTCTATATTCCCTCAATTTTTGAATACAGAACGTCCGGACCGTGTGGCAGCTGTATTAGCAGAAGGGAAAATTGCACTTTTTGTAGATGGCTCGCCTTATGCTATCACTCTTCCAACAACATTAATTGACTTTTTTTCTACGACAGAAGATTACACCATGCCTTGGATTATGGCCTCATTTTTTCGACTGTTAAGGATTTTTGCTTTTATCTTTTCTGTTTTAACGACTCCATTATATGTTTCGATCTTAACATATCATTATGAGCTAATTCCAAAAGAACTTCTTGAAACGTTGATTATATCGAGAAGTAAAGTACCTTTTCCTCCAGTCATTGAAGCACTTTTTTTAGAAATAACGATTGAATTACTGAGAGAAGCGGGGACACGTTTACCAACTAAAGTGGGTCTAACTGTCGGTATAGTAGGGGGTATTGTTATTGGACAAGCATCGGTAGAGGCAAGTCTTACAAGTAACGTACTTATTATCATTGTTGCACTTTCAGCTCTTAGTTCATTTACAGCACCAATATATCGAATTGGTAATACAATTCGAGTAATTCGTTTTCCTTTTATAATAGCTGCACACCTGTTGGGCTTATTAGGAATTGTTTTAACAAGTTCTTTACTTTTAGCACGCTTATTACGTACAGAATCATTAAGACGTCCTTATTTGTTTCCTTTTTATCCTACACGCCCTACAGATTGGAAAGACAGCATTATCCGTTTGCCAATCTCAGCGATGTTCCGACGCCCAATTTTTTCAAGATCTAAACAGCGTTTTCGTTTTAATCCAGAAGAGGTAGAGAAAAATAAAATCAAATCACGAAATGATTTTGATGATTGAAATTAACAGGGAGGAGCATTATGAAACAGGTCCCAATTGAGTATCAAGTCTCTCCATATATGGTGTTTTTTTTAATTATTACTATACAGATGGGGGTTGGTATGCTTGGTTTTGAAAGGATTAGTGCAAAATTAGTTGGAAATGATGCGTGGATTAGTACGCTACTTTTTGGAATATCTGTTAATCTTATGATTTGGATCATATATCAGATTTTAAATCAGGGTAATGGAGACATCATTGCAATCAATCAAGACGTACTTGGAAAATGGATTGGTGGATTGTTCAACTTCATTTTTTTATCCTATATTGTATTGTTAGGTGCAACAACACTACATACTTATATCGAAGTAGTACATGTTTGGATGTTTCCTTCCATTTCATCTTGGGTTATAGCTGGGGCTTTTTTAGGCTTATGTTATTACATTGTGACTGGAGGATTTCGTGTAGTTGCCGGAATTGGCTTCTTTGGAATCGTTATCCCAAGCATTCTAATCTTCACATTTTTTTATCCTTTGCAGTATGCAGATTTTCGAAATTTATTTCCAATTGCACAGCATTCATTCCTAGAAATTATGAAAGGAATGAAAGGAAATATGTTTAGTTTTTTTGGATTTGAAATGTTATTGTTGTACTACCCATTTATTAAAAAGGCAAGAAAGTCTCAAAAATATGCGCACTATGCAAATTTAGTAACGACTATTGTCTACACATACCTTATGATTTTAACTCTTGCGTTTTTTAGTGAAAAACAACTCGCGAGCGCGATATGGGCATATTTAAGTATGATTAAAATTATACAATTTCCCTTTATAGAGCGGTTTGAATACATTATTGTTTCTGTTTGGGCTTTTTTTATATTACCTAACGTTTCCTTTACATTGTGGGGAGTAAGTCGTGGTATAAAAGAGGCGCTGGGGATAAAGCAAAAATATGTTTTGCCAGTTATCATCGTATTCATCTTCGTTTTATCATTTTTCTTGAATAACCGTAATAAAATTAACTTATTAAATACTTGGACAGGTCAAATTGGCTTTATATATATATATGTATACTTACCTGTACTATGGCTAATTCAAACCGCCAAAATAAAGTTAAGGAGATAAACATGAAGCGATGGATACTTTTCATTATAGTAAGTGTCTTCTTAATAGGTTGTGCTAAAACGAAAATTGTGGATGACATTGATTTAGTTCAAGTTGCGGCATATGATACTGAAGCAGAAGGTAAGCTAAAAGGAACCTTTGCGATTTCAGCTTATAAAGGAGGGGGGGAAGGTGAAACGAAAATCTATTCAGCATCAGGCCAGACTGGTAGAGAAGTTCTTGCAAGAGCATCCGAAAAATCTTCTGGACCTCTAGAGTTGGGTCAATTGCGTGTGATTATATTTAATGAAAAAATAATTGAAAAGGGAATGCAGGAAATTTTAGAGACTTTGAACCGAAATCCTAGTGTAGGAAATGCAATTTATTTAGCAATTACAAATGTAAAAGGGGAATCACTATTAAAGGGGAACTATTCTAAAGAAAAAGAAATTTCTTCCTATCTATCCTCTTTACTGGAGCAAAATATGGACAACGGAACGCAGCCAAAAACAAATTTTTTTATGTTTTTAAACCAACTTAATGATGATGCGAGAGATTCATATTTACCGATGATATCTAAAAAAGGTAACGTGTTGGAGTTAAATGGAATAGCACTTTTTAAAAGATGTAAAATGGTTGATAAAGTGAACCCTAAAGATTTATTTGTATTTAAATTGTTGACAGATAATTTTAAACAAGGTACATACCAATTCAAATTACCTGGTTCTTCAAATACTTACGCCACGATAGAGAATATAAAAGCTAGAACAAAATATAAGATGGAGGGGAATAGTAAGCATCCATTCGTAAATGCTCATATTCAAGTTAAAGCTGAAATTCAAGAATTTACAAAAACAAAAAATCTAGATAATCCTAAAGAAATAAAAAAATTAGAAAAAATTATGGAAACAGAAATAGAAAAAAAGGCAACTACATTGATAAAGAGATTTATTAAAAAAGACACAGATCCTATAGGACTTAGAAAGCTTGGTAGAACTCACGTAAGAAAATGGAACAGTCAAGAATGGGAAGAATCCTATAAACATTTACGTTTTCGTGTAACAGCTGATGTAACAGTAACCCAATCTGGTGTTACAGAATAAATAAATCAAATAAGATATGGAAAATTTCAATAAAAAATATAGTCTCGCAGGAGATTAGGGAGAAGAGAAACTATTAACAAAGTATTTCATAAACATTAAGATGCTTTGTTAATAGTTTTTATACTTTTATAGCCAATATCACCTATGGTAAACATTAGCATTCCATCACGTATAACTTCATAAGCTTTAGATTGATGACAATGTATGACGTCCCCAGGAAGCTATCTTATTTGTTGCACATACATAAAATGTTACTCCACTGTCTTTCAAATATATGTTTATTGTATAAAAGACACATGCCGAAATGGAACTGAAATGAATGATAATTAATAAAGCATATAACTCTCGTATCTATCCAAATAAAACACAAGCAACTGTAATTGTAATACTATATGGGAACATTATTAAATTTGAACGATATTAACAGAAATTTGTTGATAATTAGTTAAAAAAGTATTGTACGATTAAATGTAGTATGTTACAGTTTTGTTACAAATTCATTACTCAGTGTTAAAAATATTTCTGTTTTGTTTCTTGTAATTTCTGTATTGTTACAAAAAACTATAGATGTTTTTATGTGTATAGGAGTGTGTGTAGTAAAGAGTCTGAGTAAAAATACGTGCACACTTTAAATTTCCTTTCTGTCTGAATGAAGAAGACTACCAACTAATTAAGGGGGTTAAAGTAACAACTTTAAATACAATGTGCTTCCTTTCCCACACACAATTTAGTACATATTTAAAGTACAGCCTAGTTGCTACACAGACTCTTGTACATATAAACATTAAGGTGAAATAGAGATAAGGATTTATTACATAATAAGCATTACTTAGCTAAACGTAAAAATATTATCTGTGCATTTTTATGAAATGTTAAAATGCCTAGATGATATTTTTTGAAGATTTCTTGGATATGTTTATGAATAACAATTTCTAATACTTAATGATTCTCTACAACTAAAATATCCGATAATTTATGTAATTGGATTTACAAGGTGTATGTACATTCACTTATATAGGGAAAATGAGGTTTTTCATATGAAGTATAGTTATAAAGTGTTTATATTTATTTGGACAATTATTTTATTGTTTTTTCTACTTTATTATGGTTACAGTGAAATTTCCGAAACTGAGCAAGTGCCAGTCATAACAATCAAAAAATAGAAGTAAAAAATATTGAGAAAACCAAATGAGATAAAAGCAGATACAGTAGAAAGACTACTACAGGAAGTAATTAATCGTACGAAGTTAGATGAAATATTGGAAAGAAAAACTTTAATGGAAAATAGGTTGATTGCTGCTTGGGGAGAAAATTATAAATTTCATAATCGGTATAAAGATATTCATGAATTATTCAGAGGTTACCATTTACACTACCTTAGGAAAAAAAGGATGTGTTAACGAGACACCCTTTATATTTAAGTAACGATTCAAGCCAATAGATTACATAAAACCAGAGCGGATTATGTATCGTCTTATTCGAACTACAAGAAACCATGAACGAACAAGTAAAGCGGGACTTACAGCAAACTGTAATGGTGAACCAGGAGGGGACGCATGGGTGTGGTGTTCAATTTGTCATGAAGAACATCCCGTTCTTTTCTGATATGTTTCAATATGATCAAGGAAACCCCTATCATTCCTTACCATTATGTCAGCACACATATATGGTATACGCTCATTTAACAGAGAATTATGTAGGGGAAGATTTATTTCTTCTGCAAAGTGCTGCAGCACTCCATGATACAGGTAAACCGTTTGCTGTGTATTTAAAAAGCTCAAAGGGTACTATTCGTATTACGGTCATGAATAGTACCCTTTGAGCTTGCCACTTTTTAATGGAACTTGGTTTCGAGTGGGAGTTTATTGAGAAAGTATTAATGATTACAGAGTTTCATATGAAGGTGTTACATGGGGGAAAGAGGCAGCACGTGAAATCTATCATTACTGCGGTGATGAGATGATTACGAAATTATATTTTTTCCGAGATGCAGATGCATTTGCAAAGTAGAGAGGTGAAAAAAAGCTTGTAAAATATCCACGAATATTGCACGTTCCTTGGTCGATAGGGGTACGATAAGGGTAACAAGTGATGACCGTGTTCTACAAAATATGGACGTATTTGAAACTCAAGATGTGGTCGCACTAGAAAAGTTAGATGGTGAAAATACATTCCTTTATAAAGATGCTATTCATGCAAGGTCGTTATCAAGTGATCATCACCCATCGAGAACATGGGTAAAAACGTTACAAGGAAGTCTGGGATATAGAATTCCAGAAAGACGAGCTCTCTAAGAAAGCAAAAGAAAAACTAGGTGTAAAATAATCAGTTATTTGTGATGGTGGATTCTCCTAGGTGGAGGGTTTACCGTTTTTTATTATATGTTACGTTGTAGTTTTTATATAAAGCATATTGAAAAGATAGGTTAATTCTTCTGGAATGATATCTCCATAATTAATAACTTGTACAATAACTTTTCAATTATCACTAAATCCATTCATATCAACAAATTGTCCCACATATCCCTTTGTAGCAATATCTTTTAAAGTAGGCTAAAAAATACCCTTTATTTTATCTTTATCTTATCTTTACCTTATCTTTAAATTTTTATATTAAACTTGAAACCTTAAAGTATTGATGTATAAGTCTAAAAGGGCGGGAGATAGATGTTCATTACATAGTTTATGATAACCAATTACCTTTGAAAAAATTGAATTTCTTATACGAGGAGGAATATATGAAGGATACAAGTAAAAAACAAATTATAAAAGTGTTCCTTATTAGTATTTTAGGTTTAGGAACAATACTTGGAATGCTATATTTTAATCATAAAACCAATATTCAACAAAATAAAGCGCTAGCCACCGAAAAACGTGTATTGCAATATGAGTCTACCTTAAAAAAAGAATTAGAAAAATATAATTTAGGAGAGAAAACACCAATTTTATTAGGAATTATGTATCAAGAGAGTAGAGGTGAGGGAAACGACCCTATGCAGTCATCCGAATCACTTGGATTAAAGCCAAATGAAATTCAAGAGACAAGCTTGAGCATTAAACAAGGGGTAAAGCACTTTGCTAAAATGTACAAGTATGGAACGGAAAAAGATGTTAGCATGGATACAATTATTCAAAGCTATAATATGGGGCCAGGGTATATTGATTTTATTGCTAGTCAAGAAGTTAAACAACACTCGGAGGATTCGGCCAAAAAATTTTCTAAGATGAAAGTTGATCAAAATCCAGCAATGTACACTTGTGGTGGAAATAAAAATAATTTTAGGTATCCATATTGTTATGGTGATTTCAAATATGCCACAAAGGTAAATGAAAAAACAAAACTTATTGAAGAACTTCTTCAAAATGTACATAGCTCTTCTAAATAAGTTGCAGAATGAAATATAATGATACCGTCAGTTATTAACAATAATAGCTAAGAAAAAACTATTTTATTTATTAATTCACATAATTTTCAAAAATAAATTCTGTAGATGTTAATATTTGTTATATAATATATTTGTCAAAGCATTACCCCTGAAGTTTCTACGGTCAATCTGTAAGATAGTTTGTTTGTCCCTTATATTCACCTTAAACTAAAAAGAACTTGTAGAGATTCCTACAAGTTCTTTTTGTTTTAAGGGTTAAATGTGGGTTTCAAATATAATTGTAATTTTTTGAGGGGGGAAAGTAAATGTTTATAAAAACAGAAAGGTTATTGATACGAAAATTTGAGTTCAAAGATTGGCAAGCTGTTCATGAGTATACATCAGATATCAATGTTATGAAGTACATACCTGAAGGGGTTTTTACTGAAGAAAATACAAGAAACTTTGTGAATGAAAACATTGGTGAAAACGCTAAGAACTTTCCTGTAGTATTAATAGATAGGGATATTCTGATTGATCATATAGTTTTTCATAAATATTTTGGTGAGCATACTTATGAGATTGGTTGGGTGTTCAATTCAAAATACTTCAATAAAGGATATGCTTCTGAAGCAGCACAAGCTACACTGAAATATGGCTTTAAGGAAATGAAATTACATAGGATTATAGCTACATGTCAGCCACAAAATATTCCATCATATCGAGTGATGGAGAAGATTGGAATGAGAAGGGAAGGTTATTTTAGGAAGTGTATACCACATGGGAATGAATGGTGGGATGAATATTATTACGCTATTTTAGAAGAAGAGTAGTGTTTCAGAATGCATTATTTAAATTGACACTCTTATTCCTAAAGAGGCAAGTTTGACTATCTTTCGTGGGGATTCTTGCTACTAAAGGCGAAGTCTATTTCCGGTATCGCTGACGTGCAAAACTTTGTATAATCTGATCTTATCTCTAAATCACAACTGTTACCCCATCATCATCAAGTTAAAGTTTCATTTTATTTTGCTAACTTGATGGTGATGTGACGTAACCTTAATTATTTAAAAATTTTAAAAAATCCCCTTAATCATGTTAAAGGGACCTTGATCACGCAAATGATCTGTAAATCAATTTATTTTTGATAGACAGATCATTTGTATGATAATTTTTATAAATAATTGCTAAATAGTGAATTTACATAAATGCTTTTAGAAGTTCTTGAATTAATGGGATAGCTCCACCTATAAATTTTAAAACTGCCATTGCGATTTCCATATTATTCTCTCCTCTTTTTTCGTATTAAGATGTGATAAATCTTTATAACATTATTATAGTAAGCGCTTACAATTAAAACAATACATTTTCGTATGCAATATTGCATATTTATACATTAGATCTCTATTATTCATTTTTTAATGGTACTATAGCGAGGTGAGAGTCTTTAAAGGTTCTCCTTAATAGGAGGAAATATGGAAAGAGTGCAAGCGATTTACAGTAATCAAAAATTTAAGAGTTGGGTTAAACAGGTATTAGCTGTAGGAGGAATAATAGGGTGCTGCTATTTGGTGTTATATGTTTTCTGTTTCTTAGTTATCATGTAAATGTCATACAACTAAACTAGTAGAGTCTTGCCTAGAGAGGTAAGGCTCTTTTATTGTAGTATCTGGAGATGAGCAAACTAGATACAATACCTCTCAGGTTTTTCAGATCACTTTGCATGGTTCCTTGTTTAGAACACTAATCACTATCATTGAAACTAAATAAACGTCTTTTAAAAGTTTCAATTTATATTGAAAACAGAATTCTATTGATAAAAAATATGTTTTTACTAGATACATATTAAAAAGACAAGCATAAATTATATTAGACTTTGGTAAAGTCTTTTTGATTTTGAAAAGGATTTAATTCTTACTTATAGATTTGATTCCTTTTTATATACCATAATCCTTATATTGATACATAAATATAATATAGTAATAATCATTTAAAAGCAAGAATTTTAGTAGCGGTACGTTCACACATCCATCAACTTAAGATTTTAAAGTAGCTCTTAAACAAAAAATTCTTTTTTTAATTGATTAATAGTAAACAAGAAAGGTTGGCAAATTAACAACTAAGAGATTTCTTCAGGTAAGCTAATAAGGAGTTATTACAGAACAGTGCAGTAGATTTTGCATTAACGGCTGAGGATGCAAAAAAGGCCCTTGAAAGAAAAGGGGAATATATGAAAGCTCTACAGCTTACAAGGTGAAAAAGAAACTCATTTTAAAACTGTTTTTAACATTTTATTCTTGTACCGGAAAAACATGGGAGGTTAAGGGTGGTAGTTTACATTTAATGAGGGATAAGCAAAAATAATTGTTAACAATATTAAGTGCAGCATCTTAATTGTAAAATCTTTTATATCCCTACCTTTGATTTTATTGAGTTTAGCATCTATGATCTAAATATCACAGAAGGTAGTTTTCTTTTATACTTCTATATCTTTCCCTTCTGCTACTACTGTATCTCGCCACAACACAAGTAGTTTTCTAAATTCAGAGGTCTCAATTTTACATTGGTTATTTGGAGCACTCATAAATAAGTTAATAGCACTGGTGTAATTAGGTTCAATGTAGACTGCTGCTACGTTCCCTTCTATTTCATATTGCGGAACTTTTTTGTCTACTACATTATCTAAAATTTGTATATAATCATCTGCTTCATCATCTAAAATATCTTCCAAGAAATGAGAAATTATAGAAATTTCTTTTGGCAAACGTATTCTTAATCCGCCAAGCCCATCACGATAAAATTCGTATGTATATTTCATTTTTTACCTCCTAGTATAAACAGGATATGCTGTTATTATCTCATTATTTTGTATAATCATTTCTACTTTAAATCAGTGAGATGTTTGTCCTACATATCTAACTGTATCGACTTGAATCTTATTATCGTATGCTTCTTTGATAGAATCAAGTATCTGTACTCTATCCCAATCCTTAGGGAAAAATGAAGAAAGCGCATTTTTTGTTTCTCTTGAATTAATGTTTCCTTTTGTTCTTCTAATTTATAAGAAAGGCTTCTTTCAATTTGTTGAGTTTCTAATTGTATATTGGTAAAAAAGCGAAAGAGTTCTTTATCACCATGCCATGTTTCTAAAATACGATGAAAAAAGCGATGGCTGCGTATTTTTAATTCTTGAAAGTCTGCTTCTGCTTGTTCTTGTATTTGTATTGCGTGTTGATTTTGGTATTGTTCCTCGGATAGATTCATTAGATTTCGACTCAAGACCTTCATTTTTTGTTCTATTTCTTGATTCATTTTTTCCGCCTACCTTTTTGCTTATATATAAGTTAATAGAAGGGGTAAAGGAAAAATTCTTAAAAAAGCTAAAAATTCTTCTGTAATTCGTTGTCCATTCGTTCAAACTCTGTTGCTACAGACTGTATATTGTCAATGGATTGCTGAAAGGCAGCAAGAAATTGTCTAGTTAATTCTAAGGCTTGTTGGTTTGCTTCCTGTGCTTTGGAATTAACGGTTAAAGTTGTACGTGTTGCGTGCGTTATTGATTTACCTGTTGCATTTTGAATTGCGTCAGAAGCTGATCTCATTTGAGTAGCAATTTGTTCAGCTTTTAGAACATTACTTTGAAAGATTGCTATTATAATATAACTCCTTACTTCAATATGTTTTTTAATAGTAAAAAGAAAGGGCTATGTATTTTATTATGTTTAATATTAAATTAGCAGTATTTTTATATGTTTTAAAACATAGCCTTATATTAATTTGTTTATCCATAAAATGGAATACGATATTGATTATACCAATAAATCACTAGATTTATTTAGGCTAATTTTAGCTTTCATACAAAATAATTCATTTTATAATGAATTATTTTGTAGCCTAGAAGGATAGTAGAGCTGTGGAAATACAAAAATTAATGAAAGAGTTTGAAATAGCCCCTAACTCTGCTGTTGCAGCAATTCAGAAAATCAGAATAGGGTTATTGGAGAGCAGTATAAAAATAAATCAACCAAGGAATGGAACTTGAGTAAATAACAGAGCATATAAGAGGGAAAGTATGAAGATTTGGCAATAAAACTTTCTGATTTATACATAAGTCAATTATAAAACGATGTAAATATTATGCATTTTTGCAAAATAAATTCATTGACACTTGTGTATATAAGTAACTATACTCGTTACATCAAATTGAATGCGTGATAATACGATTTTATTCTTATTACAAACATGTAAATATAAAAATAGAAAATCTCAATTTGATAAATACAATGGTAGAGGTGTTTATTTTAATAAAGCACAAATTAATTGCAACAGGTATCCTTGCAGGAGCTATATTATCCTATTCTTCTAATATTTTAGCAGATACTCATAAATTCCCTGATGTTCCTGCCTGGGCTGATAAATCTGTTAATTATTTAGTTAATAAACAGGTATTGAATGGTTATCCAGATGGAACTTTTGGTTCAAATGACTCATTAGACAGAGCTTCGGCTACAAAAATTATGACAAAAGTTTTAGGGATACAAATTGATCCTAATGCAAAACCATCTTTTACAGATTCACAAAACCACTGGGCTACTCCTTATATTGCTGCTGCTGAAAAAGCCGGTATTGTTAAAGGGGAAGGTAATGGAATCTTCAATCCATCCGGAAAAGTAACTCGCGCTGCTATGGCTACGATGCTAGTAAATGCATATAAACTACAAAGCACACCAAATCATAACGAGCAGGTTAAATTTGAAGATTTAAAAGGGCATTGGGGAGAAAAATATGCTAATATTTTAATCGGTTTGAAAATTTCTAATGGTACTGAGAACGGTTGGCAACCAAATAGATTTATAACACGTGCGGAAGCTGCTCAACTTACTGCAAAAACAGATATGTTACAATAAAATTTAAACGATGAAAAAGAGGTTATTACTGCTACGTCATATGAAGATCTAAATTTAACAGTAGCTTCGAAAATTACAGCTCAAGAGATTGATAGTTTTATTGCAAAATATCATTCAGATAGTCCCTTAGTTGGACATGGGCAAGATTTTATCAATGCGCAAAATCAATATGGCGTGAGTGCTCATTATTTAGCGGCGCATGCGATTTTAGAATCTGGATACGGAAAATCAGAAATCGCATATCAAAAACATAATTTATTCGGTCTACGTGCATATGATGGAGATCCGTTTAAATATGCGAAATATTTACCAAGCTACGGCGATAGTATTGCTTATAACGCTAATTATGTACGAGAAAGATATTTAGAAGAAAGTGGTATGTATTATAACGGGCCAACATTAACTGGCATGAACGTGAAATATGCATCAGATAAAGG
Source organism: Bacillus thuringiensis (assembly GCF_001595725.1). Lineage (GTDB taxonomy): Bacteria > Bacillota > Bacilli > Bacillales > Bacillaceae_G > Bacillus_A > Bacillus_A thuringiensis_K. The sequence continues at coordinate 2,397,914 of NZ_CP014282.1, forward strand.
CTGGGCTAAAAAAATTGCGGGTATTATGGAACGTATTAAACCGTTTCGTGCAGAAGACTATACATATGCAAAAAAATTACCAAAGAATGCTGAAACATTAGATGTCGACGCGTTATCTAATGAAATTCCGTATAAAATGTATGCAAACGGTTCAAGCTCAAATGTTGTATCATCAGCTACTTACTATCAGGTACCTTATCCATTTAATTTAAAAATTAAAAGTAGACCAGATGTAGCTGTCGAGGAGAATAAAGTTGGTACAGTAACTCCTGGAACAACCATCTTTATTTATCGTGAAGATCCAAATGGATGGGTAGAATTCTCTTTTGAAGCGAATGGAGAAAAATACTGGACATTAAAAAATAAATTAAGTATGTAATTAAAAAGATATATTTCACTACTTTTAATCTCATATAATTATGAGACAAGTTTTTTACTTTCTTACAATAAAGTTATGTATACAAGAAAAGTTAGAGAATTATTTTCTCTAACTTTTCTTTGCTAGTATTTGAAATTAAAAAGATGGTGGGGTTACTCCAAATATAACAGTGACTTTGTTTAAAGAAGTGTTTTCCCATTTATGTTTTGCATAAGGTGGGATTTTAACGCTATCACCTGTATTGAGAAGTAAAACCTCATCATTTAGATGTAGTTTTACTTGTCCTTCCATAATAAATGCTATTTCTTCCCCTTTATGCGCCACAGGCTGCATAGATGAAGCAGTTTGAGGTAACAGATTCATTAGAGCCAATTCTAGTGATCCATCTAGATTAGGAGATAATAGCTCATACGAAACATTGCCGCTTTCAGGAAAAGTTATTTTTTTTCTTTGGTTAGCTCTTACAACTAATTCTTCTGTATTGGTATCCTCTAAGAAAAAATTAAACAATGGAATATTTAATGCTACAGAAATTAATTTTAGTGTTTGTAATGATGGATTTGTGATTCCTTTCTCAATCTGACTTAACATGGAAGGTGTTATATCAGCTAACTCTGCTAAACGTTTACTGGTTAATCCGGCACCTTTTCTAAATGCCATAATTTTTTGACCAACATTAATATTGTTCATATATGTAACCCCCTTTAAATAAGTAATAAAATTAAATTTTAATTAATTTTATTTACTTATACTTAATATATTGTTAATATATACTTAATTATAATAAAGTATGATTAATTTTAAAACATCATATGTACATATGTCAGCAGCTGCTTCTCGTTTGAATAATACATATGCAAATAAAAGTTGCTGAATCTCATCCTCTATTTGTATATCTACTATGTGGAGTAGGATATGGTGATGTTTATTGTATGAAGATCATGTACATGTATTTTTTGCTGTAATTCCCCATTCTTCGTATATGCTATTAGGTATGATGACCGGATTATTTGATGGTATTTCCATACAAGATTCTGAATGAAAAGAATTCTAATAAGTAAAGAACAACTTAAGAGTAAACATCAATGCTGTATTATAAAATTTTTAAGGAAGTGAAAATATTATGAAATCAGCTTTAAATAGTATTATGATCTCCTTGATTCTTGCAGTAGGAGGGATCATTGCGTTTTTGTTTAATTTAATGGGAAATCAAGATTGGGTCTTGAATTGGGTAGGGGTATTGCTGGCATATCTATCTTTAAGTATTTTAATAGATTTGTATAATGAAACTGTGAATTATAAAACATTTTCTAAAATACTAAAAAGAACTTTGTTTATTTCCTTTAATGTTACAGTATTAGGAATAATAATAGGGATAACATACCAACTATTAGGAAAGTGGAATCTTACTATAATGATGTATTATTGGTTGATAATATTATTACTACATTTAATTACTGTAATAACATTGGTCGTCCTGGTATTTGTAAATCGAAATGATAAAAATTATAGCTTACTATATAAATTTATTATACTTTTAAACATTTTCCTTACCTTAGGACCAGTATTATATCCTGTGGTTCTAACTATTATAGGAAATGGCATGAACGCTAGTGCAGGCCACTAACTTTCACCTAAATAGATTATTAAAACGATTAGTCCAAAAGTGAGTTTGGTTAAGCTAATGAATCTATAAGCAAATAGAATAATAAAAATAACAACATAAAGTGGGATAATAAGATAGGAAGAGAATTATAATATGAAAATTAAGCTTAAGAAAAAGAGAATTATAAGTGTATTGTTGTCTATTACATTAGTAGCAATAGGATATTACATGTTTCAATCTATTACGAATCCTAAGCTGGTAAACGCGGAAGAGGCAAGTAGTGTTCAACAAGTGAGCAGTCTACCTAAAAATGAATTGAAAAAATCCATACCTAATCGTTTTGATGGTAAAGAAAGAAAAGTTGCATATTTAACTTTTGATGATGGACCAGGAAAATATACAGCTAATCTATTAGATGTATTAAAGAAAAATGATGTGAAAGCAACATTCTTTTTAATTGGCGATAATGTGAAAAGGTTCTCAGATTTAGTGAAACGAGAGCATGTAGAGAACCATTATGTGGGCATGCATAGTATGACACATAATTTTAAAAAGCTATATACCAATCAGGAATATGTGAAGGAAATGAAAGAGGATCAATCTTTAATTAGAAATGTTATTGGAAACTCCCCGAAATTAACACGCCCACCATATGGATCAATGCCTGGATTAAATGAATCACTTCGAAATGAGGTGGTCGGAAATAATTTAAAAGTATGGGATTGGACAATTGATTCTCTAGATTGGAAATACAATAAATTACCTGTGGATGTAGCAGCCGCAAAAATTGTTCAAAATGTCTTAGCAGGTGCGACGTCTTCAAAGGAAATTGTTTTAATGCACGATATTCATCCACAATCTGTTGCGGCTGTTCCAGCAATTATAAAAGGATTAAAAGAAAAAGGGTATGAATTTGAAGCTTATGATGAGAACAATCATCTTCCAATAAACTTCTGGCATGATAGCCGGATATAAAAGTATTATCTGGTATCATTAAACAGAAATTGCAGATCTAGTCTGGAAAGATATGTTTGTTCGTTTGGAAAAATATTAGTTTGAAGTGAAGAAGTCCTACGAAGAAATAGTAACAGAAGCGGTATTAAATCATAATTGGTTCCATTTCAACAGGCTCCAAATCTGACAGTAATTTTGTTCTGTTTATTTATGAGGTAACGGAAGGGAATTTAGAAGAACTTGCTACAATTGCTCATTAGTATACATACAATCACGGCATTGTAGAAGAAATAGGATAACAGAAGAACACATACGGTTCTAAATTAATATTACGTGTGTTTTTATACATACATTTCTCATTTAAATGTATATGTTGAATATATAGATATATAGTGATATAATGTGAATTAGAAACTCGCGTGTTTCAAATACAACATTTTTATCTTCTTGATGACCTCTTATCTTTCCGTAAGAGGTCTTTTTTTATGCCTCCTTATTGCATAGCCGTTAAAATACTATGAAAAGATACTAGAGACTACTACACTATGACATTCATGTTGAAATCTTATCAAACGTTATCTCACTTGTATGCATTAGGACTAGGCTGGAGACTTTGGAATAGAGAGGATGTAATTTCATGGTGTGATAGGTTGATCGAAGCAACTGATTACCCACCATATGAAATTATAGAGATATCCTTAATGTCTAAAGAAAAACGGATATATATAGAATCGGCTTTACTATCATATAGCCGCATAGTTGATGAAAAACACTCGGTAAACATCCTTCTTTCAGTCTTAAATGAAAAGTTAGTAGCTCAGAAATGGAATGTAAAACAAGCTCTTACCTGCTCCACTCGTTTACTAGTAAACAGTGGCCTGTATTGGGATGAGGAATATTTTAATTTATACAGTCTGGATGATAGCTATGATATAGTACAGAAAGGGCTCCATTTTAATAAAGAAGATGTGATTTCTGCTTATATCGATACATTAGGTGCTTTTCGCGTCCATTTTAACGAGTTTGAAGATCTCTATTTACAAGTCATGAAACAGAAGTGGCAAGTGTAGAAGGCAGGAAAAGGAATCATTGAATCGTAAGAGTTACTTCCTGTATTTATCACCAAATTTATCTAGCTAAGACAAATCTGTCTTGGCTAGATAAATTTTTGTCTCTTAATAACTTAATTCTATCATCTTTAATTTTTCCGACAGCAAGCAAAGCTAGCGGTTTTTATGCATAATCAGACGCTTGTAAAGGAGAATCACTATATAAATTTTTACCAGAGAGTAATTTATTTAACTAGTAGAAAAAGGAAGGGGCCTATTTGGCTCCTTCCTTTTTCTCATACATAAAGCTTGTTGACAACTTATGAAATAATAGCATTCATCGCTATTAAAATATAGCACTAAAAGCAATTAAGCGGATATGTAATTATACATATCCGCTTAATTACATGGATGGGAACAAAACTATTTATCTCTTCCGGTATGGAAACAAATAGATTTAGGTTTACTTAGGGTAAGAGGACCTGATCACTGATTGATGGTTAAACCATATTTCTACATATCTGAAACAAATTATTTTATTGGATTGTATGTTAATAGGGTGAGGGCTTTATAAAAGTTAGATTGTTCCTTGGTTTCATGCTCTTGATTTTACTTGAAGTACGCATTGGAAAACTACACTTAGCATCATTAATACAGAAACCGATAAGATTATAAAGACAAAATTATTTTCAGATTTAATTACCCCGGTTCATGTAACGAGTGATGGGAAAGTATTGGTAGGGCATACATGTTTCCAGAATAAGAATGGAGAGAGAACAAGAAATATGTTTTCTCCATCACCAGGGTATGTTTCTGTTCTTGATGGAGAATCGTTAAATGTGTTAGGTACAATAGAAGGAGATTTACTCCCAATTATAATGCGTTCTTTTACGGACGTAACGGTTAGATACGTTTCTAACCATAAGTATATTAGATTTAGTTAATTATAAGAATGTTCATACCATTAAAGTTAATCCAGGAGATCGAAATGCAGATCCTTCTGTAAATCAAGGAGCTCACGGTATAGCATATATAGAAAGATAAAATAAGAAAACACTATACTTTCTGTAGAAACTGACAGAAAGTATAGTGTTTTTTTGTATCTATTGATTACTGATGAATTCCAATTAGGTCTATTTTTTGTAAATATGGAACAATGTCATTACTTACACTGTCTATTAAGCGTTAAAACATTTTTTATTAAATAAATTAAGAAAGGAATCATCATTTTTAACTAAGGGAGAGATTGAATTGAAAAAATTATGGATGCTGCTTTTCGTTTGTTTCGCGGTTATGTTGGTAGGATGTAATAAAAACGAACCGTCAAAACAAGCATTTGAAGAATATATTAATTTATGGAATGATAGAAAATTTGCAAATATGTATGATCAATTATCAGATCATGCTCAAAAATCGATTTCTAAAAAAGAATTCACAGAAAAATATCAAAAAATCTATGAGGGGATTGGAGCTAAGAATTTAAAAGTTAAAATGAAAGGAGAGAATACAAAAGATAAAGAGCTTTTTCTTTTTGAAGTTAAGATGGATACGGATGTAGGACCAGTTTCATTCATCCATGAAGCAAAACTTGTGAAAGATAAAGAATCTTGGAAAATAGATTGGACACCGGACTTCATTTTTCCAGGAATGAAAAAAGATTACAAAGTACGTATGCAAGTAGAGCAAGGAAAACGCGGAGAAATATATGATCGAAATGGAAAAGGGCTTGCAACGAATGGTAAAGCGACTGAGGTTGGAATTATTCCAGAGAAACTAGGCGAAACAGCAGCGCAAACGAAAGAAATAGTAGCACAATTACTTGATATGTCTATAGAAGAGGTCGAACAAAAGCTCACAGCGAAATGGATAAAACCAGACTCCTTTGTACCAATTGGAATTTTAAAAGAGGGAACCAGACAGAATGATTATATTGAATTAGAAGGAGTTTCATCTCGCCCAGTAAATATTCGTACGTATCCATTAGGTGAAGCAGCGGCACACTTAACTGGATATATAGGAAAGGTGAATGCGGAGGAGTTAAAATCACTTCAAAAACAAGGTTATCAAGCAGATGATTTAGTAGGTAAGACCGGTTTAGAGAAAGTGTTAGAAAATAAATTGCGTGGTGAAAAGGGTGGACGCGTATTTATAGAAGATGAGAAGGGGAAAGAGATTAAAAACGTAGCAAAAAAAGAAGCAAAAGAAGGAGAAACTGTTACGTTAACAATTGATGCTGCAATTCAAGAAAAAATCTTTAATGAGATGAAAACTGAAGCAGGATCTAGTGCAGCGGTCAACCCTAAAACGGGTGAAACAATCGCACTTGTAAGTAGCCCTGCTTATAATCCAAATATAATAGTTAGAGGAGCATCGAAAGCCCAACGAGAAGCATGGAGTAACGATTTGAAACTACCAATGATGAATCGCTTCACGCAAGCATTTGTACCAGGTTCCGTATTTAAAACGATTACAGGTGCAATTGGTTTGGAAACAAAAACAATAAATTCAAAGGAAGAATTTAAAATTCAAGGATTGAAGTGGACAAAAGATTCATCTTGGGGAAATTACTATGTCACGCGTGTAAAGGATGCAAGTCCAATTAACTTTGAGAAGGCAATGAAGTACTCTGATAATATTTATTTTGCTCAACAAGCTTTGAAAATGGGAAAAGATCAGTATGTAAATGAATTTAAAAAGTACGGATTTCATGAAAAATTACCAATCGAATACGAATTTCCTATTTCAATCATTGCAAAAGATGGGATAAAAAACGATATTCAACTAGCAGACACGGGCTATGGACAAGGACAAGTATTAATGACGCCACTTCATTTAGCATTAACATATGCACCGATTGTGAATGAAGGGAATATTCCGTGGCCACACCTTTTAAAAGAAGTAAAAGTAGCGGGGAATTGGAAAGAAAATGTGATTTCTAAAAAGAATCAAGAGATATTAAAGAGTGCATTAATCAAAGTCATTAATGACCCTGATGGCGCGGGGAGAATTGCAAAGGTTGATGGTGTTACGCTTGCTGGTAAAACCGGTACGGCAGAACTGAAAGAGTCTAAAGAAGCAGACGGAAAAGAACTGGGATGGTTCGCAGCTTTCGATGCAAATGCGCCAGACATGATTGTTACCATGATGATTGAAGGTGTAAAAGGAAGAGGAGGAAGTAACGTTCCAGGTGAAAAAGTAAAACATGTATTTCAGAAATAAAACTTAATTATAAGGTGAATTTTTTTCACTACATTTATCCCGCTATTTGCCCGTAAAAGCCCGATTGTTGAGGGCGGATTAAAGTTTCACTTTATTATATGTTTGCTTAACTCAAAGATATAAGTTGGGGAAAATATAGAACAATTAAATTTCAAAAAAGCATTCTTTCTAATCGAGAATGCTTTTTTGCTGCGACTATAGAAAATTGATACCTTATCTTTATTTTCATTTCTGAAAAGTTGGCATTGCTAATGGTAAATAGAAGAGTATAGTAAATTGAAATGGACAAGTAGATTGTTACGTTAAATTCAAAAAAATAGATTTTCATGAGTGGATTTTTATCATTGTATGCTTTACTTGTTTTTTAGTAGTATTATTCTACCTGAAAAAAGATAAACAATGGAACAAATGAAACTTGTATCTTGTCTATATATTGAAACCATAATAAAAGTGAGGGCAGTTTTATGTTTATTCAAATAAGTTTGAGGTGTGGAAATGGAACAGACGTTTATTGAAAAGTGTAATCATGATGAGCTGGACTATGTTATAAAAGACTATTGGCAAGATGTATGGAATTATTCATTTATTATTACGAAAGATCCACACTTATCAGATGATATCACGCAAGATGTATTTATAAAGGTGTTTAAAAATTGGAATTCATTTCGAAAGGAGTCATCTATTAAAACGTGGATATTAAAAATCACAAGAAATACGGCAATAAACTATTTGAAATCCTCCTATTTTAAAAGGATATCTTTAATAGGATTTTTTAGTGACGATAAGCAATCCCTGTCAGCAGAACAAGAATTTTTTAAGCAAGAAGAAATGAATGATGTGTGGAAGGTTGTATTAGAACTACCTAAAAAGCACCGTGAAATAATTATATTGGACGCAAAATATGAATTATCTTATGAAGAAATGGCTGAAACATTAGGAGTATCCATTGGAACTGTAAAATCGAGATTAAGTAGAGCGAGAAGTAAGGTTTCAAAATTAATAGGGGAGGGTAGTAGTGATGAACAATAAACAAAATCCTGACTGGTATAGAAAAATAAAAAAAGGGCCAATGGAGAATCGTAAAGATGAAGAAGAATTTATTTCTAAAATAAAGCAGTCTATATATGAAAATAATGAAGTGGATTTTGTAAAACATAAAAGACCATTTCGTAAAAAAGCATTACCTATTGTAGTTGTTTTGGTTTGTACGATGTTATTTTTCATTGTTCAACAACCTTGGCTTGATGATAATAAATCGCCGGTACAAAGTAGTACTCAAATTAAGCCTAAAACAAAAGATGAGTCTGCTCAAGATTCATCATTAAAACAATTTATGAATGAACTATATCAAAGTACGAACTCAAAAAATGAAAATGAATTGTACAAAGCGTTAAATGATGAAGTTCTATTTAAAGGGAAGAGTTATAAGAAGGATGAACTGAAGTTTGATGAAGATATCTTTCATGAGTTGCAAGTCGCCCTTACAATGGGAGGAGAGTTTGCCAAAGATACAAAGCAAGTATATAAAGTACCAAGTGGATTGACAGAAAGTAATCAACCAAACCAAGCGCATTTTATATATGCGACTGTTACTGGAAATAAAACAAAAATTTTAGCTGAACCAAAGCGAGAATCACAAGTTTTATATGAAGTATCTAATGAAATGGTAAAAGCTTGGATTCCAGAAAAAGTACAGAATAATGGATATATAAAAGTTTCGACAATTAACGGTAATACTGGATATGTACAGAAAGAGTACGTTTTAACTGATATTAAATATTCATTTACATTCGAAAAGAATAATGAAGGTATATGGAAAATAATAAATATAAATTCTATATGGTAAAAGAGGAAGGTTCACTTAAATGAACCTTCCTCTTTGTTTTTATTGTCTTTTTGAAGAGTATTCCAGTACTCTAAAATTTCTGATGTAACGAGAGCGGCAATGTTTTTTTCTGAATTACTACCAAGGATAACGACAGAAACGGCAATTTGTGGATCTTCCGTAGGAGCATACGCAATGAAAAGAGAGTGATTTATCATTCTTGCTTGCTCATTTGGAAAACCTGTAATACCTGTTTTACCTGCGACGTCAAAGGGCAACTTTTTAATTTCCTCTATATTTTGACTCATCCCACCTTGCACGACACTCCAAAAGTTCATCGGGTAACGATTTGAACTTTCTAAAATGGGTTTAAACTTTTTGGTTTCCTTACCATCTTGACCAATAATCGCACTTACGATTTGAGGTTTATATTTGTCGCCTTTACTTGCCAAAGTTGCTGCATATTGAGCGAGTTGAAGAGGAGTATGCACTTCATTTCCTCCCCAAGAGGCATTTAATAATGCTGAAATCCCATTTTCAAATTTATTAGATGGATGGAATTCATATTGTCCGTCTTCTTCAAAGGGTAAATCAATCCCAGTTTTAGAACGTAGGCCGAATTGCATTAAATAATCTGTCCATATATGTGCCACTTTTTCTATATTTCCATTATTTTGGTTGAATAAGGGCAGAGCTACTTTTGCTGTCATAAATGTGTTAGATGAATTAATGATAGCCTGCCTCGGTGTAATCTCCCCTGTTGGTGTTTCAGGCGCATTCGTAATGTTATTTTGATTATCATACTGAAAAGTACCTTTATCTAAATAAGTATCTTCTGGTTGAAAAAGCTTTTCGTTTAATCCAATTAAAATAGTAAGTGGTTTTATAGTAGAAGCCATATTTACATAAGATTCACCATACTTTAATTTTTGAATTGCTTTATTTTGCGAAAGAGATTTAATGTTTTCTTTTCTAGAAGATACATGTGTATTTAATATATTTGGATCAAAAACTACCGAGTTGGCCATAGTTAAAATTGCGCCAGTTTTTGCATCGCTCACTATAGCATAACCAGCTTTAGCATCAGGTGTTTTCTTAATTTGAGATTTTAATGCTTCTTCTGCCTTTTGCTGCAACTCAGAGTCTAAAGCTAGCCGCACGTCTTTTCCTTTTTGTACTTTTTGAATGTTCCATAAGAACTTTTTATTATTCAATTTAAAAATAAGAGTTTTGCCTGGTTTTCCTTTTAAATCATTTTCATATTGCAGCTCAATCCCGTTTTTTCCAACAGCCATATGCTTTGAATTAAGGTCATTTTCTACATACCCAATTACTTGTGAACCAATTTCGTGTTTAGGGTAATATCGAATCCATTCATCTTTAATTATTACATTATTGGGTTTGTTTTTGTTTATGAATGCAAGTTCATTCTCATTTATATCAGAGTATAACGGTATATCATTCATAGTCTGCTTTTTACAAGATTGTTGTAATTGAGATTTTATGTTCTCTGTAGAAATATCATGTTGAAACTCGCTTGAAAATTGGTTGAAAAAAGCTAATGTGTTTGATGTATCTTGTTTCGATAGCTTTTCATCATTAGAAGTGCAATATAGAGACTTAACTTTCTTATTTGTAGCGAGCATTACACCATTTTTATCAAAAATCTTTCCTCTTTCAGCTGAAGAAGTTGCGATAGTAATTGAAATGAAGTTGATTTTTAATAAAATCAGTAAAATCAAACCTACAATAGAAAGAATCGCAAAAAATCTCCATCTTCTTGTATGTAACATATAACCCTCCCTTATGTAGCCTATTTCATCTTATATTTAATTATTTTTTTTGTAAATGTGGAACAACTTTATTGTTTAGGTTGTCTATTAAGTATTACAGCATGAAGAAAGGAATAATTAGCATGAAAATTTACTAGCAAGTTTATATGTAAGATTAATAAGAGTCATTATACAGTTTAGCACTTCTAATGTAAGTGGCAAAAAAAATAGAGAGAAAACAAGAAGGGAGAGTTATTAATTCCGTAGCTAAACGAAAAGGAATGGTTGCTTACAAGGATTAAGCAAAAAATTGAGGCGATATTTATAACCGATTATCGGTATCTAATATATAAGGAATGCTTTTAGTATTTGTAGCAATTCCTGAAAGGATTAAATGGAGGATTTATGAAAGAACAAAAAGGCAAGAAGCAGAAGACATATATATCTATTCGATTAAATATAATGTTCCTTTGCATATTTGTACTATTCTCAGCTATTATTATGCAGCTAGGAAAGGTACAAATCGTTGAGGGAGAGGCTTATAAGAACCAAGTGGAAAGTAGTCAAAATGCAATAACTAGTATTCCAGTTCCACGTGGACAAATTTTAGATCGAGAAGGGAAAACAGTTGTTAATAATAAATCTCTTCGCACAATTACGTATACAAGGGTGAAGGGAATTACGAGTGAAGATACTTTAAAAACAGCAAAAGACTTGGCGAAAGTACTTGAAATGCCTGAACAAGATATAAATAAATTAACAGATATCGATAAAAAAGATTTTTGGATGCAGTTGAATTCGAAACGTGCGGAGGCAAAGATTACTAAGAAAGATATAGAAAAGTTTAAAGAAAAGGGTATAGAGGGAAAAGAGTTAGATAAAAAAATAGAAGACTTAAGACGAGGTCGTGTTACAGAGGTAGAATTAGCAGAATTAACAGCACAAGATTTAAAGGTGTTAGCTATTAAAAGTAAAATGAGTTCAGGTTATCAACTAACACCACAAATCATTAAAAAAGATGTAACAGATGAAGAGTATGCGCGGATAAGCGAAAATCTTGCGGATTTTCCAGGAGTAGATGCAACTGTTGATTGGGAACGTAATTATGTAAACGGTAATTTATTTCGTTCTGTATTAGGAAATATTACGAGTAGTGAAGAAGGATTACCGAAAGAAAATTTAGATTCTTATTTAGTACGTGGATATAACCGTAATGATCGTGTTGGAAAAAGTTATATTGAACAACGATATGAAGATGTATTACACGGCACAAAAGAAGAAGTGAAAAATATTACTGATAAATCAGGAAACATTGTTAACACAGAAATAATCTCTAAAGGAAAAAGTGGTAATAGTTTAACATTAACGATTGATATGGAATTACAAAAGAAAGTTGAAGAAAGTATAGAGAAAAACTTGAGAGCTTTTAAGAGTTCAGAGCCACTGCTCGATCGAGCTTTTGTTGTCATGACGAATCCAAATAACGGACAAATTTTATCAATGGCAGGCAAAAAGATTGTAGAAAAAGAAGGGAAAATAGAGGTTGAGGATTTGGCATTAGGAAACATGACAACTTCGTATGAGCTAGGGTCAGCTGTAAAAGGTGCTACTTTATTAACTGGATATGAGACAGGGGCAATACATCCAGGAGATCAATTTTATGACGCACCGATGAAATTTAAAGGTACACAAGCTAAGAAATCGTGGAATGTATCCGGATTTGGTAATATTAATGATTTACGGGCTTTACAAGTATCTTCGAATGTATACATGTTCCAGACAGCTTTAAAAATTGCGGGAGTCAATTACGTACCAAATGGCTCATTAGATATTAAACAAGGAGCATTTGATACGATGCGCTATTATTTCAAGCAATTTGGTTTAGGTGTCCCAACAGGTATTGATTTACCGAATGAAATAATTGGACAAACGAGAAAAGTAGATAGTCAACCTGGTTTTTTACTAGATTTTTCTATCGGTCAGTATGATACGTATACGCCGTTGCAATTAGCGCAATATATTTCAACGATTGCGAATGGTGGTTATAGAATGCAACCTCAAATTGTACAAGAAATACGAGAACAATCAATAAAAGAAGAGGTTGGCAAAGTTATACGTTCCATAGAGCCTGTCGTATTAAATCGAATTGATATGAAGAAAGAACATATTGATCGTATAAAAGAAGGGTTTAGATGGGTATTCCAAGAAGGTGATGGAACTGGCGTGAAATATTTCAAAAACGCGCCATATAAACCAGCAGGAAAGACAGGAACAGCCCAAACTGTATATGGTGGAGATGACCCGATTGGCAGAAATGCAAAAGGAGAACGTATGGAATGTTACAACTTAACGTTAGTTGGATATGCTCCATATGATAATCCAGAAGTAGCATTTTCCGTAGTAGTTCCATGGCTTCATGATGATAAAAATGGAATTAATTCTATAATTGGAAAGGAAGTTTTAGATGTATACTTTGATTTGAAACAGCAACGCATACATGCTGAATCTACTAGTACAGGTAGTTCTAAGCAAAATTAGAATACTTTTCTCAGGGAAGAGAACCTGTTTATATAAAGCCATTTATAAGTAAAAAAATGAAATATGAAATAAGAGATAGTGGCGATCATAGCTACTATCTCTTATTTTGTTAATAACTCTCATACTAGCTATAAATTTTTTTCAGTTTATGGAACAAATTTGGTTCGGTGATTGTCTATTATGTGTACGTATAAAAAGGTGCTAAAAATTTGGAAGGAATGATGATTTTGAAAAATAAGAGGATGCTAAAAATAGGAATATGCGTTGGTATATTAGGTTTAAGTATTACAAGCCTAGAAGCTTTTACAGGAGAGTCACTGCAAGTTGAAGCGAAAGAAAAGACTGGACAAGTGAAACATAAAAATCAGGCAACGCATAAAGAGTTCTCTCAACTTGAGAAAAAATTTAATGCTCGATTAGGTGTATATGTGATTGATACTGGTACAAATCAAACAATCTCTTATCGACCTAACGAAAGATTTGCCTTCGCATCAACTTACAAGGCTTTAGCCGCGGGAGTATTACTACAGCAAAACTCAATTGATTCATTAAATGAAGTAATCACATATACGAAAGAAGACTTAGTGGATTATTCACCTGTTACAGAGAAACATGTAGATACTGGAATGAAACTAGGAGAAATTGCTGAGGCAGCTGTTCGTTCAAGCGATAATACTGCAGGGAACATTTTATTTAATAAAATAGGAGGACCGAAAGGATATGAAAAAGCGCTTAGGCATATGGGGGATCGGATTACTATGTCTGATCGCTTTGAAACAGAATTAAACGAAGCTATTCCAGGAGACATTCGTGACACTAGTACAGCGAAAGCTATTGCTACGAATCTTAAAGCTTTTACGGTCGGAAATGCACTTCCAGCTGAAAAACGTAAAATTCTTACAGAGTGGATGAAAGGAAATGCTACAGGGGACAAACTTATTCGTGCAGGCGTACCAACTGACTGGGTAGTTGGAGATAAATCAGGTGCTGGTAGTTACGGGACAAGAAATGATATTGCTATCGTTTGGCCTCCAAATAGAGCACCAATTATCATCGCAATTTTATCTAGTAAAGATGAGAAAGAGGCAACCTATGATAATCAACTCATTGCAGAGGCAACTAAAGTTATAGTTAAGGCTCTTAGGTAATAGTATTTTAGTTTTCGCATTTTTAACATGAAAGTATTAAAAGTATAAAGTTAGAAAACGACTCTTTTCTTGTGATAAGAGTCGTTTTTGTATTCTTATTATTAAAAAGGTAAAAGTAAAAATATAACGAATATATATGACATATCTCATACGAAATTTCATGTACTGTATTATTTTATTAATTTAAATAAATTTCAAGAAAGTATAATATAATTCAGTTAGCATATAGAAGTGTTTGATGAGAATGTAAAGGAGAAAATATGAAAAAGAAGATTAATAGAATTGTAATGATTATTTGTATATTAGTAGGTTTTACAATCTTTTTATATTTACAGAACAATTTAATAAGTATAACTGAGATTAAAATAACCTCTAGTAAAATACCATCCTCTTTTAAAGGGTATAAAATTCTACAAATTTCAGACTTACACAATAAAAAATTTGGCGATAATCAAGATGTGTTAATTCAAAAAATAAAAAGTATAGACCCAGATATTATTGCAATTACGGGTGATTTAATTGACAGTAAATCATACGATGCAGAAGTTAGTATGCAATTAATACGAGAAATGGTAAAGAAGTATCCTGTATATTTTGTGACAGGAAACCATGAACAATGGTCTGGAAAGTATAACAGTTTAGAAAAAGAGTTGAAGAAATATGGTGTCAATGTTTTAAGGAATGAACATGTAGGCATTCGAAAGGGTGAGCAAGAGATAAACTTGCTAGGTATTGATGATCCAGAGTTTGGTACTGGAAACCGTGATGAAGGAAATATTATAATAGATGAAATTAAAAAAGCAAAAATTGAAATGCAGCCAGATAGATATAATGTGTTATTATCCCACAGGCCTGAATTTATAAAGGAATATACGAATGAGAGGTTGGATTTGGTTTTATCGGGACATGCTCATGGAGGGCAAGTTAGATTGCCATTTATCGGTGGATTAGTTGCTCCAAATCAAGGTGTTTTACCTAAATATACAGCAGGTTTATATGTAGAACAAAATACATCAATGGTAGTGAGTAGAGGATTAGGAAATAGTATCATTCCGCAAAGAATTTTGAATAGGCCAGAGATTGTAGTCGTGCAGTTAAATTAAGCTGTACGATTTTTTTATACAAAAGTGAGTAAAGAGATTTTATGTATTTTGCAGGAGTTAACATTACAATTTTGTTAAAAATTTTCTACGTTACATAAAGTAACAAAATTTGACCCTGATTGTTTGTTATAGTGTAAATAATCAAAAAACTTAAAAATTGTCGAGTGAAAATTGTGATAAGTAATTCATGTAAAAAACTTAAAGGGGTGTACACATGCATAAAGAATATGAAATTGAAGAATACACGGCGATTGAGGAACAAATACATTATTATTGTAAATGTTTATTAGTAAGTCATCCTGATCAAATAATAAAGTATTTAGAAAAAAGATTAGAAAAATATGCAGAAACATTACAATATGCACATTTATATCCTGACACAGTTATTTTACCGTTACAGCAATTAGTTATTGAATATTCTTTAGATGTTGCTAGAATTCGGAAGTATATGAATTTAAAAACGTAAAGTGAAATTTATAGTTTAAATGAAACAGAGTCGGCTTTAGGAAATGAAATTCTAATGTCGACTCTGTTTCATTGTTTAATATCGTTGATTGAACATACATACTAATCAATGAAGTTTGACATATAATTAAGCAAGGGTAAAATAAAAGTGAGTACTCACTCATTTAATTGGAAAAGGAGGATGAAACGTGCAACAACCTTCAATTATTTTACGGACTGTATCAAAAAGTTTTGGAAAAAAAGAAGTGTTACACAATCTTTCATTGCAAGTTGAAAAAGCAGAAATTTTTGGTTTTGTTGGACCTTCTGGATCGGGGAAAACAACGCTCATTAAAATGATTGCAGGTATTAATGAGGCAACGAAAGGTGAAGTGCTTGTTAATAATACTAATATGCCTAATTTAAATGAAATGAAAAGAATTGGTTATATGGCCCAGGCGGATGCATTATACGAAGAATTGTCAGCATATGAAAATGCAGATTTTATAGCAACGATGTATGGACTAAAGGGAAAACGTAAAAAGACAAGAATTGCACAGGTTTTTGAACTTGTACAATTGTCACAGTATATGAAAAAGCAAGTACAACAATTTTCAGGTGGAATGAAAAAACGCTTATCATTAGCAATAGCGCTCCTTCACGAACCAGAAATATTAATTTTAGATGAGCCTACAGTGGGGATAGATCCGCTTCTTAGAAAAACGATTTGGGAAAAATTTCATGATCTTAAAAAGAAAGGCACAACGATTATTGTAACGACGCACATTATGGATGAAGCTGAATTTTGTGAGCGTCTAGGGTTAATTAGAGAAGGGAAACTAGTTGCGGTTGGAACAACTGAAGAATTGAAAAAACGCGTGTCATCTGGACGGATTGAAGATGTCTTTTTGCTGGAAGAGGTGGCTCCGTCATGAGAGTTACTGGTGTAATTATACGTATTATTCGTCAATTTTTTCGAGATAAGCGTTCGTTAGCAATGATGTTTGGAGCACCGATGTTATTACTTTGGCTTTTGTCACTAGTGTTTACACAGAAAGACTATATACCGCAAATTGCTGTTGTTGATATGCCCGCTCAAATAGTAAAAGTGATGAAAAATCAAGAAGCGTCAATTTATGAATACAGTAAGGAAAAGGCGATTTCTGAGTTGGAAAAACAAAAGGTAGATGCAGTATTTCGTATAGAGAATGGAAAAATGAAACTTCTGTTGGAAGGTAGTGATTCGTCAAAAAATCGTGCTGTACTTCAAGTATTGCAAAAAAGCACAGAGAAGAATGATGTATCGATTATGAAACCTGAAGTAAATTATTTACATGGCTCTAAAGACTTTACGATGTTTGATGGGCTTGGTCCTGTATTAATTGGTTTCTTTACATTTTTCTTTGTATTTATATTATCAGGTGTATCTTTCGTAAGAGAACGTTTAAGTGGTACGCTAGAAAGGTTATTATCCACCCCAGTAAGAAGATGGGAAATAGTCGCAGGTTATATTATTGGTTTTGGATTCTTTGCCTTTATACAATCCATTATTATCGTAAGCTTTTCCGTTTATATTTTAGATTTATACGTAGCTGGCTCCATATGGCTAACGCTACTTATTACATGTATGCTCTCTTTAACTGCACTAACATTAGGTACGTTTTTATCGACATACGCAAATAATGAATTTCAAATGATTCAATTTATACCGCTTGTTATTGTGCCACAAATCTTCTTTTCTGGATTATTTCCAATGGAATCTATGAACAAGTGGCTACAAATGTTAGGGAAAGCATTTCCACTCACATACGGCGCTGACGCAATAAGACAAGTGATGATTCGGAATCAAGGGTTTACAGAGATTGCATTAGATCTTACTGTGTTATTACTTTTTTCACTATTATTTGCAGTAGGAAATGTATTTGCTTTAAAGAAACATCGCAAAATATAATAATGACAAAAAGGAGCTTTATAAATGCAGAAAGATTGGCTGGAGGAATTAATAGCTGCAACTAATACGGATAAACGAAATGAACGTCAAATGCGAATATTAGAGGCGGCTGTTGATATGTTTGGAGAAAAAGGATACGCTTCAACTTCAACAAGTGAAATTGCAAAGCGTGCTGGTGTAGCGGAGGGAACCATCTTCCGCTACTATAAGACGAAAAAAGATTTATTACTAGCGGTCGTAATGCCAACTTTAACTAAGTTCGCTGCACCATTTTTCGTACAAACCTTTGCAAAAGAAATATTTAAATCGGAGTATGAATCGTATGAAGGACTTTTAAGGGTTGTAATTCATAATAGATTTAAATTTGCTCAAAAACACTTTCCTATGATAAAAATATTAATTCAAGAAGTACCATTTCAACCAGAACTGAAAAATGAAATACAGCAATTAGTAGAAACAGAACTGTTTTCACATTTCAAAAAGTTGATTGTGAAATTTCAAGAAGAAGGGGAAATAATTGAGATACCACCATCTTCCGTATTACGTCTTACTTTATCAGCTGTATTAGGTTTATTATTAACACGATTTTTATTATTGCCTGAAGAAAAATGGGATGATGAAGCGGAAATTGAAAATACGATTCAATTTATATTGTATGGATTAACTCCACGAATTTAATCGTTGAAGTGTGAATTACATACATTACTTTTAAGTGAAAATAAATCGCCTTTAAAAAGGCGATTTATTTTCATTATATATTTTTGATAAATAAGTACTTGTTTAATAAAAACATTCTAAATCAGCGTGTTTCTTTGTCTCTTCTTCTAAGACCTAATAATCCTGCTAGTCCTAATAAACCAAGCCAAGCCCAATTATTATTTCTATCACGATTATCATTTAAATCATTTGTTGTATTTACATTTCGAGTTCTCACATCATTATTAACTCTGTCTAAATTATTGTCATTTACTCGAGTTGAAATATCAGTGTTATTAACTCTGTTCATATTATTTCCATCGTATTCAGCTTGCACAGATGTACCTAAAAACATAATAGATAGTGCTAAAACACTTAAGATTGATGATAATTTCTTTTTCATAACAATCCCTCCTTTCTTAATAATTAAGTTCTCCGAAGCATGTGTGTATTATTCATTTCACAATATCTAAACCCTCATTAAATAGAGCGCACATTTATAGAAAATAGAGTTGAATGATTGTTAATATTTCATTGGATATATATTTCTCATAAAAATAAATGCATCAAACTTTGCTTAAAATGTTAATCTTAGTACAATTTATATTATACGGACTAGCAATAAGGAGGTAATGAGATGCGACAATTTGCAAAACCTACAATCGTCGTAAGTAAATGTTTAGAATTTGATGCTTGTCGTTATAATGGAGAGATGATTCCAGATGTAACAATACGAAATTTGCAGCCATTTGTTACATTTATACCTGTTTGTCCAGAAGTCGAGATTGGATTGGGGACTCCTCGAGAAACGATACGAATTGTAGAAGAAAATGGTGAGAATAGACTTGTGCAACCGTCGACACGAGAAGATGTAACTGAAAAAATGGAACAGTTTTCAAATGACTTTTTACAAACGATACCGGATGTTGAGGGTTTTATTTTAAAGAATCGTTCGCCAAGTTGTGGTACGCGCGATGTGAAAATTTATTCTGGTTTTGAAAAAGCACCAGCAAAGGGAAAAGGATCAGGCTTATTTGGCGGAGCAGTAATAAAAAAATTTTCGCATCTTCCTATTGAAGAGGAAGGCAGATTGTCGAATTTTATTATTAGAGAGCATTTCTTTACAAGGCTATTTACAATCGCATATTACAAAATGATTAAACATAATAAAAATATGAAAGACCTTGTATCGTTTCAGTCGGACAATAAATATTTATTTATGGCATATAATCAGGTGAAACAAAAGGAATTAGGGCGTATAATTGCAAATCACAAAAATGAAAAGATTGAAGTGGTATTTGAAAACTATGAGAAGACTTTATATGAATTATTTATGCGCACACCCCGTTATACATCGAATGTAAATGTATGCGAGCACATTTTTGGATATTTTAAAACAAAGCTAAAAAAACAAGAAAAAGATCATTTTATAGAACTGTTACAAAAGTATGCAGAAAAGAAAATACCACTTAGTAGTTTACTTACAATTTTAAAATCATGGGCCATTCGATTTGATGAGAAGTATTTATTAAGACAGACGTATTTTGAACCATATCCTGAAGCATTAGTAGAAATTTCTGATTCAGGAAAAGGTAGAGATTATTAAACAATAAATTACATAATTCGACACAAAATCTCCTATGTTGTTGTAGAACAATGTAGGAATTTTTTTGTGCATTAGTACAGAATCTGTTTTAAAATTAAGTTATGACAGAATTATAGCAATTGTCTAACTAATACTTTTGTCTTTTAAGTTGTTATGTTTGTAGTAGAAACTCGCACGCTGTCGAAACTCAATATTCGATAAGGGGTGTGTAGCGGAATGGAATTTACTCTAACTCGCGAAAAACAAATGATTAAAGAAATGGTACGTGACTTTGCTGAAAAGGAAATCGCACCGAAAGCTGTATATTATGACAAAACTGCAGAGTTTCCATATGAAACATTTCAAAAAATGGGCGAACTAGGATTACTAGGCATCCCATTCCCAGAAGAGTATGGAGGTTCAGGTGGCGATACGGTATCGTATGCGTTAGCAGTTGAAGAAATTGGTCGCGCTTGTGGTGGCACCGGTTTAAGCTATGCTGCAACAATTTCATTAGGTGCTTCTCCAATTTATTATTTCGGTACAGAAGAACAAAAACAAAAGTATTTAGTTCCAATGGCGTCAGGAAAAACATTAGGTGCCTTCGGATTAACGGAGCCGAATGCTGGATCAGATGCAGGTGGTACTCAAACGAAAGCGGTATTAGATGGTGATGAGTATGTAATCAGTGGTGAGAAGTGTTGGATTACAAACGCAGAGTATGCAAATACCATTATTGTAACCGCTGTCAATGGTATTGAAGAGAATGGTAGAAAACGCATTTCAGCATTTATCGTACCTACTACTAGTGAAGGATTAACGATTTCTAGTCCTTATGATAAAATGGGCGTTCGCGCTTCTAATACTTGTGAAATCGTACTTGATGGTGTTCGTGTACCGAAAGAAAATATTCTTGGTGATGTAAATAAAGGTTTTAAACAATTTTTATATACACTTGATGGAGGACGTATTTCAATCGCAGCATTGGCAGTTGGTATTGCGCAATCAGCCTTTGAACGTGCATTGCAATATGCGAAAGAACGTCAACAATTTGGAAAGTCAATTTCTAATTTCCAAGCGATTCAATTTAAATTGGCTGATATGGCGACTGAAGTAGAGTTAGCTCGTAATTTAGTACATAAAGCAGCTTGGTTAAAAGATAACGATAAACCTTTCGGCAAAGAAGCGGCAATGGCAAAACTATTTGCATCGGAAGCGGCAAGCCGTATTGCGAATCAAGCAGTACAGATTCATGGTGGATATGGGTATATGCGTGAATATGAAGTTGAACGACATATTCGTGATGCGAAACTATTAGAAATTGGTGAAGGAACTTCTGAAATTCAACGTCTCGTAATTGCTAGACATTTAGGATGTAGATAAAAGGGAGGAATCACTATGTTTCAAAAAATATTAATTGCGAATCGTGGAGAAATCGCTGTTCGTATTATGAAAACTTGTCAAAAACTAGGCATCCGTACTGTTGCTATTTATTCTGAAGCAGATGAAAATGCCCTTCATGTGAAAATGGCAAATGAAGCTTACTTAGTAGGTGGACCGCGTGTTCAAGAAAGCTATTTAAACCTTGAAAAAATTATTGAAATAGCTAAGAAGACAAATGCAGAAGCAATTCATCCGGGTTATGGTTTATTATCAGAGAATCCGTCTTTTCCGGTTCGCTGCAAAGAAGAAGGAATCGTATTTATCGGTCCTTCAGAAGAAATTATTACGAAGATGGGAAGTAAAATTGAATCACGTATCGCAATGCAAGCAGCAGATGTCCCAGTAGTCCCAGGGATTACTACAAATATTGAAACTGCTGAAGAAGCAATTGAAATTGCAAAACAAATTGGTTATCCATTAATGCTTAAGGCATCCGCAGGCGGCGGAGGCATTGGTATGCAGTTGATGGAAACTGAGCAAACGCTCACCAAAGCGTTTGAAAGTAATAAAACAAGAGCGCAAAACTTCTTCGGTAACGGAGAAATGTATTTAGAGCGATATATAGCAGATGCGCATCATATTGAAATTCAGCTTTTAGCAGATACACATGGTAACACAGTGTATTTATGGGAGCGTGAATGTTCGGTACAGCGCCGAAATCAAAAAGTAATCGAAGAAGCACCCTCACCATTTTTAGATGAAGGTACACGAAGAGCGATGGGAGAAGTTGCTGTACAAGCTGCCAAAGCACTTGGCTATACAAATGCAGGTACAGTTGAGTTTCTTGTAGATGATCAGAAAAATTTCTATTTCTTAGAAATGAATACGAGATTACAAGTAGAGCATCCAGTGACAGAAGAAATTACGGGATTAGACCTTGTAGAACAGCAACTCCTTATCGCAAGTGGAGAGAAACTATCATTTACTCAGGATGATGTAAAACGTAGTGGTCATGCCATTGAAGCTCGTATTTATGCAGAGGATCCGAAAACATTCTTCCCATCACCTGGGAAAATTACAGATTTAACATTACCGTCAAATGTACGGATTGATCACTTCTTAGAAAATCATGTAACGATTACACCTTTCTATGATCCAATGATTGCGAAAGTCATTGCACATGGCGAGACTCGTGAAGAAGCAATTTCGAAATTACATGATGCTCTAGAAGAATTAAAAGTAGAAGGTATTAAAACGAACACTCCAATGTTACTGCAAGTTTTGGAAGACGAAGTGTTCAAAGAGGGTATTTATACAACGGGTTTTGTAACGAAACAGCTCGTTAAAAAATAAGATTTAACAATATTAAGGGGGAAAAATGATGACGAAAGTATACGCATCGATGGCAGGAAACGTTTGGAAGATTGTTGTAGGAGTAGGGGACACAGTAGAGGAAGAGCAGGATGTCGTCATTTTGGAATCTATGAAAATGGAAATTCCAATCATTTCAGAGGAAGCCGGTACAGTTATGAAAATTAATGTGCAAGAAGGCGATTTTGTAAATGAAGGAGATGTATTATTAGAAATTGAATAGGGAGATATAGGGGGAAGCGAATTGAAACTACCTAATTTTGCTGTCATTAAAGAAGTAGGACCACGTGATGGTTTACAAAATGAAAAAAAGATTGTTGGCACAAAAGATAAAGTAAAATGGATTCAACTACTTACAGAAGCAGGATTGTCGTATGTTGAAGTTTCCTCATTCGTTCACCCAAAATGGGTCCCAGCATTAGCGGATGCAAATGATGTGTTTTCTGAGCTGAAAAGGGATCCCAATGTTACATATGCTGCGCTTGTTCCGAACCAAAATGGTTTGGAACGAGCTTTTTTGCAAAATGTAGATGAGGTGAATGTTTTTTTATCAGCAAGTGAATCTCATAATAAAAGTAATATTAATAAATCGATTAAAGAAGCATTAGTTGTAATTGAAGATATAACAAAACAGGCATTATTCGAAGGGAAAAAGGTAAGAGGTTATGTTTCTACTGTATTTGGATGTCCTTATGAAGGGGATATAAGTCTCGCAGCAGTTGACGAATTATGTAATCAGCTATTTTCATACGGCATTTATGAAGCATCTCTTGGTGATACGATTGGTGTAGCAAATCCGTTACAAGTAGAGCAAGTATTAGAACATTTATTAAAGAAATATGATGCTTCGCAGTTTGCAATGCACTTCCATAATACGTATGGAATGGCTCTGGCGAATGTAGTTAAGTCATTAGAATATGGTATTACAACATTTGATAGTTCTTGTGGTGGTCTTGGTGGATGCCCATATGCACCAGGAGCATCAGGCAATGTTGCAACTGATGACTTAGTTCATATGCTCCATAAGTTAGGGGTACAAACGAATATTGATGAAGAGAAGTTATTGAGAGCGAGTCAATTTATTCAAAGTAAATTAAATATCCAATTACCGAGTCATGTGTATAGAGCGCTTCAACATAAAACGATAAGTAGGTGAGAAGATGCTACAATTACAAAACATTTCAGTTGATTACGTAACACCACACGTTGTAAAGATTTCATTAAATCGTGAAAGACAAGCAAACTCATTATCTTTAGCGTTATTAGAAGAGTTGCAAAACATACTAACTCAAATAAGTGAAGAGTCAAATACTCGTGTAGTTATTTTAACAGGGGCTGGTGAAAAAGCATTTTGTGCCGGAGCTGATTTAAAAGAACGTGCTGGCATGAATGAAGAACAAGTTCGCCATGCTGTTAGTATGATTCGCACTACTATGGAAATGGTTGAACAATTACCACAGCCAATTATTGCTGCTATAAATGGAATCGCACTTGGTGGTGGTACGGAATTAAGTTTAGCTTGTGATTTTAGAATTGCTTCAGACACTGCAAGTCTTGGTCTTACTGAAACGACACTTGCAATTATACCAGGAGCAGGTGGTACACAGCGCTTACCGAGATTAATTGGTGTTGGTAGAGCGAAAGAATTAATTTATACAGGTAGACGTATTTCAGCGCAAGAAGCTAAAGAATATGGTTTAGTAGAATTCGTTGTACCAGCTAATTTACTTGAAGAGAAAGCGATTGAAATAGCAGAGAAAATTGCTAGTAATGGACCTATTGCTGTTCGATTAGCAAAAGAGGCAATTTCAAACGGTATTCAAGTTGATTTACATACCGGATTACAAATGGAAAAACAAGCGTATGAAGGTGTAATCCATACGAAAGATCGAATAGAAGGATTACAGGCATTCAAAGAAAAACGCAAACCGATGTATAAGGGGGAGTAAATATGTTAGACCAAAAACAACACTCTAATTCATTTGAAGAACGAGTTGAAACAATTAAACAAGGCGGGGCACCGAAATATCATGAGCAAAATAAAGCAAAAGGAAAATTATTCGTTCGAGATCGTTTAGCGCTTCTATTTGATAATGGCGAATATGTAGAAGATGCATTATTTGCTAACTGTGAACAAACAGGCTTACCTGCGGACGGCGTTGTAACGGCAACGGGTAAAATACATGGTCGTACTGCGTGTGTAATGGCCAATGATTCTACTGTAAAAGCTGGATCATGGGGATCACGCACAGTTGAAAAGATTTTACGTATTCAAGAAACAGCTGAAAAACTACGTGTTCCGTTATTTTATTTAGTCGACTCTGCTGGAGCGCGTATTACAGATCAAGTAGAAATGTTCCCAGGGCGCCGCGGTGCAGGAAGAATCTTCTATAATCAAGTGAAGTTATCAGGTAAAGTTCCTCAAGTATGCTTATTATTTGGACCTTCTGCAGCTGGTGGTGCGTATATTCCAGCCTTTTGTGACGTTGTAATGATGGTAGAAGGAAATGCATCTATGTATTTAGGATCTCCTCGTATGGCTGAGATGGTTATCGGTGAGAAGGTAACGTTAGAAGAGATGGGCGGAGCTCGTATGCATTGCTCTGTATCAGGATGCGGAGATGTTTTATGTAAGACCGAAGAAGATGCGATTACACAAGCAAGACAATATATTTCATATTTTCCAAACAACTACTTAGAGAAGACTCCATTGGTTACACCTCAAGAACCGAAACAATTCGAAAAAACATTAGAACAAATCATTCCAGAAAATCAAAATGCGCCTTTCAATATGAAAGATCTCATTAATAGAGTTATTGATGAAGGTTCTTTCTATGAAGTGAAAAAATTATTTGCTCAAGAACTAATTACAGGCTTAGCACGTATTGATGGTAAGCCAGTTGGTATTATTGCAAATCAACCTCGTATGAAAGGCGGCGTATTATTCCACGATTCAGCTGATAAAGCTGCTAAGTTTATTAATTTATGCGATGCATATCATATTCCATTATTATTCCTTGCAGATGTACCTGGATTTATGATTGGTACAAAAGTAGAGCGTGCCGGTATTATTCGCCACGGTGCAAAAATGATTTCTGCAATGAGTGAAGCAACTGTACCTAAGATTTCTATCGTTGTTCGTAAAGCATATGGCGCTGGTTTATATGCGATGGCAGGTCCAGCATTTGAACCAGATTGCTGCTTGGCATTACCGACAGCCTCTATTGCAGTAATGGGTCCAGAAGCTGCGGTTAATGCTGTATTTGCAAATAAAATTGCAGCTTTACCAGAAGAAGAGCGTGCTAGCTTCATTGCTGAAAAACGTGAAGAGTATAAGAAAGATATTGATATATACCACTTAGCATCAGAGATGGTGATTGATGGTATTGTTCATCCAAACAATTTACGTGAAGAGTTAAAAGGACGTTTCGAAATGTATATGAGTAAATATCAAGTATTCACGGATCGTAAACATCCTGTATATCCAGTTTAAAAGCCTTATTTAGGGCTTTCTTGCTCAAAAAGTTAAGGAGGGGAAAACATTGAAACAAGCAGTTTGGTTTCCAACAGAAGAGTACAAGGGAAAAACACGTTTATATGGTTGGATGAAATCATTGGGATATGAAGACTATGAAACTTTTTATAATAAATCTATTGAGGAAACAGCTTGGTTTTGGGGAGAGGCAGAAAAAGCAGTGGGCTATCAATGGATGAAACCTTATACAGAAGTGTTAGATTTAGAAAATGGTACACCGTTTGCACAGTGGTATAATGGCGGAACATGTAACGTTGTAGAATCAGCTTTATCCCGCTGGCTTGCGGATGAAGAGACGAGAATACAGCCAGCACTTCAGTACGAAGGGGAAAATGGAACTTCAAAATCATTTACATATGAAGAGCTTGACAACTGGGTAAGCCGTGTTGCAAATGGTTTGAAACACGCGGGTATTGAGAAAGGTGACCGTGTAACAATTTATATGCCAATGATTCCAGAAACAGTTGTTGCGATGCTAGCTGTAATGAAAATCGGAGCAATTATTTCACCAATATTCTCAGGCTTTGCGTCTGATGCAGTTATGACACGTGTGCAAGCGGCAGGTTCAAAAATGATTATTACCGCAGATGGATTTTCACGCCGAGGTAAAATTGTTTCTTTAAAAGATGAAGTAGATAAAGCTTGTGAACATTGCCCAACTGTTGAAAAAGTTGTTATCGTTCGTCATGCAGGAAATGATTTTACACCACATAACTATGACTTTTCGTGGAGTACGCTAGAAAAAGAAAAACCATTCATACATGCAGAGGAAATGCAAAGTGATGATCCATTAATGCTCATTTATACATCAGGAACGACTGGTAAGCCGAAAGGAACAGTACACACGCATGCAGGATTTCCTTTGAAAGCAGCTTTTGATGCAGGATTTGGAATGAATATTAAACAAGGTGATCGTGTATTATGGGTAACTGATATGGGCTGGATGATGGGGCCGTTTCTATTATTCGGTTCACTCATTAATGGAGCAACGATGGTTATGTACGAAGGTGTTCCAGACTTCCCAGAAGCAGACCGGTTATGGGAGACAGTTGATAAATATGAGATTACTCATTTAGGTATTTCGCCAACGTTAATCCGAGCATTAATGGCAAAAGGTGATGAGTATGTCAATAAACATTCTTTAAAGAGTTTGGAAGTATTCGCATCAACAGGAGAACCTTGGAATCCTAATCCATGGATGTGGCTGTTTGAAACAGTTGGAAAAGGAAATGTCCCAATCTGTAACTACTCAGGTGGAACTGAAATCTCTGGTGGGATTTTCGGTAATGTTCTTATTAAGCCAATAGCACCGATTAGTTTTAACGCATCTTTACCAGGAATGGCAGCTGTCGTACTGGATGATCAAGGTAAACCAATTCGAGATGAAGTCGGAGAATTATGCTTAGAGAAACCTTGGGTAGGTATGACGAAAAGCTTCTGGGAAGATGATGAACGTTACGTAAACACATATTGGTCGCGTTTTGAAAATAAATGGGTCCACGGTGACTGGGTCATTTACGATGGTGAACAATATATTATCACAGGGCGTTCAGACGATACGTTAAATATTGCAGGTAAACGTATTGGACCTGCTGAATATGAATCTATTCTTGTGAAACATAACGATGTAATTGAAGCTGCTGCAATTGGTGTACCTGACGAAATAAAAGGTGAAGTTTGTCATTGTTTTGTAGTATTAAGAGATCATGTAACATTCACAGAAGAGTTAAAGAAAGAATTAATGAGTTTAGTAAACTCTCATATTGGAAAAGCGTTGTGTCCTAAAGACATCCACGTTGTAGAAGATTTACCGAAAACACGTAACTCTAAAGTAATGCGCCGTGTTATTAAAGCAGCTTACTTAGGAAAAGAATTAGGTGATTTGTCTTCACTTGTAAATCCTGAAGTAGTTCCGTTTATTCAGGGGTTACAGTCTAGTAAATTATAAAATTAGAAAGGAGCTCTATATAAATAGAGCTCCTTTTTTATGTTTATAAAAAGAAAAAAGTGAATTTGATGAAGAAGAAAAATTTTACTATTAGTGTTAAGTATGTTTTTTAGTTTTAATCAAAATACGATATTATGGAATGTCTATTCAATGGAGAAATACTATTTTACAACAACAAGGTGATGACAAAGCGTGACTGCTTATATGTCTGTTTAAACCTTTACGTGTTCATATATAAAAAGCTGACTATACTCAGTCAGCTTTTTATATATTACATTCTAGTATTTATCTCGCTATTTGTCAGGCAGTAATGCCCCCACCTAAAAATTCAGCGAAAGCAAGGAAGTAGGTGAGGGATCAACTTTCCGGAAAAGTCTGATTGGTTCCAAAAGACATATTCTTTCCTTTAAGTTGACATTAAAAATATTACCAATTTTTTCTTTTACAATGGCAACAAATAAAGAAACATTTACAACGACACTTATTTCGTTTAGAACTCCAATCATCATCACGATGACACTTTTCTTTAGATTTCCACCAATCATCATTACAATGTTTTTCCTGAGAACTCCAATCGTCATCACAATGACACTTTTCTTTAGATTTCCACCAATCATCATTACAATGCTTTTTCTGAGAACTCCAATCATCATCACAATGACGCTTTTCTTTAGATTTCCACCAATCATCACAACAATGCTTTTTCTGAGAACTCCAGCAATCATTTTTCCAGGACATTCATTTCTACCTCCTTTCAATAGTGTTCATATTATTCTATGTTTTAATAAAAAAATGGCTTGTTTATTAACCTACTATTTTATTTTTATATGATAGAGTGTTTTCTACTCGGTATAGAGTTCATACAAACTATGCTAATTTTTAAGAGATAGTGGAGGGAACTACTACTAGTTATGGTATTTTTCAATAAACATTTGTTGAAGAAAATGTTCTGATTACAAATAATATCTTATTTTCGAGTACGTTTTTTAAAATGTATATTTTACGATAACAAAGGAAAAATCCATGAATAAAGTCTATGTATATATGAGTTAATGGGAAAATCTAGTGTGTTTTTAAGAGGCGTCTTATTTAAAAGAAAAAAGATTTATTTTAAAAAGTGGTGTCTAAACATTAAATGAAGTAGGACTAAACTCACCTGCCCTAATTAAACAAGCTTTTAATTAGGGCAGGTCTGTTTTTATAATGAATAATGAAAAGAAAGTTTGGTACAATTGTTTGTTTTTTTCTTTTTATGTGTTTGCCTCGTACCCTTTTAAGCTAATGGACATACTTTACTAATAGAAAGGATTAGGAGGTGAGGTATTGGGTTCTCGATTTAATAATTGTAAAAAGAAATGTACATGTAAACAAGATGATTGTTGGGAAGTATTCGAAGAGTGTAAAAAAGAACAGCATGAGAAATGTGATAATTCTTGTGTACAAGGAATTAGAGATGAACTTAAGAAATTAATTAATCGAACAGTTCAAATTAATACAGAGGGACGTACTTATGTAGGTACTGTCTCGTCTGTAAGTTGTGATGTAGTTAGGCTTGCGGCTATTCCTGGATCGGTTGCAGTAATTATTTCCATTTGCAAAATTGAAGCAATTTTCCCACCTGTTACAACGGTTACTGCTGACTTTGATTTTAATGGTATTGATGTAGCAAACAAAGCATAATTATGTTGCTTTTTTGTAAAGCCATTCACATGAATGGCTTTATTTTAATTTCATATAAAAGGAGAATATATTCTTTATATAGAAATAAGTTTGAGGTTATAAAGCATGATGTACGAAAGGAGCAAGGAAGTGATTAAACTAGAAACCTTTAAAAAATCTGATTTTAAACAATTAATAAATTGGATTAATTCCGAAGAATTTCTAATACAATGGTCAGGTAATGCCTTCACATTTCCTTTAGACGAACAGCAATTAGAGAAGTATATAGAAAGTGCAAATACATTCGCTTTCAAAGTGGTAGATGAAGAGACTTCAGACGTTATTGGTCATATTTCGCTTGGGCAAATAGATAATATTAACAAGTCCGCTAGAATTGGAAAAGTATTAGTTGGTAATACGAAGATGAGAGGACGTTCTATAGGAAAACATATGATGAAAGAAGTACTTCATATTGCTTTTGACAAATTAAAACTACATAGAGTAACTCTTGGTGTTTATGATTTTAATACGTCGGCTATTTCATGTTACGAAAAAATAGGATTTGTAAAAGAAGGATTATTAAGAGAGTCGAAAAAAGTAGGGGAAACGTATTGGAATTTATGGGAAATGAGTATGTTAGAATATGAATGGAAGAAGTAGTAACAATAGTGATTTATAATTATATTATGTTAACAAAAGGGGGTTGGTGGATATAGTGGATAATAAAACAAAAATTATTTCAGTTGCAGCTGTTTCAGGGGAGAGCTAGTATATTAAAACTGAGAAAGAAACCATTTTTGAAAAAGGCCCACCTGCATTGTTTCTGAGGAATAAGAGGACGAGCCCTAATTAAACGAAACTGAATGAATCTGTAAAAATTGTAACTAAAGTATGCATCAACAAGGTATTGAAAGGGATGAATAGTAAACTTTACAGATTATTCCATATATAACAAAACTGGTTAGCTTCTGATTTAAGCGCTACTAAATAATTATTATTAATAGAGTTATTCGTATACATTCTGTTCTTTTGGATGTTAAGTACCGTATAATTCACATCGTTTCGTTCATTTGAAAATGTTGATTCATTTAATAGTGTAAGTGTCGAGTTAATGTTGTATTTATCAATTCGCTCTTTTTTTCCTTTAAAAAACAGTTTGATAAGATGTGGCTCATTATTAATGAATAAGCCAAGTTCAGGCGATGAACGGACGATTAAATCATCTGATTTCCAATATGATTTACCTGGATCAAACCAAGAGATTTCTTTATTTTTAATGAATTTTTTGTATTGCTTTATGACATCAATGTAGTTTTGTTTTTTTTTCTGATCAACCGTTTGTACTAATGTTTCAAAACATTCAAAAGGTAGTTTGTTTTGATGAAATTTAATAACAGTTTCTCGTAATTGTTTCCAGTAATCAAAAGCTGGTTGATATTCAGGTTGGGATTTTAGATTTTTTATAAAGGTTGTTTTAGCTGTACTACCTTTCAGTGTGAAGTCTAAAAATTGTGTAAGCCCTACTTTAATTTCTGTCATATTACATCACCCTTCCAAACATTATTCATTTAATAATAGACGAAAAACCCTACACTTTTAAAGAAATGAGCTAGATGCTAGAAAACCTAATGTCCATGCACAATAGATACGAGAAAGCCAATCCGTAAGTATAAATGATGGACCATCCAATTGAAGATAAATTAGATAATGGTTACCAGGTGATAGGTTATTAATATAATCGGATAGTGAGGCGAGTTTAAAAGATAACAATATAGATTATTTAGCTTGGATTTGAGAAAAAAGTGCATGGGAATAAAGAGGGATATAGGGAAATGAGCCCTCATCAAAAAATATAAGTTGGTATCAGTATACCGTAGAGAATGAGTGTATAGAACATACAAGTAAAAGTATTGGCTAGCACACTTAAAATAAGCCGTATAAAGAGTTAATCATTGTGTGCTTTGATTATATAATGTCGCGAAATAAATAGTGTGAAGGACAGCTATCTTAGCAAGTGTTTCATGTAACGTTCATATACTTTAATTTTTTATAATTAATTAAATTTGAATTTTGTTTGTTGTTAAGAAAAGGTGAGAAGAAAATAAAAAAAGAGGGCTAATGCCCTCTTTTTCTTTTAATTTGGTAATTAATCACAGATTGGTATCCCAAGCACTCTTAGAGCTAATGCTACTTGAAGGGAAATCTCTAATCTAGCAATTTCAATACCAGCTACTGAAAGAACTAAAAAAGGTTGTCCGTTTACAAATACAACGCAACTATCCATAGTTAAGCCTCCTTTCTAGTAATCTACTATAGTATATGAATGGAACTTTAAAATGTAATAGTTCAATTGTTGGATTTAATAGATTAACCCATTTAAACTAAACAAACGAATACAACGAAAGGAAACAGAGATGGATGTATGCCTCAAAAAACATAGGTTTTAAGACATGTAATGGGATATGAAATTCATCATATTGGTCAGCTATCTATATGGGCGAGGGAGTTAAACTAGCAATTTGTTTCAGCAAATTTGATTGGACGAGGATGATAGAATTAAAACCGACTTGCATCTCAAACGCAAGTCGGTTTTTATATATAAGAAGATTTCTTAATTGAAATCTTCGGATTTTTTTTGACGTATATGTAAAAACATTAAAATTGTAATTATAAAGAAAACCAATAATGTTTGTATGATCAAATTTTTAAACTGAAGCAAAACTGCCCAAGATGTAACAGCATCTTTAAACGCTTGGAGTGCAGAGCACGAGGAAGGATCAAAACCATACTGTAGTAACTTTTTTGTTTCAATAAATGAAATGTTTTCTTCATCTGCATCTAATATTACTGAAATTAGTCTAGTGTCTCCTAGTTTTGCTGTACTGACAAAACTATAATTACCGTTAGTTGAAAAACTAGTTTGTAAGCCATCAACACCTTGAAGTTTAATGTTTTCATTAAGGGAATATATCATTTTATTCGTATTGAAAACCTGGGAATCTTTGAAGGTAAATTGGTAAGAGGTTAGTTTCGTAATATTCAATACATCTGGAAAATCTTTTACTAATCGTGCTGCTAGTTTAGCTGCATCTATTGCTGTTGTAGTTGATTGTTTATTTGTATCATTATTAATTCCAGTAGAGTTTAGAAATGGAGATGGTTGTAATAACTTTAGTTCTTTTGCTTTTTTATTCATTAATATTGTAAAGTTATCTTCATTTCCAGCAATGTGTTCTGCTAGAGCGAGTGCAGAACGATTATTCCCTGCCAGTAGCAATGCATGAAGTAAATCACGAACCGTTGTTTTATCATTCGATGTTACTTGTATAGGGCTTGTTTCTACTCGGAAAACTTCGTTACTTATTTGTACGAAGTCATCTAACTGTATTTTTCTATCATTTAGTTGCTCCAATACGATATATTCTGTCATTAATTTAGATAAAGCAGCTGATTGTACTGGAGTTTCTTCATTTTTTTTATAAACAATTTCACCTGAATTAGCATTTATTAAAATAGCTGATTTAGCTTGAATAATGGGACCATTTACATAAAGATAAAAATATAAAACGATAAGTGCAGTAATAAAAAAAGATAATAATAAAATAGCGAATTTCTTTAAGAATTGCATAAGCGATCCTCCTATTATGACATCAATACTAGTATTGTAAAAAGGAATGCTTAATTAGGAAGAAAGAAAAGGTAAAGAATTTCTAAAGAATTATAAAGGATTATTAAATTTTGGGTGTTAATGGAAAAAGTTCAATTTCTTGTATGATAAGAAATTGAACTTTTTATTTATAATATTAACATTTGTATGGGAGTAGTTTTACAGTGAATGTTGTTTTTTCATCATCACTATATACTTCAATTGTTCCTTTATGCAATTCGACTATACTTTTTGCAATAGCTAATCCAAGTCCAGATCCACCAGTGTTTGTAGAGCGAGATTTCTCAACGCGATAAAAACGTTCAAAAATATGAGGTAAATCCGTACTAGGAATAGGTTGTCCGTAATTTGTTATATCAATTGTAATCATATTATTGCTTTCATAAGCAGTAAGGTCAATATAGCGACCTTCGCTTCCATAAGCGATAGCGTTTATAATAAGATTTTCAAACACACGCACTAATTTTTCACCATCAGCTAATACCATGAGCTTTTGAGATGGGAAAGAAGGTCGACATTCTATATTTGCTTCTTGAAATTGTATACGGAATTGAACAGTTAATTGCCCAAGTAACTCTACTATGTCAATAGGGACAGAATACAAGCTTAACTCTTTATTTTGAACACGTGTATATTCGAACAAGTCATTCATTAATGCATTAAGACGAGTTACTTTATCGTAAATGACTTGAATATAGTATCGCAATTCTACTTCATCTCTATAATTATCATGATGGATTAAATTTACGTATCCAACTATAGAAGTAAGGGGAGTGCGTAAGTCATGTGATACATTTGTAATAAGTTCACTTTTTGCTTGTTCCGCTTGTCTTTCTTCATCAATGGAGACTTTTAATTGTTCAACAATTTCATTGACCCCGATTGCTAATTCTTCTAGATAATTATGATTTACAATAGAAACTTTATGATTGAAGTTTCCATTTGCAATATAACGAATTTCTTCTATCATTTTTTTAATACAAGTTTCATAATAAAGTTTTTTCTCGTGAAGATAAAAAATGTAAAGATAGGATGAAAAAATAGAAAATAAAAACAAATAAGATACAATCATCATCCATAACGATTCTTTAATCCCTTTATACTTTTCATAACCAAAAATTCGAATGAATTCTTTACCAAGTTCAGTTAGAGTAAGTGAACTCTCAATTACACTCGTAACGAGGCGATAAATAATTAACTCAGTAATAGGCGTGAGTGTGATAGCTAATAAGAGCCAAAAAATAAGTTTCCATTTAGGGATATCTTTTAATATATCAAATGCTTCATTTCTCAATTTTATAGCCAACTCCCCAAACAGTGTGAATAAATTTTTCTCCATTTATTACTGTTTCAAGTTTATCCCGTAAGTTGCTAATATGAACCATTACAGTCTTATTTGAACCGTAACCATCTTCATTCCAAACGCGTTCAAAAATTTCTTCTGAACTAAATACTCTTCCTGTATTACTTGCAAGTAAATATAAAATATCGAACTCAATAGAGGTTAATTTAATATACTCTCCATTTACTTTAACAGTATGATTATGTTTGTGTATTTCAACAGAGCGAATACGAATAATACCATCTTCATTCTTTTGCGAAGTAGCGTTTTGGAAAGAGGATCTTCGTAATAAAGCTTTCACTCTTGCTACTAATTCTAATGGATTGAATGGCTTGATCATATAATCATCGGCACCTGTCATAAGACCTAATATTTTATCCATATCTTCTGCTTTTGCACTAAGCATTAGAATTGGTACAGTATTATTTTCACGCACTTCCTGACAAACTTCTAATCCGTTTCGCTTTGGCATCATAATATCCAAAATCATAAGGTCAACTTCATATGTAGAAACCTTTTGCAATGCTTCATCGCCATCATAAGCTTTATAAATGTTATAGCCTTCATTTCGCAAATAAACAGCAAGTAATTCAACAATTTCTTTATCATCATCAATAATTAATATGTTTTTATTCATTGTGTAGTTCCTTTCCTTACAAATCATCAACATTACTATAATATCAAACATTTATGTACTTGTAGTGACGATTCTGTATAAAATTTCATGTAACGTATTAAAAAGGAGTAAAAAGATTAATAACGAATATAAAATAACGAGGATATTTATATTCTATATTATACTGAAAGTTAGTTGTGAGGGGGATTTGTTATGCTGTATGACGATATATATTCATTTACTGCAACGGGAAAAATAGAAAATGATATTCAAGTTTTTTTACTAAAATATAATAAAGAGTTTACATATAAACATTCAATTTGTGTGGCAAATGTGGCAAAAAAGATTGCAGAAAAGTTTCACGTAGATAAAGAAAAAGCAGCAATTGCAGGATATTTACATGATATTAGTGGCATTTTTCCGAACGAGGAGCGGATTACAGTTGCTGAAGAATTTGGGATAGAAATAGTGGAAGCAGAAAGAAAGTTTCCTATGATCATTCATCAAAAACTATCGAGAGTAATCGCAAAAGAAATATTTAAAGTAGAAGATGAAGCGATTTTAAATGCAATTTGTTGCCACACAACGTTGCGTAAACATGCAACGAAGATGGATTTAGTATTATTTGTTGCAGATAAAATAGAATGGGATCAAAAAGGGACACCACCATATTTAATAGAAATAAAAAAAGGATTGGGAAAATCTTTGGAAAAAGCAGCTTTTGTATATATTTCATATTTGTGGGAAAGGAAAGATATATTGAAAGTTATACATCCATGGCTAGAAGAAGCATATTGGGATTTAAAAGGAATTGTACAGTAGAAAGGACAAGGAAATGCAATTAAAAGAATATATGAATCAAACATTTCCAGGAGTTACATTAGTACCCTACTTATATTCTTAATGGGAAAATCATTTACATTTTGATTTTGGAAAAGATAAATATCAAATTGTAGAAGGAACCGACAATTTAAATACGGAATACTTTTCTCAACTATATACATATAATAAATTCTTATTTGAAGACATATTTTCAAAAGAAGATGTAGTGTTTGTAGTGACAAATGTTTATAGATTTAAAAAGGAAAATATAAAAACTCCACAGAAAATAAATGTATACAATAAATATATTAAGAAAAGAGATTTAAGATTTCATATAAGATAAGAAACGTTACCGTTTTTATTTGAAGATGAAGAAGCAGATTTATATTGTACATATCATTTTTCTTTACAATGCCTTGCGGAACATATTAAATATGAATCGCTTATACAAGTTGTTAATCATGAGGATTTCTTTGATCTATATCCTCGATTTGGACGAAAAAAAGAAATTTCTTATCCAGATGTATTTCTCATAAATGCAACGAAAGATATTGTCATGTTTATGTATGATGATAGAGGATGTGAAGTAATTGCGAAGAATAAAGAAATAATACGAGATTTATATAAGAAATACAAAGAATGGATTCCAGATTATGAACGAGAAAGTATAGATAACTTATTTAAATGACAATAGGGGAAGTGAAGTGTGTAATGAAACGTATTGCAATTGTATCTGCATGGGAACCAGAACTGACGTATTTGCATCAACATTATCCAAGTGAACGTGTTGAAAAAAGAGCTGCTTGGGAATTTCATTTTCATACTATTAATGAGCTGGAAATTATATCAGTTGTTACTGGTGTTGGTAAAGTAAGCTGCGCTAGTTGTGTACAATTGTTAATTAGTGAGTTTCAGCCAGATGAGTTGTTTATGACAGGAATATGCGGAAGTTTATCAAACAAAGTGAAAAACGGTCATATTGTAGTCGCACTAAACGCAATACAACATGATGTTACTGCTGCTGGTTCAGGGGAAGATGTTTTTAATTTATATAACGGTAGAACAGCACCTATTGAAACAACAAAATCACTTGTAAGAAGAATAAAAAAAATACGATCGTATGATCCGATCCATTTCGGTACATTTTTATCAGGAGATCAACGTATTCGTAGTTCGGAAATGAGATATTTACTCCATACCGTATATGGAGCATTAGCAGTTGATCAAGAATTAGCAGCTTTCGCCTATGTATGCCAAATAAATAAAAAACCATTTCTCTGTTTAAAAGCTGCTTCAGATCAAGCAAATGATAAAACGAAAGAAGAACAAAAAATCTTTAAAATGCTAGCATGTGAAAGAGCATGTGAGTATTTAATTGCTTTTTTACGTGTTTATGAGATTAATGTAGTAAATAATAGATAGTTTGTTATAAAACAAATTAAGAGTGAGTTATATGTAGGGAAATGTCCGTTCATTTCAAATAAAGAGCTGAAATTTATAATAGATGGAATATATTATATGGGTACATGTTTAGTTTAATACAAGCAATTGGAGGGCAATTTTATATGATTCAATATAAAAGGTGTAGTGATGTAAATATTGATTTAGTATATGTCGATAATGACTTAAAAGGCTCTCTATGCGTAAATGAACAAGGTAAAATTAGTTTTATTTTCGTAGACAAAGGTTATAGAAATATTGGTGTTGGGATGAAATTATTACAAGTAGCAAGAGAAGAATTAAATTTATCAAGTTTATCAATTGGGTTTCCTAACAATAATTTATTGGAGGGTTTTTTAAAGAAATGTGGATTTGAAAAGAATTCTTTAGCGCAATATGAAATGTATTTATTACTCTAAGAGCGGAAAGATTTATTCTTTTCGTTTTTTATTTAGCCGTTATGTTGGTAAATGCTCCGCAATTATAATTTGTAATGAGAGGGATTTTGTTTATCCTTAAGTTATTTTTTTAATTGTCAATTTTATGCTAATAATTTTCTTTGTATAATATTCTAATTTTATGTAGAATAGATACGATGGGAGGGGATGAAATGAATAATGGATTAAAGTTTAAGATTTTTGAATTGCATTGTCTCGTTCAAAAGACTTATTCTGATATTAAAATAGCATGTGATATTGCTATTTATCAAGAAAACACTTCTAAATATTTAATTTCATTAGGATTTTTAAATAAATCATATATGACTTATATAGAAGCAAAAAGATTCTATCGTGAAAATGAAGAACTTGTAAGTGTAGAATTTGATAATTTCTTTGATATGTATGATAAATTAGAAAATGAATTAAAACAAGTTATTTCAACTGAAGATAAAAATCCTTCATTGCTACATAGCAGACTTGATCAGTTTCAGCAGAAAGTTGAAAATATAAATGACCTAATAAAAGTATTGCAAAATGCTCGTTAATGAATGCTTTTTTCTTTTTTGTATAGAAATTATGTATTAAAAACATTTTAGGGATATTACATATTGAAGAGGTGGCTTTTGTAGATTACAAAAGTCATCTTTTTATGTTAGGAATAGATTGTATACATTTTAGCAGTTTCATATAAATAATAGAAATTTATACGAGGTAAATATCATGGGAAATAAAAAAGAAATAGCTATAGTTGCATTAACAACAGGATTCGTTTTAACAAGTGTAACACCATATGGAGTAGGTCATGCAGAGGAACCTGGTCAAATGCAAGTTGAAATTCAAGAGGATTCGTTCCGTACAGGTGATCTTACACAACCATCAAAAAAGGCGCCAGAGAATGTAGTGAAAGATGCACTTAAGGAAAATACAGAGCATGCTTTGTCTCCAAAACAAGTTAGTGCAGAAACAGGAGTAGATTACAAGGTTCTTCAAAAACGTGGTTCTTATGATGGAACTACACTTGTGCGCATGCAACAAATATATGAAGGAAAAGAAGTGTATGGCCACCAGTTGACTGCTCACGTAGATAAAAAAGGTATTATTAAAAGCATTTCAGGAGCTAGCGCACAAAATTTAACACAAGAAGATTTAAAGAAACCTATTAATTTATCAAAAGAAGAAGCGAAACAATATATTTATAAAAAGTACGGAAACGACATTAAATTTATTTCTGAACCAGAAGTTAAGGCGGTTATTTTTGTTGATGAAAATCATGGGCAGGCTAGCAATGCATATCAAGTTACATTTGCTGCTACAACACCAAATTATGTATCTGGAACTTATTTAGTGAATGCTCATAATGGCGATATGTTAAAAGATATGGTACAAGAATCAAGTTTGAAAATAAGTGAAGAGTATGTTGAATCCGTTAAGGAAAATAAAACTAGCAATTTCACATCATTAACTGGAACAGGAAAAGATGATTTAGGCGTAACTCGTACATTTGGTATTTCTAAACAGACCAGTGGGAATTATGCGCTTGCTGATTACACAAGAGGGCAAGGAATTGAGACATATGATGTAAATTATAGAGATATTACAAATGAAGAAAGTTATTATCCTGGCATACTAGCAACTAGCGCTTCAACAACATTTAATGATCCAAAGGCGGTAAGCGCTCATTTCTTAGCAACAAAGGTATATGATTTTTATAAAGAAAAATATAAGCGTAATAGTTTTGATAATAAAGGAAAAAAAGTAGTTTCAGTGGTACATGCATGGGATTCTGGAGGAACAAATGATCCTGAAAATTGGGAGAATGCATTTAGTACTAATATTAATAACATTAGTATGCTTTTATATGGAGATCCTATGGTAAAAGCGTTCGATATAGCCGGTCATGAATTTACACATGCAGTTACATCAAGTGAATCTAACCTTGAATTTTCAGGAGAATCTGGGGCAATTAACGAGGCATTATCGGATATTATGGGAACGGCTATAGAGAAATACATAAATAATGGGGAATTTAACTGGACAATAGGAGAACAAACTGGATCGACTTTTCGTAATATGAAAAATCCAACTGCAATTAATTTTTCAGAAGGACTACCGTATCCCGATGATTATAGTAAATATAATGATTTAAATGGAGAGGATTATGGAGGCGTTCATTTTAACTCAAGTATTATTAATAAAGTTGCGTATTTAATTGCACAAGGCGGTACTCATAACGGTGTAAATATAAATGGTATTGGTGAAGATAAAATGTTTGATATTTTCTATTATGCAAATACTGATGAATTGAACATGACTTCTAATTTCTCTGAATTGAAATTGGCATGCCTTAAAGTTGCAACTAATAAATATGGAACGAACTCAATTGAAGTTCAAGCAGTCCAAAATGCTTTTGATGCGGCAAAAATTCCAGGAACAGTGAAAGAAAACGAAAAAACAGCAGAAAATCAAGCTCCAGAGTTAACTGTGCCGTTTACCATTACACTACGTGTAGGTGATACGTTTGATCCAATGAGAAATGTAAAAGCTGTTGATAAAGAAGATGGTGATTTAACAAATAAAGTAAAGCATAAAGGCGATGTAGATACTTCAAAACCAGGTACATACATTGTGGAATACTTGGTTGTTGATTCCCAAGGGAGAACTACAACGGCTAGACAGACTGTAATTGTAGAGGGAAATGGAGAAATATTAGATTTAGAACCTAAATTAACAGTGCCTGTTGGAGCGACAATGCATGTAGGAGATTCATTCGATCCAATGATAAAAGTAAAAGCTATTGATAAAGAAGACGGCGATCTTACTTCTAAAGTAAAAGTTGATGGTGGAGTAGATACATCTAAAGTCGGTACTTACGTATTAACGTACACGGTTACAGATTCTAAAGGTCATGAAGTAACGGCGAAACAAACTGTAACGGTTAAAGTTAGAGAAGAAGTTACAAATGAAAAACCAATACTAAAAGTACCTGCTACAACTTCAATTACTGAGGGTGATCAATTTGATCCGTTGGTAGGGGTATCAGCTACTGATAAAGAGGACGGTGACCTTACTTCTAAAGTAGCGTATGAAGGAACTATAGATACAACTAAAGCTGGTACTTATGAAATAATATATAGTGTCAAAGATTCCATGGGTAATGACGTAAATACAAAACAAAAAGTATTAGTGAAAGATAAAGAAACTAGCAAAGCTAATGGCCTTGCTAATAAGGCAAATAAGAGTAATATCTCAAACAACAGTAATAGCGATAAAAAAGAGTATACATATAAGGAGCTTCCAAAGACGGGTGTAAGTACAAATAACAGTGCAGCAATCGGCATATTGATGATTATTACAGGCACAGTACTCACTTTTGTTCGCAAATTTAGAAAGATACAAAAATAATAGTAGGGATTATTCGTTTGAAGAAAAGAGTTCATTATTCAGAAGAAATAAAGTAGAAAGTAAGTAAAACAAAATATGGATTTTTTACTTAATAAGATTTTAGTAGTTAAGCGGTGCATTTGGCTTCTATAAAAATTTGTAGTTGGATCATGTTCTGTCTACAAAACTACATTACATAAAAAACACGTTACTATTCTCATTAAAATAAAAGAATAGTAACGTGTTTTTTGGTTTGGAAAAAGCATAAATCCTATAGTTCATGAATCTGGGAGTGCTTCTAATCTGCCATTGATGAGTTACTGAAAACATTTTGTTTTAATGGAAGTTTCACTCTAAATGACAACATGAGATTTTCGATATTTACCAGGTG
Source organism: Bacillus thuringiensis (assembly GCF_001595725.1). Classification (GTDB taxonomy): domain Bacteria; phylum Bacillota; class Bacilli; order Bacillales; family Bacillaceae_G; genus Bacillus_A; species Bacillus_A thuringiensis_K. The sequence continues at coordinate 2,440,178 of NZ_CP014282.1, forward strand.
TTTCATTGGTGAATTTTTTGAAAATTTTAGTGAAATAACTTTGATCGCTAAAATTAAGCGAAGCGCATATGTCTGATAAGGGATAGGTGGTGAAAGTTAATAATTTCTTTGCTTCTTCGACTCGTTCACGTTGAATGTACTCAATTAATGAAATACCGACCTCTTTTTTAAATAATATAGATAAATAATCTGAATTCACATTTGCAAATTTAGCAAGTTGTTTAACAGATATTGGATTGTAAATATTTTTAAAAATATAGTTTTTGCAAATAGCAATAGTCTGTGAATGTTGCTGTGTTTTTTGTGCCTTTACACGGTCTGCAAAGGTGCAAAAAGCATTTTTTAATAAATCCCAAACAGATTCTTTGTCTTTTAAATCTTCTGTTCTTTGAATATGTAAATCATAAATTTTGTAAGCAATCCCAGATGGAAGTCCCCCTTTTATCGCATATCTAGTAGCGAGCGTGATGGATGAAATACAAATGTTTTTATGACGTCTTAATTGATGGAATGAAGATAAAGATGAAAGAGTCTCTTGTTGGAATTCGTAATAATATTTGAGTACGGTTTCTTTATCCCCGTTTTCTATAGATCTAAGTAGTTGCTGCTCTATATATAAATTATGATAAATGGATTCGTCTTTTTGCATTGAAATATATACATCTTCGTTTAAGATTCTGCTATGACTTATATGAACTGAGTCACTGTTATTTGAAAAGGTGCTTACATCTGAATTTTTTTTATAGAGAATGTTATAAAACAATATTGCTATATTTACAAAGAAATTTTGATCTTTCACTGACAATGAAAAATAACGGTCTCTTGTTCTTTTATAATTCGGAATAAAATTAAGGTTACTATCCACTTTACTTGTAGAAAAATTTACATGTGCCATGGGCCCAATAATAATAGTACCGTTCACCATATAATCACTCTTTATGTGAATTAAAATGAAGTGCCCTAGATGTTCGTGAGTTCTGAAGATGGGAGAATTATATGTATCATTTCTTTGAAAAAGCATATGTAACTGTTCTATTTTTGATGTATACAACGAATGTGAATCATTTTTTGATTTAAATTTTAAAAGAATATTGTTGTTACAATCTAAAAAACAAACTGGAATTTCGAAAGATTGGAAAAACATATTGCAAATGTACTCTATCTCAACTAGACTGAGCTTTTTAGTCATATTCTTCCTCCTTACAGTTATGCGTGATAGTTGAATAATTATATATTCCTTTTTTCATAAGTAGAAACGGAAAATCTTTATCAATAAAAAATATAAATAAAAGTTATAAACTTCTAAGAATAATACCATAATTTAACATGAATAGCACATATTATTTGAATATACAGGTAATAGTTTTGGACAGTAGCGTAAAATATGAATCGTCACACTTATTTGTTGGTTATTACTTATATGTATCAAAAAAGGATTAAGATTGGATTTTAAATAGGGATAGGAAGGGAGAAATGAATGGATTGACAGTAAGTGATTAGTCGAAATTAGCAGTGAAAGCTATTATGTAACAATGTAATAAGTCTTGAAGTAGAGATATGAGGGTAATTCAGGGGAGAAAATTACATATATCATGCAGAGAGACAACGTAATAATAGAAGATAAGAAAAGTGAATAAGTGATTGTAAACAATGGATTGTTGGACGACTATGTTTTATGTTATTGGTTTAAATCTGATACTTGGCACACTATTGCTTGTAAGAAGGTAATAGTAATAAAGAGATTTTTAAAATGATACAAGTAGTAAAGGGGAAAAGAGAAATGAAAAAAATATTTAGTGTGCTTTTAGTGTTTTTCTTAACATTTTCTACATGGTCTAGTGTATTAGTAAAGGCAGATTCACCATCTAAAGGTACTTTAACGATTCATAAGTATGCACAAGAAAAAGATGGAGTGCAGGGACTAGAAGGTGACGGTTCTGCAAATCAAGAGGTGCCAAAAGATGCGAAACCATTAAAAGGTGTAACGTTTGAAGTGAAAAGGGTTGCTTCTTTGGAAAAAATTTCAAATGATGGGAAAATCGTAAAAGAAGATGTGAAACCTGTAATGGGAGCCACTCCAAATCAAGTAGTAACAGATGATAATGGACAAGCTGTATTAAAAGATCTTCCGCTAGGACGTTATGAAGTGAAAGAAGTAGCAGGACCTCCACATGTTAACCTAAATCCCAATACGTATACAGTGGATATTCCATTAACGAATAAAGAGGGTAAGGTGCTAAACTATGATGTTCATATGTATCCAAAAAATGAGATTAAACGTGGTGCAGTGGATTTAATAAAAACTGGTGTAAATGAAAAAGCATTAGCAGGTGCAGTATTCTCTTTATTTAAAAAAGATGGTACAGAAGTGAAAAAAGAGTTAGTAACAGATGCTAATGGTCATATTCGCGTGCAAGGATTGGAGTATGGAGAATACTATTTCCAAGAAACAAAAGCTCCGAAAGGCTATATAATAGATCCAACTAAACGTGAGTTTTTTGTTAAGAATTCCGGAACAATTAATGAAGATGGAACTATTACTTCTGGTACAGTAGTTAAATTAGAAGTGAAAAACTATGAAGAACCAACAATTGATAAAAAGATTAACGCAAAATTGGAAGCGCTACCAATTAATCCTCTAACTAATTATAATTATGATATTAAAACATTAATTCCTGAAGACATTAAGGAATACAAAAAATATGTGGTAACAGATACTTTGGACAATCGTTTAGTGATTCAAGGAAAGCCAATCGTGAAAATTGATGGAGCAGAAGTAAATGCAAACGTTGTTGAGGTAGCTATAGAAGGTCAAAAAGTAACAGCTACAGTAAAAGATTTCACAAAATTAGATGGTAAAAAAGAATTTCATTTGCAAATTAAATCCCAAGTAAAAGAAGGGGTACCATCTGGTTCGGAAATTTTAAATACAGCAAAAATTGATTTTACAAATAAAAATGATGTAATGGGAGAAAAGGAGTCTAAACCTGTAGTTGTTGTTCCAACAACTGGAATAATTGAGTTAACAAAAATTGATGGTGCTAATAAGAATAAATTAAAAGGTGCAGAGTTTGTACTTAAAGATCATAATGGAAAAATAGTTGTCGTAGCAGGAAAAGAAGTAACAGGTGTATCTGATGAGCATGGTGTTATTAAATGGTCTAACATTCCATATGGAGATTATCAAATTTTTGAAACGAAAGCACCGACATATACAAAAGAAGATGGTACAAAAGCTTCTTATCAATTATTAAAAGACCCTATTGATGTAAAGATTAGCGAAAATAATCAAACGGTTAAATTAACGATAGAAAATAATAAAAGTGGATGGATTCTTCCGGTAACGGGTGGTATAGGAACGACTCTTTTTACTGTAATAGGCCTTACTTTAATGCTTACAGCGGCACTTGTTTTCTTTAGAAAAAAATTTGCTAGAAATTAAGATTTTAGGAACATGTAACTATATGAAAAGGGGAGAAGCAAAATGCTTTCCTCTTTTCGATATTTAAGCATATACAGAGGTGGAAATATGAAACGAAATCTTGTTTTGGGGGGTATTTTTTTATTTGGATTAGGTATTTTTTTATATCCTACTATTAGTAATTGGTTGGCGACCCGTGCACATTATTCTGAGATTAGCTCTTACGATAAGAAGATTAAAGCGCTACAAAAGAAAGAAGTCGAACGTAGGGAAAAAGAAGCAGCCGAATATAATAAACAAGTTCAAACTTCCATGAAAACATTTACAGATCCATTTTCTGAAAAAAAAAGTAATCATCAAGCGTATGCTGATGCGTTAAATTTAGGAGATGTAATGGGGTATATTGAAATATCGAAAATTAATATAAAACTGCCAATCTATCAAGGGACCTCTGAGGAAGTATTGAGCCGCGGGATAGGTCATTTAGATTTTTCTTCGCTCCCGGTAGGTGGAGAAAATACCCACACTATTTTAACAGGGCATCGTGGTTTACCATCAGCAAAATTATTTACAGATTTAGATAAGTTGAGTGAAGGAGATCTTTTTTTTATTCATTCTTTAGACAAAGTTCTTGCTTATAAAGTAAATCAAATTAAAGTAGTGTCACCACATGAAACGGACGATCTACAAATTGTAGAAAATAAAGATTATACAACTTTAATTACGTGTACGCCTTATGGAGTAAACACCAATAGATTGCTAGTTCGAGGTGAGCGTGTGGAGTTAAACGAGAAAGAAAAACAAAAAGTGAGTACAGAGATATTTATATTTAATAAGTGGACTGTAATAGTTACAATCCTATTGTTATGTGTGCTTCTAGTCGTAATTTATAAGAAAAAGTTAACTCGATAGAATGTATTTATCCTGCATTAATGGGAAGTGGGACCGGAAATTCAAAGATAAGTAAAGACGGTATATAGGGGATGAAGTAAATCATCATTAATAAAAATTCATTTTATTCGACTATAGAAAAAAACGGTAAAGGTGGGAACAAAGGAATTGAGGCTACGATTAAAGCTGGTAAGTATTCATTTTATTGTTTTGTTAATGTTAAGTGTAAGTTTTGTCGTATATGTACCAAAAGAAGCATATGGATCCACGACTACCTTAGAAGGTCTAGGAGATATATCGCGTTATAATGCTGTTATCTTTGGTAACCATAAAGCAATAGGTGGCGACATTGAAGGAGCAATTGCAGTTCAAGGTGATATGGATGCATCGGGGTATACGATTGTAGGTGCAGCAGCAGGAACATCTAATATAGTAGGTGAAAAATGGGTTGATGAGAGATATCCGTCCTTGTTATTGTCTGGAAAACTAAAAAAATCAAGAGAAGAATCTTTTATCATTCAAAACGGAATAGTCGTAATGACAAAAGAGAGTGATCCAGATCGCATCATACAACCTTCTTATGATCGTATCGTTTATAAAGAAAAACTAGAAATTGACGCGAAATTTAATGAATTTCGCAATATAGTGAACCAAGTTAGTAAAAATGCAGGTCAATATAAAACGAATGCCCCAATTCCAAATATGAGTCATGGAATCGGAAAAGATATAAACAATCCTAATATTTATGTTTCATCAGAATTGACAGAGAAAATCAATGTAGATATAAGAGATGTATTTTTGCCCAATGCTAAGGACAAAGATTTAATTGTAATGTATTCAGATGCAATAGAAGTTACATTTAAAAATGGGTCTATTCTATATGACACGAATAATATTGGAAAGGCTACAGATATAGTTCCTACATCACAACCATATTCGCCTAATTCCCCGTTTACTGAGCTATATGGGAAAATGATTTGGGTTTTTCCAAATGCGAAAAAAATTACAACAGAGGGATATGGTGTCGTTGGGAGTGTGTTTGCTCCCAATGCTGTATTAGAAACAAAAGGCGGTTCGATTAATGGACAAGCATTTGTCGGTGCGGTACAACAAACTGGTGGATTTGAATTTCACAATTTCAAATTTAACTGGCAACATTGGAACAAGCCTAGTATAGGAAAAGTGAAAATAAAAAAGGTTGATAGTAATAATGATAATAAAAAATTGGTGGGAGCAAAGTTTCATATAGAAGATTTAAAAGGAAAAATAGTTGGAGAACTAATAACAAATGAAGAAGGAGAAGTAATATCAAAAGACTTACCAATAGGAAACTATACCTTAGTGGAAATAGAGGCACCTAAAGGCTATGAATTAGTAAAAGATAAAATAACTGTAAAAATAGAAAAAGATGCAGTAGCAGAAATTAAAATAGGAAATAAGAAATTGCCCGATCCAATGGGGAAAATGAAGTTAGTGAAAGTAGATACGGAGATAAAATAAAAAGCTAGCAGGGGCAAAGTTTCATATAGAAGATTCAAATAAAAAAGTAGTTGGGGAGTTAGTAACAGATGAAAAAGGAGAAGTAATATCAAAAGACTTACCAATAGGAAACTATACCCTAGTGGAAATAGAGGCACCTAAAGGCTATGAATTAGTAAAAGATAAAATAACTGTAAAAATAGAAAAAGATGCAGTAGCAGAAATTAAAATAGGAAATAAGAAATTGCCCGATCCAATGGGGAAAATGAAGTTAGTGAAAGTAGATACGGGAGATAAAAATAAAAAGCTAGCAGGGGCAAAGTTTCATATAGAAGATTCAAATAAAAAAGTAGTTGGGGAGTTAGTAACAGATGAAAAAGGAGAAGTAATATCAAAAGACTTACCAATAGGAAACTATACCCTAGTGGAAATAGAGGCACCTAAAGGCTATGAATTAGTAAAAGATAAAATAGCTGTAAAAATAGGAAAAGATACAGTAGTAGAAATTAAAATAGAAAATAAGAAATTGCCAGATCCGACTGGGCAATTTGAAATTGAAAAAGTTGATGATAAGGATAGTGAATTAAAGCTAAAAGGCGCTGTATTTCAAGTGTTAGATAAAGAAGGGAAAGAAGTTAGTAGATTAATAACGGATGAAAAAGGAAAGGTAATTTCCAACCAATTAGCAATTGGAAAGTATACGATTAAAGAAATAAAAGCACCGAACGGATACATGTTACTTAGGGATCCAATAGAAATAGAAATTACAGAAGCAGTAAAGACACAAAAAATAACAGTGAAAAATGCGAAGAATAATTGGGTAATTCCTAATACTGGTGGGAGCGGAACAACAATTTTTTACGTAATTGGTATTATGCTAATGTTTGGTGTGCTATATTTCTGTAAGAAAAATCGTATATTATGAACTAATTTTATAGAGTTAGACAGATCGTTGCGTTAGAGAGTTTTAGGGCATGAGTTCGGTATTGTACTGGACTCATGGTACTACATTTGTTGAAGGAGGAAGGATAATAGTAAACATAGAATATATTAATGAATTAAAATGTTTAAGAGGTGAACATGGTGGCAATAAAACAAGACGAAATTAAAGTAGTTGTCGGAGCTGGAGTGTTTAATAATAATCCAGGCTGGATTCAAACGCAAGAAGATGAACTTAACTTACTAGATAAAGCTACGTGGGAAGAAAGATTTGAATACAACTCTATTTCAGCTATTTTAGCTGAGCATGTATGGGAACACCTTACTTTTGAAGAAGGTGTAAGAGCAGCTGAAATCTGTTATGAATTTTTAAAACCATCTGGTCATATTCGGTGCGGAGTCCCTGATGCATTCTTTCAGGATGAGGTATATCAAAATATAGTTCAAATAGGGAGACCCGGTCCAAAAGATCATCCAGCAGCAAGTCATAAAATCGTTCATAATTATAAAACATTAACGAAAATGTTTGAAACTGCTGGATTCGAGGTAGTTTTACTTGAATATTGTGATGAAAGTGGTCGGTTTTATTACAATGAATGGGATGCAAACGACGGTGTTATTTTCCGTTCGAAAAGGTATGATTCTAGAAATAAAGGCGATAAATTTGGTTTTCCATCGCTAATTGTCGATGCGATTAAGCGCTAATCATTCAACAAAAAAAGGAGTTAATCCTATGATTTCATAAGTCGCAAATGCGGCTTTTTTATTTGTACGTAAATCTATATTTAATTTTCAATACTATATAACTCGATTTAGAAAATATTTAAGTTTTTCTCAGCGTCATTCACTTTAAATTAACACTTCGTTGACATAAATATTTATTTTATATTTATATTCGTGTAAAATGAAATGGGAACATATATTCTGTATAAGGGGGCAATCAAAATGATAGCTGAAATTGGGAAACTAACTGATGGATATATTGTAAAATTTGAACGCGAATTTCCATATACGGTAGAGGAAGTTTGGTCTGTATTAACAGAAAACAGTAAGCTGAAAAAATGGATGTCCAATTTACAGATTGAAAGCCTTAAAACTGGTGGAATAATAAAGTTCGACATGATGGACGGTTCATTCATAAATATTGATATTTTAGAGTGTCAACTAAACTCAGTACTTGAATTTACTTGGGATAAAGACCGTGTCCGATTTGAAATACATAAAGAGGAAAATAGTACTCTTTTATTCCTTAAAGAGTACATTAATGAATTAACAGATCATACACCGAGAGATATAGCTGGTTGGCATATTTGTTTAAATCTTTTTTCTTGCGTTTTAGAAGGAGAAGAGAAAGAATTTTCTAAAGATGAATGGCAACAATGGTTTGAAATATACAAGGGTAAGATTCATGAAGTTAGAGGGTAATTACATAATAGGTAATATTCATTATGTAATTATTATATTGCAAATATGTTTTTAATGAGAAATAAGAATAGAGGTTCATATGAAGGTAAATCAATTGATTGCTAGTCGCGATCGAATCAATAAGTGAATTTTTATAACCTAAAGAAGGAAGAGGATATAAAAGTAAATAAAGAAATATAATTCAAACGTTATAAACAGTTGACCCTCACACAATGTCATTGTTTAAAATAAAGTTGAGCTTCAAAGTAGATGTAACTTATAGGAGGAAATCATGTTTAAAATAGGGGATTTTTCAAAACTATCTTCCATTAGTATACGAATGTTGAGACACTACGATAAAGTGGAATTACTACAACCAGTAAAAGTCGATGAGCAGAGTGGATATCGATTTTATTCAGCAGACCAATTAAAAAAAGTAAATCAAATTCAAACGTTAAAAGCTATGGGGTTTAATATTGCTACCATCAAAGAAATAATAGAATGCGATAATATAGATACCATAAAAGAGCAATTTTTTAATCGTAGTGCTCAAATTAAAGAAGACATGAATAATCTCCAAAAACAATTACGTCTCCTCGAAGACTCAATGAAAACGATGAGAGAGGATGTTGTTGAGATGAATTATCATGTTTCCATAAAAGAAATTCCAGAAAGAACTGTAGCTAGTGTTAGAAAGATTATTCCATCGTATAATTGCGAAGGTGATTTATGGAGTATATTAATGCAAGAAATTCAAATGAAAAATATTAGTATTGCCCATCCGAGTTATAGTATTGCGGTTTTCCATGATCGTGAATACAAAGAAAATGATGTAGATATAGAAATACAGCTAAGTATTCTTGGTAAGCACGAAAATACAAAAGACGTTACATTTAAAAATATGAAATCAACCAATGTAGCTTCTATAACAGTTAATGGAAGTTATGAACAGATGACAGCTGTAAATGAGGCTGCAGCAAAATGGATTGAGACAGAGGGTTACAAATTAGCAGGCCCGATGTTTAATATTTATCATGTGAGCCCAGCAATGGAATCCGATCCTAATAAGTGGGTTACAGAAGTTTGTTATCCAATAAACAAATAAGTAATAAAAAAAGGCATGTTTTATGCCTTTTTTATTTTATTAATATCTCGAAATATATAAATCTTAATCTTTACAGTTTTCGTATCGGACTATATAAGGCAATAAAGACTTCAATTATTTTAGTAAAAGCAGCTAAAGCAAATATAAATACAGGATTGTAGGCTGAAATAATTCCACCTACTAATGCCCCCAATGGCATAGATAATCGTGTAAGTACACGAGAAAAACCTAAAACACGTCCTTGCAAATTGGATGGAACAGTTTCCTGCCGAATTGATGTAACAATCGTATTCCATGTGATATTACATGTCATCGCGATTCCGAAAGCAATTCCGGGAGCAAGCCAATATGTATTCCACAAAGCAAATGTTAACCCAAGCGCTCCTAAAAATAGGAGTAAAGGAATAAGTACACCACGTCGAAATTTCTTTTCTAAAGGAACGGCAATTAAGCTTCCTAAAAGCCCACCTATTCCTATTAAAGTATAATTATAGCCACTTTGTGCGGAGGTAAGATTTAATGTCGATAATAAATAATACATAAGTACACCTAAAACAGCACTTGCTCCAAAGTTACCTACCATAGCTTGAAGTGACAAAGCTATATTTAACCGATCATTTTTGAGCCATTTAAAACCATCAAACAAATCATTTAGTACATTTTGCAATGTTTTTTTATCAGTATTCTTTTTATTTAAGTTTTTCATAGAAGGTAATATAATCACAGCAATTAATGTAGCAATAAATGAAAGAACATTAATCCAAAGTACTTGAAAGCCGCCAATAAAAGATATGAAAAGCCCAGCTATGATTGGACCAAACAAACTAGCCAATTGATTAACCATTTGATATAAAGAATTAGCCTTCGTTAATGATGCACCTGCGATGTGTGGAATGACTGTAACAGTTGTTACATCAAAAAGCATGGACATAACTGCTAAGATAAAAGTAATTACGTATAAATGCCAGACTTCTAATAGATGTAATGCATGTAAAATTGGTACGAAACTTACTAAAATAATATTGGTAATATCCGCCATCCAAAGTAACTTTTTTCGATCATATCAATCAACTAGTACACCAACTAAAGGGCCAAATAAAACGATTGGCAATACATTAACAGCAAATAAAGAACTCATAATTACAGCTGAACCAGTTAATTGATAGGCAATCCAAGGCAGTGCAAAAGTATATAGTGAATCCCCGATTCGTGAAATGAGTAAACCAAAAATAAAAATCTTGTATTCTTTTGAAAAAGTTGTCTTGATAGTTAATCTTCGTTCTTGTACAAATTTCACAATTGTATGACCTCCCTTTTTTATAGAGGAACTTGAAAATAATCCGTCCAATACGTATTAAATATAGAATTCTGTAAGAAGTTGTTGAATCCTACTTTATAATATTGATTTTATATAAAATTGTAGGGAATAGAAATTAGGGCGGTTTTTATGCGAGGAGGCGGAATGATTCGAGAACAAAAGGGGTTGCTGGATAAAGAGTTAATCTTACGACCTTTTCCACAACTTTTGTTTTAGCAGAACTAATAAAAGAGAATCCTATATTACTTCAGCGATGTTTAAATTAGCAACAAAAGCCACTGTAATAAGGGGCTTTTGTTGCTAATAATTTAATGATATGTGTACCCTCCATCTGGAAATAATACATTACCCGTAGTAAAACTATTTTGCATTAAATATAGAACAGTATGTGCAATTTCATTATTATGGCCAGGCCTTTTTACAAGAGAAAGAGATTTATAAGATTCATAAGCATTATCAAGAAATACCACCTAAAGTAGAATATAGCTTAACTGAACATGGAAAAACAGTCAGTACTGTTTTGGATAGTATTTGTAGTTGGGGAAGAAGACATTTAGAACATATAGTTAAAGATAAACTATAAAATTATTATGTAAACCAAATGTAGTGCGAAGTTAAATGTTGTTTTAATAATTTTTATTTTATAATATATAATTAAACAGTGTTGTAGGTTATATTACATATTTAATTTATTTTTACAAAGGGGAAGTAATAAGATGAACGAATTAGAGTATAAAAGCTTCTATGATAAAGTAGGAAGATTAAATGGATGGGATTTTAGCAAAATAAAATGTGAAACTGTAGGAGATACATGGGACTTTTATAGTGAGGTAAAAGAAAGGTGTAAACCATCACATATTTTACTTGATGTTGGTACAGGCGGAGGAGAAAATGTACTTAACATAGCATCTTCGGCTAAATTGTTAATTGGAATTGATAATTCTAACGGCATGATTGAAACGGCACATTCTAACTTGAAAAAATCAGGTGTACAAAATGTTGAGTTTCTTCAAATGGGTTCTGAAGCTTTAACATTTCCGCATGCCCATTTTGATATTGCTTCAAGTTGTCATGCTCCGTTTCTAGCATCTGAGTTAGCAAAAGTAATGAAAAAGGGTGCCTTTTTCTTAACACAACAAGTAAGTGAGAATGATAAATTAAACCTGAAAGAAGCATTTGGCAGAGGACAATGCTTAGGTGAACGAGATGGCACTTTAAAAGAAAAGTATATGGATGAACTTATTAGTGCAGGATTTGATCTCGTGCAAGTACGCGAATATGATGTTACTGATTATTACAGTACGCCTGAAGATCTTATTTTCTTATTAAAACATACACCTATTATTCCTAGATTTGGAGAAGAGGATTTTACTATTTTACAAAAGTTCATTGAAACGAATAGTTCTGAAAAAGGGATTCGTACAAATTCAAAAAGATTTATGATTATCGCTGTTAAATTATAATATATTTTAGTGTAAAAGCTGCTTTTCATTTAAAGAAAAGCAGCTTTTTGTGTGGAAAAGAATGCAGGAAATGAAGGTTTTGAAACGTTACTATATTAACAATGAAAAATTAAACGTACATATTACTGAATGGGGGAATAAGGATAAACCTGTTATTTTTTGTTTACATGGATTAGGAAGTACGAGTTTAAGTTTTATAGAAATTGCTGAGGAATTAAAAGAAGAGTATAGATTTATCTCCGTTGATGCACCTGGACATGGTAAAACACCGCCCTTTGAAAGAACGGAAGATTATGAGATGCCCAATTTAGCAAATTGGTTAAATGAAATAATAAATGAATTGAGAATCGAACACTTTTATTTTCTATCACATTCATGGGGAAGTTTTGTAGCGTTATTTTATTTGTTACATCATCCAGAAAAAGTACAAGGAAGTATTCTTATTGATGGTGGATATCAAACAAAAAGGCTTCAAGAAGAAACGTTGGGAGAAGAAATTGCTTATTATAAAAAGGACTTTGATGAATACGTTTTTAATAATTGGGACGAATTTTTCAAAAGTGAAAAAGAAGCTTATACTAGGTGGTCTTCATTGTTAGAAGTTGCTGTAAAGGACCTAGGGGTCGAAATGGATAATAAAGTATGGTGGCATGCCAGGGGGAATACAGCTAGTAATATAATAAGAGGTATGCATAAAGATGAAACGATAGATATATATGAGAAGCTGCCGGCTAATATTGTATTACTTCGAGCTACAGTTCCACAAGTTTGGGCGGATTATAGAGATAAGACAGTAAATGTTTTCAAAGAGAAAACGGACAGTATAGTAAAAGTAATTCCTGATACTACACACATGTTGCACGGGGATAAACCAGAAATTGTTATAGTAGAAATAAAAAATAATTGGAGCTAACATATTCATACTAAAGTTGTAGTTTCTATATAAAAAATCCACCCTTCCGTTTGATTTTATCTATTTATAAGTGTAATACAATACGAATAGATAATAAGAAATGAGGGGGAATGTAAAGTGATTACACATATATCAGATATAAAACTACAAACGGTTTCCATAGAAGGGGTAAAACAAGTTTATAAGGACATATTATCTTTTCCAATAAAAAAAGAAACAGCAAGATGGCTTGAGGAGTCTGGATTACTCATTGCGAAATGGAAAGATGGTCATATAATTGATGAAGAGGATGGTCGATTCAATTTATACTTTAAAGACGGAGATGGAAATCTTCTTGAAATTATTGCACATAGTTATGTTAAAGAGGATGTATTAGTACCACACTCACCTTTAAACATTTTATACGTACGGGAAATTGGTCTTCCTGTTAAAAGTGTACCTATTTTTAGAGAATGGCTGAAATTAAATTTAAATATGAAAACGATGGAAGAAGGGGATATTTTCAGCTTTGTTATAGGTGGCACTGCATATATCGTCGCGACTTGGTGGCAGAGACCTTGGATTCCAATCGCGATGAAAGCTTTACCACCGAAAGTGCACGTTTCTTTTGGAACACCGGATCCCGCATTTTTACAGCGAATCCAAATTAACTTTAAGAAAAATAATGTTCCATTTGAATGTAAACATAATGAAGTGTCATTTATTGAGCAGGTATATACATTTTCTATTGTGTATATACCAGAGTTTCATTCAGATATTCCTAAACAAATAAACTTACCGCTTTCTATATAGTTATAGAAAGCGGTAAGTTTATTTTGTTTTAAGGAAAATTAAAGTCTAGTTATTATGTTGATTTAACATTTGAGCTATTCCTTGACCAAATGACCAATTCTCCATCGGTGTCTCGTGTAGTGTAATGAAAACATCAGCAGTAGAGATTTGTAGAATATTAGCTGTACTAGTGGCTATAGCTTTATATAAATCTTTTTTTTGATTAATTGTTCTTCCAGGTCCACATGTAATAGAAACATAAATCATATTATTGGATCGTTTTAATGAACCTTCTAAAAGATAAGATGAATTATAAAAAAGTTGATGAGAAGGATAAGGTAAAAACATTTGAAAATAATCATTTTCAGGAATATTGAAATGTTCAATTAACGAATGGTGAATTTGATTGCTTACATTTTTTAATAACTTATTATCGGATAATTTTTCAGGATGATAAACGGTGACAAATGGCATAATAGAGGACTCCTTTCCTTTTGATTTCATTTTACTTCCAATGTTTCCATTTGTATAATTGAAAATATATTAACTAATTATCAATAAAATCGATGAAGATGGTGTATGAAATGGAAATGAAAGAGTTACTTACATTTAAAAAAATTATTGAAGAAGGAACGTTTTCACAAGCTGCTAAACAATTAAACTATGCACAATCAACAGTAACAACACATATGAAAAAGCTGGAAAATGAAATTGGTTTTCTGTTATTTGAAAGAGGATGGGATGCAAGATTAACAGAAGAAGGAAAACTTTTTGCAGAGGAAGTAGAAAACTTAGTAACACATTGGGAATATTCAATAACTCAAGCACAACGTATTAGTAATGAAGAGAAAGGGAGTTTGAGAATAGGCCTATTAGAATCCGTTGCTAAAAGGTTAATACCGATAATATTAAAGTTTTTAAATGCTGAAAAACCATACATACATTGTGATTTTGTAGTGGGAAATACAGCACTTTTATCAGAAATGATAGAACATAATAAGATTGATTTTGCGGTGTGCGGAAATAATGAAAATAAATCAAAGGTACAATTCACCCCAATATGTGATGAACAGATTGAATTTATAGTGAATAATCCCAAGCATCCTTTGTTACAAAAAGAATCCGTTGAAGCATTTGATATTATAGATTATCCAGTTATTGTAGGAGAAAGTAATTGTTATTCCTATCAATCTGTAAGTTCTTTCTTGGTAGAAAACAATTTATCTTTTAAAAGAATTTACAATTGTAGTGCTTTAAACCTCATTCCAGAAATGCTTTTTGAAAATGCGATAGGAATTATCCCGAAAGGTACAATTTTGAATGAAGAAATACTATCTTTTAAGATTAAGGACTTTAATTCTAAAATCCCGATTGGTATATTAATTTCTACTAAAAATAACAATTATTTAAGTCAAACGAAACAAAACATTATCAACATCATTAAAGTCGCCCTATAATTATGCTAAAAAATTATAGGGCTGTTTTCGATGCGTACTTTTCTTTTAGCATTTCAGAGATTTTTGTAATAATAGGATTTATGTGAGTAGAAGGATTTCCTAACATTGCAGTGAATTTAAAATAGGGGTGTAGAATACTATATGGTTTAAGGAGGGTGAAACTTGAACTTAGGTGAGCCAATGGCTAAAGGAAATACAGCGGAAATTTATCTGTATGATAATAAGATTGTGAAGTTATTTAAAGAATATCTTCCAGGTACAGAGTCTATGAATGAAGCAAAAAAACAAAAATATGCGTATTTATGCGGGCTGCCAGTTCCAAAAGTATTCGAAGTGACAAAGATACAAAATAGACAGGCAATTATTATGGAATATGTAAAAGGGGAGAACATTGGTGATCTCCTGCTTAATGATTTGAATGAGGGAGAGCGTTATATCGGCCTTTGTGTTAATGAGCAAAAAAAGATCCATGCTATACGTGTGAATACAGATGAAATGGAGTTAATGAGGAAAAGGTTAGAGCGTCAAATTAAATCTGTACAAAAATTGGATGAAAGCAAAAAGAAGAATATATTACAAAAATTAGATTCTATTACATTTGATTTTAGGCTATGTCATGGAGATTTCCATCCATTTAATTTGATTTTGAGTAAGGAAGAGAAAGTGAAAGTTATAGATTGGGTAGATGCTAGTTCAGGTGATATTCGCGCAGATGTATTTCGAACATACTTGTTGTACTCACAATCTTCGGTAGAATTAGCTGAAATGTATTTACATATATATTGCAGTCGTAACGGCATATCAAGAGATGAAGTTTTTCAATGGGCTCCTATTATTATTGCAACTAGATTTTCTGAAAAAGTATCACCGCAAAATGAAGTGTATTTGAAAAGATTATTGAATCAGTATTTATAAGTCATAAAAAAGGTTGTCAGCTAATTAATAAATGCTGTTGTTTAACCAAAGTTTCCTTGTAGTTAAACAACAGCGTTCTTAAATATTGATATAGGTATTCTTATTTTCGATCTTCATCCTATAAAGGTTCATAATCCGTACTTGTTCCTCCGTTAATTCTTCTTTATCCCAATACATATGCATTAAGCTATATTCAAAAATCTCCTTTAATTTAATAAATAATGGAAACTTGTCTATCATCTCTTTTGGTAGTTCATTTTCCTCTTGGTAGCCTTCAAATAGTGCTTTTGTAATAGAATGTTCATAGTCAATGATATTCCCATTTCCAGCAAATGAATATTCTATCGCACTATAAATAGGAACGGCTAAATCGAATATGTAAAAATGTTTTTGGAATGAATCCAAGAGAATACCAACGAACAACATGCCTATTCAATCATTTGTTAAACTCAATATAAATAAAGAAGGGGAGTTCAAAATGAATATTTCTAGAAAATTAGAGGTTGAACAGTTACGTAATAAGAATAGTGAGCTATTTGATAAAGATGTACTTAACATATTGAATGGTCAAATGATGTATGAAGAATTTAAAACGGAGGAGCTAATGGGTGAGTCTGATTATGCTCCATTTAACGAGGCCATGTGTGTAAATAGCGCTACTGCACAAGTTTTTGATGAAGAGTTTATTAAAATAAGAGCAGAAGGTCATAACAGTTCAGTCGAAAATTATGCAAAAAAAGTTATAGATCCGTTAGAAAATCTATTTGCGAAAAAGTATAAATGTATTGTTTTATGGTTCGGTGAAGATATGTTTTGCCAAATGAATCTACTTACTTTACTTTCATACCTTGAGCAGTCGTGCTATGAAGGGAAAGTATACTTAAATAGTTTCAGGGAGGATGAATTTAAAGTAAATCAAATTGAACTTGAATTGGGGGATAATTCTACTATATACAATGAAGTATTAGTAAACCATAAAAAGACTTATCATAAAGTACCACCTGTAATGTATCAAGCTATAGATTTATATTTAGAAATGCTAAAAGAAGATAATATCGTAATGAAATTCATCTCTAAAAATAAAGGTTTATCAAATCAAGAATTATTAACAAAGTTGTTTTATCTTTTTCCAACAATCGGATATGGTGATACTCAGTACATAGAATTGATAAATAAAATAAAGAAGAAAGCTGAACCTAAAATATAGGAACAGCTTACTTCTTACAATTGTTCAAGTGACTCTAATTCGTCCTCTACAAATAACATTAGTTCTTTAATCGTTTCTCCAGAAAAATCAAAACGAATTCCAGCCGCTTCATATATTTCCGGTAAAGATTTAGAGCTACCTAATGATAAAGCTTTTTTATAATTTTCTATTGCTTGTTTAGGATTTTCTTTATATTGTTTATACATTTGCAACGCACCAAGCTGTGCAATAGCATATTCGATGTAATAGAATGGTATTTCGAATATGTGTAATACAGGTAACCAGCCAGTTGCGATCCAATTTTCATACCCTTCGATATTTACGACGTTTGATTGGTAAGTGTTATGTAATTCTAAATATTTTTCGTTTCTTTCCTTAGCAGTATGATTAGGATTTTCATACATCCAATGCTGGAATTGATCAACGATAAGCATTGGGGGTAAATATTTAACAATATCTTTAAAGAAATCTAATTTTGCTTTTATAAATTCTTCACTATTATCATAAAATGTACCCCAATATTCCATCGAAAATAATTCCATCGTCATGCTAGCGAGTTCAGCTGATTCAGAAGGGATTTCTAAATATTTTTGTAGCTCTAACTGCTTCATACATTCATTATGAATACTATGACCCATTTCATGGAGAAAAATAGTAACATCATCATGTGTATGATTGAGATTCATGAAAATGAAAGATAATCGAGAAGCAGGCAAATATTCGCAAAATCCTCCTGGCGCTTTTCCTTTACGACTTTCTAAATCTAAGCAATTATTTTCATGCATACGATTCAGTAGTATAGAAAATTCAGGGTCTAGTTTATGTAAAATATAAGAACTCTTTTCGATTAATTCACTCGCGTCTTCAATTGGTTTTAATGCTTTTTGATTTGGTGCGGTTGCTTTTAAATCCCATGGACGAAGACTATCTACTTGAAGTTCAGATTTTTTCTCATTAAATATTTTATCGATAAGTGGTACTACGTATTTACGAATAGATTCAGCAAGCTCATAGCAATCATCAGGCGTATAATCAAAACGTTCATGTTTTTTAAACATATAATCACGATAATTATCTAATTGAATATTTTTAGCCTTTTGATGACGGATTGCGATTAATTCATTTAATATATGTTGTAATGTATCTTCAACAGATAAGAATGTTGCAGAAATGAGCGTTTTTGCTTTTTTTCGTATATGACGATCTGGATCTTGTAAGTAAGACTGTAGTTCAGTAACTGTTTTTTCTTCACCGTCCCATTGTGCAGTTAAACCACCTGTAATTTCGAAGTACTCGGTTACTAGTTTATCTTCAGTTATCTCTAAATCAATGTTCTTTTCACAAAATAATGTTTGCGCATTCTTAATTCTTTTGTCTAGTAAGCTATACTTTTTTACATCAAGTTCCATTCGAAAAGGTGACTCTAAATATTTATTATCAAATGAATTTTGATAACGTTTCAAAAGAGGGCGTACATATTGTTGATCATATTCAAAAGTATCTTTTATTTTTTTATTATTTGTATTACATTGAAACGCGATATAGTGCGATGTTAATTGTTCTTCAATTTCCCAAATGACTGTAGATTGTTTTTTTAACCAGTTTTCAAGCTCTAGCTTTGAAGAAATCTCTTTATTTAATAAAGTAAAAAGAGTCTTTTCTAATTCTAGAACGTTACTAATATCAATTGTATTTAAGCGCTGCATGACATATCCCTCACTTTTTATTTACTTAAGGAAGTATTCTTCTTCTTTACTACAATCCCTTTTTTTACTAAGAAGTTTGTGCCCACTACTCCAAGAACAATCAAAATTGTTCCGATGATGTGATAGTATGCGATTTGTTCATGTAAGAATACAACACCCGCGATAATTGTAATAAGTGTAGATAAATTGCTAAAAACACTTATTTTAGCTGCTTCAATATAAGATAAGGAATAGTTTAATAGCAATGCCGTCAGCAAGGACGATAGTAACCCTAAATATAAAATTGAGATAAGAAATGTTCCATTCGTAAAAGGTTTAAAGTATACCGTTATTGTACCTTTACTTATATGGCTGGCGATTGCGATTAAATTAAAGCTAATAAAACCGATTACTGTCATAGTGTAAGTTAAATCCATTAGTTTGAATTTCTTCGTCATTTTTCGAGCTAACACATTATAGAAAGCAGATGATAATGCCGATAGCAAAATAAGAATAACACCTATGAAACTAGTTTCATGAGTTCCTATACCATTCATGATAAATATATAAATGACACCAATGACAGAAATGAGTACAGAGATTTTTTGCCATGTATTTGTATACTCTTTTAAAAAATAGGAAGCTAACATCATTGTAAATATAGGAATCGCCGCTTGTATAATTCCCGCCTCAGAGGAACTTGTATACAATAAGCCAAAAGCTTGAAAAGCAAAAAAAAGTGCTGGATAAAAAAACGCAATTGGTAAAAGAGAAAGTATGTTTTTTAATGATATATTTAACTTTACGAATCCAAAAATAATCGGAATATTTGCTGCTATGAAAGCAACTGTAAAACGATGAGCCAGAGTATCAAGAGGGCTTGTAATGGTTAGTGTTAGTTTCACGAATAAAAAGGAAAATCCAATAATAAATGAATAGAGTAAAGCTGATAAATATGCCTTTGTTGTAAGTTTCATAATTTCACCTCATAGTAACTGATTTTTTACTGGCCAGTATACGTACATATTAATCTTTCTGATCTAGTGCTACAATGTGAATAAATACAAACTGTACCGGTACAAAATAAACGTAAGAGGTGTCATAATGTATAAGTATTTACATGTTTTAAATGATTTAGAAAACATGATTCAATATGGAGAGATAAAAGAAGGAAAGAAATTACCGTCTATACGGTCACTCGTTATGCAATATAAGTGTAATAAGGCAACAGTTATACGTGCACTTCACGAATTAGAAAAGCGTCATATTATTTATTCCGTGCCTCAGAGTGGATACTACGTTGTTAAAAAATCAGGGAGTACCATAGAAAGTAACGAGATAATTGACTTTGCCTCTTCAGCACCAGATCCAGATGTTTTTCCATATTTAGATTTTCAACATTGTATTAATAAAGCCATTGATACATATAAAAATGACTTGTTCGTATATGGGACGCCAAAAGGTTTACCGTCTTTAATTCCGGTCATTCAAAAACAATTAGCAAATTATCAAGTCTTCACTAAAGAAGAAAATATTTTTATAACGTCAGGTGTACAGCAGGCGCTAGCAATATTAACTTCTATACCATTTCCAAATGAAAATGAAACGATATTAATTGAACAACCAACATATCATCTATATATTGAATATCTAGAAATAAACCAAATTCCTGTAATTGGTATTAAACGTACGAATGAAGGGATTGACTTAAATGAGTTGGAACGTATTTTTCGAACAGGTAAAATAAAATTCTTTTATACAATACCAAGATATCATCATCCGCTTGGAACTTCTTATTCTAAAGATGAGAAAGAAAAAATCGTATTATTGGCTAAGAAATATAATGTATTTATAGTGGAAGATGATTACTTAGCAGATTTAGAAACGGATTCGAAAGCTGATCCGTTATATAGCTTGAATCATAATAATCATGTCATATATTTGAAAAGTTATTCGAAGATTATTTTTCCAGGTTTACGAGTTGGTGTAGCAGTTATTCCACCGATTATTGCGAATGCTTTTTATACATATAAAAAAATTTTAGATATTGATAGCCCAATGATATCTCAAGCTGCTTTAGAAATTTATATAAAGAGTGGCATGTTTGAACGTCATAAAAATAAAATTAAATCTTCCTATCACGATAGATCTAAAAAATTAGCAGAAACACTAGAAAGAACTCATAGTGAAAACCCACTTTTATTCACATATAAAAAGCATAATACAATTGGAATTCATACTTGTTTAAAATTACATAAAACGAGTATTTCAGAAATGTTTTTCCAAAGACTAAGTGAAAAACAAATAAGTATTGATACAATTGATAAAAATTATGTGAGAGGTTTTCCGCAAGAAAGACTATTAAAGTTAAACGTATCGAATGTAAAGGAAGATAGGATTGAAGAAGGAATTCGTAAAATAATAGAGGAAATCAAACAATTGGAACATATAACCTTCCAATTTAAAAAAGAAAAAAATGAATAAGTAGCTTTGTTGTGAGACGCAAAATAATTCTTTTGTTTGTGTGTATCGCTATAATAATTGAATTTATTTTTGTAACTGAATATTATAATAAGGATGATAATTATAATCCTTCAAAGATACATGGCACGATTTATTAGAAGATAATTCCTAAAGCCAATGCTTAATTAAGGTTATGGCGGGTGTAAACCAATTAGAACGTGATCTGATCCGTACGTGGAAACATAAAGGGATTGAGCTGAATAAGAAAGAAGGAAAATTTAAAGGTCGGTTAAAGAAATACCATAAAAATCATGCAGGGATGAATTATGCAGTAAAGCTTTATGAAGAGGTAGATATGAATGTAAATGAAATTTGTGAAATTACAAATGTGTCTAGGGCCTCATTATTTAGAAAGCTATCGGAAAGGAACAGTTGATGAGTTATACTAAAAATCAGAAATATATAATAAGGGATAAATTCCATAGAGAGGTGGAATTACATGCCTAAAATTGATAATATGTTAGCGATTCTATGGATGCTTCGCTCAGATAAAAAAATTACTGCAAAACAAATTTCAGAAAAGTTAGAGATGAATATAAGGACTGTGTATCGTTATATTGATACAATTTCAACAAGTGGTGTACCTATAATTTCAGAACCAGGACATAACGGTGGATACACGTTATTAAACAATTTTATTGAGGCTCCTCTTTTTTTTGATTTTGAAGAGCAAACTTCACTATTTCACGCTGCTGTTTTTGCAGAAGAAGCCGGATATTATGGAGGTGAAGCATTAAATAGGGCCATTTCAAAACTAAGTAAATACTCAAATCAAGAGCAGGAAGCAAAGATAAACCGACATTTAAGTAGTCTAGAAGTAATAAGTCGATTTAGTTCATCCTCTATGGAACATTTTTTGAAGGAGTTGGAGCAGGCCGTAACTGATGGGTATTCAGTAAAAATTCTTTATTATAAAAGTGGGAAAAAGCAATTAAATTATAGATTGGTCGATCCGTACAGAATTATCTATTGGAATAATAAGTGGTATGTGATTGGATTTTGTCATCTTAGGAATGATATCCGTAGTTTTAGGGTAGATCGAATTGAAAATTTAATGCTAACCGAAAATAAGTTTAACCGGCCAGAAAATTTTTCAGCACGTGACTTTTTTATAAAAAATCTTCTTCCAACTATAGAAGATAAGGAAGGGATTATTTCTTTGGTTATTAGTGGGGATAAAAGTGTATTGGATGATATTTGCCAACATTGGTTTTTAGGGCATTATTTACAAGTGCGAACTTCAAATCAAGCAGTTTTTCTTCTTGAAAAAGATATGATACATACATATGTACCTTATTTACTTTTACCGTACAATAAATCTATTAAAGTTATTGAGCCAATAAGTCTTAAGAAAAGACTTATTGAAGTTCTGTCGGAATTAATAAAATTTCATGAAGTATGATAACTTCCCTGACGTTAACTGTCAGGGAAGTTATATTATAATATCCATATCAATTGTGATTGGAGTGATATGGGATGCAAACAAAAAAAGTTTTTCTATATGTATTTAATACAATGTCGGACTGGGAATATGGATATTTAATTACCGAACTAAATTCAGGAAGATATTTTAAAAAAGATTTAGTACCTTTAAAAGTAATTACAGTAGGAGCTAATAAAGAAATGATTACTACTATGGGGGACTGAGCATAAAACCAGATATTTCCCTTGATGAATGTACTTTTGAGAGTAAAGATCTTTTAATTTTACCAGGAGGGACTACTTGGAGTGAAGAGATTCATCAACCTATCTTGGAAAGAGTTGGCCAAGCTTTAAAGTTTGGTACTATTGTTGGTGCAATTTGTGGTGCAACTGAGGCCCTTGCAAATAGGGGATACTTAGATACTAGAAAGCATACAACTAATAATTTAGAATACACTAAAATGGTATGTCCTAACTATAAAGGAGAAAAATTCTATGAGTTGAGATCTGCGGTATCTGATGCGAACTTAGTTACTGCATCAGGAATAGCTCCTCTGGAATTTGCGATGGAAGTACTGAAAAAATTAGATGTATTTGCACCAGATACATTACATTCATGGTTTAACCTAAATAAAACTCACAAACCTGAATACTTCTTTCAGTTAATGAATTCAATAAATTGATGAACTAAAAAATCAACTAAGCAGATTTATATTTGTTTAAATAGTAACCATGCTCTAGACAATGTCAAAGCATGGTTATTGAATATAACTTAAAAATGGTTATAAAGTAATGAAAATTCCTTAACTTTGTATATTCGTATTTTCCTGACGTTACCTCTATAAAAGGAAATATGATAACAATCATATACCGAAAGTGATAGAACTGAGTTATAAAAAGTAGAAGAAAAGTGTTATGTTAATAATTTTTAGAGCACCCAATTGTTGAGTGCTCTTTTTGTTTAGGACATAATTGTTTTAAATGGAAATAAACTACCAATAGATGATATCTTTAAAGTATAGCATTTATTTTGAATGGGAGTTATTGGTTTACTCGCTTGTTATTTCTTAAAATCCTATGTAGGTGTTGAGCATGTGGATGTTGTTGAGCCAAATAAAAATAGAAGAGAATTTGCAAAGAAGTTTGGTGCGAAAAACCTCTTTGATTCAGAAAAACAAATAATAGAAACATATAATTACGGTTTGGAATGTTCTGCTACAAATAGAGGGTTTCACACATTACAAAAGGCTATTAATAGTAATAGAGCGATATGTATTCTTTCTGATGGTAATATAGAAGACTTAACATTAACCGCCGAATTTTATCGAAAAGAATTGAAAATCATTGGTTCAAGTGATGGATATGGTTACCAAAAACATGCAGATTGGTTTTTTAGTCAAATAGAACAGACGCCATGGATAGAAGAGATTTTTCAATATGAAATTCATTATACTGCACTTGAGAAATGTTTTGAGGAATTAAGTCAAGGAATAATTACTCCTTTAAAAGTATTTGTCTCATATGAATAAAATGACAACGTACTTGTCACGTAGCTTACATATATTTCGTCATTAATATGATAATAAAACGAGGAGTAGCATGTACGTGTTAATTTTTAATAGGCACAACGGGTTGTTGCTCTTTCATTATGTACAAATCGTATATTATCTTTCTCAATGTACATATTAAGTAAAGTATTTAATATCACGTACATAAAAGGCGGGGTAATATGGATGGAAATAAGAAAAATGAAGAATTGAGTAAATTTAAGAAACAATGGTTTAATGAAGATAATCAACCAGTAGCTGGTATAGAGCTAGCTTTACCGCCTGATATAGGCAGCATGTTAGACTTGAAATCAGTTGATGATAAAAGTGGAGAAAGTAATAATGAATAAGTTTAATCTATAAGCATCCATTTGGGTGCTTTTGTTTTTTTGACAATAGAAAATAGATCATCAAATTCTTATTGAAAAAAGGTGGATCTAAATAGATCCATTTTCTATATATGTAAGTTTTAATTTTCACCAAAAAGTTTAAAGTGCATCTAGCATGCTAATAACATTTACCATTAAAGGATTGGGCTATTATGCATATTATTGTTGAAAGCATTACTTTAATTCTCACTGGGATTCTTGCATTAAAAATGACAGGTAGTAAATCTGTTAGCCAAATGACAAGAGTTGAAATCATTATAGTAGTATCAATTGCGCGTATTATTATAGAGCCTGTATTAAGTAGGAAAGTAGTCCCATCTATATTCGCGGCCATCATATTTGCAAGCATACTACTTATCATTCATTTCTTTGAATTGAAATCAAGGGAGGTGGAACAATTTCTAAATGGAAGTAGCATTGGCTTTTTTTATTTTCTACAAGCGTAAGGATTAATAAAATAGGGTGGATTTTAAACCAGTCATTATAATAGATATAGACTTATAATTATGCTATATTCAATGGACCTAAAGTGAATGTGGTAAAAAATTAATTTGGCATAGGTAGCCGCAGTGTAAAAGTTGATAAGTTTTTAATGTGATACTAAAAATGAGATGAAAACAAGGAGATAGAAACATAATGGAATTTTGGGAATCAAGTTTTATTGAGAAACAAACAATGTGGGGATTTGAACCTACAGAATTTGCAATTTTGACAAAAGATTTTTTTCTAGAAAAGAACATTAAGGACATATTAGTTCCCGGTATTGGATATGGTAGAAACGCAAAGGTATTTATCGAAAATAGTATAAATGTAACAGGTATTGAAATTTCGAAAACAGCGATCGATTTAGCAAGAGAAAACGGACTAGAAGATGTTAGTATGTATCACGGTTCAGTAAACGAAATGCCTTTTGATAATAAACTGTATGATGGGATATTTAGTCATGCACTTCTTCATTTGTTGAATGGACAGGAAAGAGAAAAATTTATTGAAGATTGTTATAATCAGTTAAAACCAGGTGGATATATGGTTTTTACAACTGTTTCTAAAAAAGCTCCCATGTACGGAAAAGGAAAACAGTTGGATAAAGATTATTATGAGATAATGGAAGGTGTAAAAATGTTCTTCTATGATTCTGAATCTATAAAAAAAGATTTTAATCAATATGGATTAGTACAAGTTTCGGAAATTGATCAACCAAATAAGAACATAGTAAATAAACCTTCAATCAATTTCTTAATGATAAAATGTAAGAAAGAACGATAACTAAAAGTTATTAAGAATGATTAAAGATGTTTATATATTGATTATGCACAAATAAAAAGGACAAGCATATAATATAAATACCTTTTAACTTTAAGTAACCTTAACTTTCGTTAATAGGGTATCTCAAAATCCCCAAAAGAGCACTTGCGGAAACAAGTGCTCTTTTATTTTTTTGTTTCATAAATATTTATACTTGCAAATTTCGTGCAATAAAAATAAATCTGAGAGAAATAACCATATCTTTATTATACGATTATTTCTGAACTACAAACGTTATAGCATTTGTTTTTAATTGAATGTGTCTTTCATTACGAACTATATTATAAGCTAATTCTTTTATTTCAACTTTTACTTCTTTCCATCCTTTATAAATGCTTTTTAATAGACGTATCATTTCTTCGGTTGGGAGATTAATTTCAATTAAAGCTTTTACTTCTTCATTCGTTTTTAAAACAATTTCTTGTATGTTAGAGTTAATAATTAAACAATTAATACCGCCGTTTTTTGTACCTCTTTTCATAGATTGGAGTACATTTTTAAAATCTTCTTCTGATTTGACATGTTCCAAACTTGATACTGCAACGATATAGTCATAAGTATTAGATCTAATATGATAGTTTTCAATTGCTGCTTGTTCTGTTTTTATAACCTCGAATACGTCATGTTCTTTGCTATAAATTTGTAGCTTTGTTAAAGCGGAATCAAGTAAATCAACACATGTAACAGTTCCGCTAGCATTTTTAATCTTTTGTGCAATTGGAATGCTATTTCTACCGACGCCAGAGCCAAGATCAAGCACTTGTAATTTGTTTTTCTCTTCAAAGTAGTCCATTAAATCAATAACTGTTTTAACCGGCTTGTGAAGCCAAGATCCAGTTTCAAATAGTTTATATTGTTCATAGCAAAGATCGTGATATTCCTTTTCTTCTTGTCTTATGTAATCGATACGGTTCATATTGTGTCAGTTCCAATATTTTCATTACAAAATGAATAGGTGGGGCAGCCTTTAACATTTGTTTGAATTCGAAAAATACCACCAGCATGTGGATACTGTTTTAATTCGTCATCCGTCATTCTTGTTCTGGCTGTTGTAACATATAAATCAGTTAAGTTAGGCCCACCAAACGTACATGATGTTACATATAACGCAGGAATTGGAATACTTAATATTTGTTCTCCAGTAGAGGGATTCCATCTAGTTATTTTTGAACCTCCCCAATGTGCAATCCATAAACAACCTTCTTCGTCAATTGTCATACCATCAGGTAGACCGTCATTTTCAGAGAAAATGATTACATCACTTGGATTATGAATTTCTCCAGTACGTATATTATATTGATAGCGAACCACTTTTTTAGTAGGTGTATCTATAAAGTAAAGGTATGTATGATCAGGTGACCAAGCCATTCCGTTTGAAGTATTTACATGTGAAATTTTTTTCTCTACACTTAAATTATTATGTAAACAATATAAGGAACCTGCAGCATTCATACCGTATGTATCTGTAGTACCTGCCCAGAAACGACCAGCGGGATCACATTTTCCATCGTTAAAACGATTTTCTATTAAATGTTGTTCGGGGTCAAAAATATGTGTCAGTTTTTCTGTATTTACATTAATAGAATAAAAGCCGTTTTCCATAGCTAAGAGTAGTACATCCTCTAAATATGGAACAACACAGCCAATTTGTTGATTGAGAGCAATTACTCGATTCGTATTAGCGGTAGGATTGTATATGCATAATTTTCTCTCCATAATATCAACCCAATATAAAAGTTGCTTTTTTTCATTCCAACATGGTCCTTCAGCTAAACTTGCTTTAGCATCTAAAACTAATTCTATATCACTGAACAAGATGTTCACCTCGCGTTATAAGATATTAATATAATTCGATAAGAATAGAGGTAAACCTTTTAGTCAGAGGATATTAAGATTTATACTGTAGAAAAATGACCTTCTCACAAGTGATTAAAAAAGTGTATAAACAAGGAGAGGAAAATGCATATGATGTTTTACGAAATTGTTTGCTTTTCTTGTAAGAATATATTTCGTGTTTACGAAGGTAGTGAAAAATATAAGCGATTTAAAGAGAAACCAAAAGGGGCATATTGTTGTGATGAGTGTAGCCACAAAATTCAATTAGAAGCGATAAAGAATTTTTTTAGGTAATTAAACTAAAATTCCGGAAATCATAACTTAATTTTTATTTTAGAAGATTTTTTAAGAATAATGTCTAAATATAGAATGTAAATAAAGATGAAGTATACACAAAACAATTCGTTTAATCGATAAGTATATATTATGAAAATTGAGTTATAAAAAAAACGGCAAGCTAGAATTCGCTTGCCGTTTTTTTATAGTTTTGTATGTATTTGTATACCTTTTGCTTTTTCTTTTTCGTTCTTTACGCGTACAATTAAATTATAAGATCCAGATTTTGGTGCTTTAAAAGAAAGTAAACCTTCTTTTTGAGAAGTGACTTCTTCTTCGTAAATGACCTTATCGTCTTTAGTGATTTGTAATAAAATTGTACCCTCTTCAACGGTTGCATCAAAAGGGAATTGTACATTTCCTTGTTCAGTTTTGATCGTTTGTACATCGTAATACCCTTTCAGGGAGCCAATGTTTAAAGTTGTTTCGCCGTTTTTTTGAACCTTGGTGACTTTTACTGCTGTATTACCACATGCGCTTAATAATACAACAAGAGTTAGAATGAGAAATAAACGTAGTAATTTCATAGTGATCCCCTTTTTATCATTATAAAATTTTTCCAATGCGTAAATTAGTTTATCATTTTTTTATAAACAAATATATATATTAAAACTAAAAGTTGTTATTTAGTGATAATCTCTTATATACCATTTGGTTTCTATTAGTCTAAGAAACTTCAGTACATGTTGAATATTCAATTAATAAAATGTTATAGGAGTTAAATATTTTATCTTACTATTAGATTACTTGAATAAAAAGAAAACACCGAAAGTATATATAAAAGCAGGTACTTTCAGTGTTTTCTTTTTTACTATCGTGAATACATTTTCGGACATTCATCACCACTTGGTTCATAAAAACAATGGCTTTTAAACTGTCCTACAAATGGCTGGTTATACCATTCAGGTGAACAAGCTCCAACTGGACGGAAATACCAAAGTGCCCATCGTGCGGGCCAGCGCCATTCACCTTGCAAAACTTTTCGTGCGATTTCTTTTTCTGATTCACGAGCGCGTTGGTAAAAATACCCGTATTGTACTGCTTCGAATCCGCCGGGGCTTTGATATACAGCGTCGCGTACGGTACGGAGTTGTTTGAAATCTAAGCAATCACAAAATACACGGTTTACTACAACGCATCCAACTAACTCCTCACCTTGGCGACCTTCGCCTTCAGCTTCAGCACGAATTAAACGAGCTAGTAAATCAACATCACTTTCGTTGTATGGAATAAGGGGCATAGCAATACCACCTTTCTGTTATAGTAAAGATTGTATGTTATAAAACAATCTGCGTGCTTTTTTACATAAAAATAATATTAACTTTAAGAGGAGCTTGTATAAAAAAAGCTAATTAGTAATAGTAGATAAATATAAAAGGGAGAGGTATTATGTATCGAATTCATAAAGACCATATCATTTACTCAATGTCACCAGATAATCAGCCTTGTATCGAAGTAGAAATAGGGAGTCGTCTTGTATTTGAAACATATGATTGCTTTGAAAATCAAATTGATTCTGAAGATGTTGCGTTTCAAGAATTAGATTGGAACCGAATTAATCCAGCGACTGGTCCAGTATTTATTAATGGTGCAGAACCTGGTGATATATTAGTCGTAACGATTGAAAAAATTAAAATTGCAGAGCAGGGCGTTTTAACTACAGGTGCAAACCTTGGTGTAATGGGGGATGAGTTAAATGAAAATACAGTGAAAATTGTCCCAATACATAACGAACATGTTTTGTTTTCAAGTGAACTACAAATCCCGATTAATCCAATGATTGGTGTTATTGGTACTGCGCCGAAAGAAGAGAGCATTTCATGTGGCACCCCGCATGATCATGGTGGAAATATGGATTGTAAAGAGATAAAAGAAGGGACGACATTGCTATTACCTGTAAATGTTCCTGGTGCTCTATTAGCATTAGGCGATTTACACGCAGCGATGGGGGATGGTGAAATTGGTGTTAGTGGTGTAGAGGTTGCTGGTGAGGTAACTGTAACAGTTCAAATTATAAAAGAAAAGAAATGGCCGTTACCAATGGCTATTCAAAAAGAAAAAATGATGACGATTGCTTCAGAGAAATTGTTAGATGATGCAGCAAGTCGTGCTGTACATAATATGGTGACATTTTTACATGAAGAATTAGCAATGTCTAAAGCTGATGCAACTCTTTTATTATCGGCAGCAGGTAATTTAAAAGTTTGCCAAGTTGTGGACCCGTTGAAAACGGCGCGTATGGAATTAGGGATGGATTATGTGGAGAAACTAGGATTTACTTTTAGTAAATTTCATATTAAATAGATAAGGGACGAAAAAGGATACTTTTGTATAAAAGCATCCTTTTTTTAATTTACGGATTTTGTGAAAAGAGGTAGTATTTATTTTATATAAGTATATTTGAGATTGTGCATTAAAAAGGAGTTCAATAATGGTCAAAATTATGATTGTAGAAGACGATATGAAAATTGCAGAACTATTATCAACATATGTTGCGAAATATGGTTATCAAGGAGTTATTGTATCGGACTTTCAAAATGTATTAGACATTTTTTTAGATGAACAACCAGAGTTAGTTTTATTAGATATTAATTTACCGAGTTTTGATGGTTACTTTTGGTGTCGTCAAATTCGTGGTGTTTCTACATGTCCGATACTATTCATTTCGGCTCGTGAAGGTACGATGGATCAAGTTATGGCGTTAGAAAACGGTGGCGATGATTTTATTCCGAAGCCTTTTCATTATGAAGTTGTAGTGGCGAAAATTCGTAGTCATTTAAGACGTGCATATGGAGATTATGCACCGAAACTAGAAGAGCGAATGATTGAGCAACAAGGCCTTTGTTTATATCCTGAAAGACTTGTATTGAAACTTAGAAACGAAGAGATTGATATAACGAGAAACGAAGCTATTTTATTAGAGACATTAATGAAAAATTATCCGCGTGTTGTGAGTAGGGAAGTGTTGTTAAATAAATTATGGGATAGCGAATCTTATGTTGATGATAATACATTAAGTGTAAATACAACACGTGTGCGTAAAAAGTTACAAACGTTACATATAGAAGGTGCGATTGAAACGATTCGTAGTGTTGGATATAGATTGCATATTACTTGGGATACTGGTATAGAAAAATGATAAGGTTGTTTATACGTGATCATATACCACTTATTTGCTTTACTATAATTCAACTACTAGCTATATTTCTCGTATATTGGTTTGATGGGCATAATCACATTACAACGGCGTTATATGCAATGTTTCTAGGGGTTTTCTTTATGGGAAGTTATTTAGTGTTTCGTTATTTTACACATCGTTCTTTTTATGAGCGCTTAGCAAACCCGATGCAATCTTTGGATGAATCTGTTCAAAAATCTGATTTTGCAGCTGTATCGGCTGCTCTTCAAGAACTAGTTGAGGTGCAATATCGACATTATCAAAATCAGCTGCAAATGCAAGAGAGAAAAAATAATGACCATTTAACCTTTATGAATCAGTGGATCCATCAAATGAAAACACCTTTATCTGTAATAGAATTAATTACACAGGATGAAGTAGATTCACGTTTTGAAAGTATAAATGAGGAAACTGATCGATTAAAAAAGGGATTAGAAATGGCTCTGTATGTCGCACGTTTAGAAGCATTTACACAAGATTTTTATGTAGAAAGAGTACAACTACATAAAATAGTGAATGATTCGGTACATGAGCATAAACGGTTCTTTATCCGGAATTTTGTATATCCAGAGCTTGAAATTGATAAAGGCATTACTGTAGAAAGTGATGTGAAATGGTTACAATTTTTAATTGGGCAAATACTATCGAATGCGATTAAATATTCATCAGGAAGTAGAGAAAAGATTAAAGTGAAAGCTTGTAAGGAAGGTAATACCGTTATACTTGAAATTGCTGATAATGGCGTAGGTATACCGAAGCAAGATTTACCAAGAGTCTTCAAACCTTTCTTTACAGGAGAAAACGGTAGAGGTTTTAAAGAATCAACAGGAATGGGGCTATATCTTGTATATGAAATTACAAAACAATTAGGTCATAGTGTAGAGATTCATTCAGAAGTTGATAAAGGTACGGCAGTACGAGTAATATTTTTTAATGTGTAAAAATTGATCAAGGCTAAAGAACTTTGGAGATAAGTTTTTTAGCCTTGTTTTGTATTTTTTTTTAAGTTTTCATATGAATAAACGATACAAATTAGTAAAAATTAAAGATACGAGCACATGAAATTGTAGAAATGAAAAATAATGGTTTTTGTAGTACAAATAATAATATTTACGCATACAGTATTATCATGGTACAATATGGTTACTAATGACGGAAAGGAATGATGGGTGGACGATGATTAACTAATCTTATTTTTAAATGTTGAAATTCAATAAATTTCAATTTCTAAAAAATAGGATTAGTCTGCCCAATTTCCATAGAACGGTATTGCTATTTATGTTACGTAATAGCTTATTTGGGTGTAAATATTTTAACGACTAATCCTGCCAAATTTATTTGGGAGGATTTTTTTATTCTCCCTTAATGAAAGGGATCGGTATTATGAAAGAACTATTAAAATTAAATGATGTTTATGTTGAAATAAAAGAAAATATGTTGTTAGAGAAAATGAATGTGACAGTAAAACAAGGGGATGTTATCGGATTAATTGGTAAAAACGGTGCTGGTAAATCAACGTTACTTCAATTAATAAATGGAAAGATTGAGCCTTCAAAAGGGATTGTTGAATGGCAGCAAATGAATATGACAACCGCATATGTTGAGCAAGAAATAGAATCTTTTATTAGTAATGATGTAATTGCAAAAGAAGCAGAACTTCTTGCGAAATGGAGCGTGCCAACGAACGATTTTCATACTTTAAGTGGTGGTGAAAAGCTGAAAATTCGATTAGCAAAAGGATTTGCTGAAAATCCTAATGTCTTAATATTAGACGAACCGACAAATCATTTAGATGAGATCAGTACGGGATTTCTCATTAAACAAATAAAAAACATGAAAGGTACAGTTATTGTTGTATCGCATGATCGATATTTTTTAGATGTTGTCGCAACAAAAATATGGTCAATTGAGGACAAAAAATTAATTGAGCATAGTGGTAATTATACGAGCTACATGAAAGCACGTGAGCAAAGAAGGAAGTCGCAGCAGCGTGAATATGAAAAGCAGCAAAAAAAGATAGAACAAGTAGAAACACATATAAAAGAATTGAGTTCATGGTCACAAAAGGCACACGCGCAGTCTACAAAACAAGAAGGTGTGAAAGAATTCTATCGTGTAAAAGCGAAGCGAATGGATGCACAAGTGAAGTCAAAACGAAAACGACTTGAAAAAGAGCTGGAGAAAGCGAAAGTAGAACGTGTGAAAGAAGAGTATTCAGTTGAGTTTTCTATTCAAGCGAACAAAAAAGTAGGAAAACGTTTTTTAGAAGTGAAGCAATTAAAAAAAGACTTTCATGGGAAAGTATTATTTGAAAACGTTAATTTTACAATTCAGCACGGTGAGAAAGTTGCGATTGTTGGACCAAACGGTAGTGGGAAAACAACATTACTGAAGATGATTATGGGAACGGAAACTGCTGAAGGAGAAATATGGATTTCACCTTCAGCAAACATCGGCTATTTAACACAAGAAGTTTTTGATTTACCGCTTGATAAAACACCAGAAAATTTATTTTTTAAAGAGACGTTTGAAGAAAGAGGAAAAGTCCAAAATTTAATGAAACATTTAGGATTCCAAGCGTCTCAATGGAAAGAGCCGATTGAGCATATGAGTATGGGAGAAAGAGTAAAGTGTAAGCTAATGGCTTATATTTTAGATGAAAAAGATGTACTCATTTTAGACGAACCGACGAATCACTTGGATCTACCTTCACGTGAACAACTTGAAAATACATTAGCTGAGTATAACGGAACATTAGTAATTGTATCTCACGATCGATATTTTCTGGAGAAAACAACTAACACAAAACTCGTGTTTTCAAACAATACGATACAAAAGCAGCTAGAAGAACCTACTAAAACAAGAGATGATATTGAAGAGCTACGTTTAACGTTAGAAACAGAGAGACAAGAAGTATTAGGAAAATTAAGCTTTTTAACTTCTAAAGACAAAGAATATAAAGCACTGGATGAACGGTTTATGGAACTTACGAAGCAGATTAAGGAGCTATAACGTAAGTAAGGGGGATTAACATGGGAGAAGAGAGATTCACTAAGTTATTTAAAATAGATTGTAGAGATATATACTTGCAAGAGTTTACTGTCAAAGATGCAGAGAGTATTTATAAAATAGCAAATCAACCGGAAATAGCAAAATTTTTACCAGACTGGAAATCAACGAAAGAACAAAGGGTGGATTGGATTGCAGATTATGAAATACCAGCAAACAAAGCATTTCTTGATGCAGTGAAAACTACGAATAACATAGATAATCATATGTTAAAGCTAGGAATATTTAAGAAAGCTACAAATCAACTCATTGGATGGTGCTGCACAGGTATGAAAGAAGAACTCGCTTCACCAAACAGAGAGATAATGTATGCTATCTCAAATGAATATCAAAATCATGGCCATGCTACAAAAGCGACTAAAGGTTTAATTGACTATTTGTTTAAAGAAACAAATTTAAATGTCCTTAACGCAATTGCTTTAATTAACAATGTAGCATCAAATAAAGTTATTGAAAAATGCGGGTTTATTTATAAGAGCCAACAGAGGATAGAAAATCAAATATATAATCATTATATATTGAGAAAATCTGAGTGGATAAAAATATAACGTTTGGTAGTAAAAGACCGATAGCAATCGGTCTTTTCTCATTTATATAATAAAGATTTATTATACATTATATTTCCTACTACTATACAATTATTATAAGATAGTTATGCGTTAATTTTAGTTTGAAATAATTATGTTGTCAGTTTTTTTAGAAATCTTACAAGCGTGTAAGGTAAATGAAAGATGAATCAATATGAGCTGTAAGATAATTCATTTACACTTTATAGTGAGTAGTGGAAATGAAGGGAGAATATACATGGAAATTTTACAGGCTAAAAGTATTAGTAAAGTATATAAAGGGAAAGTACCTTATAAAGCATTAGTAGATATTGATTTATCAATTCAAGAAGGTGAATTTGTAGGAATTATGGGTCCATCAGGTAGTGGGAAAACAACGTTATTAAATATGGTATCTACTATTGATTCTCCATCATCGGGAGAAATATTTATTAATGGCACAAATCCTTTTCAATTATCATCAGAAGAATTAGCGTTATTCCGCAGAAAACAATTAGGATTTGTTTTTCAATCATTTAATCTTCTTAGCACACTTACTGTAAAAGAAAACATCGTATTGCCGATGACTTTAGATGGTGTTTCCGTGCAAGAAATGAACAAGCGATTGGAAGAGATTGCAGAGAAGTTAAATATTACAGATATATTGAATAAAAGAACGTTTGAAATATCAGGGGGACAAGCTCAAAGAACAGCAATCGCTCGTGCGATCGTTCATAAGCCGCAATTGTTACTTGCAGATGAACCAACAGGGAATTTAGACTCTAAATCTTCAAATGATGTAATGGAGATGCTTGATACTCTAAATAAAGAAGAAAAAGCAACGATGATGTTAGTTACACATGATCCGTATGCAGCGAGCTTTTGCAGCCGAGTAATCTTTATTAAAGATGGTCAACTATATAACGAAATTTATTGTGGTGAAAGTAGGCAAACTTTTTATCAAAAGATTATGGATGTCCTTTCTTTGTTAGGAGGGAAAAGGCATGACTTTTCGTCAGTTCGCATCTAATAATATTTTTCGTAATAAGCGTACATATGCTGCCCATTTTTTAAGTAGTGCATTTTCTATTATGATTTTCTTTACGTATGCTCTTTTATTATTTCATCCTGATTTACAAGGTGAGTTGAAATCGACAAGTGCAACAATAAGTGCATTTGGTACATTGGGATTTTCAGTTTCGCAAGGATTGATTTTTGTATTTTCATTTTTCTTCATTTTATATTCAGTTAGTTCGTTTTTAAAAACGCGTAAGAAAGAATTTGGCGTTTTATTGATGCAAGGTATGTCAATGAGACAGCTTAAGAAATTATTATTAATTGAAAATATGTTGATTGGACTTGGTTCAATTTGTATAGGGATTTTCATTGGACTCATATTTTCTAAACTAGTCTTATTGATAAGTGCAAGTGTATTAATGATTAATAATGGTTTACCTTTTTATATACCAGTGCGGGCTGTATTATTAACAGTTATCACATTTCTTTTCTTGTTTTTAATTGTTTCATTATTTACATTTAAAATGATAAAAGTAACGGAACTTGTGGAACTTATTCGAGCAGAGGAAAAGCCAAAACCTGAACCGAAATCTTCAGTTTTATTATCGCTACTTTCTTTAATTAGTATAGGGTATGGATATTTTTCAGTATTTCGCTTCATACCAAGTACCAATTTTATTACGCTTGGAATAGGTGTGCTCCTAGTAATTATAGGAACGTACTTTTTATATACACAGTGTAGCGTGTATATATTGCGCCTTGCTAAAAGGAGGGACTCTTTCTTTTTAAAGAGAACAAATATATTAACATTTTCTGAATTAATTTACCGTATGAAAGATAATGCAACGATGTTTTTTATAGTATCTATTGTTTCAGCAGTTGCATTTACAGCAATTGGTACAACAGCCGCAATTGGAAATAGGGATTTGGTAAGGATGACAAATCCCTATACATTTTTGTATGGAAGTCTTGAAAATGACAAAGTATTGAATAAAAATCTTTCTATTATAAAAAAGCACCTTTCTGATGCTAATATTCCGTATCGAATGGCTTCATCTTCATATATATACACAGAAAATGGCGTAAATGTAATGAAGTTAAGTGAATACAACGATCTTGCTAAAGCACTAGGTTATCAACAAGAAACAATTGAAAAAGAAGATGAAATTTTATTAATTCCTGGAGTCGTATCACAAAAACAAGAATTTAAAAATGGCGAGTATAAAAAGAATATAGAAGTCATTCAAGGTGACTGGACAAAGACATTTCATGTGAAAAAAGCTGTAGAAAATTTAGTTTTACCACACGATTCTAGAACTATTTATATCGCTGTTCAAGATCAGGTATATGATGGAATGCCTCTTACTAGTGACCCAGTTAATAAAGAAATTCCATATCGTACTTACGGATTTGTTGTAGATGATTGGATAAAAACGAAAGAGATTTCCAATCAATTAAAGAGTATATTCGATAAAGATCTTAGGGACAGAGATTTCTACTTTGAAGCTTTAACATTAAACTTGTTGGAAGCAAAGCAAAAGAATGGTTTATTACTTATGGTAAGTATTTTAGTCGGAATCGTCTTCTTTACATTCGCTGCTAGTTTTATTTATTTCCGATTATATACAGATTTGGATCGCGATCAGCAGCAATATAAAATGATTTCGAAAATGGGATTAAGTAAAGGTGAGTTAAAAAAAGTTGTAACGAGACAGTTATTATTAATGTTCTTTTTACCAATTGTCGTTGCAGTGATTCATACTGTAGTCGCTTATATAGCATTACAGCAATTAGTCGATTTTTCTATCATAAATAGCTCTATCGTTATTTTAATTTCATTTATATGTATACAAGTTTTATATTTCTTTATAACCCGTTGGCGTTATCTGCAAAAGCTTTATAAGGTTATGGAGCAATAGAATTTATTAGCTTGTAAGACTACAATAAAGTATGTAGAAAAATGAACTGTATGATGAAAGGAAACGAGATGAAAAGAACTTTAACTATTTTTATGTTAACGATACTACTATTAATAAGTTTTAGTGCATGTTCTAAAAAGGAGAATCCATTTCCTGCAAACGGTGTATTAATTATTGGAGATGAAAATAATATTTCACCAATTATTAATCGTTATCAGGAAATTACGAAAGAAAATGAAGTATTTTCTGTGAAAAAAGGGGAAGTTGGAAATGGAAATGTCTTAATTTT
The DNA here is from genome assembly GCF_001595725.1 of Bacillus thuringiensis. Classification (GTDB taxonomy): domain Bacteria; phylum Bacillota; class Bacilli; order Bacillales; family Bacillaceae_G; genus Bacillus_A; species Bacillus_A thuringiensis_K. The sequence continues at coordinate 2,478,521 of NZ_CP014282.1, forward strand.
AAATGAATCTACAGCACAAGCATTGATTAAAGAAAAACTTTTTCGAAAACAAGATAATGGCTCCAATTATATTATAGATACGTTACCGAAATTCCCAAAAGAAGGAGCACTATTATTTACAAGTGAAGCCGATAAGACTATGAAAAGTATTAAAATAGGAGGGGAAGAGATTCCTGTTACATACAATAGTGATGCTTGGATAGGCAACAATCGTAAATATTCAACGGAATGGTATATGATTATAGCAAAAAATAGTGTGTATAAAGAAATAAAGGCAAATGAAATGAAAATGCATCTTCTTCATTTGAAAAAATCTCTAGGTGACGAAAAACCTAAAATGTCAACAGATAATACATTGATTAATGAAAATGTCAAAGTAAAAAAGTTAATTAAAGGTTTGGAAGGAGAAGTATCTTTTCAATTCGTAACGATTGGCGAAAAACCTTAAAAAAGAGTTCGAAGTTGATAAAAATTTCATCAGTTTCGAACTCTTTTTAGTTTATAGACAAATCAATTATTATGCTTTACATTACTTCATTTAATCGAGTTTCGTTTGTTTCCTCAATCCCATTTGAATTTTGAACTGAATTATTTTGGGCTTCTTTTTCTTTACGAGCCTTTTGTAGCATTTCAAGGATGATCCATAAAGGAACACCTTTATCCTTTAACATCTTCCATAAATCTAATTCATTAAATTTATGCTCAGGCTGTTTCATTTCTTTTTCAGATGAACGAATATCAAACTTGATAGGATCATTTACTTTCTTACTTTCAAGTTTACTAGAAGAGATAATATTATGCTCAAGAGTAGATGGAGTTATTTTAGTAGGTTGAGATAATGTATGAATATTTGATCCGATTTGCATGCTTTTTCCTCCTTTTCAAGCAATGAGATTAGTTTTCTTATGATTTTTAAATCTTTTTAACATGAGGAAACTATATCTAATTATAAATCCTAATAAATAGATTTACAAGTTATATTGTAAAAAGTAAATATTTACTTGAATTAATATTTATCAACATTTGTATATGTTTTCTATATATACAACGTATATAAAATACTTTACATTATATTTAAGTTGTTAAATTATTCTGTTAATTTTTTAAAAAGAAAAATGTAAACGTTTTATTAGGGGGAGAAAGTATGGGGAAGTTATTTTTAAAAATATGTTTTTTTGCATTAGTGACCGTATGTTCATTCGCAGCGAAAATATCATACGCTGAAGAGAGGCAGCAAAATAATTATCCTATCATATTGGTGAATGGATTTGCTGGATGGGGTAGAGAAGAAATGCTTGGTGTAAAATATTGGGGTGGTGTTTATGATATACAGGAAGATTTGAAACGAAATGGTTATACGGTACATACCGCAGCTGTTGGACCTGTTTCTAGTAACTGGGATCGTGCATGTGAATTGTATGCACAAATTAGCGGTGGGACAGTAGACTATGGTGCAGTACATGCTGAGAAACATGGACATAATCGTTTTGGCAGAACTTATAGTGGTTTTGCGCCGAATTGGAGTGAAACAAATAAAGTTCATTTAGTTGGACATAGCATGGGTGGACAAACGATTAGAACATTAGTACAGCTATTAAAAGAAGGGAGTTTTGAAGAAAAGAATTATGTGAAAAATCATCCAGACACCAAAATATCACCACTATTTGAAGGCGGAAAATCATATGTTCATAGTGTTACAACATTAGCAACCCCTCACAACGGTACAACACTTGCGGATGGTAGTCTTCTACTGCCGTTTGTTAAAGATTTACTCATTACAGCTGCAAGCTTTGGGGGAAACAATAATTTATCATTATATGATTTTAAATTGGATCAATGGGGTATAAAGAAGAATCCTGGAGAGTCCTTTTTCCAATATAGTAATCGTATTCTAAATAGTTCACTTTGGAAAAATACAAAAGATATAAGTCAATGGGATTTAAGTACAGATGGTGCAAAGGAGTTAAATAATTGGGTAAAGACGCAACCAGATGTGTATTATTTATCCTATAGTGGACATGCATCACAAGCAGCACCTATAACAGGTTTACATTTGCCTCATATAACGATGAATAAAGTGTTAATGGGAAATGCATTTTTCTTAGGTTCTTATGCGAGATATGAAGAAAACCGTCCGCTAGTTGATACTTCTTGGTGGCAAAATGATGGTGTAGTAAATACAAATTCTATGATTGCACCATCTTCTAATGTTACTGTAAATAATAATGAGTCATTACAGATTGGAAAATGGAATCATATCGAAACGAAAGCGAATTGGGACCATCTCGACATGGTAGGGTTAAGTGTTTCAGACTCGTTAGGTTTTTCTAGCATTCAAGAGTTTTATAGAACAATTGCTGAAAAGCTATCACGTTTACCGAAATAGGTAATAATAAAGCGCTCTCGATGGAATTCGAGAGCGCTTTATATTATATTGAAAGAGGGATTTGGTAGAAAAATATGGGGGGATATTATGAAAATTCAAGTTGTATTATCAGGATACGGAACAGTAGGCAGAGAGTTTATAAAATTATTAAATGAAAAATATTCATATATATATGAAACATATGGGATTCAATTAGTTGTAAGTGGCGTATTAGGGAGAAATATTGCAATACATAATGAAGACGGCTTATCACTTCATCATTTATTAATGTATGGTGGCGGTACCGCTGCAATTGAAAAATATTTAGAGTATCATCCGAAGGAACGTGCAACAACTAGCATAAGTGGTACTGTATTGGTAGAATCAACAGTTACAAATCTTAAAGATGGAAATCCAGGGAAACAATATATGAAACAAGCGATTGAGAAACAGATGGATATAGTAGCAATTTCTAAAGGTGCGCTCGTTACAAACTGGAGAGAAATAAATGAAGCAGCAAGAGGCGCAAATGTACGAATTCGATATAGCGGTGCAACAGCCGCTGCACTACCGACACTAGATATCGGACAATTTAGTTTAGCTGGTTGTAGTATTGAAAAAATAGAAGGAATATTAAATGGAACAACTAATTATATTCTTACGAAAATGTATGAGGAAGATATGACATTTGAAGAAGCACTGAAAGAAGCACAAAATAAAGGAATTGCTGAGACAAACCCTATATTAGATATAAGTGGTTCAGATAGTGCGTGTAAATTGTTACTTTTGACAAACCGCTTAATGGAAACAGATAAAACACTTACTGATATACATATAAAAGGAATCGAGCACGTTACAAAACAGCAAATTCGAAATGCTAAGGAACAACATAAAATTATTAAATTAATAGCATCAACATATAAGGATGAGGGTGGCAATATCAATTTAAATGTTGAACCGTGCGAAATAGAAAAAAAACATCCGTTAGCAAAAGTAAATGGAACTGAAAAAGGAATTACGTTCTTTACAGATACGATGGGACAAGTTACTACAATTGGTGGGGCTTCTAATCCAAGAGGCGCTGCAGCTGCAGCTTTAAAAGATGTAATTAACTTATATCGAAAAGATTTGTAAGACCGTACCGCCCTTTATAAAAAATACATATGTCGTGGACCTTTTGAGAATGAAATAAATATGCAAAAATGATTGCAGGGGGGAAGAAATTGTTTAAGGGTTTTAAAGTTGTTAAAGATCGTCCCGTTTATATTCAATTGAAAGATTATTTGAAGAAGATGATTATGAAAGGGCATTTGCTCGGGGATCAAAAAATTCCATCAACAAGAGAACTAAGTGAATTACTAAGCGTGAGTAGAAACACTGTACTCGCTGCTTATGCAGATTTAGAGCAAGAAGGACTCATTTATGCAGTTAAAGGAAAAGGGAACTTTGTTGCGAAGGTGGATATATCTAACACTTCGTCTGTTGAAATAGATTGGAAAAATAAACTTAATACAGTGACCGCATTAGCGGATGAATTAGATTTAATGAAACATGGTGTTCGTTGGGAAAAAGGAATGATTGTTTTTAATAGTATAGCCCCGGATGAGAAGCTATTTGATGTTGAAAATTTCAAAAGAGCTTTTCTTACTCGTATGTCCATTGAAGGGGACATCGTATTGAACTACGGATATGCAAAGGGATATAGACCGTTAATGAATTATTTACTTCATTACATGGAAATGAAAGGTGTAGACATTTCCAATAAAGATATTCTAATTACAAATGGATTTACAGAAGGATTGGATATTGTACTTTCTTCTTTATCAAAAAAATCCGGGCGTGTCATTTGTGAGAATCCAACTCACCACGCTGCACTTAAGCTTTTCCGCTTACATGGACTTGAAGTTCATGGGATTGATATGGATGAGGATGGTATTGATACGAATGAAGTTGAAAAAAGCTTGCGTGAAAAAGATTTTGATTTTGCTTATTTAATTCCTTCTTATCATAATCCAACCGGTATTGTTACGAGTTCAGAGAAAAGAACGGAATTGATGAGGTTATTCTCAAAATACAACGTTCCTATTATAGAGGACGGATTTAATGAAGAACTACGTTATTCAGGTTCACATTTAGCTCCATTATTAACTTTTGCTGGAGCTGGCAATAATGTGATTTATATTAGTAGCTTTTCAAAGGTACTTTTCCCTGGTTTACGTGTAGGCTGGATTATTGCAGATAAAGAGCTGATTCATTATTTAGAAAGCGTAAAAAGAGCAAGAACGATTCACACATCTACGCTAGATCAAGCTGTTCTGTTTCAATATTTACATGAGGGATATTTTGAAAAATATTTAAAAAAGGCAAGATCTGTTTATAAGAAAAAATATGAGTTAGCTGTCGGGGCATGTAACCAGTACATTCATTTCAAAAGAATGACTGGAGATGGTGGCCTTCATTTATTTATAGAGCTAGAAGAGCATATGAATGCCCGCACACTTTTACAAAAGTGTTATGAGAAAGGCGTTACGTTTTCACCTGGAGATGTTTTTTACTCTGATGGAGAAGGAGCGAACACTTTCCGATTAGGGTTTTCGCGCTTGAAAGAAGAAGAAATAGTTCGGGGAATTAAAATAATTGGTGATACATTAAAAAATGAAATTTGGAGTTGAGAAAATGAAAATCGGTGTTATTATGGGCGGGGTATCGTCTGAAAAACAAGTTTCAATTATGACGGGGAATGAAATGATTGCTCATTTAGATAAAAATAAGTATGAAATAGTTCCAATTACATTAAATGAAAAAGTGGATTTAATTGAAAAAGCGAAAGACATTGACTTTGCGTTGCTCGCGTTACACGGAAAATACGGAGAAGATGGGACAGTTCAAGGAACACTGGAGAGTTTAGGGATTCCTTATAGCGGAAGTAATATGTTATCTAGCAGTATATGTATGGATAAAAATATTTCGAAAAAGATTTTACGTTATGAAGGTGTAGAAACACCAGATTGGATTGAACTTACAAAAATGGAGGATCTAAATCTTGATGAGTTAGATAAGTTAGGATTTCCATTAGTAGTAAAACCAAACTCTGGCGGATCGAGTGTCGGAGTGAAAATCGTTTATAATAAAAATGAATTGATCTCAATGCTAGAAACTGTATTCGAATGGGATTCTGAAGTAGTAATTGAGAAGTATATAAAAGGTGATGAAATTACATGTTCAATTCTGGATGGAAAACAGTTACCTATAGTTTCAATTCGACATGCAGCCGAGTTCTTTGACTACAATGCAAAATATGATGATACTAGTACAGTTGAGGAAGTTATTGAACTTCCAGCAGAAATTAATGAACGTGTAAATAAAGCGTCACTTGCTTGTTATAAAGCATTAAAATGTAGTGTTTATGCAAGAGTTGATATGATGGTGAAGGACGGAATTCCATATGTAATGGAAATTAATACATTACCAGGGATGACACAATCAAGTTTATTGCCAAAAAGTGCAGAAGCAGCGGGAATTAGTTATAGCAAACTATTAGATATGATTATTGAAACATCATTAAAAGTTAGAAAAGAAGAAGGGTTTTAAGGGAATCATATAACGAATTCTTTTGATAGTTTCACGAAGTATGCTATGATGAATACATTATAAAAACAAAATATTTATCCACTAGGGGGGCCTTTTATAGGCTGAGATCAAATGTGATTTTGAGACTCTTAGTACCTGATCTGGTTAATGCCAGCGTAGGGAAGTGGGAAAGACGTTGCTATTTAATGAGTAAATAAATACTGTCAATTTCACTTTCTTTACGCCTGTAAAGAAAGTTTTTTTATTTTACAGCTTTAATAATTGTGGATAAATACTTATATTTTATACATTATTGGAGGGATTTAAATGACTTTTTCACAATCATTACGTAAAGAAGTAGATTCAATTTGGGAAGCGAGTTTTAACCATCCCTTTGTAAAAAAACTTGGTGAAGGAACGTTAGATTTAGCTAGTTTTCGCTATTATGTGCTTCAAGATTCATATTATTTGAGTCATTTTGCTAGAGTGCAAACTTTAGGAGCTGCAAAAGCTCTTGAATTAGAGACGACAGCTCGTATGGCACACCATGCTCAAAATACATATGAGGCCGAGTTATCTTTACATGAGAATTTTGCTAAAAAGCTAGGGATAATAAAAGAAGAAAAAGATAATTTTATTCCTGCGCCAACTGCATATGCGTATACTTCACATATGTATCGTGCTGCCTATGAAGGACATTTAGGAGATATCATTGCAGCAATTTTACCTTGTTATTGGTTGTATTATGAAATTGGCGAACGCTTAAAAGAGTGTCAGCCGGAAGAGCCAATTTATAACGAATGGATTTCTGCTTATGGATCTGATTGGTTCCGTACGCTAGTTGAAGAACAAATTACACGTTTAGATACTATCGCTGAAAAAGTAACAGAGGCAGACCGTAAGCGTATGAAACAGCATTTTATTATTAGCAGTCAATATGAATATTCATTTTGGGAAATGGCTTATATATTAGAAAAGTGGCCAGTGGATACAGACGTAAAAGACGTAATTGGATAAAGAATAGAAGTAATGTTATAGATAGGTATGGATCATACCTATCTATATATTTTTTCTTGTTAAATTTGCGTAAAGTCATTAGTGCTACGGATATGGCGAAATAGAATATCGATAAGTTAGCTCATTTAATTGTCTACGAATTAACTGGATAAAATTCTGTCACACTTATTTTACAATCAAAGAACGTAAAGATTGGTGGTATGAAGTTAAATAAGAAAAGAAACCGGCTCTGTTAATTGTAACGGATTTACTTTTTCTTTACGGGAATTTCTAAATCATCATGGAATGCTGTTCATACAATATGCAAATATGCATATTGTATCTTTTTGAGTTCTTTATGTGTTAAAATTAAATATAGGGATATGGAAATATAAAGAAGCAAAAGCAGGAATATCCAATGAATTTTGAGAGGTGTTATATGTTTACAAATAAGAAATTAATTCGATTTGGTTTATCTTTGTTTGTGTTTTTAGGGATAATTAATTTTACAATAAGCTATTTCCAAACATATCTTGAAACAGCAGCAGATATCAAATGGGTAATTCCAGAAATTTGGAAAACTATTTTGCTAGATGTTCCTCAAGGTATACTTGTCCTTTTAGGCGCAATTGCTTTATATGATTTCACAAAAGAGGCATCACAAAAAGACGCATCAATCTAAGTGTGTCTTTTTTGATTAGCAATTTCATAGAGAGCTTTGCTGGAGAAATAGAAAAAAAAGCCCTAATCAGGGCTTTTTTTTGTAGAAATTTCTTAACCATCATAGAAACCGGTTACTAGGAGGTGTTGGCATTTATAGTACAGAAAAATCTAAGCGGCAGACGGAAATATATAGGAAATGGCACCATAATTATTGAGAAATTAATTGAACTTAGTAAGTATAAAGATATGAAACTAGAATTTATATTTTTTAATTTTTATTTATCCCACCAATCGGGCTGTCCGTAAAAGCCCGATTGGTGAGGACTAATTAAAGTTTCACTTTATCAATTAAAAAACATTAGTTTTATATATGTACGTGCCAACAAAGAATATAGCCATTATTAATGGATATATTCAATCATTCAAGTGAAAGAGTAACAATAAGATATATAGGTGTAATCAAGATGTGATGGATAAAGCAATGACTAGATTTAAAATTTAATCATTGCTTTTTTTATGGTTTTACTATCAAATATCTGTCTAGATTAGCGATTGATTTCTTCTAGCTAATGAATTTATTACAACTTTGTAAGGTTAATGTAATGTTAATCGATAGTAAATGAAGATGCTTGAGTGTAATTTAAATAAGATTAAAAAGTACTGTTTATCTATAAAATAATTGGGTAAATAATATGTAATTAGGAAGTGTATGAATATGATTGAACTAAAATCTATTATCCATTCGTATAAACTAAAGAGAAAAATAGCTAAAGATTTATACGGAAAAAGAGATGAATTGACACTATTATTAAATGAATTTAATAATATGAAATGTACAGTAACATCTGAAAAGAAGAAAAACAATATATTATCTCGTTTGCAACTAATTTATCAAAATATGAAATTAGATAAGCAGTACCCTCTAGCAGTTGCTTTTGATAGTAAATTATTGGAGCGGTTAGAAAAAGAATCTCTACATACTATTGAGGATGGTGTAACATGTCTTCATTTAATGTTAGATATGAATTATGAGAAAATAAAACAATATGGGTCGAGTACAAGTAGGTCATTTGTTCCATTATCGCAGTCTTCTATTTGTCTTGCTGATTGTATTTGTTTAACAGGATTTGTAGTAGGTTTACTAGGAGCAATTTCATTTGGAGGATTCATGTTATCTATATGTTCAATTACATAAAGGTTAATATTTGTAAAAAGGGCACCGATTTAAGGTGTTCTTTTTTGTTTTTCTGTAAAGTTATTGTAAATGATAAGTACAATACATCACATAAAATGTATAATTTAAATGTATTGAAATATAAATATACAGAGGTGTTGTAAATGATAATTACTTTAAATTTTTAAAAGAGTTGTTTTGATAAAATTTTATTTATATAAACAGTTTTTACTTTTCTTTTAAATACTTGGTTTGAATGGATTAGATTAAGTAACTATTGTTCTAGCATTTTGATAATCAAGACAACTACAGAAAGGAAGGAATCATTTTATGAAAAAATTAAGGCTGTTAACATTTGAAAATATAGTAGAACCCCTTTTAAATGAAGAGGTATCATTTATATACTTTCCTATTGAATGGCTTGACATCGTAGAGATACATTATAAGACGTTTTTATTAACGAGTAAGTTGAAACGTTTAAATGAAAGATTGTATGATATGTTTTCCGATATATTGTTTATTCAGCATAATCCGTACGTATTAAATGAAAATACACCATGGATTGTATCGAAAGAACCTATTAAACAAGAGCAGCTCGATTATATTTTTCAAAGTTGGTATGAGATTATTCATGATTGGAAGCCAAATAGATTAGTAGAGCCACCAAAATATGAATGGCAATCCGATTTGATTTCTAATTTGCCAGTACTACATGATAATGAAACGTATTCTAAGTGGGTGCCCGCTTTAATCTCACATATTTTTTGTGAGCGCCCTATATATTTAGAAAATACAAATGAAGAAGAAATCTATTTTTCTCCTCTTAGATCACAAAATATTTGTGAGGCGATGTCAGGACCGATAAAAGATGAAAAAACAGAAGATTTTTTCTCCTATGTATATCGATTCGAATGCATAACCCGCGGTGGTGAGAACGCTCCATTATTAAATATTTCAATAGGGATCCGGAGATTTTATCAAGAATATAAGATGATAGGTCAAACAAACCCTGATATGACAACGTTTGTTTGACTTTTTTGATAAAATGCAAACATTTTGCAAACATAGGTTATCCAAAGATACTTTTACCGAAGTTTTTTACAGCTTCTTCTTGCATATTCGGTAGAACATGAGAATAGACACTTAATGTCATTGAAATATCTGTATGACCTAATCGCTCACTGATGATTTTAGGGTTAACTCCTTGTTTCAATAGTAGAGTTGCGTGTGTATGTCTTAAATCATGGAATTTAATTTCTTTTATACCTACTTTGTGTGTCATCCTAATGAAACTTTTTCTGAAATGTGCTCTTTTTATTATTCTTCCAAACTCATTACAATTTATTAAATCTTGATCTAGATAAGCAGAACCAAACCTTAATTTCTCTTTATTGATTAAAATTTTATGTTTTTTTAAGGCTGCTATTGTTTCATTAGGTACAGGAATTGTACGTTTTGATGAATTTGTTTTTGCGGTTTTTTTGATTTTATTGTCATGACCAGATGTTTGATTTATTGTAACAGTATGTTTTTCAAAATCAATGTCCTGCCATCGTAACCCTAGAACTTCTCCCAGACGCATACCTGTAGTTATTGCAAGTAGATACCCAATGTGATATCGTGATTCTTGTGAATGAACTAAAAACTTTTTTACTTCTTCCTCTGTCCAAGTCTGGATAGGGGTTTTTTCTTTTTTAGGTATCTCAGCAAAATCTGCTGGATTTCGAGAAATAATATTTTGTTTTACGGCTAGGTTTAAAGCGCTCTTTAAAATTCTATGCATAAGCAGAATAGAATTGTTTGCAATCCCTTTATCTAACGCAGTCTTATAACATTTTTGAATGTGTATAACATTTAATTTATGGAGCGCGACCATTCCTATACTAGGTATAACATGTTGGTTGATAAATGCCCTATAGCCAGCAAAGGTACTCTTTTCTATGCTCATACTTTTAATTTCTAGCCAATGATTTAGATAATCCTTTAACGTAACTTTAGATGGTTCTATAAAAGTTCCTTCATTCAACTCTGTAATCTTCTTTGCCACATCGGCCTGTGCTTCTTTTTTTGTCTTATATCCAGAAAACCACTTCTGTCTTCTTTTTCCTGTCTCTGGATCAGGACCGATATCAATAACGATGCAATATTTATTTCCTCTTTTTCGAATATGTCCTTTCACTTAAAACACTCCTTCATTTTGTTTTGAATCATGTTGTATAAGTCTAGTTGTAATTTTGCTGCTATGAAAATTACATGCTTGGACATATCAGCGATGGGTATATTTTACCATATTTAGATTGTTATTAAGGGATAAATGTGGCCGCTTTTTTTGCTGTATTCATGGAAATAAAATTAAAAGCGTTTGATAAATAGCTACAATAGTACATGTGATGTGGTTGTTAAAATACTAGCTAACTATTATATATTATATTAAGTTTAATGAGTGGAAGAGATATTGTTATCATCCAATATAAAAGAATACTTTGTTATATTAATTATTAAACTTTCTCAATAATTTTCAGATTAGCAAATAAATAAAATTCCTAATTTTTGTGATATTATGAAAATAACTAAAAAATGGACATAAAAAAGACCCATGACTGTGTAAGTGGTGCTGCAACACCCCTACACCGTCTCCCTAACCACAGTAGGGAAAACAACTGTCATAAGTCTTCGTACATTAGTATAACACACAACTTAGATATAATGACACGTTTCTCTGTAAATGTAAAAACTAGGGATGACGTGTCTTTTGTCCATAAGGAGGACAAAGATTGTGCAAGTTTTATTGGATTTTAAAGATATGCAAGAAAGTCTAAAATTATCCGGTTATACAAATAGGAAGTTAGCGATACGTTTTAAAGTAACACATACAACTGTAAATAGTTATTTTAATAAAAAGGGTAAATTTGATTTTATACACTTTGTAGATGCACTTAGGTTATATAAGCCTAAAGATATTAAGTTTAGAAGAAACTGCATCAAAGAGTGCATACCAACACTTTCACACAAAAATTTAAAATTGGCATTAGAAGTGTTAGATATGTTTGGAGAATATGAACTTCAAGATATGATTATGGAACAGATAAATAAATTTAAGAGCAACCAAACAGAGACCGAAAAAGAAATGAAAAAAGGTATTTCGAAAACAGTACGAATAAACTTAAACTTGGTTCCTTTATACCAAACATTGCGAGAAAGAAGTGAAAATACGATTACACCTAAGGTGTTCTTTGAGAAAGTTGATAAAATGAGAAAAAATCAAAAATATATTGATAATGAACTTGTAATAATGTTGATTCTAAACACAATATATTCTTTTTTTGATTTAGGTAATTACAAGATGGTGAATGAATATATTCAACAATTATTACCTGATATTATAAAAATTAAATGTCGCTCTTTAAGAGATTCATTTTTGTTAAGAATAAAAGAAATGGAGATTTTTGTGAATCTTCATGAAAATAAGTTAAGAGAATCTCGTCAACAATGTTTTGATATAATAAACGACGAGACAAATTGTTATGTCAGTACTAAGGCGGTAGCGTATTGTAAAATTGGAGAAAGTTATGTTTTCTCCGATTATCAGAAAGCTAAAGAGTATATGGAAAAGTCACTAAAAGTTATTGGTAATCCACCTAATAAGAAACTAGAATTAAGGAGAGAAAAAGTACTTAATACACTTTTGTTTTTAAGGATATACCATAAGAGAGATTTACATACTATTAACTTTGATGATTTAGATGAAGCCGAGAGAGCCTTTTTATATGTAAGGTTAGGCGAGAATGAAAAAGCAATTAGAATTTTACAGACCTTAAAAAGTAACAACGGTTATCTTAGTAGTTTTCAATTGTATTATATGGGGCTCGCGGTTGGAGGCAAAGAAGGGAAAAGATACTTAGAACTATCCCTTGAAAGTTTTTCTAAATCAGGTGATTTCTTCTATATGTTTCTACCAAAAGAAGCATTGAAATGTTATAATTAAACTATATATAAAAGGTGGTGAAGCACTTGAAAAATAAGTTTGTAAAAGTAGTGTTATCTATTGTAGTTTTAGCTTGTTTTTCTATCACAACTTTTCAAGTGACAGAAAAAGATAAAGTACAAAGCGCTAAAGAACAAAAAACAATTCTATACATGATTGATCCAGGTCCCGGGGGCGGATAATTATATAAATACAAGAAATGACACTATCTATTAGATAGTGTCATTTCTGCTTTAAAGGGAATGGAAACATTTTGACTGGAACGACAAAAACTTTCCACTTTTAGAAAGTCCACGTATAAATAACAGGATGCAAGGGGGAACTAGTAGTGACAAAAGAAGAAATTGTAATGCTATTCTTAGATACAGTAAAGGAATGCGCTCCTGAAAAATTAGAGGAATATATTGCAGAGATTAAAAAAAATAGCCTATCCTAATTCGAGAGGCTATTTTTCCATTTTCTTATGATGTTTATTCAGAGCTTGAGCGATAGCTAACATCTGGTCTAATGCCATATCTTCTTTATCTTTTGGAAGAGGTTCTAGCCATGCCATAATTTCTTTGAATTTCTCGTATTTATTATCATCCTTGTTTGCTTCGTTATTTTCTCCATATAAGTAGTTCACAGGAACGGCAAATCTTTTCGCTATTTTTTCTATTGTCTCACGACTCGGGAAGGCTTTTCCATTTTCGAATTTTGAAACGGTACCCTTAGTAAGATCTACTTCTTTACCAAATTGTTCTTGGCTCATTTTATGTTCTAAACGAATTTGTTTTATTCTATCTTTCATATCCATAAAAAAACTCCCCTTATTAAGACTTTTCCATAATCCTATTAAGTTTATTATAAAGTTTCCTGACAAGAAACGTAAAGAATAAAAAAGTTTCCTATTCTGAAATTTTTTATAAAAAACACTTGAAGTTTCACGTAATGAAACATATAATAAACTTGTAAGCATCAGAAGGGAGTGATCAGATGCAAACCGATACACCTAAAACAGAACTTCAAAAAGCATTTGAAGAATCTGGACTTAAATATCATGAACTAGCTAAAAAGGTAGGGATATCGAAGTCATACTGCTATAAAATAATCAATTGGAATTTAAGGGTTTACTATGATGTAGCAGTTAATATATCTAAAGTATTGGGAAAGGAAATAACTATATTATTTAAGGAACAAGAAAAAAATTTTAAACAATGAGTTTCATTGTATGAAACTTATTTAAAAGGAGTGAAAGAAAATGGGTTTAGAACAATTTATTAAAGAATCTATTCGTGAAATTGTAAGAGAGGAAATCAGATCAGCAATAGCTGACTTACAACAACAATCACAACCAAATAAGGTTATGCGAGTGAAAGAAGCCGCAGCTTATCTCAACATTGCGGTTTGCAGAATGTATGAATTAGCAAATCACCCTAGATTTCCAGTAATAAGAGAAGGGCGTAAACTACTTTTTCTGCAAAAGGATTTAGAAGCTTGGCTTGAGGCACAAAAGGAGGTGATTTAGTGGAAAATACAACATCATTAGTTATATTCGCAATGTTTATCGCATGTAGTGCATGGTTGCTTTACATTACTTACGAACCAATAAAACAATGGGCTTGGAGTGACGTAGAACAAAATAAAAAGACCCACGGCAATGGGTCCTTTTCTAAAAAATAAGTTGTTCTAAGTATATCACGGAAAGTAGGGAAATAGTACATGGATTTAATCGAATATCAAGTGCTATTACCTAATAAGTTTTGGGACTTAGCAAAAAGAAAAGATGAATTAAAACAGATGATACAGCAATATTTCAGTGTTTGTTATCCGCATTATAGAATTCAAAGAATTATCAAAAGCGGACAAGCATATATTGCAATTTGTACTAGGAGGTAAAAAGATGGCGATATTTAGACAAGTACACACTTCATTTTGGAATGATGTGAAAGTGCAAGAAGATTTCACACCAGAAGATAAGTACTTTTTCTTATATTTATTAACTAATCCACAAACTAAACAAATTGGTGTGTATCAAATAACAAAAAAACAAATGGCTTTTGAAACAGGTTATTCACATGAAACTATAAAGGCTTTGATGCAACGTTTCGAAGACTATCACAAGATAATAAAATACGATAATGAAACCAGAGAATTAGTCATTTTTAATTGGGGAAAATACAACCTAAAAAAAGCTGGAAAACCAGTTGAAGATTTAATTAAGAAAGAATTAAAAGAAGTGAAAAATATATCTTTGTTGATTCCAATCTGCAAACATATAGAGCAAAAGTCCATAAAGAAACTAATTGAAACGTTTATTCACGACTCGTATAACGATACGTTAACGAACCGTGGCACGACTGGGGGACAAGAAGAAGAACAAGAAAAAGAACAAGAACAAGAAATAGAAAAAGAAGAAAAAGAAGAAAAAGAAGAAAAAGAAGAAAAAGAAGAAAAAGAAGAAAAAGAAGGACATTTAGTAGTAGAAAATCTCGCAATCGATTTTTATATGAAAAATTTCGGACACATCTCTCCATTCATGGGAGAAGAAATTAATCAGTGGATAGATGAACTTAATCAATCGTTAGTAGTGGAAGCAATGAAAATCACTTTAGAAAACAATAAACGTAATTGGTCTTATACAAAAGGAATTTTAAAAGATTGGCATCAACAAGGCTTTAAAACAATTCAAGATGTAGAAGTAGCACAAGCATCATTTCGAAGACAACAACAAAGTAAAAAACGTACTGGTAAAGGTTATGCTAATCGAACTGAAGTTGTACCAGATTGGTTACATCAACAGAAAGAAATTAAACCAGTGCAACAACAACCACAGCAAGCTTCAAACGAGGATCTCGAGGATAATAAGAAACGTTTGGATGAGATTCTAAATAAATATAAAAATACTAAAGGGGAGTAAGGTATGAAAAACATAGGTGTTGCAAGAAAAGTGGAAGAGCTAGGTCGTGTAGTAATTCCAGTAGAGTTACGCAGAACTTTAGGGATTGTCGAAGGTACGGCACTAGATTTTCATGTTGAGGGTGAAAACATTGTTCTAAGAAAATATGAAAAGTCATGCTTTGTAACGGGTGAAGTTTCTGAAACCAACATAGAGTTGCTAGATGGGCGAATGTTTTTAAGCAAGGAAGGGGCAATTGAATTACTGGATCTTATTCAGAAGAGTGGGATGGCACATGCCTAAGCAACTAAACATTTTTGATGTAGAGCCAGCAATTTGTGAGTTTGATGTAATGAAGGCAAATGTGAAGAGAGGAGCTGGACGCACTACATACGCTGATGTACGGGTCCAAGTTCCAAAGAATGCAAAGGGTACGGATGAATTACCACGCACAACTAAACAAGATGATCGTTATGACATCTTTGAACAATATGTAATGGCAATATGGAGATTCCAAAGGGCTGTAGATAAGTTTTTCAATTGGGATACAGCTGAAGAATTGTGTAAGGCAGCAAGGGATAAAAAAGAAATAATTCCGGTAAGGGTTTATTTAGGAAGTGGCTTTAAACCTAATGTTGTTGAGTACATGAGGTAGTAAAAGGGAGATGGGCATATGAAAAAAGTAGAAATTGATGTTAGTAACAACAAGCTTTTAATAGTAAAGGATGGAAATGTTACAGCATTCAATCCACCGGAGAGTGGTTTTGGTGAACAAGTTGCTGTTTGGATAAACGGTAAAGTTGATCGTGTAGATACTAAGTTTACTGAAAAGGTAAAATAATTATTTTTAGAAAGTAGGTTCGCCTATGAGTGTAGCGAGAAATCATGAAGCGATGAAGGAATCACGGTTGAATGTATACATCGCTTTAGAAGAAGCTAACTTCATTTGGGATGAAAGAGATGTAGTTCGTTTTCGTAAAATGTGGAGTCAAGGTATGAGTTTGCCGAAGATGGCAAAAGCATTAAGGAGACATCAAGCGGAGGTTGCTCTTCTTGTAATAGATCAGGCTGATAAGTATTTAATTGAAAATCGTCCGATAGGATTAGGAATTTGCTAAATAGGAAGGGGAAATCAAAAATGAACATTATGGAAAATGGTGTATTAGAAGCAACTAAATTAATGAGTGAAGTAAAAAATGAGGATCAAGTTATAAATGAAGCTACAGTTTTACAGATTGTAAGTATCTTATCGATTGATGAATTAAATGATTATCAGGAAGCAACTTTACGAACTTGGAATAACAAAACTGATTTTGGAGGACGAGTTTCAAATGCAGCTTTAGGACTTGCAGGCGAAGCTGGTGAAGTTGCTGATATTGTTAAAAAAGCAATTTATCACGGACATGGTTTTCAACCATCGCATTGTCCAGGAGAAGAAGACGGAAACACTTATAAGTTAGCCTTAGAGCTTGGAGATATTCTTTATTATTTATCAATTATGGCGCATGAACTGGGATATACGTTACAAGATATTGCTGAAATGAATATTGCAAAATTAGCTAAAAGATATCCAGATGGTTTTAGTCGAGAAGCAAGTCAAGCACGTGTAGATGTAAAGTAAGATAAAATTTGAATTTTGTTAAGAGATGAAATGTTGAACAAATGTGAATGATTAGATGATACTAAGGTAAAAGAAAAAGAACCCTTTATAAGGATTCTTTTTAGGGAGTCAATCTAACATTCACATTCGTAATCACGGTAATATTCATCGCACGAATCATCCCTATCATTGCAGCAGATACAAAATGTCTTTTTGATCAATACTTCAATGAAATTAAGGAATTCGGTATTATTTGTGAGAGTAAGGCTTTGAAAATCTTCTACTTGAAATACTCTTGTTTCATTTGTGGCAAGAGTCGCGATAATTGGCGTGGAAGAACTTCTTGTTTGGATAGTTACTTCAATAGGGGAGACATCTTCAGGAACAGATATTTGAAGTAATGTTTTATTGTGGTTATTAGTCAAATCTTCAAAAACTCTTCTTGAAGTGTCGGAGGGTACGATGATGGTTACAGGGACATTTTCAGTTGGAGTGGTATCTGAACCAGCTACGGTATGAGTTTCGATAAAACAGTTATCTTTTTGAAAGTAAGAATATGATTGTTCTTTATAATACTTTTTATGAAAATTATTTTGATTATTACAGCAGATACAAAATGTTTTTTGAATAAATATACTAATGGTGCTACCGGTATTGGTATTGTTTGTGAGAGTGAGGTTTTGAAAATCTTCAACTTGAAATATCCTTTGTTCACCTGCAGTTATTGTAAAGGTAATTGGTCCAGACCTTCTTGTTCGAATGGTTACTTCAATTGGTTGAACACCACCAGGAACGCGAAAATCAAGTAATGTTTTATTGTGATTATTGGTCAAATCTTCAAAAGATGTTCTTGAAGTGTTAGCTGGTACACTAAACGCTAAAGCACTATTTGAACCAGATATTGTATGGGTTTTGATAAAACAGTTATCTTTTTGGTGGTGAGAATACGATCGGTTTTTATAATACTTTTTACCATTTTTATAAAAATAATCAGCCATACTTATGTTACTCTCCTTTCTTTGAGATATCTATATATTGTATAAAAAAAAGAAAAGAATGCTTGTACAAAATAATAAAATCCGCTCTTGTAAATAAGTAGAAATGATATTTGATATGTAAATGTAAGAGCACTTGGAGAAGTGCTCTGTAAAGGCTATTTATTCTAAAAAGAAAAGAATATAAAACATTTTATGCATTTATTTTTGTGTATTGTTATTAAAAAAATTTCATTGGAAACTGAAAACTAGATGCTATAATAGCACCTAGTTTTAAAGGAATACTTGTACTAGTTTAATTTGATAATGTTTAATTCCAAAGCATTTATTCCATTATTGCAAGTACGAATGTCTCTTTCGCCTACAAAGCTATTATTTATAAGTTGAAGTGTTGAATTGGCTGGGACTGATAAAATAGTGTCCCCAATGAGTTGAGCGCAATCTACATCTTCTAAATCTTGTATTAAAATACCAAAAGTAGCTTTGAAATTTGGAATCAGACTGTTATTTAATAGTATAGAAATGGTAGGCGAATAAGGGAATGAAAGGGCTACAGTCAAGTTAATCGAGGAAATGAAAGAAATCCGATAATCCCCAGCTTGTGTGATATTAATTGTGGTTGGATTTAACAGAGAAATTCCCCCTACCATAGGGTCAGCTTGATTAAAAGAAAAAGGGGATTCGAAAGGGACTGTAATGGTTTCCGTTTGCCAAAAAGTTCCGTAAGCTACTGATAGTGATCCAGTCGGCCCAGTCGGCCCAGTCGCCCAGTCGGCCCAGTCGGCCCAGTCGGCCCAGTCGGCCCAGTCGGCCCAGTCGGCCCAGTCGGCCAGTCGGCCCAGTCGGCCCAGTCGGTCCAGTCGGCCCAGTCGGCCAGTCGGCCCAGTTGGCCCAGTTGGTCCGGTAGGTAGTGTGAATGGTGGAACAGGTGGTAAAGTCGGTCCAACTAAATTAGGATTTATTACAGCAGAAGATAAAAACTCGTCCATTATATTTTCACCTCTGAAGAGTTAGTATTACTAATAGTAAATGTGGGAGGAGAACAAAATGAAATGGACAAGTGTTTGTATTTATGAAATCTAAAACAATAGTTATTTTATTAAAGAAAAAACATGCACAAAAATTGTGCATGTATAATAAAAAGCTATGTCTTGTCTTTGTAAATATATGTTTAGTTTATATAAAACGTGAGTATGTTTGAACAAAAGGGTTATTTATTAATAAATCTAAAGAGCGCTTTTTAAGGCGCTCCATGACAAAAACTAATATTGAAAAAGAATACCACATGATATTTTATGTATGTTCTTAATAAATGTGCAGTTTAAAAAAATCTTTCTTTTGCACAACAAAGCAGCTAGTTAATGAAACTAACTGTTCGTTGTGCAAAAGAAATGCTGTGCTTATAGAAATAGTTTGCAAATGTTATACAGAAATGAAAGGAAATAAAATAAAAAAGAGCACCATGCATAAGTGCTCTTTAAGATAGGAGGTAACACTTTGAGCTGGATGTTTAGGTTAAAATTATATGACGTAGAAAAGAAATAAGACCTAAAAAATATTATCAACTCAATACAAAAGAGCAGCTAGCATAAGCTAATTGCTCAACAGGTAATAAATTTTGTAGAAGGAACCATCTATATTAAAAGAAGATTGTATAATTAAAGGAACAGCTTAACTTATTTGAGCGCCTTCAAAATATGTTAGACTCGGAACGCCTGCAATAGTTCCATTTGCCGACCCAGCTTCAGCTAATATGTCAACTCTGTCACCAGCTTGTAATAGTGCGATAGTAGAAGTTTTTACAATAAGTGATTCATTTGGTGAGCCGCCTTCCTCGTTTCTAGATACACTGATTCCATTTACTCGTATGTCTAGAATTATTGTGGCAGATGCTTGTTCGGTTGGGGTAAAAATAATGCTTGTATTAAAAGTATATATACCGTTTTGACGAGGGACAAAAATCGATGTAGATGGATCATACTCATTATTAATATCAAATACCTCAACTGGAAACAAAACTCTAGTAGGTTGATTGGCAATAAGTGGTTGGAAGGTATTTTGCGTTGCCTTAAAAGCCGATTGTCTTTCAAAATCACTTTTACAATTACAATACACTTTAACAATCGTTTGATCCGAGTTACGGCAAGAAGATTTGTGCTTTTTGTAATCATCTTCATAATTATAGCAATTATAACTATCAGAGTATTTTTTTCTATTCATTTTGCAATAGTTCACTCCTTTTATTCTTATAATTTAATCTATTAGAAAAAAGGAGAATTGAAGCGGTGTTTGTCCATACGTTTGAAATTTTTTTGACAGGCTAGCCGAATTTAGGAGTTTAGAGTAGTGCAAATAAGAAATTTTTGCACAACAAAGCAGCTAGTTCATAAAACTAACTGCCTGTTGTACAAAAGAAACACTACGCTTACAGAAATAGTTTGTAACTTTAAGTTACAAAAATAGTATGAACAGGGTTGAAAATGTTATGCGGAAATGAAAGAAAATAAAATAAAAAAGAGCAGCCATTTGCATTAACTGCTCCAATCTTAAAGAAATATTAACTGAAATGTCTTAGAGGTTTCTGTATTTAAAGTAAATTTAGTGTATTAAGAAAGGATTCTTCGAAAAATTTCTTTTCTCGGAGTAAATAATCAATGATATTATTTAAGGTTTTAAGAAATTTTATTGGAAATTGGTCAAAAAAGTATACAGATTTCATATAAAATTGTTGAAATAAAAAAGAGCACCATTATATGGTACTCTTTTATGAATCGGTACACCATTCAAATATTGTTGATGTTTGTGAGTCATGAACAATTAAATGGTTTAACAAGTAAGGATTCAAGATAATGTATGTAAGATGAGTATAAGTTGTTACAAAGAAATAAAAAAGAGCACCATTATATGGTACTCTTTTGTGAATCAGTACACCATTCAAATATTGTTGATGTTTGTGAGTCATGAACAATTAAATGGTTTAACAAGTAAGGATTCAAGATAATGTATGTAAGATGAGTATAAGTTGTTACAAAGAAATAAACATTAGTCGGCAAAAGCAAAATGATTAGCTCTTAATGGAAAATACAATGCATTATTAGAAACTCATGATACAAACAACTAGGTTGTGAGGATTAAACTTTTTCAAAAAACTTCATTTGATATTACTCTAGAATGGAATTATTGAACTTATAAATTAATATGTCTTTTCGTTTATTGATAAAATAAACACGTTGATAGGAGTAATAATGTATTCCTTTAAAAATATGCGTTTTTATTAGGAAATTAATCTAAGCACTAGATAAATAGATGCGTATACTTATATTATGTGAGTTGTGAAAGTAATTAAGCTGAATTTTTATAGTTTAATTATTAGTAACTATTTTTATTCTAAGAAAAATGAATATTTAAAAATATTCAACGCTATTACAATTGAGTGTTTCTTAGTATAAGAGTATTCTCTCAAAATTATTGAATAAGGAGGAAATAAATGAAACATAATGATTGTTTTGATCATAATAAATGCAATCCGATTGTTTTTTCAGCAGATTGTTGTAAAAATCCACAGTCAGTTCCTATTACTAGGGAACAATTAAGTCAATTAATTACTTTACTAAACTCATTAGTATCAGCTATTTCAGCATTTTTTGCAAATCCAAGTGATGCAAACAGAGTAGCGTTATTCAATGTGTTTAATCAATTTTTAATTTTCTTAAATTCCTTATTACCTTCCCCAGAAGTTAATTTTTTGAAACAATTAACTCAAAGTATTTTAGTTTTATTACAATCTCCAGTTCCTAATTTAGGACAATTGTCAACATTATTGCAACAATTTTATAGCGCCCTTGCACAATTCTTCTTCGCTTTAGATCTTATCCCTATATCCTGCGACTCAAATGTTGATTCTGCAACTTTACAACTTCTTTTTAATTTATTAATTCAATTAATCAATGCTACTCCAGGGGCGACAGGTCCAACAGGCCCAACAGGTCCAACAGGTCCTGGAGGTGGAGTAACAGGTCCAACAGGCCCAACAGGTCCTGGAGGTGGAGCAACAGGTCCAACGGGAGCAACGGGTCCAACAGGTCCAACAGGTCCAACAGGTCCAGCAGGTACTGGTGGAGCAACAGGAGTAACAGGAGCAACAGGCCCAACGGGAGCAACAGGCTTAACAGGAGCAACAGGCCTAACAGGAGCAACAGGAGCAACAGGAGCAACAGGTCCAACAGGTCCAACAGGCCCAACGGGAGCAACAGGTCCAACAGGTCCAACAGGAGCAACAGGCCTAACAGGAGCAACAGGAGCTGGAGCGGTTATTCCGTTTGCATCAGGTGGACCAGTAGCATTAGCAACTGTTTTAGGTGGATTGGCAAACACAGGAGCACTTCTTGGATTTGGAAGTTCATTCTTCCCTGTAATTGTCCCACCTGGTGGCCCAATTACTATAGGTCCTGTACCTCCGGTATTTGATTTCGCATTTGTAGCTCCTCGCGCAGGTACAATTACTTCATTAGCAGGATTCTTTAGTGTAACTGTAGCGGTTGCTTTAGCATTAGGAAGCATACAAATTCAAATGCAATTGTACAGCGCGCCAGCAGCAAGTAATACTTTCACTCCAGTAGGTACACCGTTACTATTAACACCAGCATTTAGTGGTCTTATTGCTATCGGTAATACCGCGAGTGGTATTAGCGCACAAGCAATTGCGGTCGCTCCACAAGATAAGATATTACTTGTTGTTTCATCAACTACACCTGGTTTCGATATAGCTACTGCTATTACAGGATTCGCAAGTGCGGGTATAACATTCGTATAATCGCTTATAAGTTTCTTGTTTGAGAACTTTGAAATAAGAAAAGAGAATGTCAAAAAAGTATCCACAGATTAACTTTTGAAGACATTCTCTTTTTTTATGTTTTTTATTTTCGGTACTATACTATATTTTATGTTTAATGAAAATGATTAAACATGCTATGAGAATGTGATGTGTTTGTGTTAAATTAAATGATCACTGCTAGTAAATTACATAGTAATAGACATAAAAGATGCACCAAGTAGGTGAAGAAATCCCGGCTAAGCAGTTCGATACGTGGCTGGGACAATTTGAATTTTATTAATAAATGGGGAATGAGAAATGGCTATCGAAGCACATAGATGTAACGTTAAAGGGTGTAATGGTCTTGTAGTTTTCGAAAATGCTGATTATGATTTGCAAAAATCAGACACAATTAAAGGAGTTTATGCATTTGATGATCCTTCTTGTAACGTTTGTGGAAAAGAATTTTTAGTAGTTCCCAGCTATGCTGTCATTGATTTTGATGAAGAAAAAGGAGATTTTGAAGAAATTGAATCAGCTTGTATTACTGAATGGCAGAATCAAAAATTTTAACCAAAGCGTTATTTTATTATAGATAAATAGGTGACTCAGCAATTGTGCTAGTCGAGTCACCTAGTACTATCGAACCAAATAATGTTCTTTTTCTATATGTATTTATGTTGAGTTCCTAGAGGCTAGCCCCCAAAAATAGTTAAAGAACAAAGAAATTTATTTTAGAGAGTTTTAGAATTTGTTATGTTAATGCTACAACAGCAAGAGTTAAGCCTAACGTATTTAATGTATTAGAATATGGTCCAACATTAACAGTAAGAGTACTTGTTATACCTAAAGGTGTAGTGAAAATAGCGGGTGCTGATACAGAAGTGAATCCTGCAGTATATCCCAGAGAAGTACCAGAGCCAATGATTGGATTATTATTAAGATACATAGTGATACCTGCCGAATTACCTCCTGGTTGAATGATAACTTGCACTTCATAGATTGCCAAATAGGTTCTTCCACCTTCAAGTAAAACAGTTGTTGGTGGTGTGAATGAGATTGCCGTACCATTAGAATTTACCACGGTATCTAGTGGAATCGCAGAATTTACAGAGACTATTGACGGGGTAGTTTGAACAACATTTAAACTGTTAGCCGTGGGGGATGGACAAGTGCAAGGTTTGTGAATGTTAGAGTTATTATCATTTTGGTAATTCACAAATAATCAAGCTCCTTTGCGTAAGATAATTTTTATCCTATATAAAACGTAGCTTTTTTGTATCTAAGTTATTTTTAATAAATTTTTAAAAATAAATCGAATATTGGTGGTCAGTCGACTCATAAAAGTATTCGATACTCTGGGATTTCAAAGTGCATCTGATAAATATATATGAATGTTTTTTAAGGACATTACTGTAAGTTAGGAAAACATAAATCTGGAAATAAAACTTGATATTCTGGGTTTAACCGAAGATCAGTAGTTGAGGTTGTAAAGTGTATATAATTTTTTTCTAATTTATCTAGTGTTGCCAGATGATGAGTACCTAAGCCACGCTGGATGCTATGTTTAGAAAGAGTAGGCCCAATTTGTAATTTTCGGTTTTTCATAGCTGTATTCCAGGGGCTGTAAAAGAATTTTAAAATGAAAGCAGGATACATGTAAACGATAAATGGATGAGGTGACCAATGCCGCCCTGCCCAATAGTTACCATGCGAATAATGGTGGATTAATCTACCGCCATAGTATGGAGCAGGTGGATTAGGGGGGATTATTCTCCCATGAAAACGCTGTTTGACAAGGGGAATTCCGTATCTCGGATTGGTATAACCGTGAGCAGGGTCATCCACCATCAGAATAGTCCTAATAGCATACATGTTTTGCCCTAAAGTGGCAAGAGATGAGAAAAAGGCTTCCTTATCAACACAGCAAAGAAATTCAGTGGTATTTAGCACCATTTTCCATCCCGTAATTTTTTTTTCTATGTTCATTACTTCTTGATCAACTAAAATGGCATCAAACTCTAATACCTTTGATTCACGGACCTCCCAATGAGGTGCAAATAATTTGCATAATTCAACCGAACGATCAGTAGACCCACGATTAATAAGAATGCCATGATCAAATAATTTTGTGTGGTGCATTAACCACCACGGAAGCAGATACTCTTCGTTATAAAAATGAGAAATTAAAGTTGTGTTAATAAAAATTCCTCCTTTCAAAATTTTGTGGAATATATCCTTATTTAGTAAGATATGTTATATGATCTAAAAAGAATGAAGAAACATTTTTAACAAAATAGTTATTTTATAACCAAAAATAAAAGAACCCGTTTGTTATAAACGGATTCTTCACATAAGGTCTGCAAGAAATTCAAGGTAACTGGACCAGAGCACCATATAGAATTTCTTTTGATATTAATGTATTCAAAGAAATCTAAAACGTTAATAGCAATTAAACAAAATTCTTATTTTGCACAACAAAGCAGCTAGCCGAAATAGCTAACTGCTCCATTGTACAATTTTAGAAGTTTCAATCGATACGGATATATGTTGTAACAAAAAGTTACAACTATAGTATAAACAAATATCAAAATATTATGCAGGTAAGAAAACTAAACAAAAACTTCATTTTGTATTAAGTTGGAATATAAAAGGGCACTTAGTAAAGTGCCCTCGTGACGAGACCGGTTTTATAATGACTATTTTATAAAGAAAGGAACTCAGAATATTATATGTGAATTCAGTTAATTGTGTGCCTTTTTACAAATAAAGAGCAGCTAGCAAAAGCTAACTGCTTTGTTGTCCAACAAGAGCATCACCACAATGCTTTGTAACTTAAAAGTTACAGTTATAGTATAAACAAAATTGAAAATGTTATGCGGGGAAAGCTTAATAAAAATTTCATTTTAAAGAAATAAGGAAACTAAAAAAGAGCACCATGCATCAGTGCTCTTTAAGATAGGAGGTAACACTTTGAGCTGGATGATTAGGTTTAAAGTATATGATGTAGAAAAGGAATAAGACCTAAATTTTATTATTACCTCAATATAAAAGAGCAATTAGCTTTTGCTAATTACTCGGCCCAAGGTAATAGACATAGAGTGGGTATTAGTAAAATTGGCTATTCACGAGCCTGTTTACATTGTAACCAACATTTTTAAATATATTCCCTCTTTAAAAACCTTATTCAACCAGCGTTATTTAAAGAGGGAGTGAAATAATGAAAAAGAATACTTTCCCTTTATACATGAGATGATTTTTTAATTCTCAATATTATATGAGTGATAAGACAAAAATGTGTAATAAAAAAAGCAGTTAGCAAAAGCAAACTGCTCTCCGAAAAAACGTTAAGAAGGAAGTTCAGAACTCAAGTGTATTTATAGTATGGACAGTGTTTATGGATTTATTCAAGGTGGGATGGATAATGTGCACTTATTGGGAAAATGCAGTTAAAGAATTCTTTAAGAAACAAGAGCAGGAACGAAATAAAAGAGCAACTAGCAAAAGCTAATTGCTCCATTCATGGGGTCTCCTACATAAATGTGTAGGCTGGTTATAGTATTTGTAAAATCTAGAGTTTTATTCAGGAATGAATAAAAGAGCAGCTAACAAAAGTTAGCCGCTAAGCCCTCGGGTATGAAGGAAAATCAGAAACTGTAGTTACATTATTAACGGATTATTGAGTTTTATTCAGGGGGTAGAGGGAAATGGGAGAAAAAGCAGAGCC
Source organism: Bacillus thuringiensis (assembly GCF_001595725.1). Classification (GTDB taxonomy): domain Bacteria; phylum Bacillota; class Bacilli; order Bacillales; family Bacillaceae_G; genus Bacillus_A; species Bacillus_A thuringiensis_K. Next base: position 2,505,287 of record NZ_CP014282.1, read on the forward strand.
GAAAATGGTTCCAATGGCATCTGATGGGTGGAACAAAGAAAAACAATGTGTAGAGTTCCAACTGTTAATAAATGAAGAGATATATGTAATGCCAGTTTATGAAAAAGATGTAAAAGGCATGGGACAATTTTTCTGGTTAAGAAAAAATAACTTAATAAAATAACCCTTTTAAAGTAAAACAAACAGAATATAGTCCGGCTAGAAAACTAGAGGGCACCAATTTATTAAAGCAGCAATTAAAGCTGTTTTAGGAATAGGTGTCCTTTTTATTTTGAAAAGGGAGATGGGGAAATGAAGGTACTAAAGGATCAGCTACGCGAGTGGAAAAAACAATCAAAAAAAGTAAAGAAGAAAAATAAGAAAAAACAAAAAGAGAAATTAAGCACACGCGACATTGAGGATTTGATGGGAATTCATGGTCCACGTTATGAACGAAGACGTGGGGCAGTAAGACAAAAATAATAACAATGGAGGAATTTAATATGAATAAACAACTATCATTTAAGATGCCAATTGTGGATGGAAAAAGAACAAAACAAGAAATCGAAAAAGTATTTAATGAGTATCGTAGATATTTAGCAACTATGCCATGTGATATGCTGCCAAAAGTGACAGCGTCGTATTCTATTGTTCCTCCATCGAATACAAATGAGTTTAATAGTTCGACTGAAAATATTGCAATAGAAAGAATAGAGTATGAACAAGAACGAAATAAATTTATGAGTTGGTTGTATGATGGTGTGAATCGTCTAAGAGATGATGAACGTGAAGTGATTGTGAAATTTTATATGGAACATGATTCTGGATATGATCAAGATATCTGGATGGATTTAGGAATAGGTAAAACAAAATATTATAAGTTAAAAGGACGAGCGATATTGCGGTTAGCGTTCAATCTAAAGAAAGAGGTGTTTCAAAAAACGCGTAGACAAAAAGAGGGGCAAAGTATATGAATATTGTACAGCCAATTCGAGATAAAGAAATAATACAAGAAATAAAAGAGTTTTATAAGGAGCAGAATGAGAGGAACTACATTCTGTTTCTTCTTGGTATTAATACAGGGTTTAGAATATCGGATATATTGCGTTTGCGTGTTGGTGATGTAGAAGGCTGGAATATTATGATACGTGAAAAGAAAACAAGGAAAATCAAAGATGTGAAGATGCCTTCAGAGTTGAAGAGAGCCATCAGAAATTATACTAAAGGAAAGCCAAAGAACGAATACCTGATTAAGAGTAGGAACGGAAAGAATAAACCAATTACTCGTGCTATGGCTTATGTAATATTAAATCAAGCAGCAGAAGAGTTTGGGTTAGAACGTATAGGAACTCATTCGCTCAGAAAAACATATGGGTATCATCATTACAAACAATTTAAGGATGTAGTTGCTTTACAAAAGATGTTAAATCATACAGATCAGAAAGAAACATTGAGATACATTGGAATGGAGCAAGATACATTAAATGATTATCAAAGGAAGTTTAGAATCTAGCTACTTTATTTTTTTATCACTTATTGAATTAGCTTTAAACTGAAAGTGTCAAATTCATTTTTATAAAATGCGAAAGAGATTGATATATCTAAGGTTAAACGGAATAGGTGAATTTAACACAATCCAGATTATAGCTAATTCATTTTCTAGGATTAAAGAACATATTTATTCAAAACTATGCGAAAAGAGGCTGAAAACCGATGTGAAAAAATAAAGAAATAAAAAACGCGAACTATTTGTGAACTATCTGCGGACTATTTGTGAACTATCTGCGGACTATTTGCGAACGATTTACGGACACGTTTTGGTTTTTAACATGATATATTTGTATGGTGAGAAGTGGCGGAAAACACAACTCATAAATTTCTTTATAATATATGTTGTTTAAACGGTTTCGTAATAGCGGCAAATAAAATCCGAAACCAGCAGATGGTAACGATTGAATGACACCGTTATTAGGGAGAGCTTTTGCTCTTCTTCCAGTTACTTAATAATGTTGACGCAGTTGAATGTAGCAACATTAGGTAATTGGAAAAAGAATAAAACTTCACGTACCGCAATTGAAACTTAAATTAATCATTACCAAAAGCATCCGTTAGGGTGTTTTTTTATTTTAAGGGAGGAAATGGGAATGGAAGTAAACATTAATGAGGTTATAGAAAGGTTATATGAACCAGCTAAGGAGTTCGTGATTGAAAATCAAATAGCGAGAGTATCGTCATTACAACGTAAATTTAGAATTGGTTATATGACAGCCGCTAAGATCATGGATCGTCTCGAAGAAAATGAGATTGTAGGGCCTTATGCAGGAAGTCAACCTAGAAAAGTGTTAGTACAAAAATAGCATCCATTCGGGTGCTTTTTATTTTGGAGGAGGAGAAGAGATGAATCTAACGTTACATAATGGAGATTTGAATAAGTTAGCAAGAGATACTTCACATGACAGTATCATCTTGAGAGTTGGTGAACAAGAAATGGTATCTCTGAAAAGCAATGGAGATATCTATGTTAAAGGTAAGCTTGTTGAAAACGATAAAGAAGTTGTAGATGGCATGAGAGAGTTCTTGAAGTTATCTAGGTAAAGAAAGGCGCAAACGTGTTGCATTATATAGAGACAAGGGGTGAGAGGATGGAATTAAATAAGCTTGAAAAAGCAATGGTCATTGGAATAATCCTTCGCGTTCTTCGTAGCAAGAAGAAAATAAAACAGTATGTGGGATTAGAAAGGTTACCAGATGTAATTCAAGTGTTAGATGAGCTACAAGAAAACACAACGCTTGAAGATAAAGAAGAAGCTATAACAAGTGTAATCAATAAATTGTTGGATGATCTGTTAGAGAAAGATAAGAGGTGAGTAAGTGAAGAGTTTATTAGGAATGTGGATTGCTCAAGTTAGATGGGCTAAGAGATATTATAAAAATGGATTGCTCTCATACTTGCTACATAAATTCGGCATCATTAAAAGTCCGACACTTTCTTTAATTGTAGTTTATACATTCAAAGAAGATATATTTTTTTGGAGGAAGTTAAAGAAGAGGTGAAGAGATGAAAGGTATAATTGTTTGTAGTGTAACATTAAGAGAAGTATTTGAGGTAATCCGTGAGGCTTTTACTATTATGAGTGAACAGGCCAAAGAGTTTAATGATCTAATCAAAGAAGCTTTTAGATATGAAGAAGAACTGGAATATAAAGAACGTAATAGTCTTCCTCATACTGTTGTGGTAAATATTCTGAAGTCTCAAGTGTTAGATCGTAAGCCTAGATGCATAAGAGCAAGGACGGTGTGTTAACAATGGACTATATTAAGCTCATAAGAGAAGGTAAGCTTATGAAGTTCTATAAGTCTAAAGAGTGGAGAGCACTAAGGCTCAAGGCTCTACAGCGTGATAATCACGAATGTCAAATGTGTAAGTCGAAAGGTAAATATAAGCCTGCTGAGAATGTACATCATCTTAAAGAGGTGAAGACACATCCACACTTAGCAATGGATTTAGATAACCTGCAATGCTTATGTATTCGATGTCACAATGAAGTACATGATCGGTTAGATAAGGTTGAGAAGAAGGTACCTAAGTTCATGAATGAGGAACGGTGGTAGCTATGATTATTGTGGATGGTAGTTGGACATTTGATACTGACTTAATGATTCAATACGCTGAGAAGGCCGAGCGTACGTCATATGAGCGCGACATGCTTAATCAGTTCCGAAAGTATTCTTACTGGCGTTACTGCCAAATAAGAGACTGTGTGAACCCAAGAAAGTGCAAACGGCTTAAACTTAATGATGTTAGAGAAAGATTGGAAGAAGAAGAGAATTTAATATTTACGACAGACATTCTAAAGATTTCTATTGAAGAAGTCTTTTTTATTTTGGATTTTATCGAAACTTACTTTGAATTAGTTTCTTAAACACCCCCCGGTCAAAAAGTTTGGCTTTTAGTAGGAGGACCATTCAACGGGGGGAGGAGATGGGAAAAAATATTTTTTGAGATATCAAATTAAGAGGGGGGGGTACATGTGCAAAAACTATCAAAGAAAGCACAAATCAAACAAGATTTATTACAACAATTGGAAAATGCTAATTTGAATGGTATGCACTATGTTGACCTTGTCGACGATTACATAACATTGTTCGATACGAAAAACAAATTAGCGAGAGAAATTAAAAAGAATGGACCAATGATTGAATGGCAGAATAGTGAAAGCCAAAAGGGAATGAAAGCTAATCCAGCTACGAAAGAATTTCGTGAAACCAATAAGCGTATGACGGACTTATTAAAAGTGCTTGGTTTAAAAGAACCTGTATACGATGGAAGTAATGATGACGATGATGTCTAAGAAATCGGCAACATACCATCCATATATCGATGAATATATGAGTATGGTAGAAAGTGGTCAAATCAAATCATGTAAAGAACAAAAATTATTAATGAAATATGTTCGGAAAATGTTAAGTCGAGACGACATCTACTTCAATGCTAAAGCAGCAGAAGATTCTATTAATGTTCCTGCTAAATATTTTCCGTTTGAATTATTCCCATGGCAAAAGTTTTTAAATGCATTGATGTATGGTGTGCGCTTCAAAAAAGATGATCGTATTGTATTTGATGAAGTTTTAATATTAATGGGTCGTGGTGGCGGTAAAACAGGTTATATGGCATATGATTCTTTTTATATGATGACCGGACATCATGGTATTAATAATTACGATATTGATGTAGTTGCAACCAGTGAAGATCAAGCGAAGAGAACATTTACTGATGTATATAATGTTATAAGTACGCCATCTTTTAAAGAGAAGTTTAAAAAAATCTTTAAATGGACATTAGAAGAAATTCAACATAAAAAAACAAATTCAGTGATGAATTATAACACTTCCAACTCTCGGACAAAAGACGGTAAACGTACTGGATGTGTAATTTTTGATGAGGCACATGAATACGAAAATTACGATAATATCAATGTCTATACAAGTGGTCAAGGTAAAGTAAGAGGTTCCCGAATCATTTACACCACCACAGATGGACACGTAAGAGGTGGGCCACTTGATGATTTAAAAGAAACAGCAAAATTAATTTTATCTGGCGAGATTGAGGACATTCATTTCTTACCATTCATTTGTAAGTTAGATAGTGAAGGCGAGGTTGATGATCCAGCAAATTGGGAGAAAGCTAATCCTTCTTTACCATACAATGATGAGCTAAAGATAAAAATGAAACGGGAATACCAAAAGATGCAACGTAATTCAAAATTGCGAGTCGAATTTATGACAAAGCGTATGAATATTCCAATTTCAAATATCTTAGAAACAGTTTGTACCTGGGATGAATTAGAGCGAACAAATCAACCAATACCAGATTTGTCTGGATTTGAATGTATTGGTGCTGTGGATTTTGCACAAGTACGAGATTTTTGTGGAATGGGTCTATTGTTTAAAAAAGATAATAAACGATATTGGTTACATCATTCTTTTATTAATCAAGTTGCACTAGATATTCAAGATATAAATATGGATGTTATCCGAGAAGCGGAAGCGAAAGAATTATGTACGATTATTCGAACTGAAAAATCTATTGATCCACATCGGGTTAAAAATTGGTTCTTAGAAATGGCTAAGAAATACAGAATTAAAAAGATTTGTATGGACTCGCATCGTGCAAGTGTATTAGGTCCTGTACTTGAAGAAGCAGGTTTTGAAGTCGAGATTGTAAGAAGGGGACATATTACGCATTCGAAATTATCGCCACTTGTTGATGATTTATTTATCAATGGGAAGTTAGTATTTGGTGATGACTTATTAATGCGTTGGTATGTATGGAATACTTTCAAGGATAATAAGAACAATGGGAATATTGAATATGCAAAGATTGATCCAGAGAAGCGGAAAACAGATGGTTTTCACGCTTTTTTACATGCTCTTAATTTAGATAGTGAATTGAAAGAATCTAATGCTTTAACAAAAGAGAATGTTAGAAAGATATTTAGATCATTTAATGTGTAAAAGGTGGTGAGAATATGGGATTAAGAGAATGGATAAGCGGATTTCTAGGAAGTAATAACACGGTTACTTTAAAGGAATGTCTTTATGAATTGAGTGTTGATTATTATTATAAAAAATTAGCTGTAGAAAGTTGTATTGATTTAATAGCTAATGCTCTAACTAGGAGTGAATTTCAAACGTTTGAAAAAGGGAAAGAAAAACGTGGTGAGAATCATTATTTGCTTAATGTACAACCTAATCAAAATCAAAATGCATCAGAATTTATGCATAGCTTAGTTAATCACTTAATTATGGAAAATGAATGTGTAGTAATTATGCAAAATAAGCAATTATATATTGCAGATTCGTTTGATATTACTAAGTTTGCGTTAAAAGAAAATATTTATAACGATATAACAATTGGTGACTTCACCTTTGATAAATCATTTAATGAATCTGAAGTATTTCATTTTAAATTAAATGACCGCAATATTATGCAAGTCATAGATGGAATGTATAACAGTTTTGGGAAATTGCTTGCATCGTCCATTGACTATTATAAAAGAAAAAATAATAAGCGCTTGTTAATTAAAGGTGATTTTCTAAGAGCGCAAGATCCAGAAACGCAAGCCGCGATTGATGAAATGTTTGAAGGTCAGTTAAAAAATTGGTTTAACGCAGATAAAGTAGGTTCCGCTTTTCAATTACAAAATGGATATGAAATTGAAGATATGAGTGATAGTAAAAACGGCGTAGCAAACAATAGCACAAGCCGTGATATTAGCGATTTAGTCAGTGATATATTTGGTTATGTAGCAACGGCTTTTCATGTGCCTATCGGCATTTTAAAAGGTGATGTGGCTGATATTGAAAAGCAAATGGATTCATTTTTAGCATTTTGTATTAATCCGATTGCTGAATTGATACAAGATGAATTTAATCGAAAGATGTACAAAAAAGAAGAGTATTTAAAAAGAACATATTTAAAAATTGATACAACAAAAATTAAGATTGTTGATATTACGAAATTATCAACCGCAATGGATAAATTATTTGCTATTGGTGGTCTAACAATTAATGATGTGATAATGATGCTTGGAAAAGAGCCTATTGATGAAGAATGGGCGAACAGAAGACATGTAACAAAAAACTATCAAGAAGCGGATTCACTGGAAGGAGGTGAAAAGGATGAAACGTTACAAGAATGAAAAATATAACCATCTAGCTAATGTTCAACATGCCTTTAAGGCAGAAGCGAAAGCTGATTCGCTGGACATAACGATTTATGGTGATATTGGTAAATCATGGTGGAGTGATTCTACATCCGCAGTTGATGTTGAGAGAACATTAAAAGCTACTTCAGCAAATATTATTAATATCAATTTGAATAGTCCTGGTGGGGATGTATTCGATGGAATTGCAATTTATAACCAACTAAAAAATCACCCGGCAAAAATTATCATTAACGTAGATGGACTGGCCGCAAGTGCCGCATCTATTATTGCAATGGCAGCAGACGAACTAATTATGAATACAGGTTCTATGTTAATGATTCATGAAGCCTCTACATGGACTTGGGGAACAAAATTAGATATTCGCAAGACATTGAATGCTCTTGAGGGAATTGATAAATCGCTTGCGGATATTTATATGACCCGTTATCAAGGGGAACGTTCAGAAATTGAGACAATGATTGCGAATGAAACATGGTTTACTGCCAATGAGGCAGTAGAGATTGGATTGGCTCATAAAGTAAATGAACATGTAGAAGATGACGATGTGGTAGATCCAGAGGAATTTAAAAATAATGTACTTCAGAAATTCCGAAATAAAAATAACCAACAGAATGAACCAGTAGCAGCAGGTTCAACTGAAAATATACTTAACAAATTTAAGCGCGCGTAAAGCAGTGCTTTTTTTATTGTCTTAAAAACAGGAGGGAATAAGATGACTATTAAAAATTTAGATCGTCCGATAATCGAAAATAAAGATCAACAAATTAATAATGTAAAAGAGGCGCTTGAAACAGGTGATGCACAAGCGGTAGCGGCACGAATTGTCGCAAATATGGAAAACAATATGCAACATTTTCAAGATATGATGAACGATGTAATTAATGAAGCACAACAAGCAAAAAATGAAAATTGGGATGCTCAAGTGTTGGCCTCTCGCGGTGTGCGTGTTTTAACAAATGAAGAAAAGAAATTTTATAATGCATCAATTGAAGTTAAATCATTTAGCGAAACACATCAATTGATGCCGCCCACTGTTTTCGAACGAGTTTTTGAAGATTTAGAAAAGGAACATCCGTTACTTTCTCTTGTTAATTTCCAAACCGTAGGAGCAAAGACACAATGGGTTGTTAGAAAAGAGGGCACTACGACAGCGTTTTGGGGTGATGTATGTGACTCAATTAGAGAGATGATTGACGAAGGTTTTGAAACAATTGAAGAAGGAATGTACAAACTTAGCGGATTTTTAGTTGTATGTAAAGCTATGTTTGAACTAGGTCCTGAGTGGTTAGATAAGTATGTGCGTGCATTTATGAAAGAAGTTGTAGCAGAAGAATTAGAAAAAGTTATTGTTATAGGGACAGGGAAAAAACAACCAATTGGTATGATCAAAGATTTAAAAGGATCAGTAACAGATGGTATTTATCCAGATAAAAAGAAAGTCGTTTTAGAAGACTTTACTCCTGTAACAATCGGTAAAAAAATCTTAGCTCCTACTACTAAAGGAGGAACGAAACGCTATACAGGGGTAACGCTTATTGTGAATCCTTTAGATTATGCAACAAAATTTTTCCCGATTGGTGCAAAACGTAAAGATGATGGTACTTGGACATATGATAATTTTGGAGTGCCAGGTTTAACGATGGTCCAGTCGCCAGCCGTCCCATTAAATACAATGATCTCTGGTAAACCGAAAGATTACTTTATGGGAGTTGCTTCAGAACAACGTTTAGAGTCAGACGATACAATCCGTTTAATTGAAGATCAACGTTTATATCTCGTTCGTCAACTCGCAAATGGTCGTCCGTTAGATCCTGATTCGTTCACTGTATTTGACATTACAGCGCTAGAAGCGAAAGAAGGCACTACAACGCCCTAATCCATCCTCTCCTGTTGAAGAGAGGAATTATTCAGCATTAACGAAGGTAGAGATTCAGTCTTTATTAGATCAAAGTGCTATTGAATACAAGTCCAATGCAACAAAGGCTGAACTTATCACTTTATTAGAAGGGGATGCGAATGGATGAGCTTTTGAATGAACTAAAAGATGTTCTTAAAATCACCTGGAATGAAGAGGATGCTAGTTTAATAAAACTTTTGGAAAAAGGAGAGGCGTATTTGTTGGGTTTAACAAATGCGTCTTTTGATTTTTCAAAGGAGCTAACCCCGAAAGATTTGTTGTTAGAACGTTGTCGTTATGTTTATAACAATGCAGGTGATGAGTTTGAAAAAAATTATAAAAATGAATTATCCAGGCTTATTTTAGATGTGGCTTTAGGAAAAGTTGGTGTAATCAATGGTTCTTAAATCGTATAGAGAAACCTTAAATGACGGATTTCTACAATACGGATATAAAAAAACAGAGCGTTCAGAAGAGGGTAAAAGAATAGGTGAGAAGTTTCATGAAGAAGGGAAGCTTGCCTATAAAGTGATGTCTTTACGGGACAGTGATTACAAAATGGTGGGCGTTTTAACAACGGGATTAGATGTAAAAGTTAAAACACTGTATCCACCTTCCTTTAGAAAAATAAATAAAAATAAACTTAAGGTATTAATGGATGGAATCGAATATGACGTGATTAAAGTGGATTATGATTCTAACAAACAATACCTTTTCTTTTATTTGCAGCAGGTGGTGAAATCTCGTGAATGAAAAATCTAAAAAGCTTATGAAAGAGCAAAGAAGTGGCATAAAAAAAGCCATTGAAGACGGTTTTAAACTTTTAGTTGTTGAGGATGAACTAGCAGAAGATGAAGAATCGCAGCTAACAGAAGAGGGATATAATTGTTTTATTTTAGAATATGGTGAGTTTCAACCTTCTTCAAATGAGCGTTCGATTTCTCAAAGTATATATATTAGTTATTTATCGGAAAATCAATTGAATTTAGATGAACAGGTCATTGATATTATTTCATGGATTGGTAAAGTGAAAATGGTATCTTTTGTCGGCACAAAAAGCGATCGTCTTCAATTGAAAGATACAGATCGTTATATTGATCGTGTTGTTTTTACGTTTAAGAGGGTGATTCCGATTGAATGCATTTAATCTTGATTATACAGCGATAGAAAAACTCGAAGAAAAGATGCGACAGTTACCAAACAAGATGGAACCTGTTATCAACAAGATTCTTCATACAGATGGTGTCCAAATTGCGACAGAAGAGATTACAAAGCTTATTCGAGTATCTCGCTCTAAATGGAGCGTTCAAAATAAAGTACATGCTAAACATAGTAACTGGTCAAAAAGTGAAGAAATGAATTTGGGTTTTAAGATAAAAGCTAGGGGTGGAGTGGCTAATAAGAAAGGGTCGTTTGGATATTTAGTCTTCCCAAACGAAGGAAGAGGTCCGCATAATCCATTAGAACAACGATTTGCAGAACGTGGGATTATGAATGCAAAACCTAAGATTCTAGAAAAATTACACAAAGGTGTAGATAAAGTATTAGAGGAGGAATTATAAATGGCTAAAACGATTGAAGAATTTAATTCTATGTCAATTGCGAATGCAAGTATTCAATTTAAGAAGAAAGGAACGCAAGAGCCAGGAACAAAATTCGGATGTGTAGGGACAATTGAAGGGGAACCAGAAATCAAAGAAATGAAAAAGGTATGCGGTGGTGTGACGTTAAAAAAGAAATCAAAGACTACTGAAATTAAGGTAACTGTTTCGGCACATATTCCTGTTAAAGTAGTAAGGGATTATTTTGGATTTGATACAGTAGGATTAAAACCAGGTGTTTGGGCATATGGAAGCGAGTCTAAAGGAAATGATTTTGTATTTACAGCAGATGTAGTAGACGATTTTGATGATGTTGTAAAACTGATTGCGTTTCCAAATTGCTCAAATTCTTCTGGTTTTAAGTTTTCAATTGCGAGTGGTGAAGAGGAATTGGCTATGATGGAATTAGAATTCTCGGCCTTACCAGATGATTTAAATAAATTCTATTATGAAGCGTTTGTGGATGAATTAGCAGATGCAACAGTCGCTCAAAAGTGGCATACACAATTTAATTCAGCTCTCGTTAAAGGAACAACTTCAGCTTAAAGCCCTAGTTTCATACAGGGCTTTTTCTTTTGGATTTAAATGAGAAGAAAATGAAAGTGAGGAAATAGCAGATGAAAGTACAAAAAATAACATTAAAAGAAGTCGAATTTGTAGAAGTAGAAGGTGAGTATGAAAAACGTTTTATTAATAAACAGAACTATCCGGCGTTTTTAACCAATTACGCTTTGAAAAAAGGCCAAGAAGAAGGGCTTATTACTAGTTCAATTATTGCTGATATCGTGAAATTCCAAGCATTAGATGGATTAAGAAATGAGGATAATAAAGATTTATCAGCTTTAGAACAAATCGATCAAACAAGTATTCATAAAGTAATTTATATGGCGTTTAAAGGCGCGAACCCAAAAGAAAAGTTAACATTTGATGATTTCTTACAGAAGTATCATGATTCATTAGCAGAATCTATGGAATTATATACGAAACTGGTTGTTGATGTAATTAGTCAAGATCCAAATCAATTTGCCGCAGCACTGAAAAAAAGTACAAATAGCGGCGGTAACGGTGAAAAAAAGTAAAAAATCCAGACATTAAAATTGAATGTGTGGAAGATAAATACGTCTTGTATTGTCTAGTCTCTGGAATAGATCCAGAGACTTTTTGGCATGAGCCAATTTCGTCTGTTGAGCGTATTTACGCAGGGATTACAGCGTTTGAAGCATGGCGTAACAATCCCAAGTAAAGGTAGGTGAGATAATGGCAAGAAATAATTCGGAAGTTGAAGTTATATTTAAAGCGCAAAATAAAGATTTTAATGATGCTATGAAGGGCATGAATCAGGAAACTAAAAAACTTCGTCAAGAAATGAAATTACAAGAAGAGCAGATGAAGTTAAATGCTACTGATTCAGAAAAACTACAAGCAAAGCTTCAAAACCTTTCCCAACAGTATGCAGTTGCACAAAGGGCGACGCAAGCAACGGCGGAACATTTACAACGTGCTAAAGAATTATACGGAGAAAATTCTACTGTTGTAGCAAAACTAGAGTCAAAATTACGAAGTCAACAAATAACAGAACAACAGTTAGCGAATAGTATTAAACAAACTTCTGAAAGCTTAAAACAGGCGAGAGATGCTGAACAGGAAAGAACAAGTGAAACAGCTAAAGCGGCACAAAAACTAAAAGAGCTAAAAGGACAGGAAGAGCAGTTGCAATCTTCTCTTTCTAAGTTGAATGCTCAATACGAATTACAAAAAGCAACGCTTGGTGAGAATGCTTCAGAAATAGAGAAATTACGTTTGAAAATAGATAATCTTGGAGAGCAACATACTGTTGCAGCTAGTAAAGTACAAAACTATCAGAAACAGTTAGATCAAGCCAAACAGCAGTATGGTGAAAATGCTAGTGAAATCCCAAGATATGAAACGCAGCTAATACAAGCTCGGACAGCAGAACAGCAGTTGCAGAATCAATTAAGTGCGACAAATAAAAGTTTGCAGGAACAAGAAAAAGCAACGAAACAGTTAAAGACATTCTTTGATGCGACTGAAACGAGTGTAGATCATTTTGCAAATGCATTAGGAAATAACCTTACAAACGCAATACGAAACGGTACAGCGACAGCTAGGCAGTTAGAACAAGCGATCCAAATCATCGGCCGTGAAGCATTAGGTTCAGAAGCAGATATTGAGAAATTACAGCGATCTCTTCGTTCAATAGATGATGGAAACTCATTACAACAAGTTCGAAATGACTTGAGAGACATTTCACGAGAAGCAGAAAGAGCATCGCACAGTTTTAAAGAATTAGATATTGGTTTAGAAAATATTCTTGGTGGATTAATGGCTGGTGGTGGTATTTCAGGAGCCATTGAGCAAGCGCTTGATACTTCTAAATTAAAAACAAAAATTGACGTTTCTTTTGAAGTTCCAGCATCTTCTAAAAAATCGGTAGAAGAAGCAGTTCGTGGTGTAGAAGCCTATGGTGTTGATGTAGAGGAAGCACTGGAGGGTACACGTAGACAATGGGCGTTAAATCAAACTGTCAGTGATAAAGCTAATGCTTCCATTGTAAAAGGAGCAGGAGCCATTGCAAGTGCTTATGCGGGTATAGATTTTACTGAGTTAATTCAAGAAGCAAATGAAATTGGTAATGAATTAGGAATAACTAGTGACACGGCTTTAGGGTTAACGAATCGTCTGTTGAAAATCGGCTTTCCTCCTGAGCAATTGGACATTATTGCTGAATATGGTGGTCAGTTAACACGAGCTGGTTACAATGCTGAAGAAGTACAAGCAATTATGGAAGCTGGTGTTGATACAGGTACCTGGAATATTGATAATCTCTTAGATGGACTAAAAGAAGGCCGTGTTAAAGCGGCTGAATTTGGTCAAGGTGTCGACAAATCAATGAAAGAAGCTCTTGAAGGCACTAAAATTTCGGCTGATCAGTTAAAAAAGTGGGGGCAATCTGTCGCTAAAGGCGGTAAAGAAGGTTCGGCAGCAATGACAGAGATTGCGAAAGCATTGGCTAGTATTGAAGATGAAACAAAACGAAATGAAATCGGTGTTAAACTTTTCGGTAGATGATAAATTGTGCCGAAGTAAAATCGCGGTATAAAGCAAAGAGGGTGCGAATCCTGATTTGAACCGAAGGCTATACAAAGTATAGTCAGGGGCAGAGCATAGAGGGTGAAAAGATATAATCCTTCCACGAGACCGCGACACTTATTAGTGAAAACGTATGCCGAACTTACAGGAAATGAACTGTAAGAAGTAGAGGATAAAAAGCCTTTACGATAACAAAATGACAATGTATGAAGATCAAGGGCAGAATATCACCAATACACTTATTGGTGCTCAAGATAAAGTTATAGATTTAAACAAGAATCAAGAACAGCTAAATGAAATGATTAAGAAAATGGATGCCAGCCCAGCTGTAAAGTTTCAAAAAGCTATGAACGACTTGAAAATGGCGCTTGAGCCTGTTCTGGGCGTTATCGCGGATGTAATTAGTGCTTTTGCGGGATTTGTTTCAGAACATCCAGCATTAGCGGCAGCTATAACAACAATTGTAACAGCGCTTGGAATCCTTGTTGGAGCATGCATGGCTTTAGCCCCAGTGTTTGTCACCTTATCCAGTATAGCTGGTATATTGGGCGTAAGTATTGGGGCTGTTGCTGGTCCAGTTGCATTGGTAGTTGGGGGAGTAATAGCCGCATCCGCAGCTATTGCCGGATTGGTCATTTGGATGCGGAATTTGTGGCAAACCAATGAAGGATTCAAAAATAGCATTACGAGTGTAATTGAAAGCGTTCAAAACTTTGGACACGCATTATCTTCACTAGGTAAATATCTATTCTATACGGCTGTTGATGGAGATTATTTAAATGATTGGATTACTCATTTGCCAAAAGGATTTCAAGATGCGGCTGAAATGATAGGATTGGCAGTTAGTAAGATACGTGAAGCATGCCTGCATCTTTTTGATGCAGTAAAAGCGGTCTTTTCGGGAGATCTTAGCCAGTTAGGTGAAATCTTTAAGATGATTGGCCCTACAATCGCAGGAGCAATTATCGGAGGACTTCCAGGTGTTCTTGTATCTGTATCTCGTTATTTGCCAGCCATTGCGGAGTATTTGAATGCAAACTCAGGAATTATTCTTGAAACTATTACAAATATTTTTACCAACATAGCTAATTTCGTAACAACAGTTTTACCGCAATTTCTTGAAGCGGGATCACAAATGATTTCAAATCTTGTGAATGGTTTGGTTGTAGCGGCTCCAATTATGCTTGAAGCCATCGTTGGGATTATAAATACAATTTCACAGATGATTGCTACCTATCTCCCTATGATTGTTCAAATGGGAATGCAAATCATTCAAACTTTAATTTCTGGAATTGTACAAGTCTTACCTACACTGATAGAAACAGGACTTCAATTGATCCTAACCTTAATAAACGGAATTATGCAGATGCTTCCACAGTTAATTCAAATAGCTGTAACGATTATTCAAACTATTATTAATGGAATTATGTCATTTTTACCCCAGCTAATTGAAATGGGAATAAATTTATTAGTTTCATTAATTACAGGAATCACACAAGCTTTACCTATGATTGCTTTAGCGATTATTACAGTCATTACAACTTTAATTGAAGCCATTACAGCGAATTTACCTATGATTATTGAAGCTGGTGTTAAGGTTTTAACTAGCTTAATAGATGGAATCATTAAAATGCTACCGCAACTTATTGATTTAGCGATAAATCTTATAACCAAAGTGGCGGATACTTTATTAACAAACTTACCTAAAATAATTGAATCCGGTGTAAAGATTTTAATGGCCATTATTGATGGGATTGTACAAGTGTTACCACAGCTTATTAATGCAGCATTAGATTTAATTGTCAAAATAGCATCCACATTAATTGCAAACTTGCCGAAGATACTTGAAGCTGGTGTGAAAATTTTACTTATGTTGATTGCTGGAATTGTAAAGGTGATACCGGAATTAATTGCAGCCGCATTAAAGCTAATTGTTACTTTAGCAGGAGAGTTAATTAAGAATCTACCTAAAATCCTTGAAGCTGGTGTTCAACTAATTTGGGCTTTAATAAAAGGGATTGTCAGCATGGTAGGGCAATTAGGTTCGACAATTGTAACAGATATTGTACCGAAAATCGTTGACACATTAAGAAAAATCGATCTATTTAAGATAGGGAAAGATATCATAAGTGGATTGATAGATGGTCTAGGTAGCATGGCTGGTAAAGTGTTAAGTAAGGTGAAGTCTATAGGTAACGATATTCTTGATGGTTTTACTTCCTTCTTCGACATCCATAGTCCATCTCGAAAAATGAGGGATCAGGTTGGTAAACAAGTTGGTGCGGGGCTTGCTGTTGGTATGGAACAATCAATGTCAACAGTTCTTGCGGCAGCTAAAAACTTAGCAAATTCAGTGTATACGGTATTAGAAACTACGTTAAACACTTTCAATAGCTCCACTTTAAACGACATGATGAATAATAATCCTCTTAGGAGTTATTTTGAAGCAATATTATACGATGGAGATTATCTTAATGATTGGATTACTCATTTACCAGTTGATATGAGAGATGCATTAGAAGCAGTTGGGAAAGAATTAGAACAGTTTACTCTCGATGGTGTAGAAGACGATAGTCCTATTGCGCGGTATATTCGTAGCATATTAGAGGGCGGGGACCCGGCTCAAGATATACTAAGAGAGTTTAACAATTCAAATAAATGGCTAGAAATCGGTAAAAAAATAGCTGGTTTCAGAGAGCAAATTTTTAAAGATTTTTATAATGCTCCAAACCAAAAGTCAACCAAAGGTAATGTGTTACAATCCGCACTTAATAACATTTCAAACATGGTTGATGATACTTTTAAAAAGTTAAATTTATATGGAATAGATAAACAAGATAACATCACTTCTAATCTGTCGACATTAGCGACAAGAGCAGTTCAACCGATTGTTCAACAAATTGACAGTGGTCCTGTAGAAATTAATTTTTATAACACAATTAATAATGAACGTGATGTGGATCGTATGTTTGAAAAAGCAAATGATTGGTTTGCTGAGCGTGGCCGTAATGTAAAAATAGGAATAGGGAGGACTTAAATTGCTAGACATAGGTATCGATAATCAGTTAGCAAGTGACTATGGAATATGTATGGTAGAACGCCCTGTTATTCCTACAGCAGAACAGGAAGTAGAACATATTGAATTGCCGGGTAGACATGGTTCACTTACAAAAAAAGGGGCGTTTAAAAACGTCCCTTTAAAAATAAAATTCAATATGCTTGAAGAAGAGAATATTAAGCCCTTAGTTCGGCGCATGAAGGCTTGGTTGATGAATGGCAAGACACTATATTTTACAGATGATGATGTGTATCGAAAAATTAAACATGTTGTAGTAGGTGATATTGCAAATGAAATTGAAGAACACGGTGAGTTTGAAGTCGACTTTACGCTTGATCCGTTTGAGTATACAGAAGATGCAAACATAATGTTGAGTACTCCTGGAACTATTTATAATCCAGGTACAATGGAATCGGCTCCACTGTTGTTCATTGCAGGGAATGGTACATTTCGAATTTTCATTAATGATGTTTCTTTTCAGATTAAAGATGTAAATGGTTCTGTTGTAATAGATTCAGAATTATTAGAGGCATACAGTGGTACAGTATCAATGAATGATAAGATGATTGGTGGTTTTCCAGAATTCCAAATAGGAGAAAATAAAATAGAGTGGTCAGGTGCTATTCAATTTATTTCAATTCAACCAAGATGGAGATATAAATAATGATTACTTTATATAAACCAAATGAAACAGATTTTACGCATAACGGAATTGGTGTTTTAGATAAACATATTTATAGTGCAACTGTTGAGGAAGAACTCAACGGTTTATTTGTGTTTAATTTTAATTATCCTTTATTTGCTCCATATGGAACGAAGATTGACGGAATGAGCATCATAAAAGTTCCTACTCCTGATGGGGATCAGTTATTTCGCGTGGTGACTCCTAAAGTGAGCATGGGAGAAATCAAAGCGGTTTGTTATCACATTTTTTATGATTTAACGGAAAACTTGATTGAAGATATATTTATACAGCCTACAAATGGTACTGGGGCTATGGCTAGGTTATCATTGGGTTGTCAATATAAGCATCCGTTTACTTTTTATTCTGACGTAACGAATATATCCACCGCACGTATTGTTCGAAAGAATCCAGTGGAAGCAATGTTGGATACGAGCCAAGATAACTCATTCGTGAATCGATGGGGCGGGGAATTAAAAAGAGATAACTTCGATGTTAAGATGCTGAAAAACCGAGGAGCTAATCGTGGAGTAGTAATAAGACATAAAAAAGATTTGTTAGGTTATGAAGGAAGTGTGGACTGGAAAAGCCCTACTACCAGAATTATGCCGCAAGGGTTTGACGGATTGTTATTACCAGAAAAATATGTAGATAGTCCACTGATTCATAAGTATCCACATCCGAGAATACGAGTTATTGAATTTAATCATATAAAAGCGGCTATTGGTAAAAATGCAAATGATGAAGACGCATTACCTGTAGAAGAAGCGTATAACAGGTTACGTCAAGCCGCTAAAGCTATGTTTGATATTCAGATGGTCGATCAACCAAAAGCGACATATAAGGTTGAATTTCAAGAGTTGTCTCAAACAGAGGAGTATAAAGAATATAAAATTTTGCAGCGTGTCTGGATGGGCGATATTGTTACAGTTAAACATGAGGAAGATGGTATTGATATTCAAGCAAAAGTTATTGCGTATAAATATGATCCGATTAAAAAGGAATATATCAATGTAACCATTGGAAACTTTAAAGAATCTTTTACAGATATGGCTGGTAAGGTAGATCAAATCCAACAAGATTTATCCAATATGCCAGGATCTTTACTGGATGCAGCGAAAGAAAATGCCACAAAATTAATCAATTCGGGATTTGGTGGAAATGTACGTGTATATCCAGACCGAATTTTAATTATGGATACCAAAAATGAAATGACAGCTTCAAAAGTGTGGCAGTGGAACATAAACGGATTAGGGTATTCATCAAACGGGGTAAATGGTCCTTATGAAATAGCAATGACAAAAGATGGGCGTATTGTTGCGGATTTTATTACAACTGGAGTATTGAATGGAAATTTGATTCGAGGCGGAGAAATAACAGGAACTACTCTTAGAACTGCCAATGATTCTAATTATGTCTCTATTTCCAAACAGTTTATTAGGTTAATGGAATCGTATATCACTCGGATTTTCATGGGCTATTATATAAATCAAAGTAATATCATGCAACCCACTATTGTATTAGGTGGCAACAATGATATAACAGCAACGCAGGGTGCAGTGTTAGTTTACCAACTCGAAAGTTCTCCCAAGTCAGGAGGAATCGGAATATCAAATGGATACCTAAATGGTGATCCAAACAGAGTCTATTTTTCAGCGGGCCTTGCGTTTAATCAAAATGGACATGCAGAACTAAGAGCGGATCAAAGCCTAGAACTAGAGTCAAAAGCATCCTATGCTTCTTTGAGAAGCCAAAATAATCTTTTTCTGGAAAGTAGAACAGGTGGTGCTTATTTCACTGCAAAAGAAGGGTTTAATTTCCGCCAAAATGGAGATCGAGTTGTTGATTTGAAGTTGACACCTGGTGGAGATAGTGACATCGTATTTCAGAACATTTTATTACGGAACAACAGAAATTATGAAAATACCTATGTGCAAGTGAAAAGTGCTGGGGGAACTTATTTCAACGGTGTTTTAGCAGCAGATTTTAAAGTATCTTCTAAAAAGAAATATAAAACCAATATACGTGATATTAAATTTGATGCGTTAGAGAAGGTAATGGGGTGGGAGATTAAACAATACAACCTTAAAACAGAAATGGCTCAATTATATGATATGCGTATGAAGCGTAAAGAAGGAGATCCACTCCTTACAACAAACGATATTACAACACACTATGGAGTTGTACTTCCGGATGAATCAAAAGAAAATGGTGTTGGCTTATATGGGATGATTTCGCAGACTGTTAAAGCATTTCAGGAGTATGTAACCAAAACAGATGCTAGAATCGAAGAATTAGAGCCGATAAAGCCTAAAGGAAATATAAAACACAGGAACAAAGTAAAACGTCAAAGAAGACCGCCTAGACGCGTGAAAAGGAATAGTTAGAGAGAGGTGTAGTCATGCGAAATGAGGAAATTATTATAGATTTAGCAGATCCTGTGTTTACCAAAACAATTCGTTCGAGGCAAAATGATAAAAACGGATTGAAGATTACTGTAAATGTAAGAGAAAAGGGGCAACTTGTTGATTTAACAGGGTATGCAGTAAAGTACGAAGCGATTAATCAAGTCGGACTGTTCGTTCGGGATGATGCCCAAATAGTTGATGCAAAGAATGGTGTATTTTCATATACGTTGTCCTCACAAGCTGTTTCCACATCGGATGATTGGACAGCTTATTTTGTGATGGAAAAAAGTAAAGAACGAATGAGTACACCAGACATTCGGATTACATTAAGGCGAGATGTAAAAGAAGGTAATATTAAAATCGAAAACTATATTTCTGAGTTTGAGATTATTAAGAAAACATTAGACGAGTTGCAGAAGAAATTAAATGCTATGGATGTTGTTAGGAAAAGCGGCGATACGATGCCTGGCAACCTCTTGTTTGACAGGGCAGGTACAGCCAATACTAACAAAATAGCATTCTCTACGGCAGGAGTTGAAGAGCTCAACTTCTACCAAACAGGGGACGGTTATTATGGGATTAGGGATGTTAAAGGAAATCAAGGCGTTTGGGATTATAATCGTAACAATAAAACGTTTAATGTTTCCTCTAATACAAACCTTGTTAAGAAAGCTGGCGACATCATAAATGGATTACTTGAATTTAAGGTCGATAACGCAATTGTGTTAGGAAGTCGTTCTTTTAAGTCAGTTATTCATAAAGGTTCACAGGGAGAGCTGATATTTGCACCTTCCACACAAGAACAAGGTGATTCTTGGGATTGGTCTAAAAGAGTGGAATTTCGAACAGATGGGACAATTAGACAAGCAACAGATACTGGATGGATTAAATTGCCTACAACTGGGGTAGAGAATGTTGCTAACAGAGATATGAAATATAAGAGAAGTGGTGAAAACATTAGTGTAATTGGTTCGGTTCGAAATCCTCAAAATGAGGCAGTATTCGCCACACTACCAGTTGGATTTAGACCCGTACAGCACATTGCTTTTCCAGCACTGGCATATGGATATACACCCGCAGTTTGTGAAGTTACAATAAAACCTGATGGGGGGATTTTCGTGAATGGTGTTCCGAGCGGGAGTACTGTTCATATTGCAATGAGCTTTTTAATTTAGTTATTACAAGTCAAGCGTGCATAAGCAGGCTTTTTTATTTTGTATAAAATAGGGCTTTTATTTGGAAAGGAGTTGAACCAATGGCAGAGCAAAAACATGATGATTTTAAAGAATTATTAGTAGGGTTAACAAGGGTAGAAACAAAGTTAGACACACTTGGTAACGTTAAGGATGTTGTGATTGAAGCGCAGCAATCAGCGAAAAGTGCTCATTTACGAATTGATCGATTAGATAAGTTAGTATTTTGGATTGGTACTACAGTAGTTGGAGCTATTATCACTGGTGGGATAATGGCTCTTTTTAAATTCGCAGGAAAGTGATCGTATATACGGTCACTTTTTTTATTGAAAGGAGGTGAGAATATGAAAAATCTTGATGTAGCATCAATTAGTCGCTATGTCGTATTAGTAATTGCTGTGATTAATAGTGTCTTAAATCTTGTCGGATACCAAACGATTGATGACAAAATCACAAACGATTTAGTAGCTGTAATTACAGGTGCATTCACTTTGTATATGGCGTGGAAGAACAATTATTTGAGCAATAAGGGACTACAACAAAAAGATGTATTAGAAAAAAATAACTTACACTAAAAGGAGATGTTCAATAATGGGACACGTTGTAGATATTTCAAAATGGAATAGTAATATTAACTGGCCTGTGGCAAAACAATACATTGATTTCATCATCGCTCGTGTACAAGATGGTTCGAATTATGTAGATCCATTATATAAGGGATATGTACAAGCTATGAAGCAACATGGTATTCCTTTTGGTAACTATGCATTCTGTCGTTTCGTTTCTGAGAATGACGCACGTGTAGAAGCTCGAGACTTCTGGAATCGTGGAGATAAGAGCGCAACAGTCTGGGTGGCTGATGTAGAAATGAAAACCATGGATGATATGCGAGCAGGTACACAGGCTTTTATCGATGAATTACGTCGATTAGGTGCTAAGAAAGTTGGTTTATATGTTGGTCATCATATGTATGCTCCATTCGGAATGGTAAATGTAAAATCTGACTTTGTATGGATTCCGCGTTATGGTGGGAATAGACCAGCTTATCCATGTGATATCTGGCAATACACTGAAACAGGAAATGTACCTGGTATTGGAAAGTGTGATTTGAATGAATTAATTGGAAGCAAGTCGTTAGATTGGTTTACAAATAAATCGTATAAAGAAGAAGGAGTGGAGATTATCGTGAACAAACATAATAAGGTGGTTTCTTATGAATTTGGTGTAAATTTAATTCCCGAAATGATTCAAATGATGGATAAGCTTGGATACACTTCAAAAGTTGTTTCCCGAGGAGATCGTCAGGGGCTTGTTTATTTCGAGTCGGATTATCGTCAAGGTAGCGAGCTAGATAAAGCAACAGCATGGTTAGATGCTAAAGGATTAAATTATTACTATACAAAAGAATAATTTGGTGAGAAATAAAGTGCATAATAATAGCAAAGGTAAAGCATACTATGTAACAGCAAATGAAGCCTGTGTGTATGTAAAGTAATTAAAAAGCTGACAATAATTAGTCAGCTTTTTAATTACTATAATCTAGTATTTATCAGTCCGAAAGGCATGTTCTTTGCCTTTAAGTTGGTACTGAAAATCTTACCAATGTTTCTTTTTACAATGGCAACAAATAAAGAAACAGTTACAACGACACTTATTTCGATTGAACTTCCAATCATCATCACAATGGTGCTTGTCTTTAGATTTCCACCAATCGTCATCACAATGGTGCTTGTCTTTAGATTTCCACCAATCGTCATCACAATGCTTGTCCCACCAATCGTCATCACAATGGCGCTTATCTTTAGATTTCCACCAATCATCACAACAATGATTTTTCTTAGAACTCCAGCAATCATTATTCCAGGACATTCTTTTATACCTCCCTTCAATTAGGGTTAGTATTATTCTATGTTTTAGTAAAAAAACTGCTTGTTTATTAACCTATTATTATACTTTTATATGATAGAGAGCTTGCTACTAGATATAGAATTCATAAAAACTATGCTAATTTTCATGGGAGAATAGAAGAAATAAAAAAGTGCTAACAAGTTTGCAAACGAACTTGCTAACACTTATACGAAATAGACATAAATTATCGCTGATATATCATCTTCAATAATAGCCATAATCAATTAATACACACTAACAAGAAATAATCATAAAAACAGTCTTAATATCAAGAATATAATCATCCAGATATTCCTTTACTTTTAAGACGGAAACGAGGCATGATATTGATTTCTACAGAGTTTGCGTCAAATAATAAAAAAATCCGGTTTGTAAAACTAAAAATACAACAAGCTACAACCGGTATGAAATGGATTAAGATATTTAGAAATTTAAAAGATGATTTTCAAATAGGGGGAGAGGTGGATTTAGACCATATTCTCCAATATCCGAAAGATTATATTGTAGGAGAAAATAAAAGGGTGTTATTTCCATACAATGAGAGAATTTATAAAGTTCAAGGTACTAAAATAGAACCGGGTATAAAGGTAAAGGAAAGAGAGTATTTATTTAAAGAATTTCAGCGTAAATTCTCTTATTTCACAATACTTCCAGAATGTAAAAAGATAGCAACAAATAACAAAAATGAATTATTTCCTTTATTTGCACCAAAAGGATTAGAGACATTAACATTAGAAGTTTGGTCTGAAAATATAGCGCTGGAAATAGAACAAGCATTACTTGAGAGTGAAATTGTTTTGACTAAAGTTGGTGAAAATTCTTATGTATTGAATACAGATTTTCCAGTGTTATTAAAGATTGTGAGATATAATATTGAAAAGGTGTTACAAAATCCATATAAAATGCAATATTGCCAAAAATATAAAACAAATCTTGTAGATGATGTTAAGAAAGCTGTCTATGCTACCGCGGGTAAGCGCAGTGATGCGACATTAGCATTAATCGCAATGAAAAATTGTGATGGACGCGAAAAAATTGATCCAAAACAAATCATTAGAGAGGGATTTGCACGAACAAACCGTATTTCAACATTTATTAATTTATTTATAGGCCAAAGTGTATCTCGTAAAACAATTGTAAATAGTATTTTTAGTCTATTAGAACAAAAAGGATTTTTGAAGCGTAGTTGGAATAAGATAAATTTACCTTGTACATATGTTAGTTTATCAATTGAACGAATATCGAAATTTGATTTCTTACCTATTTTTTCAAAAATAAAAGGAAAAGAAATTTTATATAAATTATATGGGAATACAGAGTGGCAAACGATTGATTACGTAATATTAAATATAAATAAACATAATGCATTTTTACCACAACCATCAAAGAGAAATGATATGGGGGCTCTTTTTAAACAATATGTTTTCGAAACATTAATGGAAATTGTACAATATGCAAAAGAACAAAATGAACAAGTTTACTTCATTGTAGATGCAAATTTGAGAAAATATTGGATAAAAGAGTTACAAAATAAAGAAATTAATACAGATATTTTACCTGATATTGTTCCAGAGGTGTTAAAGGTTCCAAATTTAAATATTATTAGAATAAATACAGGTTTTGATGTACCAAGTTACGGTGTAATAGTACGCGATGATGCTCTAGATAGCATTGGCTTATATGCAGATCAAAAAGGGATGTATTATAGCACTGGTGAATATTCACTTAATTGTAGTGGGACTTTTCATCGATATATACTTGAAATTCTACCATTAGGTGTAAAACCTGTAGAAAGGGATTATATCGCTAAAATGATACATTACATGTGCTGTAATTCTAGTATGATTTCGAAAAAGAATGTACACTTGACATATTCCATGCATATGGAAAAGGTAATAAAGAGTTATATTACTGACATAGACGCAAGAGAGTTCAAAGAATTTGATGATGAATTGGATGTAGATGTAGTAAAAGTAGAAAAGTAAGATTCAATTACACTACTTTAAATACTAGTAAACAAATCCTGCTCGTTATATCGATTAGGATTTGTCATTTTTTTATGTAAATAAGGATATCCTTTGTCAAGTATCTTTTCGTTTACATATTTACTTTATGTGCAGACAGGATTAATATGTTTTTTAGAAATACAAAAACTATATCATATGGAAAAACGATTTTTATTAATTGAAAAAATTTGAAAGGAATGGGGAATTGTGAAGAAATTAGATGTGCTCTTAATGCTATTGAGCGTCCTCTTTCCAATTGCAGGACTTATAAAGCAAATCCCTCTAGAACAATCTATATATATTGGAGGACTTTTATTTTTTACTAGTTTCGGTAGTTATTTTGCTAAAAAGATGTATTCACGTATATGTAGCTGGATAGCGTATGCGCCATTTATAACATTACTGTTAGTTATTTGGCATCAGGATATTTCAACAAGCTCAATCATAGCAAATGCGAAAATTGCAGCATGTGTCGCGTTAATACCATGTTTATTCCGTTTTCGTACATATGGACTTACTTTGGGCTTATTCTCATTATGGGCCGCTTTACTATGGGATATAAAAGAAGTACAGTCGTTAGTCATACTTGAACGCATAACGAGTTTAATGACAAGCCATTATGTATATATATTACTATTAATTGGAGGACTTGTAATAGGAGGATTACTTGCGATGTTCATTCACCGCAAAGAGAAAGATAATAATAAAGAAAATATAAATCTACTTGGACCAAAAAAGAAACGCAAAAGATTATCATTTAAGATTCGTCTTCCAAGATTACCGAAATTAAAGATGAAACTATTTAAGTTTGGTGGGAAAGAATCCAAAAGTAAAATGCCAGAAAAGATAAATGAGCATAAGTACGAAGGACCAGTTGCAACATATGAAATGACAGAGCAAATAGATCCATACAAAGAAAATGCAGTTCAAGGTCAAACAAGGATGGAACGCCGAAGAAATAGGTATAATGCATAATGAAGTTTAATAACCCCGTAATGACTTATCTTAATATTGATAAATCATTACGGTTTTTTTATGTAATGAAATGAAAGTTGCTATTGCGGAGAGGAATAGCATATTTTATAGATAGGAACTAAAATAAGGGGAGGATAAAATGCTTATCATTACATATATATCTGCTTGTATATTATTCTTAGTTAGCTTTTTACATGTATATTGGGCTTTCGGAGGTAATTGGGGGACAAATAGTGTTATTCCAACTAAATCAGGGGAAAAGGCGTTTACACCTCGCGCCGGAATGACAATGTTCATTGCATTATTATTAAGTATGATAGCAATAATTTTGTTGCAACAAGCAAAAATTGTTCATTTTGCAGTTCCTAATTTTATTATTCAAGTCGGTTCCTAGATTTGTATGATCATCTTTTCTATTAGAGTAATTGGTGAGTTTAATTATTTTGGTATCTTTAAACGACAAAAAAATACGCACTTTGCTAGAATGGATACCTGTTTATATATTCCACTTTGTGCATTGTTATCTTTATCTTTCTTATTAGCAATAACTTTGTGAGTAAATAATAGTAGTTTCTTTTCTCAAAATACATGTAAACGTGAGAAATCTAAGAGTAAATAAAAGGATGTAAGCGCCTTCTTGTCGAAATGTAAATTATTATGAAAGGCGGTGACACTATGAAGTATGTAAAAGTTAGTATGAATGGTGGAAGTGAACACAAATTCTCAATGACTTTAGATCGGTTTGAAGAACTTATTACTACAGAGAATGGGATATTAGAAAATAAATTAGTATGTATTGAAAATGTAATGATTAATCCTACTAATATATCTTCTGTAGTTGAAAAAATTGGTGTACCGGCTAAGTTTATGGAAGCTTAAAATCGTTAGATAAAAAACATCCATTGAGGATGTTTTTTAATTTATAAATATGAAATTGTACAGTGAATATTTGAGTAGATTTTTTAGTAATGACTATGCATATATTAAGTACCTGAACATGGTGCTTAATACATGCACGAAATAATAAGTATAAGCATATATTATGTAGTAGGACAAGATCTTTGTGTCCTACTTAATACTCAGAAAAAACCTCTAATCACATAAGAGCATCCAATTGCAGGGTGCTCTTATTTTTTATAAAAATCTACTACGAGCTTTATTTTATAGTAGGATGCAATAATAAAAGGCTATTTTGAAATATTGTTCTTTAGCCTTTAATTTTAAATTTATCTTTAATGTTAATAAATATTAAAAATAATATGATAGCAGAAATTAAGTTAGATAAGTAGAAATTTTGATGAAACAATAGTTCAAAGATGACATCGAAAGTAACGAATAAAGCAATAGTAGGTAGTATGCAAATAAATATAAATCTCCAATTTTTTAAGTAATGTTTATAATTTGTAAGTACTTTATCCATAAATATAGCTCCTATATTTTTGTTTTTATATAATTATACATTTAGATACAAGGATTTTCAAAGTAAAAATATTTAGCAATTCAAAAATATAAGGAGAGCTTTTGTTGAAAATCCAGATTGCTGTAGCAATGTGAATTTGACTTTAAAGAACTATACTAAAATGATACACTATAATCTACGTTATTTTTGAAATGAATAGAGGGATTTGTGTGATAGATAAAATTAAAAATGCTGTAGGGGATATGTACGAAGATGAGGCTAAAGATTTACTTCAAAGTATTCTCATACAGTTAAACTTATTAGAAGAAAACTATAGTGAAGATACAATTAAAAATTTGATGGATATTCCGAAACAATTAACGAGTAATCCTACTTATAAAAGGAATGTAATAGAAAGTACGCACGTACATATTGCTTTTGATGATTCAACGGCTGGTTGCTTAAAATATATGTTAAGCCAAGAAGAGTTATATGAAGAGAGTGTTGTTGCTTTTTCTGAATTCTTTTCAATTGGACCGATATATAGTTGCATACGAATGAGGGGCAACTAGCAAGACAGAAGTGGTTAATAAATAATTTAACTGCTTATGATAGTTATTTTGAAGAAGAATATTTATCAAGATTTATAGCAACTATAGAAGAACTACATACTATTCCTGTTGAAACGCCTATTACAATTTGGAAGGCTGATAATGCACATGAACATGTAGGCCTAAGTTTTGTAATAGCACAATTAAAGAATAAGAAAAACATTCGAGTTGTTAATACGTCTGAAGCAAGTAGAGAAATATTAAAACAAGAGTATGATATTCGTGGAACGGGAGAATTACCACCTGAAAGTTTAGCTTTATTCCAAAAAAGTTTTATAAAGTTACCTTATTTAACTGAAGAGAAGCGAATGAAGTTTGAACATGAGTGGGATAGATTATCGGAAAGCATAGAATGTTTAAGAGTGTGGAAAGAAAATGAAGTGCATTCTGTACAAGAAGATTATTTTGATCAATTTATAATTGAATGCGCGAAAAGTGTGGGTGCTGATCGAGAGTTCCTCAAAGCTCCTAGAGTAATTGGTGAAGCACTTGGTCTTGTTGAACAATTGGTTGGAGATACTTTCTTAGAATATCGCTTGAAACAATTAATTAAACAAGAAGTATTTGAATTTGAAGGTACGTTAGATGAAATGCGTTTTTATAGTGTGAAGTTAAGGAAATAATAAACACATTCTATTTTTGAAAGGCTCGTATTTTTAATAATACGAGCTTTTTAAGTTGAATTTGGGCTATACATAAGCTTCCCAGCGAGGGCATATCACATATGAATGGTAAAGGTAATGAATGAAAAGAAGGTGATTTGTTAATATGTATAATCAACAAAATTATCCATATGATCAAGCGATGTATTACAATACACAAAACTACGGGTATGAACCTACAAATGAAGTGAGAGATATTGAACAAGAAGATTACAGACCAGATGATGCGGAAGATGCTCCAACGTCACCACCACCGTCACAAGCGCCGTCGTTACCGTCTACATTTGCTTCTCCAGCACAACCAGGTAATATGAAATCATGGATGTGTAACTGTCTAGGAAGATGGGGCTATTTACGCTTACATCGTCCTGGTCCTTTCGGAAGGGATTTATGGTTCTTCCCGACTGAAGTGAGAAGAAATGGAGTGTCAGGTTACACGTGGCAAGGTGGTCGTCGTCGTAAAGTAAGTTATCGCTATCAACAAATTAGTAATTTTATGTGCTTCGCATAAAGAGAAGTGAGAGAGTGAAACGATTTTACTCTCTCACTTTTTTATTTTTCAATATACGAAGTAAGATTTTGATTAAAAATTTACAATTTTCACGTTTTTATTAGAGTATAATGCATATGTTGGGTTGGTTTTCAAAAACAAATGAGAGTGAGGGAATACAATGTCAATGAAAAACAAAGTTGGACTAAAAATAGAGGATGGCATTAATTTAGCTTCAGCTCAATTTAAAGAAGATGCGTATGAAATTTATAAAGAATCTAGAAAAATGCAACCTATCTTATTTGTGAATAAAACTGAACTAGGAGCGGAATGGCTTGTCACAAGATATGAAGATGCCTTGCCGCTTTTAAAAGACAGTCGCTTAAAAAAAGATCCAGCCAATATATTTCCTCAAGATGCATTGAATGTGTTTCTTACGGTTGACAATAGTGATTATTTAACTACTCATATGTTAAATTCAGATCCACCTAACCATAATCGTCTACGATCACTCGTACAAAAAGCTTTTACACCGAAGATGATCACGCAATTGGAAGGAAGAATACAGGATATTGCAGATGGTTTGTTAAATGAAGTCGAGCGAAAGGGTTCATTAAATCTTGTTGATGATTATTCGTTCCCTTTACCTATCATTGTAATAAGTGAAATGCTCGGTATTCCAAAAGAAGATCAAGCGAAATTTAGAATTTGGTCTCATGCTGTCATTGCTTACCCAGAAACACCAGAAGAAATAAGAGAAACTGAAAAGCAACTATCTGAGTTTATTACATATCTTCATTATTTAGTTGATATTAAAAGAAAAGAGCCAAAAGAAGACTTGGTGAGTGCTTTAATACTTGCAGAGAGTGAAGGGCATAAACTTAGCGCTCGGGAACTATATTCAATGATAATGCTATTAATTGTAGCAGGACACGAGACGACAGTGAATTTAATTACAAATACGGTATTAGCACTTCTTGAAAATCCAAATCAATTACAGTTATTAAAAGAAAACCCAAAATTAATTGATGCTGCTATTGAGGAAGGATTACGATATTATTCTCCAGTTGAGGTTACAACTTCAAGATGGGCAGCGGAGCCATTTCAAATTCACGACCGAACAATCGAAAAAGGAGATATGGTTGTCATTGCCTTAGCTTCTGCAAACCGTGATGAAACTGTATTTGAAAACCCAGAAGTATTCGAGATTACTCGGGAAAATAATCGTCATATTGCCTTTGGTCATGGTAGTCATTTCTGCTTAGGCGCCCCACTTGCTAGGTTGGAAGCAAAGATTGCTATTACTACTTTGTTTAATCGAATGCCTGAACTACAAATAAAAGGGAATCGTGAAGAAATTAAATGGCAAGGTAACTATTTAATGCGTTCTTTAGAGGAATTACCTTTAACTTTCTAGAATAGTTAAAAGGAGACATGCATACATCGAAAATGATTTACATAGAGTATGTATGTATTATTTAAATTCGAAACGGAAGGGTGAAGACATCCCGATGATCTACTAATTCTATTTATAAGAGATCTTCGTTAAAAAACGAAATATTCTTCTGAATAGGGTTAGTCTGTACATTTATAGAAAAGGGATGTATTTCGCTCTGCGAATATATAGTCTTTTTATATGATTTGTGCTGCCTCCTGTTCAGAACATGAAATAGGAGGCTTTTTTATGTCGACAAATGTAGTAACGAAACAAAACAATGGGGTATCACAAGTATTAAAAAATCGGTTTGTTCAAGGGATTTTAGCATCAGCATTATTTTTACAAATAGGAATATGGGTTCGAAACTTTGCGGTATTACTATATGTAATGGAAATGACAAAAGGTGATGCTTTTGCTATTTCGATGATTTCAGTTGCTGAATTCGCTCCAATTTTTATTTTTTCATTTATTGGCGGTACTTTTGCTGATAGGTGGAAGCCAAAGAAGACAATGATATGGTGTGAAACGTTAAGTTCCATTTCAGTATTCGCTGTATTAATTACGCTTATGTTTGGAACGTGGAAAATTGTGTTTTTTGTGACACTCATCTCTGCAATCCTTTCACAGTTTTCACAACCATCTGGAATGAAGTTGTTTAAACAACATTTATCAACGGAACAAATTCAATTAGCAATGTCTATATATCAAACGATATTTGCAATATTTATGGTATTAGGACCAATCCTAGGGACATTTATCTTTCATAGTTTTGGAATTTATATTTCAATCATCATAACAGGTATCTCGTTTTTACTTGCGGCAGTTGTATTGTTATTTCTTCCAAAAGATCTTGAAAACGACGTAGAAAAGAAAGATATCACTCTGTTGCAGGAGATGAAGGATGGTATTAAGTATGTCAAAAAGAAAAAAGCATTAACTTTGCTAGGGCTTTGTTTTATGGCTGCAGGACTAGGTATAGGATTAATTCAGCCATTAGGTATATTTATTGTGACTGAGCAGTTAGGGTTATCAAAAGAGAGTTTACAGTGGCTATTAACAGTAAATGGTGCAGGAATGATTGTTGGCGGAGCATTAGCGATGGTATTTGCGAAAAACGTTGCTCCGCAAAAGATGTTAATTATCGGTATGCTTGGTCAAGCAATTGGTATTGGCATTATAGGATATTCTACAAATTTATGGGTGACACTTACAGCGCAGCTTTTTAGTGGTTTAGCTCTTCCTTGTATCCAAATTGGTATTAATACGCTTATTATTCAAAATAGCGATACTGATTTTATAGGTCGTGTAAATGGTATTTTAAGTCCGCTTTTTACTGGTTCAATGGTGGTAACGATGAGTATTGCCGGTTCTTTAAAAGAGATGTTTTCATTAAGTATGATGTATGAAGGGACGGCTTTACTTTTTATAATTGGATTATTGTTTATTTTACCTATATACAATTTAAAGCCAGTAATAGTGGTGGAAAGTGAAATAAGTGGTAAAGGAAGTGCTGTACAAAATGAATCCTAATCCAAATGTTAAATACCCTATTGAAGGGAATCAAAACGTTCAATTTATAAAAAATACAATAACAAAACCTAATATACTTGTTGGTGACTATTCTTATTATGATACGAAAGATGGAGAAACATTTGAAGATCGAGTATTACATCATTATGAATTTCTAGGGGATTGCCTTACAATTGGAAAATTTTGTAGTATTGCATCTGGAATTAACTTTATTATGAACGGAGCGAATCATCGAATGGATGGATTTTCAGCATATCCATTTAATATATTTGGAAATGGGTGGGAGAAGTATACACCTAGTTTGTCTGATTTACCTTATAAAGGTGATACAGTTATAGGAAATGACGTTTGGATTGGTATGGATACAACAATTATGCCCGGAATAAAAATAGGGGATGGTGCAATCATTGCAGCTAAATCTGTTGTGACTAGAGACGTTGCACCATATACAATTGTTGGTGGAAACCCTGCAAATAAAATAAAAGAGAGATTTTCAAATGAAATAATCCAAGAATTATTGCAAATTCAATGGTGGCATTTTGACATTGAAAAAATAACTGAAAATATTGATGCTATTGTCCGAGGAGATATTGAACCATTAAGAAAGCTAAAAAGGGAATAAAAAATGAATGACAAATAGTATCATACCTCCGAATTTTGTTAATGATAATAGAACAAGGAGGTGTGATACTATGGCACAAGACGTTTTATGTGAAGTAAACAACTGTAAATTTTGGGCAAACGGTAATAAATGTAGTGCAGAGGCAATTTACGTAGTAAGTCATAAAGGTAAACATGCATCTACAACGGAAGAAACAGATTGCAAAACATTTGATCCAGAAGTGTAATTTCTTTAAGGGTAGCCAAATCGTGGTTGCCCTTTTATTAATCATAGTATTGATAATAAATATCATTTTCATTCATTGTTTTTAACTTTTCTTGTTATTTTTTCATATTTTTTTCATAAGTGATGTAATCCAACTCAATTCATGTTCAATTCGTGATTTACTAAATTCAATGACTTCAGTAATAAAAGATGAGGTGACATCTAGAGTCTGAATAGCAGTAAGCTGATTATGTAGTACGTTTTGACGTACAGTCAAAATCTCTTTTCTATCCTCATAGTCAAGTTTTTCAAATAGCGCAATACGAACTAGAAATTCTGTATTGTTTGTCGCAAGTTTTTCAGGAAACTCTCGTAACATTTCAGAAAAAATTTCTTCTCCTGTTTCTGTTATATCGTACATATTTCGGTTTGGTTTTCCGACTTGTTTATGTATTTTTTTTGTTATAGCACCCATATTTTCAAAGCGCCGAAGGGCAGGGTAAAGCATGTTGTGATTTAACTCAAAATTCTCACCTAAACGATTTTGAACATTTTTTTTGATTTCATATCCATGTTTTGGTCCTGTCGTTAATTCTGCTAGCAGTAAAATGTCAACGTACATAAAACTCCCCCTTATATATTTCTCAAGTTCTCTAATGAAAACTCTCCTTTTGTATATGTTAAAATAACATATGATAGTTTATACAACTTTGAACTGCCGACCTATCACTTTTATTGTAAAAGAAAAGGGAGGAAAGAACTATGGCTTCACCTGAAAATGTTATTTTAGTTCATGAAATTTCAAAGCTGAAAACAAAAGAAGAGTTATGGAATCCATATGAATGGTATCGTTTGATGAGGGATAATCACCCAGTTCATTATGATGAAGAGCAGGATGTATGGAATGTTTTTTTATACGATGATGTAAATCGTGTTTTATCAGATTATCGCTTATTTTCAAGTAGAAGGGAGCGCAGACAATTCTCAATTCCTCCTTTAGAAACTAGAATAAATATAAACTCTACAGATCCACCAGAACATCGCAATGTACGTTCCATTGTTTCTAAGGCATTTACTCCAAGAAGTTTAGGACAGTGGAAACCTCGAATACAGGCTATCGCAGATGAACTTGTACAACATATCGAAAAATGTAGTGAAGTTAATATCGTTGAACAGTTTGCTGCACCTTTACCTGTTACCGTTATTTCTGATTTATTAGGAGTCCCAACAACAGATCGTAAAAAAATTAAAGAATGGTCTGATATTTTATTTATGCCGTATAGTAAAGAAAAGTTTAATGATCTGGATGCCGAGAAAGGGATAGCATTAAATGAATTCAAAGCATACCTTCTACCGATTGTTCAGGAAAAGAGATATCATTTAACCGATGATATCATATCTGATTTAATTCGAGCTGAATATGAAGGCGAAAGATTAACCGATGAGGAAATTGTAACCTTTTCATTAGGTTTACTAGCGGCTGGGAATGAAACCACTACAAATTTAATTATTAATAGCTTTTATTGCTTTTTAGTAGATTCACCTGGAATTTATGAAGAGTTAAGAAAAGAACCTAACTTAATTTCAAAAGCGATTGAGGAAGTATTACGCTATCGCTTTCCTGTTACATTGGCCCGGAGGATTACAGAGGATACAAATATATTTGGTCCTTTAATGAAAAAGGATCAGATGATTGTTGCGTGGGTTAGTGCAGCGAATTTAGATGAGAAAAAATTTTCACAAGCCTCTCAATTTAATGTACATCGAACAGGAAATGAAAAACATTTAACCTTTGGGAAAGGTCCTCACTTTTGCTTAGGAGCACCACTTGCACGTTTAGAAGCTGAGATTGCATTAACTACCTTTATAAATGCTTTTGAAAAAATAGAGCTATCTCCATCTTTCTGTTTAGAAACATGTATATTAGAAAATGAACAAACATTAAAATACTTACCTATTCGATTGAAAGCCAAATAAAAATCATAACAAGGTGCATACATTTGCATCTTGTTTTTTGTTTCTCAATTGTGAGTTTTCGGAAATTACCTTAATATGGAATTATATAAAGCGTAGAGGAGGATTCTTATGTTGACTTGTAATGGAAGTAAATCATTTCAAAAGTTTATTAAAGGTGTTACAGATCTTATGGAAAACAGTTTATTTGAAGAAGAAATAGTGTGTGGCATTGAAAAATTATTAGAAGAACTTTTAGAAAAGAAAACATGGCTTCCGTTAGATAAACAGAAGGCCAATTTGACTCAATATGCACGACATTTATTGTATGAAGATCCGCTCAAACGTTTTGAAGTACTAGCTCTCGTATGGAAAGATGGACAATCTACACCTTTACATGATCATGACGGCACATGGGGAGTAGAAGGCGTATTTTCAGGAAGGATAATGGTGCAGAACTTTATACAAACGAAACAACTTGGAAATTCACTTGTTTATTTAACACATACAGGAAATCTTTATTTGGGAGAAGGAGAAACTGATAAAGTAATTCCACCAGCGGATTGTCATATTCTTGAAATCAGCAAAAATGAAAGCGTTATTACGATTCATGTCTATGGAAAACGGTTAGAAAAGTTTAAAGTATATATCCCAACTGAAGAAAAAAATGTGTACATGTGTGAGACAAAATACATTAGTTATAATTCATAGTTTAAAATCCGAAGCTTTTTTAAAAAGAAAAGCTTTGGATTTTATTTTTAATTATTTCTTGACCTGAAACGCTTTTCATAAATTATAAATAAGAAGTACCTCACGAGGGTTGTATGAAAACGATACCTAATAATTAATTAAAACTCGTGTATTTATAGAAAGTGGTGAAGAAATAATGAAATTAATCGCAATTGATTTAGATGGAACTCTTCTTTCGGGGAATAAAATGATAAGTAAAGAAAATGCAGAAGCAATTCGAACATGTCAAGAAGCTGGTCATGTTGTAGCAATTTGTACAGGACGTTCTATTGTTGACATTGAGCGATTATTGTTAGAAGTTGATTTAGAGTGTCCAATCATTGCGGAAAATGGCGCCCTTATATATAAAGATAAAAAAATGATGAAGAGATATCCAATTCAAAATATGCAGGCACTTGAAATTGTAGAATATCTTGAAGAGAATGGTTTATATTATCAGCTTTATACTGATAAAGGTGTGTATGTGCCGGATTATGGAGTAGAGAGTGTACGTAATGAAATTGAGTATGTGAAGAATTCAAAAGAAAATTTCGACTTGAAAGAGTTAGAAACAATCGCAGCATTATATCTTGAGCATACAGCGTTTCATAGTGCGGAAAGTTGTAAACCAATTGTAGAAACAGATATATATGTGCATAAACTATTACCATTTTCTTATGATATTGAGAAATTAAAAAAACTAAAAGAAACATTTCTTCATAATACAGATTTAGCAATTACATCTTCATATTGGCACAATTTAGAGATTAATCATCGAGATGCTCAAAAAGGGAATGGATTATATACTTTAGCAGAACATCTTAATATTTCGGTTGAAAACACTGTAGCGATAGGTGATGGGCTAAACGATGTTTCTATGATGGAAAAAGCAAACATATCAATTGCAATGGGGAATGCAGTTGAAGAAATAAAAGCAATGTGCAAATACGAAACGTTATCAAATGAAGAACATGGTGTGGCACATGCTTTATATAAATATGTAATGTAATTAAAAAAGAAAAAAGAATCCAAATGGATTCTTTTTTCTTTTTATTAGGGGTAAGGTATTCTATGAGATTCATAGAAGCCTTATTACATTTTATTATATAGAATATATTGGAATAAATGTTTATATTTTTCATAAAAATTGTGAATATTTTATGAACTTTATATTTATTGCATGTTTATACCGCTATTAGTGACACGTATGACTCTCAAGTGAAAATTCAGTGAATATAAGGATGAATTCAAGTTACCTAGACAATAAGTGAGGAATCAACGAAATATATACTAATTAAAGGTATATTCAGTATATATATTCTTTTCTTATTTTAATTGAAAAATAAAATTTGTTCGAATAATTATTCTACAGCTATATACCTACACTAGCTTTCTTCGTATAATGGAGAAGTATGAATTTTACATTTGTATTAATTTTACATATTGAGGTGAAAAAGGAATGAATTCGCGGCTAATGGAACTTATTGATGTGAGTACAATAGAAACCATGGCAGAACAATTTTATAAATTAACTAACATATCACATCAACTTCTTGATGCTGAAAAAGAGTGTGTTTTTTCATTCGGAATGAATGAGATAAAAAAGAGTAAACTTCCAAAGATTGAAATCCCCATTTTCTTATACAATCAACATTTAGGATCTTTTGTTGTATGGTCCAAAAAAAGTGAAATTTTCAGTTGTCAAAAATACTTTGAAATGCTCTCGAATTTAATTTTAGATGGTGCAATAAAAATATTTCAAAGTAAAAATACAACGTTGCTTTCTCGGAAAGAGGAGGAACTACATACGATTTTACAAAACATGCCTGTTATGGTCGATGCGCTTGATTATAATGGAGATTTTGTTTTGTGGAATCGAGAATGTGAAATTGTAACCGGTTATACCGCTGAAGAAATAATTGGAAATCCCAATGCACTGCAAATATTGTATCCTAATCATAATTATCGCCATCAAATACAAAAGAAATTTTTAACTTGTGGAAAAAATTTCAGAGATTGGGAAATGCACTTAACATGTAAAAATGGTGAAATCAAAACAATAATGTGGTCGAATATATCAGAACAGTTTCCTGTAACAGGATATAGTTATTGGGCTGTTGGTGTAGATATTACCCATTTAAAAGCGATAGAAGAGCAGTTAAAACAACAAACATCTGAACTGGAATTAATTTTTAAAGCTTTACCGGATTTATGTTTCTTAACAGAAGATGATGGTACAATTATAGATTACAA
Source organism: Bacillus thuringiensis (assembly GCF_001595725.1). GTDB lineage: Bacteria > Bacillota > Bacilli > Bacillales > Bacillaceae_G > Bacillus_A > Bacillus_A thuringiensis_K. The sequence continues at coordinate 2,543,225 of NZ_CP014282.1, forward strand.
GGCAGGATCTCCTACAAAGTTTTACGTACCCGCAGAAGCTTTTATGGGAAAAAAGTTTTACGAAGTATTACCATCTTCAGTAGCACAGCAGTTTCAGGAAGCCATTAATCAAGTGAAGGAAAAAGGAACGAATGTAATTGTAGAATATCCACTCACACTTAATGGAAGTATTGATTTCTTTGAAGCGAGGTGCTTACCATTATTACATGATAAAATTATGATTATTGTACGCGACATTACAGAGCGAAAAAAGACAGAAGAATTGTTAAACAAATCAGATACACTTGCAGCAATTGGTCAATTAGCAGCTGGCGTGGCTCATGAAGTAAGAAATCCTTTAACTGTAATTAAAGGTTTTATACAGTTATTCCAAATTAATAAAGAAGATCAAGAAAGATATTTTGATCTTATGCTTTCTGAAATTGAAAGGATAGAAGCAATCCTACAAGAATTTCTATCAATTGCTAAAACAGATGAGATAAATACAGAAAAGAAAAATATTTATCAAATTTTTAAAAATGTCGTATCGTTAATGAATACAAAAGCAATTATGACAAATATTCAAGTTGAACTATTTACGGATGACAAAGATATAATTATTGAATGCTCAGAAAATCAATTGAAACAAGTATTTATTAATATTTTGCAAAATTCAATCGAAGCTATGCCAAATGGTGGGGAAATTTCAATTCACATAAAAGAAATAAATGATGATGGTGTCATCATTCATGTAATAGATGAAGGAATAGGAATACCTGAAGAAAGAATTAAGAGATTAGGTGAACCTTTTTATAGTACGAAAGAAAAAGGGACTGGTATTGGATTAATGTTAAGTTATAAAATTATTGAAAGTCATCAAGGGACAATTAGTATCATGAGCGAGGTTGGTGTCGGGACAACAGTAACTATTCACTTACCGAAAGTACTAAGTAAACAATCTCTTTCTAATTGTGACGACAAATGTATAACGATACCCACTAGTAGTAATTCTTAAATGAATTAATACCCAATAACAAAGCGATTAGTGAAAACTAAGCTTTTTGTTATTGGGTATTTTTTATATTTAATTTAGTAAACTTTACCTTTTCTTTACCTTTGTTTTAATTTCTATTAAGTTTTAAACATTATATTAATATTTGTACAAAGCAATGTATAGAAATTGTACATTACTTTTAATATAGAAATGTGATTATTATTTGGAATATTGTAAGGAGGAGATTATGACAAGGTGAAAAAGCAAGAGAAGAAAAGTGGGAGAGTAGTACCTCTCCGGTTAAATATTTTATTCCTTTGTGTATTTTTATTATTTTCTGGCATTATTATTCAGTTAGGGAAAGTACAAATTTTTGATGGAGAAACATATAAAAATGAAGTAGAGAAGAGAGAAAATACAACCGTGGGTCTTTCTGTACCACGTGGGAAAATATTTGATCGTGAAGGAAATCCAGTAGTTGATAATAAGTCTTTACGTACAATTACATATACAAAGGTGAAAGGTGTAAAACAAGAAGAAATATTAAAATCAGCAAGACAACTTGCAGATATTATTGAAATGCCACAAGAAGATATAGATAAGTTAACGGAGACTGATAAGAAAGACTTTTGGATGCAATTAAATCCAGAACTTACTCAAGACTTAGTATCAAAAAAAGAAATAGATAAGTTCCGAGATAAGGATATTACCGGAAAAGAGCTAGAGAAAAAAATAGAAGATTTAAAAAGGAAGCGCGTTACAGATAAAAATCTTCAAGAATTAACGGCTAAAGATATAGAAGTGTTAGCTATTAAAAGCAAAATGAACTCAGGTTTTCAAATGGCACCTCAAATTATTAAAAAGAACGTTAGTGAACAGGAATATGCGGTGATTAGTGAAAATTTAGCGAACCTTCCAGGGGTAGATGCATCAGTTGATTGGGAGAGAATCTATGTAAATGATGGGTTATTCCGTTCTGTCCTTGGTAACGTTTCAAATGCTGATGAAGGATTGCCACGTGAAAGATTAGATTATTATTTAGTGCGTGATTATAGCCGAAATGATAGGGTCGGCAAAAGTTATATAGAACAGCAATACGAAGATGTACTTCATGGTACAAAAAAAGAAGTAAGAAGCATTGCTGATAAACAAGGAAATACTATTAGAACGGAAACTGTTACTGAAGGGAAAAGCGGTAAAAATTTAACTTTAACAATAGATATGGAATTGCAAAAAAAAGTAGAGGAGAGTATAGAAAAAATATTAAAACAATATAAAGGATCAGAATCAATGTTAGACCGTGCTTTCGTAGTGATGATGAATCCAAAAAATGGCCAAGTATTATCAATGGCTGGGAAAAAGCTTGTAGAAAAAGACGGGAAAATGGAAGTAGAAGATTATGCTTTAGGCACGCTGACTAGTTCTTATGAGCTTGGATCAACGGTTAAAGGTGCGACAGTGTTAACAGGGTTTGAAACAAATGCAATAACTCCTGGAACACATTTTTATGATGCACCTATGAAGTTTAAAGGAACTAAGGAGAAGAAGTCTTGGAAAAATTTTGGTGATATAGACGATCTAAGAGCGTTACAAGTTTCTTCAAACGTTTATATGTTTAATATAGCATTAAAAATTGCTGGCGTGGATTATGTGAAAAATAGTTCACTAGATATTAAACAAGAATATTTTGATAAAATGAGGTATTATTTCAGGCAATTTGGACTAGGCGTACAAACTGGTATTGATTTACCAAATGAAACTGCAGGACAAATTGGAAGAAAAGATAATCAGCCTGGTTTCTTATTAGATTATTCTATTGGACAATATGATACGTATACACCACTTCAGCTTGCACAATATATTTCCACTATCGCAAATGGAGGGTATCGAATGAAACCACAAATTGTTCAAGAGATTAGAGAACAAACCGTTCAAAAAGATGAGGTTGGTAAAGTAGTACAATCAATAGAACCCGTTGTTTTAAATAGAATTGATATGAAACAAGAATATATTAATCAAGTAAAAGAAGGATTTAGAAAAGTATTTCAAGAAGGAGATGGAACGGGAGTAAGAGCGTTCCAAAAAGCACCATATAAACCAGCTGGTAAAACAGGGACCGCACAAACTGTATATGGTGGAGAAAATGATATTGGGCGAAATGAGAAAGGCGACCGTAGAGAATGTTATAATTTAACATTAGCTGGATATGCGCCATATGATGATCCAGAAGTAGCATTTTCTGTTGTAGTACCGTGGGTTAAAAATGATAAATCAGGCATTAACTCCGATATTGGAAAAGAAGTTTTAGATGCTTATTTTGATTTGAAAAATAAGCGATTAACTGGTGAAGCGCCAAAAACAGATGACTCTAAAGAGAATTAAAATGGACGAAACGTCTCTAGCATTCATGTGAACTAGAGGCGTTTTTATCTGGGAATAGATTAGAAATGAGGTATATATGAAGCTGTTTATTCTAAAATATTGGAGGAACATAGGTAGCTACATCATAATAATAATTGAGATTATATTTATTAATAACTCTTTTTTTATTTTAATGAGCTAAAATAATTCTATTAACGATTCACGTTTTGTAAAATAAATCATATATTGATAGCATAGGACAAGCAGAAAAGCTTGTTCTAACCTCACAGAACACTCCTTATCACGGTTAGGCATCTACATAGGTAGATGCCTTTTTTTATGTTGATGACTGAAAATTATTTATCAACATAATGTTGCAAACACATTAGGACTATTAAGGGACGATTACATGTACAAATAACAGTATGCTTAATTAAAATAGTGAAATGTAAGGAGTGAGGAATAAGTGCTAAATATTTTAGTAGTTAATTTTCCAGCAGAGGGACATGTAAACCCTACATTAAATTTAGTAAAAGCCTTTACTGAACGAGGGGATAATGTACATTATATTACAACGGCAAACTTTAAGGGTAGAATTGAAGATTTAGGAGCTACTGTACATACTCATCCGGATCTATTAAAGGGGATTTCTATTGATGCTGAAACCTCATCTGGGTTAAATGCTTTCTTTCATGTGCATGTTCAAACTTCTTTATATATATTAGAAATTACGAAACAATTAAGTGAAAGCATAAATTTTGATTTCGTAATTTATGATATATTTGGTGCGGGAGAGTTAGTAAAGGAGTATTTAAAAGTTCCAGGTGTAGTGTCCTCACCTATATTTTTAATTCCTTCAGAGTTTTTGAAGACATTACCTTTTCATCCAAATGCAGATATACCATTCCAACCAGAGAAGATCTCTGAAAAATTATTAAACCAGATGGAACATGAATTTGGAGTAAAACCAAACAATAATCTTCAATTTATGAATAATAAGGGTGATGTTTGTCTCGTATACACAAGTCGTTATTTCCAACCTAATAGCGAATCATTCGAAGAAAATAACATTTTTATTGGGCCGAGTATTTCAAAGCGTAAAACAAATATAAAGTTTCCATTGGAATCACTTAAAGAAAAGAAAGTTATTTATATTTCAATGGGAACACTGCTTGAAGGACTCGAACCATTCTTTAATACTTGTATTGATACTTTTTCAGATTTTGATGGGATAGTTGTAATGGCAATTGGTGATAGAAATGATATTTCTAAAATTAAGAAAGCACCAGATAATTTTATAATTGCTCCATACGTACCTCAATCAGAAATATTAAATGAAGCAGATGTTTTTATTACACATGGTGGTATGAATAGCGTACACGATGCCATTCATTATAATGTCCCATTTGTAATAATACCGCATGATAAAGACCAGCCAATGATAGCGCAAAGATTAACTGAGCTTGAAGCGGCACATAGACTATTGAAAGAACATGTTAATGTGCACACTTTAAAAGAGGCCGTAACAGATGTTCTTTCAAATGAAAAGTATAAACATGGTATAAGAAAACTTAATGATAGCTTTTTAGAATGTGGTGGTTCAAAAGAAGCAATTGCAGTTATTGAATCTCTTTTAAATAAAGTAAAACTTTAATCGATAGGGATTTTACTACCCATAAATAGCGGGATAAATAGTCGTAACTGTATACAAGCATAGAGGTTCTCACCTTTATGCTTGTATATTCTTATCCAGCAAATTGTACAGCAGTATTTGCATGTAAAAAAGCAGTATCAAAAACGGGAACAGTGAGATCATTTTGGGAGATGAGTAAAGGTATTTCAGTACAGCCTAATAATATACCTTCAGCGCCGTTTTGAATTAATGATTTTGTAATTTGTAATAGCTTTTCTTTAGATGTTTCTGAAATGATCCCTCTACTTAATTCATCTAATATGACATGGTGGATAAAAGTTCTTTCCTCGTCATTTGGGATAATTGTCTCAATGTTATATTTCGCTAATCGTGATTTATAGAAATCTTGCTCCATCGTTTGTTTTGTTCCTAATAGTCCGATACGTTTTATATTCTGTTCTACCATTTCTTTAGCACTTACATCACCAATGTGAAGAAGCGGGATAGATATTGCTTGTTCTACTTCCTCGGCAAATAGATGTACGGTATTTGAACACATTAATAAACATTCAGCCCCAGATTTTTCAACTTTCTTTGCAACTGTAACTAGTTCATTTTTCACTTCTTCATATTGATGGTTTTGTAATAAAGTAGTTACTTCACCAAAGTCCATACTATATAAAACTAACTTTGCATTTTGATCGTATTGAGAGAGTGTAAGTGTATTAATATGTTTATAGTATAAAGATGTAGATTCCCAACTTAATCCTCCAATCAAACCAATAACTTTCATAATGCATTCCTCCCGAAACGATTTTGAATTTATTATTTCATAATTCCGATAAGAATACAATGATTTAAATGATCTATTTAACAAAAAATAAAAATAGTAAGAAAAGTGTTGAAATTTACATTCTTTAGTGCCATAATACGAATTACAAATTAATACTTATCCAGAGAGGTGGAGGGAACGGCCCTAAGAAACCTCAGCAACCCCTATGCAATTTTATAGGAAGGTGCTAATTCCGCAGAGGACACGATGTGTTTTTTGAAAGATAAGAGGATTCTTGAACGTGACAGAAAATGACCTCTTATGTAAGAGGTCATTTTTTTGTTGTATAGAAAGGGAGTGTCGATGCATAATTCATTTTTAAATTAAATATAGAGTAATAAAAGTTGACTAATATGAGAGGGGAATTGTCATGAACAAATTATCAACAAAGTTAGTAGTAGCAATCGGTATTGGAGCAGCATTATACGGGATATTAGGGCTTTGGGGATTTTCTATTGCACCGAATACATTTATTAAACCAGCATTAGCTATATTAACTGTTTTTGGAGCATTATTTGGTCCAGTGGCAGGACTGTTAATCGGACTTATCGGTCATACCGTAACAGATACGATTGCTGGATGGGGGATTTGGTGGGGCTGGGTTATTAGTTCAGGAATTATTGGTTTTTCAATGGGGCTTATTCAAAGAAGAGTTGGTTTTAGTGTGAAAAACGGGTCGTTTAACAAGGGGGATATTTCTTATTTAGCAATTACTGGGCTAGTTGGTATTGTCATTGCTATTATATTTGCTGGGGCATTCGATATTATTGTGATGGGAGAACCATTTGACAAAATTGTTATACAAGTATTAGGCGCAACAATTTCCGATGTCATCGTTTTCTTAGTACTTGGATTGCCACTTACAATTGGTTTGGCGAAATCCAATAAGAAACATACACATTTAAAAATTGAAAAGTAGGGATGTTAACATGCAACCAATTATTTCGTTTGAACAATTCACCTTTCAATATTGGCATGCTGCGCAGCCTACTTTAAGTGATATTACCTTTCATATATACCCTGGGGAAAAAGTGCTAATTGCTGGACGAAGTGGTTCAGGCAAGTCGACATTAGCTCATTGTATAAATGGGCTAATCCCATTTTCTTACGAAGGGACTAGTACAGGTAACGTTTTAATTGCCGGTAAAGACCCGAGGGAAGGAAGTATTTTTGAACAAAGTAAACAGGTAGGAACAATTTTGCAAGATCAAGATGCTCAATTTATTGGTCTGACAGTAGAAGAAGATGTAGCTTTTTATTTAGAAAATGAATGTGTAAAGCAAGATGATATGAAAAAGATTGTTTCGGACTCATTAAGAAAGGTGAAGATGCATACGTTTCATAAACAAAGTCCACATGAATTATCAGGAGGTCAAAAGCAAACAGTTTCCCTTGCTGGTTTATTAACAACAAATGCGGATATATTATTGTTCGATGAACCGTTAGCAAACTTAGATCCACTAAGCGCCATACATACGATAGAACTTATGAAAGATATACATGAACAATATAATAAAACGATTGTTATTATCGAACATAGGATAGAAGAAATTTTAAAACTGGATTTAGACAAAGTTATATTAATTGATGAAGGTAAAGTCATTGCGATAGGAACACCAAAAGAAATCTTAGCGTCAAATATATTACCACGTATCGGCTTAAGAGAGCCTATTTACATCGAAGCATTAAAGAGATTACATTTTGATAGTAATAATGACGTAATATATCCAATGGAAAACCTTCAAAAAGAAAAGGTAAGCAACGTTATAAAAGAGTGGATGGAGAAACAAGTCATATTAAAAGGGAATACTAAAAACAAGGAATTACTTAAAGTGGAGAATTTATCATTTTCATACTCTAATAAACAAAAAGTATTAGAAAATGTAAACCTTTCAATATATGAAGGAGAAATTGTGGCACTGTTAGGACATAATGGAGCAGGGAAATCAACATTAGCTCATAGTCTTATAGGCATAAACAAAATGAAAAATGGGAAAATCTTGTTAAAAGGTGAAGATATTAGTTCTTGGTCTATTCGTAAACGTGGGGAAATCATATCTTACGTGATGCAAAATCCAAATCATATGATTACACAGCCTACTGTTTTTGAAGAAGTTTCATTTACATTAACATTACATAATTTTTCTAAGGAAGAAATTAAGAATAGAGTAGAAGGAACTTTAAAAATTTGTGGTTTATATCCATTTCGTAATTGGCCAATTCAAGCACTAAGCTATGGGCAAAAAAAGAGATTTACAATCGCATCTGTATTAACAACAAATCCTAAACTTATCATATTAGATGAACCGACAGCGGGACAAGATTATTATCACTATAAACAATTTATGTCTTTTATTAAAAACCTAGCTAAAAAGGGTATTTCATTTGTTTTTATCACTCATGATATGAATCTCGTACTAGAATATGCAGACCGTGCAGTAGTTCTACATGAAGGGAAAATTATTGCGGATAATACAGTGTTTGATGTATTAGGCGATCAAGAAACGTTACAAAGAGCCAACTTAAGAGAGAGTTCTTTAACCAAGCTTGTTAAATTTAGTGGGATTGCATGTCCAGAAAAATTTATGGAGCTTTATTTAGACAGTAATAGGAGGGAGGAAGGTGCATAGTACATATTTTCATCGTATGGATGGGGTAGTGAAATTGTTTTTATTTATTTTTTGTATGACGCTTACTTTTTTGTTTTTTGATTTTCGGGTGTTGCTAATATTATTTATTATTGGGTGTATCGGGCTCAGCATTGCTAAAATTCCATTTCGTAAAATTTTAATTGTTTTTAGTGTCATATTTACATTTAGTTTATTAAACTCTGTCATGATTTTATTGATTACACCAACTCATGGATCTGAATTAACTGAATCATATACCGTGTTTTTACATGTTGGATATGCAACGATTACATATGAAACATTATTTTATGCAGCTACACTTTCATTAAAGTATTTTACGTTATTACCATTTACACTTCTTTTTATTTACACGACAGATCCAAGTGAATTTGTAAGTAACTTAAGTAAACTGGGTATTCATTATAAGATTACTTATGCAATAAATATTGCACTACGTTATATTCCTGACATCCAGTCTGAGTATAAAATTATTAAACACGCGCAAGAAGCGAGAGGAGTGGCTTTTGAAAAAGGAGAAGCAAGTTTATGGGTTCGTATGAAGAACCGTGTTTTAATTTTCTGGCCACTAATCATTCATTCTCTAGAAAGAATAGATACGGTTTCAAATGCAATGGATTTAAGAGGATTTGGAAAGAAGGATAAACGTACATGGTTTTATACAAGTAAGGCGAAACGTGAAGATTTCATCGCTTTATTTGCCGGTATTTTCATATTTATTGTTGCGGTATATTTAAAATTAAACGTATTTCAAAACTTTTGGTATCCATTTTAAAGCACTCTTTAAACGAGTGCTTTTACTTATTTTTATGTAGACATGCTCAAAAAAGGGATATACACATAATGTATAATACGAACCAGTTAAAATGATCAACTACCTATTAGTTTTCAAACCAAAAGGAGGAGAAAATATGAGTTACGGTGGTTCTTGTGGTTTTGGTGGAGGTTTCGCTTTATTAGTTGTGTTATTCATTCTATTAATAATTGTAGGATGCAGCTGCTGGGGCGGAGGATACTAATTTTTAATTAGTCTTCACAAATGTAAACTAAAAAAACATTGAAGATACTTATGTATCGAAACAAATAAAAAAGGAGCGACTATGCTCCTTTTTTATTTGTTTTAATGTGTATTCTTACTATATTTCGGGAACGTAATCGTTAAAGTCGTTCCTTTACTAACGATACTTCTGATTTTTAAACTTCCATGCATCGTCTCAATAATCTTAACAGCAACCATTGTACCTAAACCAGTTCCTTTTGTTTTTGTACTAAAATACGGTTCACCGAATCGATGTATTTGCTCCTGTGACATTCCAACTCCGCTATCTTCAATTCGTATTTCAACTTTACTATTATTGATGGATGAGGAAATATTTAAGGTACCACCATTAGGCATTGCTTCAATACTATTTTTTATTAAGTTTAAAAAACATTGTTGAAAGTGCTGTTTATTACCAACAATGGTTGCCTCAGAAAAATCCTGTGTAATATGTATCGTATTCATATTACACAATGGCAATATCATATTAATAACTCGATTTAACTCTTGTTTTACTGAAATTTGATCTAATTTTTCTGGAGCAGGTTTGGCAAACGTTAAGTAATCATCGATAATTTCTTGGGCACGATTTAACTCTTCAAGTATATGTTTAATATATTCGTCTCTTGATTCGGGAGTTAAATTTGGTGTTTTTAAAAGCTGTGTAAATCCTTTTACAACCGTTAAGGGATTCCTTACTTCGTGCGATATACTTGCAGCGAGTTGGCTAACAATCTCCATTTTTTCCATTTTAATTAATTTTGAGCGCATTAATACAGCATCTTTAATAACTTCATTTATATAAACAATAAATAACATTAAAGTAGTCGGTAATACCATGAAATAAATAATATACAAATTATTCACTTCAAAATCTGATAAGGTTAATACAATTAAAGTTGTAAATATTGCTAGGAAAAAGGTTAAAAGCATGGAAAAAGCTACTTTAAGTTTTCTATTATATGTATTAAATTTTGAAGATGCGAGTGCTGTAACGATGAACATTATTCCGTAAACAACAACTGTCAACATGTTAAAGCCATAAAATAAAAATCTCGTAATTAATAAAATTGCAAACAATATGATACCGACAGGGAATCCACCATAAAGCGTACCTATTATGACCGGAATTTGTCTTAAATCATGAATACAACTTTCATCCATATAGATAGGGTATCGCATACATAAAATAAGCGGGATACTAGAACAAAGGGTGATCAGTAGTATTTTATATTTCTTTAAATAGTGCCGGCTATCATATATGAAATAAAAAACAAATATACTACATAAAATGTATAGAAGATTATTTAACACGTTTTGATTAATATAAACAAAGTCCATAATATTTGCCTCGTTATTCTGAATTTCCTTTTCATATGTATTATACATGATAACATGTGTTAAGGTGAATAAACCTTGTTAATAGAAGATTTATTTGGATTTTGGTTATAAAATGCAAACATTAGCTAGCCAAAGCTACTTTTACCAAAAATTTTTTACTGGTTCTTCCTCCGTCCAAGTCTGGATGGAGCTTTTTTCTTTTTTGGTAACTCAACAAAATTAGCAGGATTTCTAGAAATAATATTTTGTTTAACTGCTAGATTTAAAGCTGTTTTTAGTATTCGATGCAATTATTTGAAATACCATTATCTAGTGTTAATTTATAGCATTTTTGAATGTGCATAACATTTAATTTATGAAGTGCAATTATTCCTATACTAGGTATAACATGGTGGTTTATATTGCTATTATAAGAAACTTTTCTATACTCACCCTTTTAATTTCTAACCACTGAACCATATAGTCTTTTAAACTAAGCTTAGTCGGCTCCACAAAAGCCCCTTCATTTAACTCCTTAATCTTTTTCGGCTTCTTTTTCCTATCTCTGGATCACGACCAATATTAATAAAGATACGGTACTTATTTCCTCTTTTTCGAATATGTCCTTCCGCTTAAAACACTCCTTCATTTTATTTTGAGCCATGGTGTATAAGTCTTGTTTTAATTTTACTGCTATGAAAATTACATAGTTGGACATATGAGAGATGGATATATTTTACCATATTTAGATTGTTATTAAGGAATAAAAAAAGAGCCATAAGGCCTCTTTTTTGCTGTGTTCATGGAAAAAATTGAAAACGTTTGATAAATAGCTGCAAAAGTACAACATGTGGTTGCTAAAACACTAGCTAACCATCTTGAAGCATGAGTTTTTAACAGTAAGATATAAACTAATCCAAAAGTAACCAAGCGGAGGTTTGTTGATTCTTATTAGGATTAATTTGTTTTTTTGAGATTGATTGTTGTGGTGTTAAATTTGGGACACTCCCCATTTTAAAACCTCCATTACTTATGTATAGAATTTAAATTGTTTAAAAGTATTATATATGCTAAATAGATAATTTTAAACCTATCTGGATAAAGAGAGGTTTTATAAAATTTAAATAAATTCTTATTTGAACAGAAAAAAAGCGTCCGGGAAAGCGCTCTTTGACTAAGACTCAGATCAAGTGAAAATGTAGCAGTAATTTATTTTATATATGTTTCTAGGATATGCGCAAATTTCAAATGATATAGTTATTTTACTATAGAAAAATAAGTGACTCAGTAATTGTGTCAGCCGAGTCACCCAGTACTATCGATCCAGATAATATTCTTTTTTATATGTAGTTATAGCGAGTTCTTAGAGGCTAACTCAAAACCGCAGTTAAAGAACAAAGAAATTTATTTTAGAGAGTTTTAGAATTTGTTATGTTAATGCTACAACAGCAAGAGTTAAGCCCAACGTATTTAATGTATTAGAATATGGTCCTACATTAACAGTAAGAGTACTTGTTATACCTAAAGGTGTAGTGAAAATAGCGGGTGCTGATACAGAAGTGAATCCTGCAGTATATCCCAGAGAAGTACCAGAGCCAATAATTGGGTTATTATTAAGATACATAGTGATACCTGCCGAATTACCTCCTGGTTGAATGATAACTTGCACTTCATAGATTGCCAAATAGGTTCTTCCACCTTCAAGTAAAACAGTTGTTGGTGGTGTGAATGAGATTGCCGTACCATTAGAATTTACCACGGTATCTAATGGAATCGCAGAATTTACAGAGACTATTGATGGGGTAGTTTGAACAACATTTAAACTGTTAGCCGTGGGGGATGGACAAGTGCAAGATTTGTGAATGTTTGAGTTATTATCATTTTGGTAATTCACAAATAATCAAGCTCCTTTGCGTAAGATAATTTTTTATCCTATATAAAACGTAGCTTTTTTGTATCTAAGTTATTTTTAATAAGTCTTTAAAGATAAGTCAAATATTGGTGGTCAGTCAACTCTTAAAAGTATTTGATATTCTGGGATTTCAAAGTGTATCTGATAAATATATATGAAATTTTTTTAAGGACATTACCTTAAGTTCGGAAACATAATAAAATAGTTATTTTGTTAAATAAAAAAACATGCACAAAAATTGTGCATGTTTAAAAAAAGTTATGTCTTGTCTATGTAAATATATGCTTAACTAATATATACCGTATGTATGTTTGAGCAAAATGGTTATTTATTAACAAATATAAAGAGCGCTTTTTAAGGTGCTCCATGAACAAGCCTAATATTGAAAAAGAATCTCACATGATATTTTATGTATGTTCTTAATACATGTGCAGATTTTTCTTTTGTGCAACGAAGCAGCCAGTTAATAAAACTAACTGCTTGTTGTACAAAAGAAACGTTGCGCTTACAGAAATAGTTTGTAACATTAAGTTACAAAAATAGTATGAACAGAGTTAAAAATGTTATTCAGAAGTGAAAGAAAAAAATAAAAAAGAGCACCATGCATTGAAGTGCTCTATAAGATAGGCGGTAACACTTTGAGCTGGATGTTTAGGTTAAAATTATATGTCGTAGAAATAAGACCTAAAATTTATTTTCAACTCAATAGAAAAGAGCAGCTAGCAAAGGCTAACTGCATTGAGAACATTATAACCATTAATTTAAGGAGTACATATAGTGTGGACAAAAACATCAAGTTTATGTAACAAAAATTAAAATCGAACAGTTATTGCAAATAACTGTTTGATTTGATACAACCTGGGTAAGAAGCAGATTGTATTTTGATTAGTATTAGGGAAAGTATTAAATTTTATTTAGTTCGTTAACAAAATCCTTATTTAAAAATTAAAGAGCGCCTTGGGAGAAAGGCGCTCCATGACCAAGATGTTTAAATGATTAATAATAAGATGATCATGATTATTGTATGTACATTTCTAATGAATGTGAAGTCTTTAAATGCATTCAAAAAGAGCACGTATATACATGCTCTTTGACAAGAAAGGTAGATTTTTTATGAGTGGATTCCCCCATCCAATAACATATGCTTGTCCAGTTAAAAGATGAAAGGGTTTAATGAAATCTTTAATTGGTAGAAAGGGATTAGTTTAGTTTTGATTCTGCTAATCCCCAACTAATTATAAAAAGTAAGCCGAATATGAGAGCGTAAATAATACAGGAAATTATTAAACTAGCTATAGCGACTTTTTTGTGATGAGCCTTTTGGAGCAAAAACAGCTAAAACAATTGAGACAGGTATTAAAAAGAGTATATAAATGTTTGAAAGCATTGATAATAAACCAAAAAATACGATTAAAGTTAATAAAAATGAAGTGATTCCAAAGTATTTCCTCATTACTTTAGCCTTTCTTGGAAAAAATAAATAATACAGATTATACCATAAATGAATAAGATTGAAGTGAAATTTTAACAAAAACGCTATTTTAATAAGAGTTGGTTCTCACTCAAAAGCAAGGGTTGCATAGGGAGTTCCAAAATGTTCTTTTTAGATGTATTAATGGTTAGGGAAACATAAATCTGGGAATAAAACTTGATATTCTGGGATTAATCGAAGGTCAACAGTTGTACTTGCAAAGAATTTTATATTTGTTTCTAATTCAGCTAGTGTAATAGGTGATGCGTACTAAGCCTTCTGTATGCTATGTTTAGAAAGGGTTGGGCCAATTTGTAATTTTCGATTTTTCATAGCTGTGTTCCATGGACTGTAAAAGAATTTTAAAACGAAAGCAGGGTACATGTAAACGATAAATGAATGATTTGACCAATGCCTTCCGGCTATATAGTTACCATGCGAATAATTGTGGATTAGTCTACCTCCGTAGTAAGGGGCAGGTGGAGTAGGATCGAGTATTCTCCCATGATAACGCTGTTTGACAAGGGGAATTCCGTATCTCGGATTGGAATAACCATGAGTAGGGTCATCTACCATCAGAATAGTCCTAATAGCATACATGTTTTTCCTTAAAGTGACGAGAGATGAGAAAAAGGCTTCCTTATCAAAACAGCAAAGAAATTCAGTAGTATTTAAAACCATTTTCCACCCTTAATTTCTTTTCTATTTCCATTATCTCTTTATCAACTAATATAGCATCAAACTCTAATACTTTTGAATCTCGGATTTCCCAATGAGGCGCAAATAATTTACATATTTCTACTGAACGATCAGTAGAGCCTCGATTAATAAGAATACCGTGATCAAATAGTTTTGTGTGGTGCATTAGCCACCATGGGAGTAGATACTCTTCATTGTAAAAATGGGAAATTAAAGTTGTCTTAATAAAAACCCCTCCTTATAAACATGGATAAAATAATTCTTGCTCTAGTATAATGCTTATCCTAGTAAATACATATGTCTTGAGTATATTTGAGCAAAATGTTTATTTACAAATAAAAAGAGCGCTTTGGGAGGAAGGTGCTTTATAACCAAGTCTTTTTTTTGAAAAAAGGTTCACATCATATTGTATGTATGTTTCTTAGATAGGTGTAGTTTTATACAAAAATCTTTATTTTATAACAAGAAAAAAGAGTACATGTTTATATGTGCTCTAAGATATTCTTTTTAATATCTGTACAAGTGTTTCATTAGCGCAACAATATTAGTAAAGCTACGGTCAAAAAAGATGGATTTAAATGAAAACGTTATTTTGGGGAAGTTGAGCAATGGAGTTAAAGGAGTATGCCATTTATAAGGGAAATCTAAATGGCTAATATGTACTAAAACAATACAGGAGTGCGCTCAACATTTGAGCGTACTTCCTAAGAAAATCCTCTTTTATAAAATAACGGATAATAGAAAGAAAGTGACTAGTAGAAAGCAAGCTCATAATTATTTAACTGTTATGCTGTTAGGCGAGGTCTAATATGAAAATTTTATTTGCATCTAATTTGTTTCCCGGCTCATAAGATATTAATAGGCAAAAAACGAAATAAAGGATGAAAGGGGAAATAACAGTAAATGAGTTTACAAGAGCTGCTAATATCAAGAACAAATACAGCGGTGGTCATGAAATCAGGAAATGATTCAACAGCATTTATTGGAGGGAACCCTTTTAAAACAATTAATGGTGCGATTACAGCGATTAATACTACAGGAGCTACAGGGATTACAATTTTTGTGTTTCCTGGAATTTATGACGAAAAGGTAGTTATCCCTAATGGAAATTCATTACGAGGAATTAGTCTATGGACAGTAATAATTCGTCAACAGAATGCAACATCAAATACTACTGTACTCACAATGGGAGAAAATACAAGAGTAGAAGATATTACGGTATTAGGAACCTCTTCTATCCATGTGGATTTAACAGGGATTGCTTTTCCTGGAACAACATCACAAACTTCTAGATTAAGAACAGCAGTTATAACTGTGGATAATTCTACAGCATCAACAAGTGGGACTTCAAATGTTTATGGAATTCATTCTTTTGGAACAGGAATTCCAGATGAAAGTATAAGTACTGTAAGAGCAACAACGATAACAGTAAAATCAGCCGGTTTAGGGAATAAAAGAGCCATATTGGTTAATACAAATTCACATAATTTTCATTGCCGTGATGTTAATTTAACCACTACTAGTTCAGTTGGAGCAGGATCTTATATTGGGGCAGAAGTAAATCGAATAGGAGCACAATTAAGTTTGCGTTTAGCGTCGATTCAAGGCACTACAGCGGATATATCACAATCAGCTGGAACATTGATTTTAAGTTCAGCGAATCTTATAAATTCTAACGCTAATAATTTGGGCTTTTCTACAGTTTTACAGCCTACTACAATTATTTGGGCAGATCCGTCGGGTCTACCAACTGGAGGGACTCGTTTTTATAGACCAGGAACAGCGGCTGTTTCAAATACAGAAGTATTTATCCGATTAAGTCAAAAATCTGTTATAAAATCACTATCGGTACGTGCTCGAGTTGGCCCTGGAGGGACAAATATTGATACTTGGACTATTCGAAAAAATGGTGTGGATACACCTCTTGTAGTTTCATTAACTGGTGCCCAGACTTCTAATATAACTAATAATATTTCAACAACATTCCAAGCGGGGGATAGTATCTCGTTAAAAGTAACAGTTTCTACGCTAAGCGCGATAGCAGATACAGTAATACAAGTTGATATTTTCTGAAAGTTAACAAATGAATTGTTGTGTTAATGCAAGGGTAAGTAATGAAACTTATTTCTTTTAAAAATACATCTATATAAGTGAAGCGTTTAAGAGGAATTCTATAAGTTGATAATCTTTGTATCACAATGTAAAAGAAATTTATTTAAACATGAAAAATTAATAAAAACTTCATTTTTTTAGAGAAATGGTGTGATTAAGTATGGGCATTGAATACGGAATGTTTGTATAAAAAAAGAGTAGACTTTAACCTACATATAAAAGTACTGGAATTTTTCTAAAGGAAGGAATATCTGAAATATAAATATAATTGAGGGGAGTGAAATAATAATGGAAACTAGTACTTTTTTAGGGCTGTTCTGGGGATGGATGACGGTTATCGTATCAGGAATACTTTTCGTCCGTCCATCGGTGCTACGTGATTTGAAAAAATTAGTGGTTGAAGATAGAGGGTTTGGTATTATGTATGGTTTTCTATCAATTTTCCTAGGATTAGGTACTGTAATTCTACATAATGTATGGGTATTCAACTGGAAGGGATTCCTAACAGTTATTGCATGGCTTGCATTATTAAAGGGAATTTATATAATTGCATATCCTGAACCTTCCAAGAAAACAGACTTTGAAGTAAGGATACTTTCAACACGTATAGTACTCGCTATCATTGGTGCTTTGGCTTTATGGATGCTTATAGTAATCTATATAAAATAATCTTTTTTTAATAAATAAAAGAGTCTGATGTGAGAGAAAAGGCCTTTTCAAAAATTGTATATGAGGAAAATCAATGTCAATAGTTTAATACCAATAAATTAGAATTAATTCCAGGTATTAAGTATTGAGAAATAAAATTGAACGCAACAAATTGGTTAACTTTATGAGCTAACCAATTGTTACACAAAAGAAAATGAGGCCCTATAAGTAATAGATGTGTAACTTAAAGTTACAGTTATAGTGTAAGCGAGATTGAAAATGTTATACGAAAGTAATTCTGTTTAAAAGTTTTATTTTGTCATAAATAAAAGAGCAGTTAGCCCAGCCTAACTGCTCGATACAGAGGTAATAGTCTAGCTACATAGATATTATATGCTGAGTTATTGATTTTATTTGTGTAAAACACAAAAAAGAGCAGCTAGCAAAACCTAGCCGCTCTAAACAGTGATGTGTCTCTAGATGTAGTTGTAGTATAAACAGAACGTTGAGTTTTATTCATGGGGAGATAGAAATTGGCTTGAAAATAGAATATAGTCCGGCTAGGAAACTAGAGGACACAAATAAAAACCTTTAACTTCCGCTAAAGATAATTATGTTAATGATCTAGTGATGGCAGTTCTCGTAAGGACAAAAAGAGGAACGTATATAAATAGAGTTGTAGAAATAGAAAGAGTGGATTCCTTGTGAGAGAGTAGGGATCCACTCTTTTCTTACCACTGATAAAGAGACACTATATCTGACTTATATAAATATCCTATTTGTTCAAATTTGTACTTGCTAATGGTACAATTATATTCATGGAGGGATATTATGGTAAGTTTTTATGTAACACTGTTTCTTATATTTGGTACTGCGATATTTTTATTTTTCTTGTCTGGTTCATCAAAAATTAAGGCTAAAAATCTATCATTGATAATGATCTGTTTAAGAATAAATCTACTCACAAGTCCAATGGCTTTATTTATAGGTGTGATGGCAACAGACTCTCCATATAGCACTACGCTTGATTTTTTTGGAGGATGTCTCTTTATTCAGGGAATACCGCTCCTCCTCCTACTTGCAGCTTTTTTGAAGTTTGCAATAGCAAAGAAAACAAAACAAGTATAGTATAAACTCTATATTTCTTTTAATAATTTAAGGTTATATATTTTCTGTATTAGCCGCTTTTAACCACGCTTCGTAGAATTCTATAACTGATGCATACCGTTCTGCCCGATTGTCACTTACAGCACGATACGCTACCTCATATAATTCCTTACTTGCTTCCCATTTTATAAAGGAACGATCTTTTTCACCGCCTAAAAGTGAGAAAGCCATTGCTCCCATATTAAATACATTTGTTCTTTCATCAATTATAGCGTTTAGTTCAAATTCCTCTGGTGACATAAAACGGGAGGAACCCCATAGCCGGCCCATTTTATTTATGTAAGGTTTCTTACTGTATAAATCTATATCACAAATTTTTGTCTCGTTTGTATTAAAATTATATAGAATACTACCGTCATAAAAATCTATTGCTACATAGTTTTTCTTTTCTACATAAGTATGGAAAGAAAAAATGGAATGTAAGGAATGAATTCGTTCTATAGCAGATAAATGTCTAAATTTATAAAATGGAGAGTTTGGATTTTTATATTTCTCAGGAGGTGGGAAACTCCAATGCGAATGAAGACATTCACCATC
Organism: Bacillus thuringiensis; assembly: GCF_001595725.1. Lineage (GTDB taxonomy): Bacteria > Bacillota > Bacilli > Bacillales > Bacillaceae_G > Bacillus_A > Bacillus_A thuringiensis_K. Next base: position 2,562,577 of record NZ_CP014282.1, read on the forward strand.
AAACCAATTGAAAATTAATACATATCCAGATTGAACTGGAAAATGATCAATTAGTCTTATGAGCGATTCATGCTTTAAATCTTCATAGATAGTAACTGAATTTTTTAGCCTTTTAATAGCGTGACCCGTTGTTCCTTCAAATGCAATTGTTTGTGCTCCTGCGTATTTAATAAATTTCTTATGCCCATCTTTTTCTACACCAAAACTTATATTACCTGAGTCTTGCTGGTCAAAAACTGCAAATACGGTCCCTAATTTAATAAGCCAATCAAAATTATGATATTCTTTTAATTGGAATGTTACATTATTTAACTGAATTTCCACGGAATTTTCTTTCATATATTACCTCACATTTAATATAATTAAGTTGTACATTCCACTATTCGACATATTTTATGGAAATCCTATGCTAATAATATAAATTTTTATAAATATAATGATAAACACTTATAAAGAGGTGAATACAATGGATCAACAAATTGTTATTAAAGCATATCAAAAAGACTGGGTTGAAGAGTATATAAAAGAAAAAGAGAAATTCTGTTCCTTGTTAGGACAAGAAATAATTGCTGTTGAACATATAGGAAGCTCAGCAGTAGAAGGATTAGGAGCTAAACCTCTTATTGATATGATGATTGGCGTAACAGACTTACAAATTACTGAAAACTGGATTGAAGTTCTATCGGAAATTGGATATGAGTATGTTCCAAAAGATGCAACGAATTGGCGTTTTTTTAGAAAGGGAAAATGGAGAGCGGGTACTCATCATTTGCATATTTATATTTATAATAGTGATGAGTGGAGAAACAATATTTTATTTCGTGACTTTCTAATAAGCCATGAATGGGCACGTAAAGAATATAGAGAATTAAAAGAGAGGCTTGCTATTACATATGCTTTTGATCGTGTTTCATATACAAAGGCAAAAGCGCCGTTTATTCGAAAAATATTAGAATTGGCTAGAACTCAATGAATTTATAGATTCCTATCTAACTAGTTTTGAAACCCCTTCCTATACTTTTTATAGGGAGGGGGATTTTTTCATGTCAAAATATATAATTTCTAATTATTGGAGGCAAACTATTTTATTTATTTTGATATTTCTAGTACATTGGAAATATTAAGGGGGAATTAAGCAATGAAAGCTATTGTACATCAATATGAAAAAGGATTAGAGGGATTAGAATATAAATTTCTACCTGAGATAAGTCCTAATGCAGGTGAAGTAAAAGTCAAGTTAAAAGCTGCAGGATTAAATCATAGGGATTTATTTATTATAAATAATAGAAAAGAAATGGATCTACCATTAGTAATAGGGTCAGATGGATCAGGAATTGTTACAGAAATAGGAGAAGGAGTTTCAAATATTACACTACATACAGAAGTTATTATTAATCCTAGTATTGGATGGGAACATGCTACTAAAGTACCAGAGTTACCGGAAGTGCTAGGTGGACCGAAAGGTGGAACGTTTGCTGAATATGTAATTGTACCGGTTGAAAATGTAGTAGAAAAGCCGGCATATCTTACTTGGGAAGAATCAGGTGTTTTATCTTTATCCGCACTAACTGCATATAGAGCACTTTTTACAAAGGGTAGATTGAAGTGCGGTGAACATGTTTTAATTCCGGGAATAGGCGGTGGTGTTGCTACATTTGCCATGTTATTCGCGAAAGCAATTGGTGCTAAAGTGAGTGTTACCTCAAGGGTAGAGAATAAAAGGGAACATGCTGAAAAATATGGTGCAGATATTTCTTTTAATAGTACCGGAAATTGGGAAGAGAGCTTACAAGGTGAAAAAGTAGATTTAATAATAGATAGTATAGGCCCGGCAACTTTCTTGAAATATTTTGATGTATTAAAACCAAATGGAAGAATCGTGAATTTTGGTGCAAGCTCAGGAGATACAATTGAATTACCATTACGCGCATTATTTTATAATCAAATTGATATTATGGGAACATCCATGGGTAGCCGTGAGGAATTTAATGAGATGATAAAGTTTATTGAAAAATATCAAATTAAACCAATTATTGATAAGGTTTACTCGTTAGAAGAAGCAATTCGAGCACTAAGCCGTATGGAACATGGGGAACAATTCGGAAATATTGTACTTCAAATGAATTAAAAAATATGATTTTACAATTAGTATATTTAAATGAATATGTTATGTATTTCAAACATGAAAAAAATACGAACCGCCTTATTATAAAGGCTTACCGGTTTTATACATAAATAGCGTATAAAATTTGTTTTATAATTGTCATATGAGTAATAGTAAAATGAGAATTAGATGAAAAAAGTTTAAGTCCATTTTCATAATGGTATTGTATACTGTGTAAATCAAGAACACTTGTATGTAAGGAGAGAGTTTAATGAATTACACAGTATTTCAGTGGTTTAATAATTTTGCTGATTCATCCAAACTATTAGATACGTTAATGGTTTCTATTACAAATAGCGCTGCATACGTAGCCGTTCTATTTATGTTTATCTTATGGTTTAATAATGGAAAGAAAGAGAAGGCAATTAGAAAACAATATACAGTTTTATATACGACGCTTTCGGTTATTATTGCATTAGTAGTAAATGTTCTTATACACGCGGTATATTACCATCCGCGCCCGTTCGTATCACATGATGTACACCAATTAGTACCACACGCAGCAGATTCATCATTCGTTAGTGATCATTCTGTACTTGTATTTTCAATCGCCTTCGTATTTATTCTTAGAGGAGAAAAACTGAAATATATCGCGCTATTATGGGCAGTACTAGTCGGTATATCACGTATGTACGTAGGTGTTCATTATCCTTTAGATATACTTGGTGCAGCATTCTTAACACTTATTACGAGCGCTTTAGTAATGCAAAGTACACGTATGTTTGAACCAATAGCGAAACTTGTATTCAAAATGTATGCATTAGTAGCGAGACGAATTCCTTTCTTAGCGAAATATAACCATATCGCATAATTTTCCTATAAAAAGTTCCCCTTTGGACATCCAGAGGGGAACTTTTTATAGGAAATACGAAAAGAGTTTAGAGTGCTCTGTAATCAAGTTGTACTAATTAATATTCTGAAATTTCACGCACCATATTTACAATATATAAAATAATGACGCAAAATAACAACAGTTAGTTTTGCATTGTTTTAAAGGAATTAAAAAGAAAACTTCGAAACATATAGTATCGCAAACAAAAACTACAAATTTTAAAACGGATCTTCGTACGAATCCATTCCAAAAGAGAGGAGATAAGTATGCAAAAACTCCAAACGAATAAAGGCGCTCGATATATGATGATTGCTTTTATTGTTTTGTTTCTTATTATGATTTTGCGTATATTCTATATTCAGGCAGTAGGAGTCGTGCATAATGTGAATGTAAAGGATCTCGCGAATGAACAACATAATAAAAAAGGTGTTTTAGAAGCGAATCGTGGCACTATCTATGATCAAACCGGAAAGGTGTTAGTACAAGATTCTACAACGTATCGAGTTGTTGTGAATTTAAAAGGAAAAGATAAAGTGAAAAATAAAGATGAAACCGCACAACAATTAGCCAATGCGCTTGAAATTGATAAAGAAGAAGTATTAAAAAACTTTCATGAAGGGCGTACGCAAGTTGAAATTGGGAAAATTGGTCGGAACTTATCTAGGGAAAAGAAGGAAAAAATTAATGATTTAAAAATACCAGGTGTATCTTTTATGTCGGAAAAAGCAAGAGTGTATCCGAATGAAGACTTTGCATCCTATATACTTGGTTTTGCTAGACCAGATGATAAAGGGAATACGGAAGGGAAGTTTGGGCTTGAAAAGAGTTTGGATAAATATTTGAGCTCTACAAACGGGAATATAGAATATGTGGGTACACGAAGGGGAATTCCGCTTACAAATGATATAGGTAAAGTAGAACCAGCTAAAAATGGGAATAACGTATATTTAACGCTTGATAAACAAATTAATAGTTTTTTAGAAGAAGCGATGAACAAAGCGCAAGAACATTATGATCCTTCTATGTTAATTGGCATTATTGCTGATCCAAAAACAGGAAAGGTTTTAGCGATGTCTAGTAAACCTAGTTACAATCCTAATGTAGGTGATATCGAATACTTTTTAAATGACCCGATTGCAAATGCATATGAACCAGGTTCAACAATGAAAGTTTTTACGTTAGCAGCTGCCATTAATGAAGGTGTATATAACGGAAAAGAATATTTTCAATCTGGAAAATATTCCGTTGGTTCCTCTGATATAAAAGACCATAATGGTGGATTTGGATGGGGATCAATTACATTTGATGAAGGTTTTGAAAGGTCATCAAACGTAGCTTTTTCTATTTTAGAAGATCAGTTACTGAAACCAAATAAATTTAAGCAATATATGAATAAATTTGGTTTCAATCAAAAAACAGGGATAGATTTACCTGGAGAAAGTAAAAATACTTTATTATTAAATACACAAATTCAACAGGTTACAACTTCTTTCGGTCAAGGTTCTACAGTAACTCCGATTCAATTAATCCAAGCGGCTACTGCTATAGCAAATGACGGGAAAATAATGCAACCATATATCGTTGATAAAGTTGTAAATCCAACAAACAAAGAAGTTATTATGGAAAATCAACCGAAAGAAATTGGGAATCCGATAAAAAAAGAAACAGCGGACAAGGTTAGAAGCTTAATGGAGCGTGTTATAACATCTTCAAAAGGAACTGGTACAATGTATAAAGTGGATGGTTATCCAATTGGAGGTAAGACAGGAACAGCACAAATCCCGAATCCTGAAAACGGCCGATATATGGAAGGGAAAGAGAATTACATTTTCTCCTTTTTAGGAATGGCTCCAATTGATGATCCGGAGTTAATCGTATACTTAGCTATTAAGCAGCCAAAGTTAAAAGGAGATGAGTATGGAGCTCAGCCTCTTGCTGAAATATTTAAACCTGTTATAAAAAACAGCCTTGAATATTTAAAGGTGAAACCGTATACCGAAAAACAAATAGCTGATGCAGCGAAACAATCTCAATTAAAAGTACAAAATTATGTAAATCAATCGATGGGTACAGCAGAGAAAAGTGTAGAAAAAGAGAAGCTACAGCCGGTAATTTTAGGAGAAGGAAAAATAATAAAACAATATCCACAGTCTGGCGAGGTAATGAGTGAAGGTGATCGTATATTTTTATTAGGGAATAACGCACAAATGCCAAATGTAAAAGGTTGGTCCATGCGTGATGTTATGTATTTCTCTAAGCTTTTGAAATTAGATTTGAAAACTTCTGGTACAGGTTATGTAACGAGCCAAAGTATTGAAAAAGGACAAGATTTACAAGAAGGAGATACACTAGAACTAGAATTAGAACCGCCGTTACAACCGTTAACAGAGGCGAATACGAATTAATTCAAACTTGTTGAAGAACCTATATCCAATAGGTTCTTTTTTAAAAATTTATGAGTAATTTCACGCACCGTATTTTTTAAGAAAATAATAAATAAGATTTTTAACAGTTACTAAAACAAAAAAACTTACATATATTGAAATTAGAACGATTGTTCAATTTTTTTATATTAAACGACAGAAGGAGTCTACATTGAATAAAAGACGATACGATAGCGATTTAGCCAAAGAAATAATAGCAGAGAAAGCGATAGAGTTATTTTCCTTAAAAGGGTATACAAAGACCTCAATTGATAACATTGCGAAATCCTCTGGTTATAGTAAAGGACATATATATTATCATTATAAAAATAAAGAAGAATTATTTGTTTATTTAGCTAAAGACAGTATGAGAAACTGGCACGATAAATGGAAAATAGTAGAAAAACAGTATGCAAATGCTACTGGGAAATTATATGGAATGGCTAAATTTGTACTTTATAATTACAAAACGCCGTTATTAAGGGCAGGGCAAGAGCTTGCCTCTGATCCGAGCACGAATCCTTCTACAGTAAGACAGCTTTATGGTTTAGCTGCTATCCCTTTAAAGGCATATCATAAAATTTTGGATGAAGGTATACAAAGTGGCGAATTTTATATAGAAAATGTTGAGGACTCCAGTCTTTTATTAGCTTCATGGCTTGGTGGTTTATGTCAATTCATTCATTCAATTGAAACAGAGAAATTAGAAGCTTTATTTGATAAAACCATTACAATTTTTTTACTCTCTATTACAAACAAACATGTGTAGCGTTACAAGCGAATTAGAACGATTGTTCAAATTCTTACACTCGTCCGTTTTCATTATATGTATAAACAACAGGAGGTTATTTATATGGATGAGCAAAGAGTCGCAATTATAACTGGCGGCGCTTCTGGTATTGGTAAAGCTTTAGCCATTCAATTAGCAAATAAAGATATATTTGTAATTATCGCTGATATTAATGAAGTCTGTGGCCAGAACCTTGTGAATAATATAAAAAATAATAATCAACTAGCTAGGTTCGAATATTTAGATGTTACTAACGCTGAATCCGTAGAAAAACTTATTATAAAAATAGTTAATGAGTTTGGTAGAATTGATTATATGTTTAATAATGCAGGAATTGCTATGTATGGAGAAGTATACGATATGTCTTTGGGTGATTGGAAACATATTATTGAAATAAATTTATTAGGAGTAATTTACGGAACACAATTGGCTTACCAATTCATGAAAAAACAAGGATTTGGTCATATCATTAATACTGCTTCTGCAACTGGTTTAGGACCAGCTCCCCTTTGTACCGCGTATGCAACAACCAAACATGCTATCGTAGGTTTAACAACTTCATTACATTATGAGGCGGAAGAATACGGTGTAAATGTAAGTGTGCTTTGTCCAACTTTTGTAGATACACCCATATTTGAAAAATCAATTGCAATTAATATGAATAAGAATCAAATTATAAAACAACTAAAAACAAATAAGCCAATTTCAGCTGACAAGTTTGCTGAAATTGCACTGAAAGCTATTCATAAAAATAAATTAGTAATTTGTCCAATGCCATTAAAAAAAACGATGGACGTATTCTTTACTTTATTTCCTTATCTTCATAAAAAGCTAATGCGTTTCGTATGTCGAATTGGTCGTAAAGCAAAAATGACGAAAATATAAATATCTGATTATTTTTTATTTACAGTTAAAAATAATTGTGATAATATGGGAAAAATCAAATGCAGTGAAGAGAAGAGTAAATAAAATGAATTTTTCACAGAGAGCTCCATTTAGCTGAAAAGGAGTAAAAATTCTTTATTGAACCAAGCCTCTGAGCAGCGCATCGGAACCTATTATTAGGGGATGGTGTGACGGGAGCTCCCGTTATAGAGCTATGGTATAAGCATGAGTTAGAATGCAGTACCTGATAAGGTTAATATGGTGACATATTAACAAACTAGGGTGGCACCGCGATGATAAATCTCGTCCCTAAGATTAAAAGTCTTGGGGGTGGGATTTTTTTATTGTTGTAAAACAATTTGGAAAGCGGGGGCCAAAAAATGAAAAACTTACTTAAAGATTGGAAATATCCTTTATTACTATTGTCCGGAGTTGGTATTGCGAATTTAGGGGCATGGATTTACTTAATAGCACTGAATGTACTTGTCTATCATATGGGCGGCTCAGCCTTAGCTGTTGCTGCTTTATATGTAATAAAACCATTAGCCACTTTATTTACAAACGCTTGGTCTGGGAGTATGATTGATCGTTTAAATAAACGGAAATTAATGATTCACCTCGATATATATCGTGCGTTATTTATCGCTATTTTACCTTTACTTCCGTCACTTTGGATTGTTTATGTATTTGTATTCTTTATAAGTATGGCCAGTGCAATTTATGAGCCAACTGCTATGACGTATATGACGAAATTAATTCCGGTAGAACAAAGACAACGTTTCAACTCATTACGTAGTTTAATAGGATCTGGTGCATTTTTAATTGGTCCGGCGATAGCAGGGATTTTATTAATTGCGAGTACACTAGAGTTTGCTATATATATAAATGCTATAGCATTTCTCTTATCAGGATTCATTACATTACTTTTACCTAATCTTGATAAGAAAAAAGATTCGGATACAACTAGTAATACATTATCCCTTACAGTATTAATAAAAGATTGGAACACTGTTATAAATTTTAGTAGAAAACATGTGTATGTCGTATGTGTGTATTTCTTATTTCAAAGTATGTTCGTATTAGCGACTGCTACTGATTCACTTGAACTATCGTTTGCGAAAGAGGTATTACTACTAACAGATAGTGAATACGGTTTTCTAGTTAGTATAGCTGGTGCAGGATTTATTTTAGGTGCCATAACAAATACAATTTTATCAAAGAAATTAGCACCTTCATTTCTAATTGGAATAGGATCATTATTTATTGCGATTGGTTATTTAATTTATGCTTTTTCAAATGTATTTTTAATAGCTGCTATTGGATTCTTTATTTTATCTTTTTCAATGGCATATGCAAATACAGGATTTTATACATTTTACCAAAATAATATCCCTGTTCATATGATGGGACGGATTGGGAGTATATATGGACTTGTTATTGCGATAGTAACAATCTTTATTACAATATTATCTGGTGTTGCGACTCAGTTCATTTCTATACAACCTGTAATTATTGTAGGTTCATTGATTATGTTATTTATTACTGTCGTCTTGTGTGTGTTTACTTTATTCCCATCACAATCTAAGTTGTATTCTACTGAATCAATAAAGTGAAACTTTAATCAGGGGGGCATCCCCCACTGATTATCAGCCCTCACCAATCGGGCTTTTACGGGCAGCAGGGTCCCCACTTAACTTCTTTGCTTTCGCTGAATTTTGAGATGGGGGTCTTACTGCCCACAAATAGCGGGATAAATTCGAAATGAACTTTGTGTTCTCATTAACAATTTATCGTATTTAATAAAAGGGTTCTTTCCCCTTTATATGGAAAAATCAATAAGGGGAAAGAACAATACCGAAAGATAAGGGTGGTTGTCGTGATAAAAACAAAAGATGAAATTGATAAAATTGTAAAAGAAATACAAAAGAAAATAAATTTCTCAGGGGTAGTTTTAGTGCAAAAAGAAAAAGACTTAGTCTATGAAAAAGCTTTGGGTTACGCAAACCAAAGTGAATGTATAAACAATACGATACAAACAAGATTTGGCATTGCCTCAGGATGTAAAATTTTCACTGCAATTGGCATCTGTCAACTTGTTGAAAAAGGTTTTATTTCTTTTCATACAAAATTAAAAGATTGTCTAGAGATAAAATTTTCAAACTTCGATGAAGATATTACAATACATCAACTACTAACGCATAGCGCTGGTATACCAGATTATTTTGATGAAAGTATTATGGATAACTTCGAAGATCTTTGGAAACAAACACCTATGTATCTATTAAAGAGCTTAAAAGACTTTTTACCATTATTCCAAAAAAGTAATATGATGTTTGCACCTGGAACTAAGTTTCACTACAACAATGCAGGTTTTATCATACTTGGATTAATAATAGAAGAACAGACGGGACTTAAATTTACGGAGTATATAGAAAAGAACATTTTTAATTCGATTGGCATGAATGATTCTGGCTATTTTTCGTTAGATAGATTACCAAGACATACAGCTCTAGGATATATAAAGGACGAAACCAACCAAAATTGGAGAACAAACGCCTACTCTATACCGATAAAAGGAGGAGCTGATGGAGGTGCATATGTTACTGCACCAGACATGCTGAAATTTTGGGCGGCCCTATTTAATAATGAAATTTTAGGAAAGGAATATACAAAATTACTTTTAACTCCCCACATTCAAGTAAATGATAAACAGTCGTACGGATATGGAATATGGATTGAAACACAAGAAAACAACATTTTTAAATACCATGTTATGGGTTATGACCCAGGCGTGAGTTTTCGCTCGGCTGTATATCCAGACTTAGGCATTACATTGGTTATTGTTTCAAATAAATGTTCAGGGCCTGAAAAATTATTGACAGAAATCGAAAGAGCTTTTTAATTATATGGATATAAAAGAAGAGATACGAAAACAATTTAAACGGGTTTATGACTGTTTCTGTTTTGAAAAGTATTTTAGTTAATGAGTAACCCTTTATTTAGTAAATAAAGGGTTTTTGTAATTCTGCACAATTACATATGATTATATGGATTTTTAAATTAAAAAACATTACTATATAGTTGTAAATTATAACTATTAATTTATATGAAAGGATGTGTTAGTAATTTGTATATGATCAACTGTAGTTTGTTTATTATTTTAGGGGTTATTTGTTATTTAATTGTACGTGGAATATTAATTGTTACCAAAAATAAAAAACATGTGATTTGGTGGAAAGAAATAATAAGTTTTTTATTCGTGGTCTACATTTGCATGGTTGTTGCAGTAACTTTATTCCCTTTACCAATCGGTTTTCCTTCTAATCTTGAAAATTTGAATCGCTCGGTCAATATAATACCATTTGCATCAATTATTAAAGACATCAATCAAATTGGTAGTGCTTATGATGGAGATGCCCTATTTATGATTGGTCTAATTGTAAGAAATGTAGGCGGAAATATTTTATTATTAATGCCTTTAGGATTTTTAGCACCAATCCTATGGGATAAATATAAGAAATTCAAAAATACAATTTTATTAGGATTTTCTATATCAGCTAGTATTGAATTGTTACAATTAATTCAGTCTTTATTTAGTGGAGTGGGACGTATTACTGATATTGATGATGTGATCTGTAATGTTCTAGGTTCTATTTTTGGATATTGTATTTATAAAATACTTTTAAAACTATCTACTAAATTCAATATTCGAAAGTCAGAAAAAAATGATGGTAGTAATCTGGAATTTATTAATAAATGACATTGAAAATAAATTCATCCTGTGTTTAACGACACTGTGAACGGTAATACTAATTAACATTGAACTTTTACAACAAGGGATGATAATATGATATACATTTACACAGATTTTGGTGGAACACATACTACCTCACTAGCTGCAGCGTATCATTTAAATAAACTACCAACGGATCGCAAATTAACGAAAGAAGAAATTTTGAATGTAGATTACTTTAATAAATTGAAAACAGAAGATATGGGAAAAATTATTTTTCATGGGATCGATGAACATGGTCATCCTGTATATACGATTGGATGCGGCGCATCAAAAGTTGTTGTACCTGCGATGAAGCATTTAGGAGAAATCTTGCAAAAACATTATCAAAGTCATGAAAAAATTATTTTTTCTAATACATCACCAACCGTACCTTTACCAATGACTTTCGGTGGGCTGTTTTCTAGAAGGTTCCATATCGACTTTATTGGTGTACCGTTACTCGTATGGGGAGCAAAAATTTGCTGTGATAATATACAAAGGCTTGTTAGTTATACTAAAGAAGCTGGCCGATTAACGAATGATTATGTTGTAATTTTAGATAATGAAACCTTTAAATAGTATATGATAAGAAGAAAATCGAGCAAATTCCTTGATTTTCTTTTTTATTTGTGAAATAGACAAGAAATAGTCACAATTAATATGCATCTACTATAGCCAAAACAATAAAGTCCTGTTACTATTACAGGGATATTCTCTTTTCGTAACATAAATATATAGAAAAATCAGAAAAGAGGAATTGAATTAAGGGAGGAACAACATGAATCGTGTTGCTTGGATTACTGATAGTACAACTGCGAGTTTTAAAACAGAAGGAGATAACTTTGTTATCCCAATTGAAGTTATTATTGATGGTGTGTCGTACAAAGATTGTGAAGAAGGTGTGCGTGAGCGCGTTTATAATGCTTTGAACGAAGGTAAAACTGTCACTACATCACAGCCTAATATAGGGGAAATGGTAGAGTTATTTTCGAAATGCAAAGAAGAATATGAAGAGGGATTTGCAGTTGCTATTAGCGGAAAAGTAAGTGGAACCTATCAAAATATGAAGTTAGCTGCAGAAATGGCAGGTTTTCCGTTGACGGTATTAGACAGTGAAACAACAAGTTATCCAATGGATGAACTAATTAGAAAAGCGAAATCGTTATACAATGATGGTATGACGTTACAAGATATACACAAAACATTAGTAGATGAAAAAAGAAGACCTTTCCACGTATTCCCGAAAAGTTTAAAAGGCCTTTACGCAAGTGGGCGTGTAAAAGGAGTTCAATTTTTACTTGGAAGTTTATTAAGTGTGAACTTAATATTAGAAGTAAAAGGTGGAGAGCTTTTACTTGAAAAAAAAGTTCGTAAAATCCAAAAATGTCGAGAATATATTAAAAATGAACTTGAAAAAGAATTACCAAAAGTACTTCACATGTTCCATGCTAACGATAAAACTGGAGCTGAAGAATGGATTGCAGATATTAGACAAGCATTTCCTGAAATGGATTTCAAATTATATCCATTACCAATTTCATTTGCGGTTCATGCAGGTGAAGGTACAATTGCAATTAGTTATTAAAGTAAAACCCGTGAATAATTCACGGGTTTTTTCATAGTGTCGGGAAAGACCTTTATACTATAAGGTCTTTTGTACCTCTTAAAATGGCTTGAATAGCATTTATTTGAGATCATTAGGTAGTTAGAGATTGATGACTATCTTTAACGAAAAAAGTTGAAGTCATATTTTTTAATGTCAATAAATCAGAATCTTCTTTCTTTTATTTCTACAGTTACAATCTATTTACATATAATATTATTAGGATTATATTGACACTGAAAGAGAAAACAATAGATGGAAGGGGATGTTTTTTATGTTTAAAAAAGCAGCACTAGGGATTTCATCGTTAGCAATCACAGCGTTCGTCGGATTAGGAATGGCAACAGAAGCTTCAGCTGGACCAGCAGCACCACTTACTTCACTAAACGTCGTACAAGTAGAGTCTGAGCTAGGCGGGGTAGAAACAATTAATCAGAACAGCTTCAGCACATCGCGTAACCACGGGGGAAAATATTTATATATTACAACGAAAGAAATGGGCTATGGCCAAAACCCATTTGCTAAAATGAATGGTTCTAATGTAAAAAGCATTGATTCCACTATAATTGGGGGAAGACCAATCGTTGGCTGGTATTATAAATGGGATGCTTCTGGACACCAACAAGGAACCTTTGAGTACCAAAAGACATCTATAAATGCACCATTTAATACAATGCGTACGTCAATTTATATCCAATAATTTTGAAAGCGTTCGCACATATAGAATAGTAAAAAAGGTACTTTTAGGAGTACCTTTTTTTGATTTGAATCACGTTCATCTATATTTATAATCCCGATTCCACAGCAAGAATGCTTCCCATAAAACAGATTGTATTTTTTATTTTGAATAAAATTTTAGCAAATAAGTTAAATTTAGAAATTCATTCAAAAGGGTATAGTGTTGAACATAATTAAATAATATCGAAATAGCGCAGGATGATGATCCTGCGCTTATCTATCGTAATTCAGCTGTTTTTCTAATGACAATTTTATCAATTTCATCTTCTTCATCACCGATAAATAACCCGCGTTCTTTTAAATATGCCTCAAAATATAAATCTGCTTCAGCGCGTTCGTCATATGGCTTTACAGAGAGAACGAAACCTAATTTGTTTTGTTCTTCTAAATGAGAAGTGGAGATGTAAGCCGGTACATTATGGCGTAAAAACAGTTCTTTAACCGGAATAATCATATCTTTCATTAATTTCGTTAGCATACCCATTTCAAACTCGAAATTAAAGCGATCTATACTAGATAAATCAGCGAATACTACACCGATAAAACCTGTATTAAATACTTCTTGATATTCTACATCTTTGTCATGGCCGCCGTAAAAATTCTTTTCGATCAAATAATTTACAAAATAAGCAACGCCATCACTTTGTTCAAATGGTTTCGTTGAAAGAACAAAGCCAATTTTCTTTTGTTTATGTAAATACACACATGACATGTATGCTGAAATGTTATGTTCTTTAAACAAAGCGCTTGTTGCTCCAGAGAGACCATCTAATACGTGATGAACAATTTGAAGTTTTTTACGAGCGAAATAATAGGATTTCTTTTGTAACTCCAATGTATCAATAAAGACAGAGCCGATAAAGCCTGTATTTGAAATAATAGGTGCTTGCTTTTTTCTTCCTCTGCGCTTTAATGAAGCCATTGTTAAAATCATCCCTTCATGTACGTTTAAAATAAAAAAGAACGTTTGTTCGTATATTTATATTTTACTATTAAAACGCTATAAAGTAAAGGGTTTTTAATGAAAATATAACAAAAAAGACACCTTATAAAAGGTGTCTTAAACACTGTAGGGAATAGGATTTACCCTAACTATTTATATTATGATACAGAAACAATCTCTTCTGTATCTTCTACATCTAAATGACAGTCCATAGTACGAACATCTTGATCTTCATGACTTCCGAAATAAATAGTAATTTTCATATGTATCGCTCCTTTATTCTAGGAATACCTAAAATAATTACTAGTAATGTTAATATTTATTATATACCACTTTTTTCATTCCGACAACGTTATATCATTTTTAATTATTTTAAACTATAGAGCACAATTTAAAGAGGTACTTTTATAGAAAAAGGTAAATTTCTAATATGTTATATTTAATATAGAAGAATTCGAGTATTACTTTTTATGAAAAGGAGAACTATTGATGAATTATAAACAACTACTAATAGATAACTTTGCATATAAAACTTCATATGTTGCGCAATTTGTGACCGGAACGAGTATAAAAGAAACGAAAGATTATATTGCTGTTGATTGCGGATTACCTGCCGATACATTTAATATCATCACTCTACTAAACAATAATTTAACGGTAGGGATAGAGAAATTATATAAGGAGGTAGACTACTATAATCAAAAGAAATTTCCAATGAGTGTTTGGTTATGGGATGAGGAGCAAGAGCGGGATATAAAAAGCGAGTTAATTAAAATCGGTTTAAAAGAAGCGGAGCAAAATATCGCGATGGTAGCAGATTTAAAAACAATTTCTCCAACAATAAACATGCCAGTAAGTTTTACAATTCAACAAGCATCATCACCTGGACTAATAAAAAAATTTGGAAAAACGTTAGCTAATCTATTTGGCACATCAGAGGAAGGTATACATGTACAAGCATTCTATAATCAAATTTCTACTCTTGATTTATGGAACAGTGAGAATATGAAACTATTTTTAGGATTTTATGAAGGCGAAGTCGTAACTGTTGGTTCATTGATATGTTCAAAAGATAGTATTGGTATTTATGACATAGCAACGAAAGAAGAAATGAGAGGACGAGGATTCGGATCTATTATGTTCAATTTCCTTCTGCAAGAAGCACAAAAATTTAAAAATACGTATTGTGTATTACAAGCTTCACCCGATGGAATCAATATTTATAAAAAATCGGGATTTCAAGCTATCGGCAAAATGACTGTATTCGAAAATCGACATTTAATTAAGTAAATCATTCAAGTTAAATCGTCTTTATATAGGAGCTTATAAATCGTTATGAAAAAGATATATCTCGTTACAATAATTTGTGCCTTTATAGTAATAAGTATCTTTGTTTTTCAGAAAACAAATGAATATAAGTATAATAAGGCTATTAACCAATCAAATCATATAAAAAATATCGCACATAGAGGCGCTTCTGCGTATGCACCTGAACATACAATAGCAGCATATCAATTAGGACAACAAATGAATGGAGATTATATAGAAATTGATCTCCAAATGACAAAAGATGGACATTTAGTGGCTATGCATGATGAAACATTAAACCGTACAACGAATGGTACTGGGCTGGTGAAAGAGCATACATTAGAAGAAATAAAGCAACTAAATGCTGGCTCTTTTTTCAATGGAAAATATCCGAACTTAGCAAAGAAAGAATTTGAAAATGTTAAAGTCCCAACATTAACAGAAATTCTTGAAACGTTTGGGCATAACGCGAACTATTATATCGAAACAAAATCACCTGATGAATATCCAGGAATGGAAGAAAAATTATTAGAAATTATTAATCACTACGAAATACATGATAAAGTTATTATTCAATCGTTTAGTGAAGAAAGTCTACAAAAGATTCATAGCTTAAATAGTAATATATCCATAGTACAATTATTACCTTATAAAAAAGTAGTTCAATTAACAAAATTAGAGATAGAAAAGTATAAAATGTACTGCATAGGTCTTGGTATGAATTACAAATATATTGATTCAGATTATGTAAAGAAAATAAAGAAAAGCGGATTAGAAGTTCATCCATTTACAGTAGATAATGAAAATGATATGAAAAAGTTGCTTGCATGGGGAGTCGATGGAATGTTTACTAATTATCCAGATCATTTACATTCAATATTGGATTTGAAAAATCATGAATAAGTAGTGTTATTCATAAAGGGAAAATTTACACAACCTGTATACTAGGATTATCAATGCAAGAAGGCAGGTAGCATATAAAAAGAAAATACCAAAAACCGCAACTGGAAGACTTAGGTTGTGGTTTTTTTATTGCTTCCATTTCAGTTTACAAAGTTTGAAGCTAGAAGTGAAAACCTTTTTAGATGAATTGGCTTCTTATGTATTTGTACTTCGTGTCGTTCTAGATATATGTACAACCCATGAGATGAATTTTGCATAGGATAATAGAAAAGGAGATGTTGCATATTGAAATACCACAATAGAAATGTAAGTAATCTGAATAAATTAGCGGATAATACGAAAGCTGCAGCTTTTAAGTGGTATCAGTACTGCATTAACAATGGTATTGAAGTGTTAATTTATGAAACAATCCGTACGGTCGAGCAACAACGTGAATATGTTCGTAAAGGAGCATCACAAACGATGCGCTCATATCACTTAGTAGGACAGGCATTAGATTTTGTTCCAATTCAGTCGAATGGTACAGAAGATTGGAATGGCTATAATAAAGAACCGTGGGCATCAGCAATTCGTTATGCTAAACAAATTGGCTTTGAATGGGGCGGTGACTGGAAAGGATTCGTGGATAGCCCGCATTTGCAATATAACTACAAAGGATATGGAACGGATACTTTTGGGAAAGGTGCTCAAAACGTAGTGACTTCTCCTCCATCGAATGATAGTGTAGGGGTTGCGTATATTAACGGTAGTAATGTAAATTTACGAAAAGGACCTGGTACTGGATACGGCGTTATTCGTCAATTAGGGAAAGGAGAGTCCTACAAAGTATTTGGAAAATCAAATGGCTGGTTAAATTTAGGTGGCGATCAGTGGATTTATAACGATCCATCATATATTCGTTATACGGGAGGAAATGTACCAACATCTTCACAATCATCAAACGATGGTGTAGGTGTAGTTACTATAATCGCTGATGTATTGCGTGTTCGTACCGGCCCAGGAACAAATTACGGCATTGTGAAAAACGTGTATCAAGGTGAAAAATATCAATCGTTTGGATATAAAGATGGTTGGTATAATGTTGGTGGAAATCAATGGGTTTCTGGTGAATATGTTACGTTTATAAAGTAAATATAAGAGCCGTCCTGTTGGGCGGCATTTTATTTTAAATATTCATAGGGCGAGCACTCATAATATCATTCGTGATACATAGAGTATAATTTTTCATTCTAATAATCAGAAAGTAATCAAAATGTAATTAATTTCAACTACGCTTTTTATATTTTTTTGATACACTGGCTACGAGGGGAATACCAATTAAGGTGGGTAAAAACCAAAACCATATTGGCGGAAGTAAATTTATAATAGGAATATGGATGCCGACATTTACTAAAAGTGCGGTGACTGCACCTATATAAGAACCTAACATACCTCTGATGTGGTGATGGAGCCAATTTTTCCAACGTTTTTTTCGTGCAAGGTATCCATAAATCGCAAATGAATAAGAGAAGATTGCTACATAAAATAAATATGCGACTTTATCCCAGTTGATAATGGATAATATTATTGCCGTAAGGGTAATGACAACATAGGATGCATGATATATTTCGCCCCATTCGGTATGTTTTCCTTTCTTCTTTTGGGCAACCATCGCTACAATACCAGTGATTAAGCATATTGTTCCAAATAGGATGTGTATGGTTAAAAGAATGTTAAAAATGCTCATAATAATTCCTCCTTTTTTATTTTTATAGTATTGCAGTATAGGAGAAAAGTTGAAAAATATAGTTAGTTCGGCTTAATATATTGAAATAAAGGTACTCCTAGAACAAAATCCAATGATTGAAATGTTTTCTTAAATTTAGTGAGATGATTATTACGTTAAATGAAGGAGAGACTTCTATGTTTACATCTATTACATATTTACAATCGGGCAATGACAAGCAACAAAAAATATATGATGTTTTGAATAACCTAAACATCATGGAGGATTTAGCTTTATATAATCCCGTTCTTTGTGGGACAATCCCGATAAGAATTGATACTCCTCAATCTGACTTAGATATTGTAATGGAAGTATATAACTTTGATGTTTTTGAGCAGGAAATGAGATCTTTATATGGTTCTTATGGAGGGTTCAACATTAAAAAGAAAAAAATTAAAGGTACTGAATCGATAAAGGTGAATTTTGAATTCGAAGGTTTTGAATTTGAATTATTTGCTCAACCTAAGCCAGTGCGTAATCAAAATGCATATAGACATATGATAGTGGAGCACATGTTATTAATGCAGCATCCCCATATAAGGGAAGAAGTTATTCACTTAAAGGAACAAGGTTTAAAAACAGAACCTGCATTTGCTCAAGTATTAAATATTGACGGAGATCCTTATGAAAAACTTATTTTATTAGGGCAGGAAATGAAATTGTGGTAAATAAGATACGTAAAAAAATCCTCCAAAAACAAAAGAGGATTTTTTTATGCCGTTAACTTTCGAATTAATTCACTGAGCAATTTAACCCCGTAAGTCATTTGTTCTGGAGAAGCATATCCATATGATAAACGAATGTACTGATCTGATTCTTCTTCATAAATACGTCCCGGGTTTAAAAGAATTCCTTTTGATAGTGCCTCTGAAAATAGTTTTTTCATCGGAATGTTATGCACAACCTTTAGCCATATAAAAAATCCACCACTAGGAATATCCCACGATGCAACATCTGCACAATACTTATTTAAAGCTCGTATCATTATTTGTCTTCGTTCTTTCAGGTGAATTCTTACGTTTGCTACATGGTCTTCATAAAAACCTTCATTTATCCATTCAGCAGCTACTCTTTGAGATAAAGAGCTGGATCCATAGTCTGTTTGCATTTTTATATCTGACAATCTATCAATAACAGGTTCTGGTCCGATTATCCATCCAATTCTAAGTCCTGGGGTAAGTGTTTTAGAGAGACTACCAATATATAATACATGTCCATGTTTATCCATTGACTTTAAAGGAGCTGGTGGTGATTTATCAAGCCATAACTCTCGGTAAATATCATCCTCGATGATAGGCAATTGCTCTTTTTCACATATTTTTAATATTTCTTTTCTTCGCTCTTTGGACATCAATATCCCCGTTGGATTTTGAAAACAAGGGATTGAATATAAAATATTATTTTTTTGACTATACTTAATTCGTTTTAATAAGTCGTTAGGTAAAATACCTTGATTATCCATTGATATACCGGATAAATTTATATTTGCTGATTGAAAAACATGAAGTGAATATAAGTAAGAAGGTTGTTCAAGTAAAACAGTTGATTTTCTATGTAAAAGACCAATTGATATTAATTGTAATGCTTGGAGTGCACCAGAGACTATTAATATAGAACCCGGTGATGCATGTATTCCAAATGATTTTACGTATTTGCTTATTGCTTCACGTAACGGATAAAAACCTTTTTGTTCTTCGTATCCGAAATAATCTAATTCCTCACTGACGTTTTTTATTATAGATTGCATAGTTTCAAGCGGGAAAAGATGAGGTGCAAGTTCACCTTTACTAAGATGAATAAGCGTTTTATTTGCTTCCGCTTCATTTATTTCTCGCACCATTAACTTACTTGGTTTATGAATACCGGCCTTTACATATTCACTCCAATCGGGCGGGGGATTAGTTGCTAATAATGACCATGTATTATTTGTTACAATTGTTCCTGCTCCGATTTGTCCTTGAATTAAACCATCTGCCATAAGTTCATCTAGCGCAGTTATTACAGTACTTCGATTTACATGAAATAATTTTGCTAACTGCCGCTGACTAGGGATTTTACTTCCAATTGGCCATTCTCCGTTTTCAATTTTTTCTTTTATATAGTTTATTATCTGCCAATATTTAGGCACTTTTTTATCGGTTGTCATATAAAAAACTCCCTCGTTTATTTAAAAGATTCAAAGTGGTTGGTTTTTCCGATAAATAACTGGTTGAAGACATTGTATCAACTATTAAATATGATGAAAAGAAATAATTGGTAATTTAAAAATGGTTGGTTTTTTAGGGAAGGAGAGAAAACATGCATAATAAAAAATGGGATTTACGCATTATATGTGCTCACGCTTTTACAATTCTTATATGGGGAACTGCTTTTCCAGCAATTCGTATGGGGCTTGAATCTTATACGCCTGAACACCTTACTTTACTACGTTTATTAATCGCCTCATTTATACTTTTGTTATTTTCATTTATATACAAACTACGACTACCGGATTTAAAGGATATCCCAGCATTTTTTATATTTGGTGCTTTAGGGTTTACTATTTATCACATCGCATTAAACTACGGCGAAAAAACAGTAAATGCTGGATCTGCAAGTTTAATTATTTCAGTCACTCCAATAGTGACGGCAATTCTTGCTTCTGTTTTTTTGAATGAAAAAATGAAATTAAATGGCTGGATCGGTGGTGTAATGAGTTTTGCAGGAATTGTCTTAATTTCACTTAGCCAAGGCGACGCTATTCAATTAAATAGCGGGGGATTATTTATATTATTAGCGGCGATTTCAGAAAGTCTATTTTTCGTTTTCCAAACATCTTACTTAAAAAAATATGGCTTCTTACCATTTACCATATATACAATTTTGTCTAGTACTGTATGTATGCTTATTTTCTTACCCGGAGTTTATCAAGAAATACTAGCAGCCCCTCTTGAAGTTAACTTGAGCGTTATATATTTAGGTGTCTTTCCAACAGTACTCCCGTATATTACATTGGCCTATATTATATCTCGTACTGGTGCTTCTGAAGCAACAAGTTCTCTATATTTAACGCCAATAACTGCGTGTTTCATTGCTTGGATATGGTTAGGAGAAGTGCCAACTTTAGTTTCAATAATTGGCGGAGGAATTACTATACTTGGAATTGTGATTGCTCATATACCAGTATTAAGAAAAGAAAAACATAGGAATTTAGCAAATAATCAATCCGTATAATGTAATTCAATAATGATTTTATAATACTTTTTTATATAGTTTCTTTCTTATGTTGATAAATATAATATTTTGTATTTCAGTTAAATATTGTATGTTACATTTTATGTAGTAAGCATTTTAAAAGGAGATGACAACATAATGAATGGAAAAAGAAAAATTTTCACATGTATTTCTATTATAGGAATCGGACTAGCTAGTTTTTCTAATTCTAGTTTCGCAGCAAATGTAACGGACAATTCAGTACAAAATTTTATTCCCATAGTTAATCAACAAGTAGCTGCTGCAAAGGAAATGAAACCATTTCCCCAGCAAGTTAATTATGCAGGCGTTATAAAACCGAATCATATTACACAAGAAAGCTTAAATGCTTCTGTAAGAAGCTACTACGATAATTGGAAAAAGAAATATTTGAAAAATGATTTATCTTCTTTACCTGGTGGTTATTATGTAAAAGGAGAGATTACAGGTGATGCGGATGGATTTAAGCCACTTGGAACTTCAGAAGGTCAAGGGTATGGGATGATAATTACAGTATTAATGGCTGGTTATGATTCGAATGCTCAAAAAATCTATGACGGTTTATTTAAAACAGCAAGAACTTTTAAAAGTTCTCAAAATCCTAATTTAATGGGATGGGTTGTCGCAGATAGTAAAAAAGCACAAGGTCATTTTGATTCTGCTACTGATGGGGATTTAGATATTGCGTATTCTCTTCTTCTTGCTCATAAGCAGTGGGGATCTAATGGAACAGTTAATTATTTGAAAGAAGCACAAGACATGATTACAAAAGGTATTAAAGCTAGTAATGTTACAAATAATAACCGACTAAATTTAGGAGATTGGGATTCTAAAAGTTCACTTGATACGAGACCATCTGATTGGATGATGTCACACCTTAGAGCATTTTATGAATTTACAGGTGATAAAACTTGGCTTACTGTTATTAATAATTTGTACGATGTTTATACGCAATTTAGTAATAAGTACTCTCCAAATACAGGACTTATTTCAGATTTCGTTGTAAAAAACCCACCACAACCCGCACCTAAAGACTTCTTAGATGAGTCAGAATATACAAATGCATATTATTACAATGCTAGTCGGGTACCATTGAGAATTGTAATGGACTATGCTATGTACGGCGAGAAAAGAAGTAAAGTCATTTCTGATAAAGTTTCTTCGTGGATTCAAAATAAAACGAATGGAAATCCTTCTAAAATTGTGGATGGTTATCAATTAAATGGATCTAATATTGGTAGTTATTCAACTGCTGTATTTGTTTCACCGTTTATTGCTGCAAGTATAACGAGTAGCAATAATCAAAAGTGGGTAAATAGTGGATGGGATTGGATGAAGAATAAGAGAGAAAGCTATTTTAGTGATAGTTACAATCTATTAACTATGCTTTTTATTACGGGAAATTGGTGGAAGCCTGTACCCGATGATAAAAAAACACAAAATCTAATAAATGATGAAATCTATGAAGGATACGATAAATAATCAAATTTGAGAATATTTACCTAAGAAAAGGAATTAGCATACGCTAGTTCCTTTTTATATCTTGTAAAACATTATCCATTTTAAACTTTGCATATGTATACTTGCTTTTATACAATTTTGGCAGTATTGCTGCGATTCTTATAAAGTACGGAAAAGATTTAACGATTGTTGCTGTAGGAAGATTTACCTCGTTAGCAATTGCTTTTAATTTATGGAATGATTTAATGCTAAATGTAAAAGCAATATATTTCATGGGTGGTGTTTTTTTAGAAGTAGGAAACGTTACGCCGTTAGCAGAGGCAAATGTGTATGGAGATCCTATAGCAAGTAAAATTGTTTTCCATCAAGCAAAGAATTTATTAATATTCCCTTTAAATGTAACAAACAAAGCTGTGTTAACACCAAATGTATTTAGCTATATTCAAGCTAATACAAAGAATCCATTTCATATGATAATGAAACCAATGTATGATTACTATTTATCTGCATACCAAAAACTTAATCCATCTATCGAAGGACCTTTGCTACATGATGTGGTTGCAATAAGTGGATTAGTAAATCCAAGTTTTTTTGAATTTGTGCATCGTACAGTAAATGTAGATACATACGGAGATACGAAAGGACAAACATTTGCTGATTTCCGCCCTAGCTCTATATCTGAAGGGGCCCATATAGCATTAGAAATAGATGAACAAAAATTCATTCAAGATTTTATAAAAATCATGTTATAAGTTGTTGTCGAAAAAGGGAATTATTTCAATGCGTTGAATATAAAAATACATCCCTCTAGATAAAGGAGCTTACAATATTGAATGTCCAGTTAAAGGTTGTTACGAGAGAAAATTGGAAAGAAGCATTAAAGCTACAAGTTAAAGAAAATCAGTTGAAATTTGTTCCATCCGTAGCAGTTTCGCTTGCTAAAGTATATATAAAACCAGATGGTGACAATGTAGAGTACATACCATTCGCTATATACGATGGTGACCTTATGGTTGGTTTTGTAATACATGCAGTTGTAAGAGAGACATCGGATATGTATTGGATTAACGGATTTATTATTGATCAATCGCAGCAAGGTAATGGTTATGGAAAAGCAGCCTTACAAGAAAGTATTAATATAATAAAAAATACGTTTAAGGCGTGTAAAGAAATTAGATTAACCGTACATAAAGATAATATCTCTGCAAAGAAACTATATGAACGATACAGTTTCAAATCATTAGAACAGGAGTATGATGGCGAGCAAGTATATCGTTTATTCGTTTAACTATTAGGAAGTAAAGGCGTGAAATGAAATATGCAATTTACTGAAGTGAAAATTGAAGTGTTCATTCCTGAAGAATATATTGAAACATTAAGGGATGAATTAAATAAAATTGGAGCATGTAAAACGGGCGAATATGACCATTGTTTTTCCTATAGTTCAGTGAAAGGATATTGGAGACCTTTAGACGAGGCATCTCCTTTTAATGGAGAAATTGGTCGAATATGCGAAGGGCAAGAATGTAAAGTTGAAATAAAGTGTAAACGAGAACTTGTAAAAGATGCTCTTGAAGTTATTAATGATATTCATCCGTATGAAACACCTATGATTTATATTATACCAATACTAAATGACTATTTTGAGCAACTATACATTGAATAATTAGGAGGAATATCAATTGAAAAGTAAATTTCATCATATTGTACGAGCAGTCATGATAAAAGATGAAAAATTATTAGTTGCTGAATATATTGGCCATCATTATTTTTTACCTGGTGGCCATGTTGAGATTGGAGAATCAGCAGAGAATGCATTAATAAGAGAGTTAAGAGAAGAACTTGGAGTAAACTGTAGTATACAACAATTTTTAGGAGTCATAGAAAATCAATGGCAAGATAAAGAAGTGCTTCATCATGAAATTAACCACATTTTTGAAGTAGAGTCACAAGATTTACATACGGACTTACCACCGAAATCTAGCGAGTCTCATTTAGCATTTCACTGGATAGATTATAATAAAGAATCCTTAAATGATTATGAAATCATGCCAATGCCTTTAGTGAAGGAATTACTTGAAAGAAAGTTAAGTGATGAACTACTAAATTGTTGGATTAGTAATTTTTAAATCACTTTATTTATAGTAAATACGTCCATCGAATGAATATAAAGAAAATAGGCTCAAAAACAAGGTACATCACCTAGTGTAAGTTCATATTTTGTTGATGTACGTATTTAGTCTATAGCCTTGTTTCAATCTTGTTTACAAAAATATATAAACTTTAACGTTTGGGCGGAATTTAAATTTATAAATGGAGGGGTTCGTAATGAATCAATTTCAACATGAACTACAAACATTAAACCTTAATGATTATCAAACTGGTAATGTTGTGTATTGGGATCAACAACAAAGTCAATATCCATACTATTACATTCAAGACGATGCACGTCGTTGCGGAGGATGCGGAGGATGCGGAGGTTGTGGTGGACGCTGTGGCGGTTGTGGCGGCGGTAGATGTGGTGGCTGTGGTGGACGTTGCGTAGGTTGCGCTGGTTGTTTTGGTTGCTTTAATTGCTGGAACTGGTGGATTATTTAAATATATTACATCATTAATATTTTATATGAAAGAAAGGTGTAAACATTGTTTATACTTTTCTTTCATGCTGTAATTTTCGAACGTATTAAGGGGGATTTATTTGTATACATACGATAAGTTGATTTCTTGGGTAGAAAATATTAAAGAAAAAAATCATAGTTCTGCTACAGCACTTTGTATTATAAAAAATAATAAAATCGTACTAGAGCATTATAGTGGTTACCACTCAAATATCTCTACAAGTAAAAAAGTAACCGCGTCATCACAATTCAACGTTGCTTCTGCGAGAAAAAGTTATTTAGGTTTAATGGTAGCATACGCACTTTACGAGGGGAAAATAAACTCTATTGATGATGAAGCGACAAAGTATTTTAAAGACTTTGATTCTGCATTGCTTGGTAAAACAACGATAAGACATTTAGTAACACATTCGCACGGATTAGAAGAAACGAATGACGGGACAATTTTTCGTGAATTTGAACCGGGACAATCATGGGCATATAGAGATATTAATGTAAGAATGATGACACGTCTTATTTACCAGCTATATAACAAAAGTGTTCCTGAATTGTTAAAGGAGCGTGTGTTTAAACCTGCTAATTTTCAAGAAACAGGTTGGAGAGTTCAGCGAGATGAAAATTTAGTTGACGTTGTTAATAATCCAAATGAAGACGCAATTAGTGAAATTGGTACAGTAGATGACGGTACTGAAAAAAATCTGTTTGTCTCAGCTAGAGAATTTGCTTATTGGGGTAATCTTCATTTAAATCAAGGTGTGATAAACGGTAAACAAATTGTTCCAAAAGAAGTTATAAAAATCGCTACGAGTTTGCAGAGTCCAACATTTATAAACAAAGAGCTACCACAAAATGGGGTGTTTTGGTTCGTCCAAAATGAACCTGCACAATTAAGTGAGCTTGGTGAACGTATTCCAAAAGGGTCGTATCAAATATTAGGGATTACTGGACCGACTATTTTAGTAATACCTGAATATAATGTAGTTGTTGCAAAAATGTATAACAAAAGATATAACTACGGCGGTGATAATTACTTATATTATTTACGTGAATTTAGCAATTTAGTCACTGATACATTTAGTAGCGGTAATAGGGCATAATTAATCCTATAACAAAAAGGAGTGATTGAAAGTGAAAGATAAAGTGAGCAAAAATAAAAAACAAAATATAAAAGATGTAAATACAGAGCAAAATGCAATTTACAGCGATCCTAAAGATGCAGCAAATATGCAAACTGTACCGCAGCCGAAGGATTTTGATGAAATCGAATATTAATTTTTCATCCGACTATATGATGAATGAAAAATACGTCTTAAGTCCCATCACATATAATAAATTATTTGATAACATATATACATAAGCATTTGAAAATGTCTTATCTTAACAAAGCTTTCTTTAGAAACATTCGATATAACCTGCAAAAAGGCACTTCTTTATGAAGTGTCTTTTTGTGTATATGAACTTAATTACCATTTTCCGTACAGTATCTTACAATTTATGATGGATATACTAACTGTGAAAATTCATGTCAAGATAAAAGAAGGGGACAGTTAGTATGAAACAAACTTCTATAAATCCGTTACTAATTGTTCTAGGTACAATCATTGTTCAAATTGGCCTTGGAACAATTTATACATGGAGTTTATTTAATCAACCCCTTGTAAGTAAGTTTGGATGGAATCTTAATTCAGTAGCGATAACTTTCTCCATAACAAGTTTTTCTTTATCATTCTCAACTTTATTTGCAGCAAAATTGCAGAAAAAATTAGGACTTCGGAAACTTATTGCTACTGCAGGAATTGTTTTAGGACTCGGCTTAATACTTAGTTCACAAGTTTCTTCCTTACCACTATTATATTTATTAGCTGGTGTCGTTGTTGGTTATGCGGATGGAACGGCTTATATTACATCACTATCTAATTTAATTAAATGGTTTCCAAATCGGAAAGGGCTTATTTCAGGTATATCTGTATCAGCATATGGAATGGGCAGCTTAATCTTTAGGTATATAAACGGAAATCTTATCGATAACCTTGGTGTATCACAAGCATTCTTATATTGGGGTATTATCGTGTTACTTTTAGTATTAATCGGATCGTTCTTCTTACGTGAGGCAATTGTAAGTAATGCTGTAACTGAAACATTACACAATGACTATACTCCGCGTGAAATGATGCGAACGAAACAAGTATATCTCCTATTTTTTATGTTATTCACCTCGTGTATGGGTGGTTTGTATTTAATAAGTATGGTAAAAGATATCGGCGTACAACTCGTTGGACTTAGCGCAGCAACCGCTGCAAACGCCGTTGCTATGATTGCAATCTTTAATACAGTAGGTAGAATCATTCTTGGGACGTTATCAGATAAAATCGGCCGCATGAAAATTGTCTCTGCAACGTTTATTATTATAGGTTTGTCAGTCTTTACTTTAAGTTTTATTCCGCTAAATTACGGAATCTATTTTGCTTGTGTAGCAAGTGTCGCCTTTTGCTTCGGCGGTAATATAACTATATTCCCAGCTATTGTCGGAGATTTCTTTGGATTAAAAAACCATAGTACAAATTATGGGATTGTCTACCAAGGTTTCGGATTTGGTGCGCTTGCAGGATCATTTATTGGAGCGATACTCGGGGGATTTCAACCAACTTTCATTATAATCGGTGTTTTAAGTGTTATTTCCTTTATTATTTCAATATTAATTCGTCCACCAAATGTAGAAAAGAAAAAGGAACTAAAACATTTACATCGGAAAGTAGCTTAATACTAAAAAGAGTCCTAATATAGGTCTCTTTTTTTGTGTAGAGAGAATAGAGTTATTTAATTTAAAATGAAATGATTTGAGAAGCAATAAAGTTGTTTATTTCTTAATGAACTAAGTAGCAGATACGTAGAATATTCATATTGTTTTATAAAGGAACTAACATGTTGTTAAAAAACATTTAGAAAATTACAGTTAACCAACTTTGTGATGGAACGTGCACTTCATTCATAGACCATTATTTTCTTATAAGTTTACAATGAAAGTAGTTGGCTTATATTGATTACAACCATAATTTCTTCTGTTGTGGCATTCGCTACAACAAATATTGATGACATTTTTATACTGCTTGTTTTATTTTCACAAGTAAGAACAGAAGTAATTAGGAAAGAAGGTAGAGCTGTCCGCGAAAAAGTTATGAGAAAAAAACTTTATATTGTTATTGGACAATATTTTGGGTTTAGTATGATTGTTTTTCTAAGTATCGTTGGGTCTTTAAGCTCTTTTTTCATTCCTGTTTCGTGGATTGGGTTATTAGGATTCGTGCCAATTTATATGGGGGTTAAAGGACTGTTGTCACTTCGTTCTTATAAAAGTAATGAAGTTATCGATAACGTTACTGGTTCATTATTTAAAGTAGCTTCAATTACATTAGCTAATGGAGCTGACAATATTTCGATTTATATACCAATGTTTGCTAGTCAAACTCTTGAAACAAATATCGTTACATTAGTTATCTTTTTTTTCATGATAGCGATATGGTGTTTTATTAGCTACAAATTGCTAAAAGCTCCTATACTAGCTAAAGTACTTGAGAAAAACTGTTATATTATTGTTCCAATTGTTCTAATTGGTTTAGGAATGTTCATTCTTTTTCACAGTGATACAATTGGACTATTCTCCTAAGGTGTTGAAATAACGGAAGTTTTCATAAAAAAGAATTGAACAATTTTAATATTTTTTTGAGCAATTACATTCATTGAGATTAATTGGATTCTACACAACGTATATAAGTCTTATTACAGATGAAATGTAGTAGGGCTTTTTTATTTTAGTGAAATGAAACAATTGTATTAGTCATCTACGACTATTATTTAGACAGGACATTAGAATTATGAAGTTGAATAGCTATCGTAAAAGGAGTGTGACACTTAAAATGAAAATAGTACAGCAGTGGGTACAAGAAGATAGTGATTACATAAGAGAGAAAGTGATTGAATACAATCAAAAATATCTTGCAGATGAAGAAAAAACCCCTTCAGAGAAGGTTAGTTTCATAGTAAGAAATGAAAAAGAAGAAATCGTAGGTGGGGTAACAGCAATAATTTTTTGGCACCATGTACACGTTGACTTTCTATGGGTTTCTGAAGAATATAGGCATGAAGGCTACGGAAGCAAGTTAATAAAACTTATTGAAGAATTTGCAATTGAAAAAGGGTGTAGGTTAATTAATTTAGATACTTTTAGTTTCCAAGCTCCTGATTTTTATAAGAAACATGGATATAAAGTAATTGGAGTAAGTGAAGATCATCCGAAAGGACATAATCATTATTATTTAGAAAAACGGTTAAAAAGTATATAGAATTTGTTAACGTTAGTATTTGAAATACAAATGCAATAAGGGCGAGGTTAATATTAATTTCAGTATTAATTGAATCAATTTTTATACTAAAACTGCAAGAACGTACTTTGGATAATCTTCCTAAGGTACGTTCTTTTTTTATATCAGTAGCCTATTCTTATTAACTCCAACAATAGTGGTAAAGGCAAGACTTAACTAACTTATATATATTAAAAGGAGTTAATGGTAGAATGAATAGAAGACAGAAAATTCCTTTTATTTAAAATAGAGGAGGTACATATGAAAAAAGTTAATGTTACATACGCGATTTTGTACGATAAAACTAATGAAAAGATCTTAATGGTAAAAAACAAAGGGGAAAATGGTTCTTATTATACATTACCAGGTGGCGCAGTTAAACTAGGAGAAACATTAGAAGAAGCAGTAATTCGAGAAGTAAAAGAAGAAACAGGGTTACATATAAATGTAAACGGGATTTGTTCTATCAGCGAAGCCTTTTTTGAGGAAAGAGATCATCATGCAATTTTCTTTAATTTTCTAGGCGAAATAATCGGCGGAGAGACATATATATCAAGGCCAAAAGAAATCGAAGAGATTACTTGGATGGAATTACATATAGCAGCTCCATATTTACGCATACCAGAACATTTACTAGATTTATTACAAAAGAAAGAAACAGTACCTTATTTTTTTAACGGAACAATCGTTCATCAATCTTCATAAAAATATTATCTTATGTAAGGCGGGGAAAACATGGAGTTTATCGTTAATCACAAACAATTCACTCAATCACTTTCAGAAGTCAACAAAGCAATATCAACAAAATCTTTAATTCCTATATTATCTGGTATAAAAATAACTGCAGATCAATCTGGAATTACTTTAATTGCAAGTAACTCGAATATTTTTATTAAAAAATTCATTCCTGTTTCAATTGAAGACGAAAAAATTGCAACTATTTTAAAGGCAGGAACTATTGTTGTACCTGCAAAGTATTTCATTGAAATAATAAAGAAAATGCCAAGTGATATAGAAATAAAAAGTAAGAATGAGCAAATTATTAAGATACAATCAGAAGAAATCACATTAAGTTTAAATGGATTTCCTGCAGATGAGTTTCCGAATGTACCGCTTATAGATAATCATTCAGAAATCAAAGTAGAGACAGAGCAATTGATTGAAGTATTTAAACAAACAGTCTTTGCAGTAGCAAAAAATGAATCTAGACCTGTTCTTACTGGGGTGCATATAGAGTTATCTAATAATAAGTTCATTTGTGCTGCAACTGACTCACATAGACTAGCTATACGCGAAACATTGCTTTCCTCAGATGTAAAAGCAAATTGTATTGTACCAAGCTCAACCATTAGTGAACTTCTAAAATTAATGAACGGCAATTCGGAATTCGTATATATCTACCTTTCAGAGAGTCATATTATATTTACGCTCGGAACAACTACATTATATTCAAGACTAATTGAAGGGAAATATCCTAATATTTCTAACCTTATTCCAAATGACTTTAAAACGATTATTAACATAGATAGAAAAAAGATATTACAAGGTGTAGATCGATCAAGTTTATTAGCAAGTGAATGGGCCAATAACAATGTTAACTTAGAAATCATAAACGAATCTACAATTAAAATTTCTTCAAACGCTTCTCAAATTGGGCAAATATCCGAAACGCAACAGATAGATGCGATTCAAGGTGAAAAACAATTAAATATATCTTTCGATGGGCGTTTTATGGTTGATGCTTTAAGAGCAATAAAAGAAGAAACGATTACTTTAAGCTTTGGCGGTTCTATGAGACCGATATTGATTGAAGCAGGAGAGCAATCTGCAGCAGTACATCTTATATCACCAGTAAGAGCTTATTAGGGATAGAGGAAGTGATTACATTATGTACAAGCAGACTTTTGTTTTATGAAATCATAAATTAATACATTATAAGAATGATGTATTAGTATAGCAAACAGTTTACTAAATCCTACATAATATAATTCAATCATAGACAAAGCAGCAATGGTAATCTGAAATACAAAGCAAAATAATAATAACCTAAATATAAAAGCCATAGATTAATCGATATGGGGTGAGTACGATGAAGAAAATAATTGTTTTACTCATTGGTATAGTTTTAATTATTTTTGCTTTTTATCAATACACCAAAAAAGATTATGCAGCTAAAAGTACTAACTTGTATGTAGAAAACTTTAAAGGGGAAAATGATTCAATAAAAATACAATCTGCTATTAATAAAGCAGAGTCTAGTAAAATTAAAACTGTATTGCTTGATGATAAAAAGTATAAAATCACGTCACCAATCATTGTTAAAAAAGGTGTGAAATTATTATTTGGTTATGGATCCCAATTTGTAGTTGAGGGAAACTTTAGAGTTTTAGAACTAGAGAAAAACGCATCCATTGAAGGAGCGTATATAGCTATTGACGATCCTAAATTTAACTCTGAAGTTATTTATTTAGACGGTAAAAATAAATATTATAACACTTGGAACAAAACACAAATAAAAGATATAAATATTATCAATTGGACGGAAACGAATAAAGGTACCGGAATTTCTTTATACTCTGCTGGAAAAGAAAATGAAATTTCGTTTGTTAACTTCGAAAATATTAAAGTTGTAGGAATGGAAACTGGACTGAAATTAGTAGCGAAAAAACCGAGCACCGGACAAGCTTGGATAAATGCCAATCGTTTTATGAACTTTTCTTTAGAAGACTGTGTAAATATGATTTATATGGATAGTCAAGTAACTACGCCAAATGAAATTAGTGGGAATCAATTTACAAACCTTCAAATACAGCCTTCAAATAAAACAAAAAGCGTTATACAGGTAAGTGGTCAACATAATGAATTTCATGGGATGGTGTGGGATTTAAATAAAATAAAACATGAAAACGAACTCATTGAACTGACTGATAAGAGTATGAATACAGTGGTTGAAATGTCCAGTGTACCAGCAAATAGAGTATTAGATAGTGGGAGATCCAATATAGTAAAATAAGTTTAAATACAGAAAAAAGAGCGAATTCTTTATAAGAGGATTCGCTCTTTTTATGTTTTAAAATTAAATTTCCTTCCACCAAGCTGATAAAGGATAGTCTGTAGATTTTAACGTAATAGATTCGCCAATTTGTGGTGTTGTAATTTTCACTCCTAAACGGTTGGCTTCTTGTGTAACACGTTCTATCGGGTCACTCCATTCGTGTAATGCTAACGTAAAAGCACCCCAATGAATCGGAAGAAGTAATTCTCCTTTAACATCAATATGGGCTTGTACCGTTTCTTCAGGCAACATATGAATAGCAGACCACCTCGGATCATATTGTCCGCATTCCATTAATGTAAGATCGAATGGACCGTATTTATCACCAATTTCCTTAAAGTGAGGGGCATAACCGCTATCACCACTAAAGAAAATTTTAGTCTTTTGACCAAGAATAAGCCATGAACACCATAATGAACAATCTCTATCTGTCATACCACGTCCAGAGAAATGCCTTGCAGGCGCACATACTAACTTAATATTATCAAACGTAATTTCGTCCCACCAATTATGCTCACTAATTTTACTAGGTGAAACACCCCATTTAATAAGATATTGTGCAACTCCAGTTGGAACATAAAAGTGCTTTGCGCGATCTTTTAACTGCATAATACTTTTGTAATTCAAATGATCATAGTGATTATGAGAAATGATAATCGCATCAATTTCTTGAAGGTCATCACGTTCTAAAGAAAAAGCACCACTATAGCGTTTACTATTAAACAAAGGAAATGGGGAAGAGGCATCTCCAAACATAGGGTCTAATAATAGTTTTTTACCTTCTATTTTCAAAAGAGAAGCAGAATGGCCAAACCATGTAACACTCTCAAACGATTCATTATCTTTATTTGATAAAACGATAGGCAAATCCTTTATAGGACGCAGCTTTGATTTCATTTTAAAGTAATCCGTCATTAAACTTATAATATCTTTCGGTTTAAAACTCATATCAGTATGAATTTGATTTGTATATTTCTTATTCATCAGTTCTCCTTTTTACGATTAACAATTTACGTATGTGGTTATTGTAGCTATTTGTAGTTTAAACTATATCATTTTACCTTTCATCATAAATTCGTCAAATTCATTATTCGTATCTATAAAGTACAAATCGCAAAGTGGCAGCTAAAACAAATATTAAGTACATGTTGTAAATTGTTTTTATTTAGTAAATTCCTTCTTATACGCAACAAAGAACATACGTTTCGTTGTGTGTTATAGAAGAAAATATGTCTCTAATAAAAGAAAGGAAGGAGAGGATGTAAGTGCACATAGAGCGAAAAAAGAAATCAAAATGTAAACTATCAAAAGCTGAAATCATTCATATGTATGCAGAAGGGGAAAGTACTTCAGAAATCGCGATGCTTGCTAATGTTTCTGCAAGGTATATTCGTATGGTTCTAACAGACAACAACGTTCCAAGGCGCGCTATAGGGAGCTGGAAGAGAAAGTATGACATAAAAGAAGATTATTTTAAAACTTGGTCAAATAATATGGCTTATATTTTAGGATTTATAGCAGCAGATGGTGTTATACAGAAAGAAAATCAATACAACTATTTTCAAATTGGATTTATAAAGACAAAGATATTTATTTGCATAGAAAATATGAAGTGTTTCAGAAAGAAAGTCTAAGTTTAGATCAATTACAAGATTGAAAATTAAAACAAACTCAAACTGCCGTTAAACAAAGAAAACAAAATTTCCTTGAAGAATATATGAAAAATAAATGTAATGCTACAACTTGTTCAAATTTAGAAATAAGCGAATCGGCTTTCAAACGTTGGCTAAAAAATGATAATTAATTTAAAAGAGATTATGAAAAGATTAAGTTAATTAAAGATAACTTATTAATTGAAATTGAAGCAATTGCTGTAGCAAACTAATTTTAAGAACTTATTCGTAATCATATCAATGCAATTCGTTTAATGCGTTCAGTTAAAACGAATTGCATTTTTTATTGTCTTAAATATAATTTATATCTGGAGACATTATCATCAACAACTCATAAAACAACAACAAATAAGCACACAATCGATTACACAGAATGAATCCGATGAAAAGGGAAGCGTA